>NZ_JAECZA010000290.1:13776-84767 GCF_016056275.1 Dendronalium phyllosphericum CENA369 | reverse complement strand
GCACAATAGCATTAAACTCCAGGGCATCAATTCTACAAACCTCGTGTAGCTGACCAGGTTTGGAAATGCATTACGCCAACTAGGTAATACATGCAACGTATAAAACTCTTTGAATGTCCGGTAGCCCGAACCATGAAAGGCGATCGCAATCGTCATTACTTCCGATAGATGCATCCGGGAAGTGCTACGCCTTTCTCCTGTTGTCGATGGCAAGTGTGGTACTTGCCGCCACAGATTTTCCCATTGGTTACAGAAATCATCTACGTCGCAGAAAATTTGTGTGATATCGAGGCGAGATACAATGGTAGACATAGCCGAGACCTTGATTTTTCTTAGATATTTTTAGTCTCGGCATTTTTTGTCACTTTTTTACCGATTCTCAATCAATCGTCGCGATCGCCTTTTTGTATAATCAGTTGAGTAAATTCATACATAGCAAGCTTTTTGTGCTTTCCTATCCGTCGAACTCACGTTTACTTACAACTAGAACCGCCAAAAGCTACGATGGACACATATCAGTAACTTTTGGCGGTTATTAAAGGTGCAATAGTTCGAGGAAATTGAGAAAACAGAGGAAAATCGCTCAAATAAGGTGGACAATATTTGCAATCATTACTATTCAGCATTGAGCATCATCGATTCCAATAGGCAGGCATTTCTGGCTGTACGTTCAAAAACCTCCACAAAATCAATAAACTCAAGGCAAAACACTTTCACAAGATGCGTCAACCGAAATTATGATTGCAAGGATATTAGAGCAGGAGGTACAGGCTCCAATCTCAAGGTTTTGTTTAACTAACTTTTAACCTTTTTGTACCTTGTTCTTAATTTAGCATCCTATTTGGAACATCGGTTGTGTGTTTACTAAACTTGAACACCATTAATTTGTCGCAATAATTCAGAAATCTTTCTTAAGAATTGTCCCACTTGATACATCCTGCTGTGTGTGGGTAGTATCAAGTGGGCATAAATTTGAGAAGTGATTATTGACCAGAGCCACTCGTACTAGTATCACCAGTAGAAGAAGAACCTTTTGACTGGTCTATTCCTTGAGGGGAAGTGGTACTAGAGGTATCGCTTTTACTCTCTGGAGTAGAAGTGTTACTACTGGAACTTGTTGGGCTTTGTGTCTGTTTGGGAGTCGTTATGGTTGCAGAAGGTGCTTTTTCTGCTGCGGGCTGCTGGGGTGGAACAGTAATGTTAATGTTTGGTGTGGAAGGTGCAGATGGAGGCGAAACCTGTTGTTGCGGAACTGGAACTGCAACTGGAACAGGTACTTCTTTAGTTCTTTCAATAGGAACAGGTACTTCTCTAGTTCTTTCAATAATTGTGGTTTTTGATTGAGGAGATGGACTAGGGGTTGGCGTGCTGTTGCTTGGTACAGGAACTAAAACAGGCGTAGTAGTATCAACCTTGTCAACTGTTGCATTATTGCGCTGGTTGAAGTACCAGACAGCACCTACAGTTAAAGCAGCCAAGGTACTAAGGATAATACCCAACAACAGCCCACGGCCAGCATTTTCATTATCGCGTTCGGCTTGATAAACTTGCTGATAGCTGCGTTCGCTACTACGACCGTGTAAGTAACCGTGCTGATAAGAGTTAGGATTATCTGTGTTATTAACTGTTTCAGTGGTTCGGGTCACATGGGTTTGCATATTCCCATCAGTATCTGTATAAGATTCTTGCCTAACTTCTCTATTTTGGTTTTGATTATTGTTAGGGATAGCCATAGTTTTTGATTTCACTCCTCAATTTAAAATTTGACAAACACGAGAGATTTTAAAGTTTTAAACAACTTTTACTATCTAGCGATTTGTTGATTATTCAACTTTAGATATGTTTGAATAATAACCTCTACAATTGCTTAGTTGGCTCTATCATGAGGAAGTATTTAAGACTCATCTCCAGGAAGAGCACTTTACAATAAGTTCATAAAACTAGATAAAATGTAAGTTTATTAAAAAGCTATTTGATAGCTATTAAATAGAATATTTTATGTGAATGACACGGCTGTAAAAACTGCAATGAACTACAGCAGATTGCAACCCGCAAGGCTTAGATTCATAATTAATTTATGAAGTGGGGAATCTATTAGTTTGTGAATTACTTATGGCATTTCTCAGCCAAGTGAAGTATTTAGGTAGGGGCGAACGGCAGTTCGCCCTTACAAGAATCTGTATCTCACCAAGTTGGGATCTGCTATAGGATTTCTACAGTGAGATAATAGCGATCGCCTTTTAGCAGACATCACATCGCCAAATCTTAACTGTCATATCTCGACTACTACTAACAAGGGTTTTACCATCAGGACTGAAAGCGACAGAATAAACCCAGTCGGCATGACTGCCTAGAGTATATAGCTTTTCTCCAGTGCTGACATACCACAACTTTATATTATGGTCTGCGCTACCACTGGCAATATAGCGACCATCAGGACTGAAAGCAACCGACCAAACATAGCTGTGATGGCCAGCAAGAGTATTAATTAGCTTACCCGTATCTATTTGCCACAGCTTGATCGTTTGGTCATAACTAGCAGTAGCTAAAATTTGTCCGTTAGGACTGATTGCAACACAAGTCACCCAACTAGAATGTCCGTTGAGAGTTTGCAGGAGTTTCCTACTCTTTAAATTCCACAGCTTGATGGTGTTGTCATAACTGGTACTAACTAAAATTTGTTGCTTCGGACAAATTGCAAGGCCGCAAACCACGTGGAAATGACCTTTGAGGACGTGCAGCAATTGTCCCATGCCTATATGAGTAATCTTAATAGTGGTGTCTTTTCCTCCACTGAGGATAGTCTGACCATCTTGACTAAAGATGACAGAAAAAACTGAGGTCGAATGGACTTTTAAGGTGTTGAGTAATTTACCTGTAGATACCTGCCAAATTATAATTGTGCCATCATCGCTGCCACTTGCAAGAGTTTTGCGATCGGGACTAAAAGCAAGACTTCTCACCCCTTCTTTATGACCGATAAGAGTGTGTAGTAATTTTCCTGTTTCGAGATGCCAAATTTTAATACTCTTATCGCTACTACAACTGGCAAGAGTTTGTCCGTCTGGACTAATTACAGTTGTAAAAACCCAATTCAGATGACTTAAGGTATGTACGCATGTCCACGGTGAAGTTTGAGGTTGCGATTCCGGTGATGGCGTTGATGTCTTTGGCGGTGGCAATGCAGGTTTGGGTGGTGCTTTTTTCTGTTTCAGTTCCAGTTCTCTAGCATTTTTCAAATCTGAAAAAGCTCTATTTTCATATCCTAGCTTTGAACAAGCCAGCCCTCGATGTTTATATGCTTCAACATAGTTGGGGTTGAGATGAATTGCCTGCGTAAAGTCTTCAATTGCTTCAGTATATTTTCCTCTTTGGGCTTTTTCCATTGCCTGCTGATAGAAACTTTCAGCCTTAGATGAAGTGGAAGCAATTTTGGTAGAAGTAGAAGCAGATTGATTTGTGTCATTCGGCTGATAAGACTTTAAGCTTGCATAAGCTTGATTGATTTGTTTAATTTTTTCTTCTGCTTCTAGCTTTTGCTGCAATGTGGAAAAACAATCTGGATGCCAAGTCTTAGCCATCCGGCGATAAGCTTGTTTGACCTCCTCAACTGATGCACCAGATTTTAACCCAAGGATTTCGTATGCATAATTTATATCTAAGCGATCGCTCATACTAGGAATACTAAAAAATAAGCAGCAAGTGCAGTTGTACTTAGTATTCCCTATTACTCTATTTACATAACTCCAGGTATGATGTTGTCCTGTGAAGCGTCATTTCCAAAAGTGTTAACACTCATCAATTGTTATTCACCTTCTCTATCTATTCCTCCTTCCTCTCTGCTATCCTCAGTTTGGCAGAACGCGATCGCGGGTTACTAGCAATTTCCTCTTCTTGGGCAGTAATTGGCTTTTTAGTCAAGACCCGCAATAAAGGTGAATTTCGGAAACTATGTTTAACTAAGCGGTCTTCCAGGCTATGAAAACTAATAATTGCAATTCTCCCACCGGGAACTAAAGCGTTCGGTGCTTTCTCCAAAAAAGTTTCTAAAGAATTTAACTCATCGTTGACGACAATTCGCAAAGCTTGAAAAACACGAGTAGCCGGGTGGATTCTACCATAGCGGTATTTAGGAGGAACAGAAGTAGCGATCGCCTCAGCTAATTGGGTAGTCGTATGGAACGGACGTTTTTCGACAATACGTCTGGCAATCCGCCGCGATAGTCTTTCTTCACCGTATTTAAAGAAAATTTCCGCTAATTCTCCTTCGTCCCATTCATTGATCGCGGTAGCTGCGGTTAGTGGTTGTCGCTTATCCATTCGCATATCTAGATCCGCTGTGTGGCGAAAGCTAAAACCCCGTTCTGGTCGATCTAGATGGTAAGAACTCACCCCTAAATCGGCAATGATACCGTCGAAAGTGTTAGAAGTAAATTGATAGGCGGCAAAATTGCTGAGGCTAAATTGTACGCGCCCATACTCAGCCAAGTACTTCTGCGCCGCCGCCAAAGCATCTTCGTCTCGGTCAATTGCCGTTAGTCGCACATCCGCAGCAGATTCTAATATCAAACGACTGTGACCGCCACCGCCTACCGTCGCATCCAAATAATGCCCGCCAGGACGGACTGCCAAACCTTCAATGACCTTCCGACTTAAAACTGGCACATGAAAAAATTCCTGCGCTTCAATTCCTTGAATCTCAAGCTCCATATAATAATTGAAGAAGTGAAACAAAATGCAACATCAAATCAAATCCCTTCGCTGCCACCCTATCTCCAACATACCCCTGTATGGGCAATACATGTAAACGCCTTTAGGGCGGCTTTATTAAAAATATTGCCCTAACGATCTGATTTTGGCAGACACGATTTATCGGTCTGGTTGGCATCTACGCGGTTCAAGTCAAAATTTTCAAAATGGGAGAACACGGAATTTATGGCAAGATTAGAAACCCGCACTGAACCCATGGTGCTGAATATGGGGCCTCACCATCCCTCAATGCACGGGGTACTGCGGCTAATTGTAACTTTGGATGGCGAAGATGTCATTGATTGTGAACCGGTAATCGGCTATTTACACCGAGGAATGGAAAAAATTGCCGAGAACCGCACTAATGTAATGTACGTTCCCTACGTCAGTCGCTGGGACTACGCAGCGGGAATGTTCAACGAAGCTGTGACAGTCAACGCGCCAGAAAAATTAGCAGGCGTTGCTGTTCCCAAACGCGCCAGCTACATTCGCGTCATCATGCTGGAATTGAATCGTATTGCTAACCATTTATTATGGTTTGGCCCGTTCCTTGCTGACGTAGGCGCGCAAACTCCCTTCTTCTACCAGTTCCGGGAACGGGAGATGATTTACGATTTATGGGAAGCTGCTACAGGTTATCGGATGGTAAATAACAACTACTTCCGTGTCGGCGGTGTGGCTGCTGATTTGCCCTATGGTTGGGTAGATAAATGTCTGGAATTCTGCGACTACTTATTACCCAAAGTTGATGAGTACGAACGCTTGGTTACTAATAACCCAATTTTCCGCCGTCGTGTTGAAGGCATTGGGACGATAACCCGCGAAGAAGCGCTTAACTGGGGGCTTTCTGGCCCAATGTTACGGGCTTCTGGAGTGAAGTGGGATTTACGGAAAGTTGACCATTACGAGTGCTACGACGACTTCGATTGGGATGTACAGTGGGAAACAGCTGGTGATTGCTTTGCCCGTTATGTAGTGCGGATGCGGGAAATGCGCGAATCTGTGAAGATTATTCGCCAAGCTATTAAAGGACTGCCTGGAGGCCCTTACGAAAACCTCGAAGCCAAGCGTTTAGCAGCCGGGAAAAAATCAGAGTGGGATGGATTTGATTACCAATACATTGGTAAGAAAGTTTCTCCCACCTTTAAGATTCCCAAAGGTGAAATCTACTCTCGCGTCGAAAGCGGCAAAGGCGAACTAGGAATTTATCTAGTTGGCGATGATAATGTTTTCCCTTGGCGGTGGAAGATTCGCCCAGCAGATTTTAACAACCTCCAGATTCTGCCAACTTTACTGCGGGGAATGAAGGTTGCAGATATTGTGGTGATTCTCGGTAGTATTGACGTGATTATGGGATCTGTAGACAGATAGCCGTTAACTGAAGTATGAAGTGTGAAGGTTTTCATCTTTCACCCTTCATACTTTATTACTCGGATTTTTTTGAAAATTAAAAAATTAAAAGAATGTTAATTGTTAATTTTATATGATGAATGTTGTCAATTTGAATTTCTCATTCTCAATAACCTGGGAAAGTGCAATGATTATTTTATTCAATAGAAATCTAATTAGTGCTTTTCATTCAGTGTGATTTTTTGGCGAAAGGTTTGATAAATTAATATATAAATGTGACCGTCTTTACCTAATCGTAATTGTAGAATTGTGCAAATTCATTCTCAATCAGAGTTTAGCCATAACTCCAATTCCCACATTGAACAGGGTTTGCAAAGAGTCCTAGACCGCCTTGTTAAAAGAATGCATCGGGATGCACTAATCCGACAAACGACTAATCAACTTAGAGAAACACTTCAGGCCGATCGCGTAGTTTTATATTACTTTTATTCGCAGTGGTACGGACAGGTAACTTTTGAATCCTTAAGTAATAATAAATTTTCTATATTAGGTTCAACAGGAACAGATAATAGTTTTAATGACGAGTATGCAGCTTTATATTTAGCCGGAAGGGTAAGAGCGATCGCTGATATTGAATTAGAACCAATTCAAACTTGTCACCGAGATTTTCTCCGTAGCATCAAAGTACGTGCCAACCTAGTAGTACCAATTTTAATACCTAAAGGATTGTGGGGATTGTTAGTAGCTCATCACTGTCAAGAACCTCGTTGTTGGTCGTCATTAGATATTGAACTGATGCAAACAGCAGCAAAAACTCTCGCAAAAGATTCAAATATTCTAGCTTTCTAGAATACAAACATAGAGTTTTTAACTAGGCCTTGTTGTTAAGCCTTAATCACAATATTCAGAAAGTTCTGTAGTTAATAAACTTATTGAAGAGTTTATTTAAGTTTATTAAATCTAGAACGAAAATTCTGTATCATCACAATAATCATTAAAACATGACTTGCACAAATAGCAACGGTGAAAGTAGTAAATGCAGGTAAATTCAGCCTTTTAATGAAAATTACTGTTCCAAAACTAAAAATTATACTAGCTATAAAAGCTAATAAATTTTTAATCACAATATTCTCCTAGGATTAGTAAATTAGACTTAATTTACTAATAAGATAGGAATTGAGATGAATACCGTAAAAAACGTTACTGATAAAGCTTTTAAGCCATTTATTTAGATTAATTTAATCTTCACTTTTCCTCAAATGCAAGTGCATGGTAACGAATATGGTCTTCAATAAAACTAGCTATGAAATAATAGCTGTGGTCATAGCCCTCTTGATAACGTAAGGTCAGAGGTTGGTTAACTGCTGCACAAGCTTGCTCAAATACTTCTGGTAGTAATTGTTCGGCTAAAAATTTATCAGCAGTGCCTTGATCGATGAGAATAGGACTGTGATATTTCACCTGCTTAATTAATTCACTAGCATCATACAAGCGCCAACTTTCTCCATCGCTTCCTAAGTAACGACTGAATGCTTTTTGACCCCAAGGACAACGCATAGGTGCAGCGATCGGCGCAAAAGCTGAAACTGATTTGTATAGTTGGGGATTTCGCAACGCACAAACTAAAGCCCCATGTCCCCCCATAGAATGACCAAAAATGCCTTGTTTCTCGGTTTGGGTAGGGAAATTTGCAGCAATTAAAGCAGGTAATTCTTGAACTACATAACTATACATTTGATAGTGCTGATGCCACGGTTGTTCTGTAGCATCAACATAAAAGCCTGCACCTGTGCCAAAATCCCACTCATCATCCTCGCCTGCAATGCCAGTATTACGCGGGCTAGTATCAGGCGCAACTAACATTAAGCCGTATTCAGCCGCGTAGCGTTGCGCCCCCGCCTTAGCCATAAAATTCTCTTCGGTGCAAGTCAACCCAGAAAGAAAATAGAGAACTGGTACTGAGTTTTGATTAGCTTGCGGTGGCTGATAGACAGCAAAGCGCATTTCACCATTGCAGGTTGAAGAAGGATGAGAGTAAAAGCCGAGTTTACCGCCAAAGCTTTTGGATTCTGAGATAAGTTTAAGATTAGTCATTAAGTGTCGTCCTCCTGCCATCTAACTTGAAAGTGCTGAGTGCTGAGTCACCGAAGTTTGCCCGGAGGGAGACCCTCCTTGCAACTTCTCGCTGAGTGTTGAGTAAAAATACTAGTCTCTAGTCCCCAGTCTCATTTTCATGCATGGCGATAAAAATTTTTTCATCGGGACTGCCTTCTACTTATAACCTGCCTCAATAGCCAAAAGCCTGATTTTTACTCAACTGTGTTGATATAAGCTAAATTGTAAATAAATATAAATAATTCTCAGACAGGACTAAACTATCCATGCGTGTAATTTTAATGACAGGTAAAGGTGGTGTAGGGAAAACATCCGTTGCTGCTGCAACTGGACTCCGCTGTGCAGAACTAGGCTATCGCACGCTGGTTTTAAGTACAGACCCCGCTCACTCCCTAGCAGATAGTTTTGACCTGGAAATGGGACATACACCTAAAGGAATTCGCCCAAATTTATGGGGAGCAGAACTAGATGCGCTGCAAGAACTAGAGGGAAACTGGGGTGCAGTGAAACGCTACATTACCCAAGTTTTACAAGCAAGGGGTTTAGAGGGAGTACAGGCGGAAGAATTAGCAATCTTACCAGGCATGGATGAGATTTTTGGCTTGGTCAGGATGAAACGCCACTACGATGAAGGAGAGTTTGAAGTCTTAATTATCGACTCAGCTCCCACCGGCACAGCACTGCGTCTGCTGAGTTTACCTGAAGTCGGCGGTTGGTATATGCGCCGTTTTTACAAACCATTTCAAAATATTTCGGTCGCACTTAGACCTTTAGTTGAACCTTTTTTTAAACCAATTGCGGGGTTTTCTTTACCAGACAAAGAGGTAATGGATGCACCTTACGAATTTTACGAGCAAATTGAAGCTTTAGAAAAGGTATTAACCGATAATACTCAAACTTCAGTCCGTCTCGTCACAAATCCAGAAAAGATGGTGATTAAAGAGTCGCTGCGCGCTCATGCTTATCTAAGTTTGTATAATGTTGCCACAGATTTAGTAGTAGCTAATCGCATCATTCCTAGCGAAGTACAAGACCCATTTTTCCAACGTTGGAAAGAAAATCAGCAGCAATATCGCCAAGAAATTCACGATAATTTTCATCCTTTACCTGTAAAAGAAGTTCCGCTTTTTTCGGAAGAAATGTGCGGACTAGCAGCTTTAGAAAGGCTGAAGGAAACTCTTTACAACAATGAAGATCCAACTCAAGTTTACTATAAAGAAACGACCATTAAAATTGTACAAGATAATAATCAATACAGTTTAGAGCTTTATTTACCCAATATTCCCAAACACCAAATTCAATTGAATAAAACTGGCGACGAATTAAACATTACTATCGGGAACCACCGTCGTAATTTAGTATTGCCACAAGCATTAGCAGCCTTGCAACCTGCGGGGGCCAAAATGGAAGACGATTTTTTGAAAATTCGCTTTTCTGATAATCAAAGAAGTTAAGTTTCTAGGAAGACGGTATATATAAATAAAATAGACAATAGGATGTCAAGATTTACGCAAAAAGATTCTTTGTAGAGTCAAGCTGTAAAACTGAGATTGTTAAGAGGTAAAGTAGTGAATGTACAAGGAAAATGAAAAATTAACTTTTTCATTATACCTCCATACCTTATAATCTTCTGTCTTAACTCAATCTATTAGTTTTTCTTTAAAGAATAAAGTTTTGGCTGAGAAATCTAACAGATCATAATTTCTATACATTCTTTATCAAAACAGAATTCAGGAGTCAGAGTCCAGAATTCTGTATGAATTGGAGTGTGAGAGGTTGTTTGAAAAATGGTTAGCTGTGATTTTAGACACTTATTGATCTCCTCTAGCCACCCTTAAAAAGGGGGATTTAGGGGGATATAAAACTATTTGATACATCATTAGGGACTTTTCAAACATCCTCTGAAGCTGTGGAGAATAAACGGGTTTAAAATCCACACCAAATTTTCAATTTAAAGACTTTCATTTAGGAAGAGCTAGAATGCCCTTCTAATTTGTTCATTTGGCCTTTTATCTTCAGCATAGCTACCTTATTCAATATATTTTTTTGACTTGAATTTAGTTTATTTAAATTAAAAAATCATCTTTTCTAAACATCTATTTGAGAAAATTTTATATTTTTGCTGAAAAATGTCTAAATTACAGCAATAGTCCAATTTATGTTTTTTAAATAAAAATTTATCTAGATAAACAAGTTTAATTAACATTATTTTGACCGTAGTTTTACTGAAGACAAATTACTTAAATAAAAATCAAAATGTTTTTAGATTTATAAGTGATTGGTTATTTATTTTTCTGAAATTAATTTAATTAAAACAATGAACTCGAACGCTGAAAAAAATTTGTGGGTAAATATAGATCGAGAAAGCGTACTGCGTCGAATTACAAATCGTATCCGTCAAACATTGGAGTTAAATGAAATTATTACAGCAACAACAACAGAAGTATGCACATTACTTGAAACTGACCGAGTAATGATTTACAAATTTCATGAAGATGGAAGCGGTCAAGTCATTGCCGAGTCGATTCATGAAAATCGCTTGCCGTCGCTATTGGAGCTAAATTTTCCTGCTGATGATATTCCACCCCATGCCCGCGAACTGTTTATCCGATCGCGAGTACGTTCTGTTGTCAATGTTGAAACTCAAGAAATTGGTCAAGTTCATCTGCACGAACTAAAAAATGGAGAACTTTTCTCAGAAAATATTCATTATCGCCCTGTAGACCCCTGTCATATTGAATACTTGACAGCAATGGGGGTCAAATCGTCTTTAGTAGCGCCCATTCTTTACCAAAATGAACTTTGGGGGCTATTGGTATGTCATAATTCTGAATCGCGTTCGATCGCAGAAGATGAATTAGCAGCAGTACAGATGGTCGTAGATCAACTCTCAATCGCGATCGCCCAAAGTACTCTTCTATCCCAAGCCCGTGAAAAAGCCGAGCGAGAAGCGATCGTTAACCGCATTGCTAATTTATTGCATTCACTGCCCACAATTGTGCTCAAGCCAGCTTTAGAAGCAGCCGTAGCTGCTTTTAATGGTGTTGGTGGCAGGCTGTGCATTAAAAATGAAAGTTTTAATCTCCAACATAGCAGTGCTAAAAATATAACCGAGTGTTTGATTCCTGGTAATGATTGTATCCAGCTATACACCTGCGGGCAGCAACCTCTAATGCCAGCAAAAACTATATATCCGTTGATGGAGCAATATAACGTCTGGCAAGAACACTACAAAAATAATAACTATGATGTTTGGGCAATTTCCGATTTATATCAAACTCCAGGACTGCGAACTTTACAACCTGCTTTTCAACCAACAAAAATTCGCAGCATTTTAATGATTCCGCTTCACTATCGTCAGCAATTAATCGGCTATTTAAGCATTTTCCGCAATGAAATAGAAATAGAGACCCTTTGGGCAGGTGAATTTGACCTCGATCGCAGGCAAATATATCCCCGTCGCTCGTTTGAGGTTTGGCGAGAATCGAAAAAAGCTCAAGCTCAGAAATGGACAATTGCAGAAATCGAACTAGCTAGAGAAATCAGTAAACACTTTGCCTCAGCCATTCAGCAGTACGAACTCTACCAGCAAGTACAAGCTTTCAATACTAAATTAGAACATCAAGTCAACAAGCGCACCCTTGAGTTGCAACGAACAGCCGAACAACAACAAGCTGTATTTGGAGTCATTGACAAAATTCGTGAATCTCTGGATACCGATACTATTTTTCAAACAACCACCAAAGAAGTTTGTCAGTTGCTGAAAAGCGATCGCGTTTCAGTTTATCGGTTCGACTCTGATTGGGGTGGTGAATTTGTCGCTAATTTTGAGGCTGCTAATCCTTACTGGTCAAGCAAATCTCAATTAGGTATCAATACGGTTTGGAATGACACTTATTTACAAGATACAGAGGGAGGACGCTACCGCCATAACGAAACCTTTGCCGTCGATGACATTTACAAAATGGGCTTTACTCTGTGTCATCTGGAAAATTTAGAACAGTTTGATATCCACGCTTTTATTTTGGCTCCGATTTTTGTCGGTCAAAAACTTTGGGGCTTGCTAGCAACTTATCAACACTCCGGGCCGCGACAATGGCAAGCCTTTGAAGTTAATTTCTTCAGTCAGATTGCTGCTCAAATCGGAGTTGCACTCCAGCAAGCAGGGTTACTCGACCAAACAAAGCAGCAAGCATTAGATTTGCAACAAGCAACAGAACAACAACAGGTGTTGTTTGAAGTTGTTGCTCAGATTCGCAAATCTCTTGACATGGATACTATCTTTGCAGCGACTGTGCGTGAAGTCCGTCGCTCTTTAAACGCTGACCGAGTTGTAGTATACCGCTTTCACCCTAATTCCGAACTTAGTGAAGGGGAAATTGTTTCAGAAGATAATCTGCCAGAATTTACTTCTGCTCTCAGATTAAAAATACAAGACAAGTGCTTTAAGAAAAAGTACGTTGCTCTCAATCGTCAGGGAAGCGTACAAGCGATCGCGGACATTCATAACTCTGGGCTGAACGATTGCTACATCAAAATGCTGGAGCAACTTCAGATTCAGGCCAATTTAGTTTTGCCACTAGCTATAGGCGATCGTCTTTGGGGTTTATTATGCATCCACCAATGCATACAACCGCGTCAATGGCAAGCTTCAGAAATCCAGTTTGCTACTCAAGTTGCTGCCCAGCTGTCTGTTGCACTAGAGCAAGCTGATTTACTCGCCCAAAGCAAGGAACAAGCGATTGATTTGCAACGGGTAGCAGAACAACAGCGAGTTTTGTTTGAAGTTGTTGCCAAGATGCGGGAATCCCTTAATCTCGATGCAATTTTTCAGACGAGTACCCAAGAAGTTTGTCAAGCGCTGCAAGCAGATCGCGTGGCTGTCTACCGTTTTGACTCAGATTGGAGTGGTGAATTTATCGCTGAGTTTGTCGGTGAAGGCTGGGTGAAGCTGGTAGATGGAAATAAAAATACAGTTTGGCGAGATAGCTATTTACAGGAAACCCAAGGTGGACGATATCGCCACAACGAAAGCTTTGCAGTCGCCGACATCTATCAGGCCGGTCACTCTGACTGTCACATTGAGTTTTTAGAACGATGTCAAGCAAGGGCGTATGCGATCGCCCCAATATTTATTGGGCAACAACTTTGGGGCTTGCTGGCAGGTTATCAAAACTTTGCACCTCGCCACTGGGAAGATTCAGAAATTAAGTTCATCGCTCAAATTGCCAATCAGCTGGGAGTTGCCTTGCAACAAGTTGAATTATTTAGGCAAACTCAAAAGCAGACAGATGAGCTAGCACAAGCCCTATATAATTTACAACAAACTCAAACCCAACTCATCCAAACTGAGAAAATGTCTAGTTTGGGTCAATTAGTGGCGGGTGTTGCCCATGAAATTAACAATCCAGTGAATTTTATCTATGGCAATCTTTCCCATGTAAGTGAGTATACTGAAGATTTACTCAGTATGCTGCAACTCTATCAGCAAGAATGCCCTGACCCCAGTCAGGAAATTTTTCGGCACGCTGAAGAGATAGATTTAGAGTTTACCATCGAGGATTTACCTAAAACTCTAGCTTCTATGAAAATCGGGGTCGATCGCATCCGGCAAATTGTGATGTCTTTGCGGAATTTCTCTCGCCTTGATGAAGCGGAAATGAAAGCTGTAAATATTCACGAAGGTATTGATAGCTCTCTGCTGATTTTGCAACATCGCTTGAAAGCAAAATCGAACAGTCCCGACATCATGTTAGTCAAAGACTATGGTGATTTGCCTTTAGTGGAGTGTTATGCCGGACAATTGAATCAGGTATTTATGAATGTTTTGAGCAATGCGATCGATGCTTTAGAACATCATCACGAATTGTCAGCAGAAATTCATCCCAATCAAATTACCATCCGCACCACTATTGGAGAACTTAAAAACAATGTCAAGAGTGTAGTGATTCACATTGCTGATAATGGTACAGGAATTCCAGAAGCAGTGAAGGCAAGAGTATTCGATCCCTTCTTTACCACTAAACCAGTTGGTAAGGGCACTGGCTTAGGATTGTCCATTAGTTACCAAATTATAGTGGATAAACACAATGGTGTCTTTAAATGTGATTCGCAACCAGGTCTAGGAACGGAATTCTGGATTGAAATTCCAGTGTGTCAAGAAGAGGGTGTAGGGTGTAGGGTGTAGGGTGTAGGGAAGACGGCATTGGTCGGGGCGAGGATGCCCCACCAATGCCATCGTCTTGAAAAGCTTATACCAATTCAAAAAATGTTTGCGACAGATAGGGCATTCAAAATGAAATCATAGCTAGTCACAGAAGCAACCACTTCAGAGGTAATACCAGTTTAAAAAAAGAATGTGACAGATACAACTCACCAAACCCAGATGAAATCTAGCCTAATTAATTTTTAATTTTTAATTTTTAATTTTTAATTGGTATCATAGCCGCGAGTTTGCCCATACTCGTACTCGTTGGAGGCGATTGAGGATGCGGTTAGCGAGGTCTATGCCCATTACTGGTTTGCACAGGTAGTCATCCGCACCTAGGGAAAAGGCACGATTCTGGGTTTTCGCATCCGTCAGTACACTCAAAAATAACACGGGTAACTGTTGCCAACGCGGATCGCTGCGTACAACTTGGCAGAGTTCAAATCCGTTGATTTGTGGCATGTTAACATCTAACACCAGTACATCAGGCATGACGGCTTGCAACACAGTCCAGAATTGCTGAGGCTCTGCTAGAGTGGTGACTTTAAATCCCCAAGGATTGAGGATTATCGGCAAGGTGCGTAACCAATCTCGATCGTCATCGACAATCATCACCTTTGCTTCCATATTTGAACCACTCAGTAATTGCCTAAGAGTGGCGATCGCTTGTTTTGGATCTACGGATGGTTCTAAAAAGAGTTTCCCACCCCGACGTACCACTTCCAGACGGTCTGTTAACTCGCCCTGCGCTCCCACAACCAAAATCAGCAGATCGGGATAATGCTGTGTCAGAGTTTGCACCAATTCTTGAAAATCAGTAGTTTCTCTGTTTGACCCAGATGTAACTGAGGGTAGTTGAAGTAGAATCGCTTGGGGAAATTGATTGCTTGCATTCGGGATAGACTTAGAAGCTAACCATTCTCTAGCCACCTCAATTGTGGGTGCGATCGCACTGCGAATTCCACAACTTGTTGCTACTGTCACCAACGATTGAGTAAAGTAGGAATCTCGACCTACAACCAACAACAAAGGTGAATGCTCTGAGGGTAACTGATGCTGGAGCGCGATCGGATTTTGAATTTCCTGTCGTAAGGCATTTACCAAAGTCTCCATTAGCACAGCAGATTGCGGTTGTAGAGGATTGTTGCTATCTAACAACTGCTCTAGTTCGCGTGCCAGTTGCATTCCCTTTGTCAGTCCAAAGGTTCCTAGAGTTCCCACCAGTTTGTGAGCAATTTGTTGAGCTTGTTCTTGAATTTGACGATTGATTGAACCAGCTTGTAACTCTCTGACTGCTTGAGATAGCACTGTCAATTGTTCGAGGATTTTTGGTTTATTAGTTACCCAAGTTTCATTGAGGAATGCTAGGTATTGTAACTGCTGTTCAGAGTAGTGATCGCTCATAGCCCCAGACCCAAATGGTGCTGAGTTAACGCCAAGAGCAGATGAAAAAAGGGATATGGCGGCGACGGACTGTTGGCTCAACGGGGTAGTAGTTGCTACAACAGGATACGAGTCGCTACAAAGAAGTGAACTCTCCCGCGCACAACTATTTTTGTCCTTGATACTCGCATTCTCTAAAGTGCCTCCCTGAGAGTTTGAAAGTGGCACTTCTTCTCTTGCGTTTTTTACGCAAATTTTGCTACCGCTAGCACTAACGGATTCAATGGCAACTGAAGCTACGTTGCCAGGGTTTCCCCAAGTGCTGGAAGTGGCATCCAAGACTTTGACTTCCTCACCGCCTTGGCCAATTGAGGAGTGAGTTTCCTGTTGGGTTTGTGTGACTAAAGGTAAATGAGGCTGGAGTCTCGTTTCTTGTTCGGGTGCTTTGAGATAATATCCTCGTCCATGGACTGTGGCAATGAAATCTGGGGGCGCACCTGCTGCTACAAGTTTATGGCGCAATCGACGAATATGAGAGCGCACCGTCGCCTCAGCGGGAAATTCCTCCGATGACCATAATCGGTCTAAAATTTCGCTGGTACTAAAGACATGTTGGCTATCCCAAAGTAAGAGTTCTAGCAACCGATATTCTTGAGTTGTTAGGGTTAGGAGTTGACCGTTATAGGTTACTTCACAAGTACTGGGATTTAGGAGTAAATCTCCCCAAGTTAATAATGGAAAGGGACTGACGCTACTGCGTCGAACCAATGCCCGAATCCGGGCAATTAGTTCTAATCCATCAAACGGCTTAACCACGTAGTCATCCGCACCTGCATCCAATCCCCTGACTTTAGCCGTACTTGTATCCTGAGCAGTCAATAAAAGAATTGGCGTAGTATATCCCTCTGCTCGAAAGCGCTGACATAAACTAATCCCATCCAATTTGGGCAACATAATGTCCAACACTATGAGGTCATACTCAAACGTTGAACCGTATGTCCAACCCATTTCACCATCTTTGACAGTATCCACGACATAGTGATGTGCCACCAAGCTTTTTGTCAACACTGCAATTAGTGACTCATCATCTTCTACTAGTAATATTTTCACGAATGCCTCCGGGAAACCCAATATAGCAAAGTGCTGAGTAAGAAAAAGAGTGCTGAGTGCTGAGTAAGAAAAAGAGTACTCAGCACTCTTCATTGCTTGATGTTTGAGATTACTGTCGTTCAAAGATAAATATAATTGAGGCTGGTTTTTTGGTTGTAGGGTGGCAAGGTTCCTGTAATTTCAGTAAACGGTACTTTCTGAGATGAAACTCACGAATCCATGATTCAACTGTTCTGAAGTACCAAGGAGCAGGAGAAAACGGTTGATTTCCCAGTCCTTGCCATGAAGTTTCTCGCCACCCATCTTGGTATGGAAACTCACCACAAGCGATCACCGGATGAAGTGTTTGAATAATTATTTTCCCTTGGGACTCTAATAAACTCTCACCAACTTCAGCTATCTCGCCAAGAGCGCGTTCCCCAAGAATTGAAAAGTTGCAGATGAAGCACGAAAAATACTTAATAGTGCCAAATTTCTGCCCTACAAGCTCCGAGTACGAAGATACAAGAAAGCGGACATCGCCTATACACCGTGCTAATTCGATAAAATCGGCAATTGCATCAACCCCCCAGCCATCAAACCCACGCGAGAAGAGTTCGCGGCACAACCAGCCTTCACCACACCCAATATCCAAGAATGTTTTTGGTTGAAGTTCAATTACAGCTTCTAAAATAGCAGAGTCCGTCACTTGAACGCGGCTGTCAATTAGCTTCTCACGAACTACATAAGTCCACGGTTTGGCATTCGCAGCCCATGAATGCAGAATTAGTTGTTCGTTCTCATCCATATTTTATGCAAATTTTATTGAAAACCCTTTGCTGCCTTTTTTTGCCCCTTACCTTTCGGCTTAGATTTACTAACTTCTGTAACCGCTTCTTGAAATAAGTTGTGCAAATGTATGGGCACGCTAGCAATTTCTGGTAATTCTGGCTCGATAGGTTTGTCGTGTTCTTGCAAAAGTGGATTCAAGTCACTTTCTAAGTTAAATTCTGGACGTTGCAGAACAGCTTGCAATACTTTTGCTAATTGAGTTGGGTATTTTTGGGCTAACCGATGCCAGATAAAAGCGTTAATAGTTTTGTCTGTGAGATAAAAGCGAATTAGTTTTTCAGCGCCTTCAACGCTTTGCCAGTCATCGGCTGCCAAAATTGTTTGCATTTTACTGTACGTCGGTAAAAACATTTGACCCCAACGAGGATGAGAAATAGCTGTTACCTGTTCTGCTTTCTTCAATTCGCCAGGTAAATCAACTTTTGGCATCACCATTTTGCTTTTGCCACTTTTCTCTTTGAAAATTTGAGAAACTACTTTTGAGTCTCCGCCAATTTCTTCAACAGCTGCTTTGATTTCCTCTTCGTCAACGCCTGCTTCTGTTGCCATCTCGCTCAGAGATTTAGATGTATCAAGTCCTGCTGCTGCCAAGCGTTTTTCAGTAATTAATTCTTGAAATTCAGCTATTTTTTTATTCAGCTGATATCCAGGTAGTGTAATTTCATCAGTGCCAAAAAAGTCAACAAACTGCTGATGATATTCTGCTACAGATTCCCAAGCTGCCTCTAGTAAGTCTGGGGCATCGCTGTAAAGACTATTTTTATGGTTATCTTTAAAATTACCAATGGCGACAGCAAGTTTCGGTTTACCCAATTTACCCATCTGTGTATAGGGGCCGGAAAATGTCCAATAGTTCTCGGTAATCGGAGAAATACGAGTTAGCAAAATTTCTCCCGCTTTCAAGCGAGATAGTGCCTGTAAAGTTTGGCTATTGTTGGGTTTGACGATGTAGTGTTTATCTGTGAGCCAGTTTGTTAACTCAAAGCCATCGCTGAAGATTTGAGTAATGGCAAATAAACCAATAAAACTATCATGCCAGCTGCTAATCAGGTTGCGATCGCTTGGTTGTAAATCTGGATGGTTTTCTATAAATATCTCTAGTGGTGACTTTTCGCTAACTTTGCCTTCCGTAATAAAGCTGTCAACGATTAAGTCCTGTTGTGTACTATCACCACTGCCACGCCGTAACTTCTCTGCTGCATAGGTTTCTAGTGCTTGTGCTAGTTCTCCTTCGGCATCAAGGACAAAATCAACTAAAGCTTGTTTTAATTCGTGCGATCGTTCTAGTATGGCATCCACAAGTAAATCTCTTGGTTCGACAGTTGTAGGTTAGGTGTTTCTAGAAAACTTTAACATCTAGCTATTGCTAGATTTCTAGGGGTTGGTTTCATTTCTGTTCCTCTTCTAGCTCATCATTGTATATATTTCAATAGATTAATCTCTACTGAGTAAATAAAAACATGGTTGCATCCGTATATATTTACATAAGTATATATAGGAACTTAGAAGAAACTTGACAGGGAATGTATAATGAGCGCGTCTACTCTTTAATATATAAAATTTAAGACTAGCCGGCTTTCCGTACCTGATAAAGAGCATATGTGGCAACAAGAAAAAAAAGATAGTGCAATAGTTAATTTGGCATTATTGCTTGCCTTAGCTACCGCCCCTATGGCAGCAAGTCTATTTGTGTCTGCACCATTGCTGGCACAATCTGCTACTGAAGCTCCCTCTTTTGTGCTACCGCAAACAGTGGAGAATGGGACTACGGTACGGATTGATGGCTCGAATGAATTGGCGGGAATCAACCAAAGCCTCAAAGAAAGCTTTGAGAAACAGTTTTCTGGAACGAAGGTGGAAGTTGCTGCTAATGGCACTGATTCAGCAATTAAAGCTGTACTAGATGGAAATATTGATATCGCGGCAATTGGGCGCGGTTTGACTCCAGAAGAAAAAGCACAAGGTTTGGAGCAAGTCCGCCTGTATCGAGAAAAGATTGCAATCATTGTTAGTAAGGAAAATCCTTTTAAAGGCAGCTTGACTGATAGAGAATTCGCTAGGATCTTCCGAGGAAGAATTAAAAATTGGTCGCAAGTGGGAGGCGATGCCGATACAATTCGGGTGATCGATCGCCCGACAACAAGTGAAATTCGTACAGCCCTGAGCAATTACCCAGTTTTTAAAGCTACTAAGTTCGCCACAGGCTCTACTGCCACTCAACTGAGTGAAGATAATACCGCAGAAATTATCAAACAATTGGGCAAGGACGGTATCAGCTATGCAGTAGCTAACGAAGTCTCGAAACTGTCAGATATCCGAATTTTACCGTTACATCAAACATTACCAGACGATCCTAAGTATCCTTTTTCACAGCCATTAGTTTACGTTTTCAAGAAAAATCCTAGCCCAGGTATAGCAAGTTTCCTTGGCTTTACCCTAGCGTCGCCAGGAAAAAAGGCAATAGAAGCAGCTAGAACCGCCCAAGCAAATGCAATCGCTAACGGTGGAACGTTATTAACGGCTGCCACTCCCACGCCGAATCCAACGGCAACCGCTACACCCAGCCCAGAAGCGACATCTGGGGCAACCGCTACACCCAGCCCAGCAGCGACATCTGCCGAACAGCAACCTGTTGTACCTCCTGCTGCTGATAATCCAATTGCTGAAGGAAAAGTACCACTTTGGTGGTTGCTGTTGCCTTTGGCTGCGATCGCCGGATTGCTAGCGTGGTTTCTCAGAAGTAGCCCATCGAATACTCAAAGCACCAATAACGCGCCAGATACTCCCAATTCCCCCGCGCCGACAGATAATACTAACGTTGCTCCTACCCCCGTCAGCGAATCTGAAATTAAAACGCCATCCAACCAGACAATATCAGATTTGCCAGCAGAAACCCCGACAACTTCTAACTTGAGCGACACAACTCCAGCCATTGCAAATACAGGCGAAAATATCTCCTCAATAGCAGGTGCAGCTTTAGCAGCAGGAGCGGGAGCAGCTATCTTGTCTCCAGTTACTAAACAAGAAACAGATAATCAAAATCCCCAAGAAACTACTAATTTAAATAATTCTGCGGCGGTCGATCCTTACGATATTGGCGAGTCACCGTGGGATATGGAAGCACCAGCAGCTGTTGTTAATACTTCTTATCCACAAATATTAGATGCGTCTCAAGGTACGCAAAAGGTAGAACCTCCTACACAGGAAGTTGCAGATATAATTCCCAATCGGCCTGATGTGCCTATGGCAACTGCCGAAGAAACTAATAATCCAGAAATTGCTTTAGAACCAACAACAGAACAACCACAGACAGAATCGAACTGGTTAGAGGATATTACTTCAACTGATGCAAACCAAGCCACAGGAGCAAGCATCTGGTCTACTAATGAAGAGACTAATGACACTACACAAGGGAATTCTGCACAACTATCCTCAACTGAAATTGACGAAATGACACCTGATTTGGAATGGCCGTTGGGAGTATTTTCAGATGTAATTCCCGACCAGCTTGCAGAGGGAACTAGTCAAGTTGAGGAAGCTGAAGGAGCGAGAGAAAATATCTGGCCTGCTGATTTCGCAGTAAATAATGACACTAGGGAATTTAATCTCGATCCCGAACTCGCCTTAGGCGAATTTAGTGAAGCAACATTAGACGAACAATGGCCAGAAGCGGAAATGCCAACTTCTCTGCCAGTACTGCCAGATATTCCAGAAGAGACGTTAAATGTAGTAGCGGATGAAGCTGAACCCACTGAGGATGAAATAATCTCTAACCCACTAGAAGAAACAGAAGATTTTACTCAATCTGGATTTGCAGATTTCGCAGAAAGTGCAGCTTTAGCAGGATTAGGAATCGGCTCTTGGGCTAGCGTTCGAGACATGGCTGAATCAAATGAAAATATACCTACAGAAGACGAAACAGCTTTTAATTGGCTAGATGCAGAAGACCAAAGTAGTGTTGTCCTCACGCCCCGCACTTTTGAATGGGCTGATGTCTCGTGGCATGTTTGTGAAACTGACGAGCAAGCACTGCGCTCGGCTGGCTCTCAATTAGCACTGCGACTGTATGATGTGACAGGCATTGACCTAAGTTATCAAAGTCCGCAACTCGTACAGCAGTATGCATGTGAGTTAACAACACACGAGCACTACATAGCAATTCCTCAAAGCGATCGCGATTACGTTGCAGAAATTGGCTATCTTAGTTCTGGCAACTGGGTAACGCTGGCTCGTTCGGCAATTGTCCGGATTTTCAATCCTCCCCACACAGATAGCGAAACAGTGCTAGATGCCAACGAACAAAGCAGCCTTGTCCTCACGCCCCGCACTTTTGAATGGGCTGATGTCTCGTGGCAACTTTCTCATGCTGACGAGCAAGCATTGCGCTCAACTAATTCTCAATTAGCACTGCGATTATATGATGTGACTGACCTTGACCTGAGTTATCAGAATCCTCCTTTAATCCAACAGTATGTATGCGAGGCAGTAAAAGACAATCGCTCCATAGCAATTCCTGTAAGCGATCGCGATTACATTACAGAAATTGGCTATGTGACTGATAGCGGTTGGGTAACGCTAGCCCTTTCAGCAATTGCTCGCGTCTTCAGTCCTCCCCACACAGATAGCGAAACGAATTTGCCAGATGCCCAAGACCATAGTAGTGTTGTCCTCACACCTGCAACTTCCGAGTGGGCTGGTGTCTCGTGGCAACTTTCTGAAACTGACGAGCAAGCATTGCGCTCAACTAATTCTCAATTAGCCTTGCTACTATATGATGTGACCGACCTTGACCTGAGTTATCAGCATCCTCGTTTAATCCAACAGTATGTATGCGAGATAGTAAAAGACAATCGCTCCATCGCAATTCCTGTAAGCGATCGCAATTACATCACAGAAATCGGCTATGTCACTGATAGCGGTTGGGTAACGCTAGCTCGTTCGGCTATTGTTCGCGTCTTCAGTCCTATCCCCACAGAAAATCAGGTAAATTCACTCCACACAGACAGCGAAACAAATTTATTGGATACAGAACAAAAAAGTAATGTTGTCCTCACACCTGGGACTTCTGAGTGGGCTGAAGTTTCTTGGTATGTTTCTGATGCTGACCAGCAAGAACTGCGCTCAACAGGCTGCCAATTAAACCTGCGAATGTATGATGTGACAGGCATTGACCTGAGTTATCAAAGTCCGCAACTGGTACAGCAATATACATGTGAGCTAGCAAAACACCAACAATACGTAGCAATTCCCGCAAGCGATCGCGATTACATTATGGAAATTGGCTATGTGACTGCTGGCGACTGGGTAATGCTAGCTCGTTCGGAAATTGTTCGCATCTTTAGTCCGATCTCTACAGAGAATGCGGTAGATTTACCCCAGACACACGATGCCCAAGACTATAGCAATGTTGTCTTCACATCCCGGACTCCCAAATGGGCTTATGTTTCGTGGCAACTTTCTGATACTGACAAGCAAGCACTGCAAAAAGCTGGCTCGCAATTAGCTCTGCGGCTTTATGATGTGACTGGTCTTGACCTGAGTTATCAAAGTCCCCAGTTAGTACAGCAATATGCATGTGAGTTGGCAATCAACGAGCAATATATAGTTATCGGCAAAAGCGATCGCGATTACATCACAGAAATTGGCTATATCATTGATGGCGATCGCTGGGTAAAATTAGCCCAATCAGCCATTGTTCGTGTTTTCAGTCGTCCTGAAGGAGATTTCTGGTTTATAGCGGATGCCGAGCTAATTATCCACGGAGCAACAGACCCAGACGCAACCGTAAATATTGCTGGTAATCCCGTCAAACTCAAATCAGATGGTACTTTCCATTTGCGTATTCCCTTCTCAGACAATTTAATTGACTATTTGATGACGGCGGTTGCTGCTAACGGAGAAGAAACTAAAACCATCCATAAAAAGTTCTCCCAGGATACTCCGAAAACAGAAGGATAAAGAGATACAAAAGGTTGCAAATGACTAACCAAACTATTCGGGTTATCGCCCGTATGATTGCTTTACCTGAAAAAGTAGAAGAACTCAAAGCCGTACTGTTGGGACTTATTGAGCCAACTTTACTTGAAGCAGGCGCGATTAAGTACGAACTTCTGCAAAACCAGTCCGATTCAACTGACTTCACTTTTGTAGAAGAATGGACTTCTAATCAAACTCTTGATGCTCATCTCAACTCAGCTCATCTGCAAGCAGCAGCAGCCAAACTAGAAGGTTTGGTAGCTACTGCACCGGATATCCGCCGCTACCATCTTTTGGCATAGTGAGAAATTTATAGTGCTGAGTGCTGAGTCACCGAAGTTTGCAAGGAGGGTCTCCCTCCGGGCAACTTCTCGCTGAGTGCTGAGTAAAAATACTAGTCTCTAGTCCCCAGTCGCATTTTCATGCATGGCGATGAAAAAATTTTCATCGGGACTGCCTTCTGCCTTCGTTAAAGCGTTTAGCAACCTGACTAAATCTTAAGATTGAAGCGATCGCTCCAGAATTGATGCAGCAATCTGAAGTATCTTAATCCTCAGAGATGAGTCGAAATTCAGAGTTGCAAGATCCAATGTGCCAATTGCTGGGAATGAATTGCAATGTTCCAACAGACATCTGCTTTTCTTTTGAAGGGTTTTCTGCACGGGGAGGAAAAACCGACGATCATAGTGATGGTTGGGGCATTGCTTTTTTTGAAGGAAAAGGATGTCGGTTATTTTTAGATGAAAAACCCTCTATTAATTCTCGGATCGCAGAGTTAGTGCGGTGCTATCCCATCCACTCTACCCATGTGATTGCTCATATCCGTAAAGCCACTCAAGGAGAAGTTGCTTTACACAACTGCCATCCTTTCCGTAGAGAACTTTGGGGAAGGTATTGGGTATTTGCTCACAATGGCAATTTACCTGACTTTGAGCCAGAAAATATGGGTTTCTATCAAGCTGTAGGTAATACAGATAGCGAAAAAGCATTCTGTACGATCCTAGAAACTTTGCGAGAACACTTTCCCAAGGGCAAGCCTACCCTTGATAAACTTTATTCTGTCTTGCGTCAAGTAACAGATAAACTAGCAAAAGTTGGTATTTTTAACTACTTGCTATCCGATGGAGAACATTTTTTTGCCTATTGCTCGACTAAACTGAGCTATATTGTGCGTCAAGCACCTTTTGCTGCTGCCCATTTGATTGACCAAGATATGACTGTAGATTTTCGTGAGGTGACTACCGAACGCGATCGCGTCGCTGTCATTGCCACTACTCCTCTGACTGACAATGAAGTTTGGACTCAGATTCAACCAGGGGAATTGCTAGTATTTCAAGATGGTTTGCCGCTAAAATATGCGTCCAGTTAATGATGAGTGTAGGTTGACTAGAGTCTCTTCATCCAACCTACGCTTCACTTGAAATCAAGTAATGTCTTGAATGCAAGCGCGATCGCTGTAATTAGAAAAATCCGGCGCAACCAAATATTGCTTAGTTTAATGGCAATATGCGAACCAATCATATCATGTATGGTTGAAGACTTATCATTAGGACTGACACGAAGACGCAGGGACGCGGGGACGCGGAGAGTTTTTTTGACAAGTAATTAGGCGGACACGATATCATATACCATAGCAAACTATCCTAATTTATCTACATTAAAGCTACAAAAAATAAAAGTTATACCAACTTGAAAAAAGAATGCAACAGATACCTTAGTAGGGGTGCTGTTAGGTTCGCCCTTACAAATAATTCATGTGTCTCAAAGATTATTGAAGTTGGTATTATTTTTAATTATTAATTATTCAAATCAAAGTATAAAACGAAGTAATTATAAAGCTTTTGACAAGTTTTTTGAGTTGATAAATTATGGATAAACGCTAGCGTAAGCAAGCAAATATGATGCTGAAAAATAGCTTGGTAAAAACTCCTGCCTAGATTTGAAGCGAAAATAGGCTGCCTTCAATAACTTAGCTATTCTCCAAGAAGTGATTTGAGAGACGCGGTAGCTAATTATTATGACAACTTGATACTTGCAAGTAAAAGTATTTTTTATTTTACACCAAACTGGTAAAATCACCATATTCTCGATAGAGAATATGAAGTTATTGTTTTTTGTTGGCAATTTGATACCAGTAATCATCCATTACCGTAAACTATATATAACTGTATTCCTATCGAAAAACAGGAAATTAAGAGGAGAAAACTGAATGACTTTATGGCAGCGCTCATTGAGAATATTACAAGCAATCGTGGAACGGCGATTGTATAGATTGAGGCTGAAATCGTTTAAAGGTTTCGTGTCGCTCGCAGTGGTAGGAGCGATTTTAAGTGTAGCGATCGCCGCTTGTTCTGGTGGCAATGAAGCTAATTCTCCTAATGAAACTCCTAATGCTAGTCCTGTTTCTGCTAGCAAACAGAATGTTGAATTAACATTGGTTTCCTTTGCCGTGACTAAAGCTGCTCACGAAGCCATCATTCCTAAATTTGTAGAACAGTGGAAGAAAGAACATAACCAAACTGTTACCTTCAAGCAGAGTTATGGCGGATCGGGTTCTCAAACTCGTGCTGTCATCGATGGTTTGGAAGCAGATGTTGTTCACTTAGCATTAGCTGGAGATACTTCTAAAATTGAGAAGGCAGGACTGATTCAACCAGGATGGGAAAAGGAAGTTCCTAACAATGGTATCGTCTCCAAAACTGTTGCAGCGTTAGTTACGCGCCCAGGCAACCCTAAAGGTATCAAGACTTGGACAGATTTGGAAAAGGGCGGTGTAAAATTAATTACTGCTGATCCAAAAACGTCAGGTATTGCTCGTTGGAATTTCTTAGCATTGTGGAACTCGGTCATCAAAACTGGTGGCGATGATGCCAAAGCTACTGAATTTGTCACCAATGTTTACAAAAATGTACCCATCCTGACAAAAGATGCACGGGAAGCCACTGACACATTTGCCAAGCAAGGTCAAGGAGATGCCTTGATCAACTATGAAAACGAAATTATCTTGGCACAACAAAAAGGCGAGAAAGTTGAGTATGTCGTTCCTGATGTGAACATTTCTATCGATAACCCCATTGCCGTAGTTGATAAAAACGTTGATAAGCACGGTACTCGTGAAGTTGCTGAAGGTTTTGTCAAATACCTCTATACTCCAGAGGCACAGCAGGAGTTTGTCAGATTGGGATTCCGACCCGTGGATGAGAAAATAGCCCAAACCAAGGAAGTTACAGACAAATATCCCAAGGTGAAAACTTTGGGTACAGTTGCAGACTTTGGCGGTTGGGAAGCAATTGACAAGAAGTTCTTCGCAGATGGCGGTATTTTTGACCAAGTTCAAGCCAAAATCAAACGTTAATTAGCCAGTAGTCAGTAGTTAGTGGTCAGTAGAAAAACAACTGACAACTGACTATTGCACAGACGCGATTAATCGCGTCTCTACGACAAAACTACTTTTAAATTTGAAATTTTGAATTGTTGACTATGGCTGTATCCCCTTCTGTAGAAGTTGAAGTAAAAACTCCAGTCTGGAAGTCATTTTTGCAGCGGTTGGTGCGGCTTCCTTGGACTTGGCGAATTACTTTGTTGTACCTAGCAGTGATGTTATTTCTCCCCATAGCTGCTATGTTTTTGAAAGCAAGTACGGAACCTCCAGCTAGATTTTGGGCGATCGCTACTAGTCCGATTGCTTTGGCAACATACAATGTCACCTTTGTTACTTCAATATTTGCGGCCCTACTCAATGGTGTATTTGGTACTCTGATTGCTTGGGTTTTGGTGCGCTACGACTTTCCCTTGAAACGCTTGATTGATGCCACTGTCGATTTACCCTTTGCCTTACCAACTTCAGTCGCAGGATTAACGCTGGCAACAGTTTACAGCGATAATGGTTGGGTTGGTTCGCTACTAGCACCTTTAGGAATTAAGGTATCTTTTACCCGTATGGGAGTAGCTGTGGCCATGATCTTTATTTCGCTGCCTTTTGTGGTCAGGACTGTGCAACCAGTGCTGCAAGAAATGGAACATGAAATTGAAGAAGCCGCCTGGTGTTTGGGTGCTTCTCAATGGCAAACCTTCTGGAAAGTAATTTTGCCGCCTTTATTTCCCACAATTTTGACTGGTATTGCCTTGGGTTTCTCCCGTGCGGTGGGCGAATATGGTTCGACTGTGATTATCTCTTCCAATACGCCTTACCAAGATTTAATCGCACCTGTGCTGATTTTCCAACGCTTGGAACAGTATGACTACTCTGGAGCGACTGTAATTGGCATAGTTTTACTGTCAATTTCGTTGGTACTGCTTCTAGCAATTAACTTCTTACAAGCCTGGGCAAGACGATATGACAGTAGATAAGCCAAGTTTTCACTCAACAACCGAGACGAATACAGATACAATCAAACCCAAACAGCAGAAAAGCTGGATACCAACACTTTTAATTGGCATAGCGATCGCCTATTTAGCCCTGATTCAATATATCCCGGCTCTCAACGTTTTTGTCCAAGCTTTCAGCAAGGGAGTCGGGCCGTTTTTGTCCAACTTGAGTAGACCCGCCTTTCTCCATGCCGCTTGGCTAACGCTGATTCTAGCTGTAATTGCTGTGCCTTTGAATACAGTATTTGGACTGTGTGCGGCTTGGGCGATCGCTCGTCACAAATTCCCCGGACGCGCTATTGTTTTGAGTATTATTGACCTGCCTTTTTCAATTTCTCCTGTAGTTGCAGGATTGATGATTGTATTGCTCTATGGGCGCAATGGCTGGTTTGGCCCTTGGTTACAGGCACATGACATCAAAATTATCTTTGCCTTTCCAGGTATGGTGCTAGCCACGGCGTTTGTGAGTATGCCTTTTGTCGCCCGCGAAGTTATTCCAGTTCTAGAAGAATTCGGCAAGGATCAAGAAGAAGCTGCTAGAATTTTAGGTGCAAAAGACTGGCAAGTATTTTGGCGGATTACGTTGCCCAGTATTCGCTGGGGCTTACTATACGGCTTAATTTTGACGAATGCCAGAGCAATGGGTGAATTCGGGGCGGTTTCAGTAGTATCTGGGAACATTGCCGATAAAACCCAGAGTTTACCACTGTTTGTAGAGGATGCTTACAAACAATATGAAACCGAAGCTGCCTTCTCGGCGGCTGTACTCTTGGCACTGCTAGCAGTAGTAACTTTAGTACTAAAAGAAATTCTGGAACGTAAAACCCGCATTAAAGATGTTGAATAAGGAATTGGGCGAATTCTTGAGAAAATTAAAAATTAAAAATTTTGAATTTTACATTTTTAATTGATTTGTCCTCTTGAAGGTGACAATTATGGCTAGTGACAATACGCTTACCCATAAACGGATTCGAGTCAGGATTCCCAAAGACTATCACCAGGAACCTGTCATTTCTCGTCTAGTATCCGAATACGGTTTGACTGTGAACATCACTGCGGCAATTCTGGGAGCCAATGCCGTTGGAGATGGTTGGTTTGACTTGGAGTTGCAAGGCACAGATGAACAGATTCAAAGTGGACTAACTTATCTCCATAACTTGGAACTAGAAGTTTGGGATGACACTAAAAAAGGTGATTGGTGAAAAATAGTTAGAGTATTCATACTAACGTCATGAAATTGCAATAGTTTTGTCAAATTCCTATGTGATAGTTAATTCGGGCTAAACAATATGCTCTGCAACAAGGTGGGGCTTCCTACCTTTTACTTATTTCATAAAAGCTATCATCACGTAGACTTGATGAATAGTGAACTTCTCCAGTGGAAAAATCATGTGGCTAATGAAGCGAAAACCCCAGTCGTGCAAGGGGTTTTTTCTTTTTAGAGGCAAAAGATCGTATCTCTCCCTCCTAAGTTAGAACTAAATTATCTCGGTGAATCACTGTTTCTGTACCTGCATAACCTAAAATTGCAGGAATTTCTCTGGAGTGACAGCCGCGAATCTTTTGTAGTTCTTCGCTGCTATAGTTGACCAAACCTCTAGCAATTTCGTTACCGCTGCTGTCACACAACTGCACAGCATCTTGAGTGTCAAATTCTCCTTCTACTGCTTTAATTCCCGCTGGCAATAATGATTTTCCTGACTGAGCGATCGCGGCGATCGCTCCAGGATCTAAATATAATTTTCCAGCAGGCACAAGACCGTAAGCTATCCAACGTTTACGGGCAGAAGTTGGTTCTGGTTGCGGTTGAAAGTGAGTGCCAAGGGGTTCGCCTTGTAAAATTTTTTCGATATTGCGAGGAAATCGTCCTTGGGTAATTACAGTCCGCACTCCGGCAGCGATCGCAATTCTGGCAGCGGATATTTTTGTCACCATCCCGCCAGTACCCCATTGAGAACCCACAGAACCCGTTTGGATCTGCAATTGCGCTAATTCTTTAATACTATTCACCAAAGCAATGGGTTGGGCATCTGGTACAGAACGGGGATCGGCTGAATATAGCCGATCGACATCGGTGAGCAAAAATAGCCAATCTGCTTGTACGAGACTGGCTACTAAGGCTGATAAGGTGTCATTATCGCCAAATTTCAGTTCGTCCACTGCTACAGTATCATTTTCATTCACCACGGGAATCACTCCCAGTCCCAGCAGTTCCCGAAAAGTGTTGTAGACGTTGAGATAACGGCTGCGCTGTACCAAGTCGCTGCGAGTTAGCAAAACCTGAGCAATTGGCTGTTGTAAGGTAGTAAATAAATCGTCATATACGCGCATTAACCTTCCTTGCCCGACTGCTGCTACTGCTTGTTTAAGAGCGATCGCTTTCGGACGTTCGGTTAAGCCTAACCGCGCACAACCTACTCCTACAGCCCCAGAGGATACTAAAATCACTCGATGACCTTGCTGCCTCAAAGAACAGAGGGTTTCCGCTAAAGTGGCGATCGTGGAAAGTGCCAGTTGTCCAGTTTCTGGCTGGGTAAGGCTAGAAGTGCCGATTTTGACGACAATCGTTTTGGTCATTGGTTATTGGTCAGTAGTCAGTAGTAGGGGCGAACGGCCGTTCGCCCGTACAGTTGTCAGTAGTAACGGACAACTATCTAAAAAATTGTAAAGCGCCAGTCCCTCTATAGTGAAGGCTGACGCTCTACGTGTTTATATTTATTTTGTATGGGCTAGGGTCTTTTATTGGCTGACCCCATGTTATTAATACCTATGATCCCCGATTTTTGGATGTCAGTAGGATTCCTTAACTATTTTTTTAGATTTACTTTCCTGACGATTCGTCAATGTTTATGAATTTTGTCTCGTTCGGGAGTAATAGAGGCTCCTAAGAATTCCGAGATCCAAACTTCAAAGTTTCTGATGGGATGGGAGCGCAAAGCAATATCAGGATGGACAATTGGCTCGACCAAAATGGTAAACATCCCTAGACGATTACCTGCTAAAACATCGGTAAACAAGCGATCGCCTACCATTGCCACTTGCTGCACTGGCAGATTCATTCCCTGGAGTGCTGCTCTAATTTTGCGTCGTGAAGGTTTGGCCGCACCTAAGTAATATGGCAAGTTAAGAGAGCGAGCAATTCCGCCAATACGTGCTTCACTGAGGTTATTGCTCACCAAGCATAACTCTGCAAACGAACGGATTTGCTCCACCCATTGTTTTAGTTCTGGTGAAGCTACCCCGACTCTCATCGGTACTAAAGTTTCATCTACATCCAACACTAATCCTTTCAGCCCGTATTGTTGGATAATATCTGGTGTCAGGTTCAATATTGAACCCTCTAAAATCAAGTTAGGCTGTAAGAATTTGTTCCAAGTCATAAGCTTATCTGCGCCAGCAATAGTGACTGAGCAGCTCTTTAACAGCTGCTCAAAGCTTATTTAAATATAATTAAAAATTAAAAATTTTAATTGTTAATTTTTAATTTTATTCAACTTCGTTAAAAAGGTGTTCTTCCAAAAGTGGTTGGACTTCGCGGAACTCCTCTGGAGACAGCAAAACAGGTTGACCTGTTTTTGATATCCGTGCAAAAAACAGCAGAGGATCGAGGGGAGTATAAATTGCATACTCTTGGTCTTCAAAATAGAAGCTAGCAAGTAGTTGTAATTGCTCTGGCTCTAAATCTGCTTCTTCGTCTTCAATTTCTAGAGTGAAAAGTTCTGACTCTTCAACAGGCGGTAAATCCCCAGCGACTGTAAGAGCATAGGCAGTGTTTTTAACAATCAAGTTTTGCTCGGCTAAGACAGCTTGAGCAGTGCCAAAAATTCGCTCAATGACAGCATCATCATCTACTAAAACTGCCTCTTCTTCCTCGTCTTCACCTTGCCAAGCAAAAATTTCTATGGGTGAATCTACAGGAAGCAGCAAAACATATTCTTGCTCGTCAACCGAAAGTGAATGCTCAATGTAACACTCAAGAGTTCGCCCTGTATCATCGTTCAAGGTGATAGTACCTGCATGAGCGCCATCGTTGTCTTTAGAAAATGGAGAGGAAAACATAACCGACTTGTGAAAATTTATAAATATCAGTAGATGTAAAAATCGCTTTACTGTTTAATGACAAATTATGCCAAGCAAATAGCTTCAGACGGAATACAACTACTGGGTAATAGTTTTCAGAATATCACGTTAAAAGGTATCAATATTCTGTAGCTACTGCGGGCTTTTGCAAATTGGCTCGTCTTGCATCTAGCCATTGTTGCAAAATTAAAGATGCTGCCTTACGGTCAATCAAACCTTTATTACGTGATGGAGAAAGATTTTCAGCTATTAGCAGTTGCTCTGCTTGAAATGAGGTTAACCGCTCATCCACATATTCCACAGGCAGCTTTAGAGCTTTCGCTAGTCTAGTGGCAAATTTTTGCACTTGACGGGCTTGAAATCCCAAAGAGCCATCCATTGAATAAGGCAAGCCGATCGCCAGGACTTGTACCTGACGTTCGTTAACTATTTGTCGTATTTGCTCGACATCTCGCTCAAAAGAGGTGCGTTCAACTGTAGTAATGCCTGTGGCAATCAAACCAGTGCGATCGCACCCAGCTACACCAATCCGCTTGCGTCCAACATCTAACCCCAACGCTGAAACAAACGGCTTTGGTTGCTCTTGAAATATCACATTAATTCTCCTGCTTTACATCTGGTGAATCAGACTGGCAAGATATTTCCTGACTACAGTTTTGACATCCAAATCCAGAAGATTCTGACTTGGTGGGCATTCTATCTGATTGTGGTAGCGGTCTCGGTTGCGCCCATGACATCCCACCCGGTATCGGCTTGCGTGCTGGTTGCAGTCCTTGCAGTACTTCAGTCCACTGAATTCCTTCTAGAGAGACGAACTTTGACTCTCGCAGCTTGTGCCAAACTGAGCGAGACATAACTAGGGTATGTTCTATGCGTTTTGCTCCAATACGTTCTAAATACTCTTCTCTTTCTGCTTGGTAGTCTGACGAAGCTAACTGTAACCCTTGCTGGGGAAAATCTTGGGCAATACGAGCTAGTTGGGACAGTAACTCTGGATATAGCCATGTATAAGCAGGGTGAACAGTCAGTGTTGCCACGTGAGGAGTTTCACCTTTGCGATCGAGTTGCACCTGAAAATAGCCGATCGCTGCTTTGCGTTGGGGTTCAAACACGTACCCGCTTACCACTTCTATTTTAGTTATCCATTGCTTGACGGCATCTTTTAGAGCAGCAAACAAACTGGTTTTGAAGTCGCGGGTGTTGCGATCGAACACTTGACGCACCAAAGGCGGCATTGAAGCTGTATCTAATTGATAGAGCAACTGAGCATCAGCATTACTTACAGGTAGTAAATTGGGTAAATCTGGTTCTGATTGCGCTAATTCAGTCAGCAATTTCGGTTCGATTTCCCAATATGTCATTTCTGCTAGACGCTGAAATCCATTTTGGCGATAAAGTGCCAGCGCCTCTTTGTCATTGACATTTACTTCCAACAACCAAGTGCGGGCTTCTAAAATCGACTCAAAGCAATAACGTAAAAGTTGCGAACCAATTCCTTGCTTATCAGCAGTACGATCCAGCATCACTTGGTCAACCCGCCAAGTACTGCGAGTCCGGTTAAAAGGCGATACTTGAATCATTCCTAAAAGCGTACGCCCTTGCTCTGCTACATAGGCACAGAAGCGATACTGTAATGGGTTGGGAAACCAACTCAAAAATTTGAGTAACCCATACCAGCGGCGCAGCCCTTGCATCTGGCGTATGTCGAAGCTATCCCCTTCCTGAGAAGTGGGTTCTTGTAATGAGTCTTGGGTTAGTCGCTCAATTCCATCCAGATCCCTGTATTGGACTGGACGGATGACAACGCTGAGATTTCGAGGAAGTAATGAAGTCATTTTGATTCGAGCTGCCATTTAGCCCTAATTAACTGTTCTTGGGAGGAACTGCTGCAATCATCTTAACGGCTTTCTGCTCTTTGCTATTGCTCCAAAAGGGTGATTTTCGTAACTTTATAGTTAAAAAATTAGAAAAAGCAGAATTGGTGAGCACGCAATTGGCGTTGACACAACAATATCTGCTTTTATTTTATTTTAATTTTGATTAAAGTTTGTATATCCTACAGCCCTTGCCGAGAAATTAGCTTTTCAAAGTTGGCTTGGGTTTGATGGAGCAATTGTTCTCGACTATCTTCAACTGTTTGCTTCAGCGGTGGAACCAGATTGCGAGCTTGCAGAGTCATGTGAAGCTGTAAGTGAGCAACGTATTCACTGAAATCTTCGTTTTGTGCGACTGTGCCCGTTAAGAAATTTGATTCCATTGCCACTGTGTTCTCCTTTACTAATTGTGTACGTTTCTTCACATCGTTAAAACTTATCACGTTGTTTTGCCGAGCTTCTTAATTCGCAACGAAGTTTAACGGTTGTTTGGGAGTACTGAGTTCTGAGTGCTGAGTGCTGAGTGCTGAGTTCTGAGTGCTGAGTGCTGAGTAAAAACGTAGAGACGCGATTAATCGCGTCTGTACAAGAGGCAGAAGTCGCAAGTCGCAAGTTATTCTCCCTCATCTCCCTCATCTCCCCCTGCTCCCCTGCTCCTTAAACTTTGCCCTAAACCTCAGTAACTATGCCCATCCCAGGCAACGGGGAATGTGTAGTCTGAAAATAAGGGCAAATCATAATTATCGCTACGAGTTTCTTCATCCAGTACTTTGACGACTTTGTTGTAAATATCTTCTGCTTGTTGTGGAGAATCGCCGATGCTGGTTAATCCCAATTTGCCAAATTGCGACAGACAACCCATGAGGTGAAATACTGTACCTGTTTCTGTGCCGCTGTCAAAATGTAGCCTGTGATGAGCGATGATATCCATCAAATCGTTGGGTAATAATCCCCGATAGCGGTCTTTTTGCAGGTTGTCGGTAGCAATATAATATTTAGGTCGTCCTTGCTGACTGTAAAATAACCCTGTAGAGAGGTCATAGCGACCGTTAGTTAATAATTTCAGTGTCATAAAAGGATGAGTAGTGCCGCCTTTACGCAAGTTAATCTCGATCGCTTGAATATCCCACTTCTTATTACCTTTATCGACGGCGATAAAATCTACTCCAAATCTCTCTAAAGCTCCTTTTTCTGCTAGTTTTCTGCCGACTTGTAATCCCAATTGCTGTAATTCCAGCCGATAGCTTTCATCCGCCGGAAATCGGCAACCGAGATAAATTTGTCCGTCTGGGCCTCCGAGAATTTGGTCGTGGGTTGAGAGGATTTCTACTTCGCCTGTGGGTGTAATGCGTCCTTGGACGCTGGGCGATCGCTTGATTTCTCCTTCTACAAATGACTCAACAATTGCTCCTAATTCTGGAATTCGTCCGGCAAAATTCGCCCAAGTTTCTTGTTTGGATTGGAAGCGGAGATTTGAAAAGCGATCGCTAATTGCTGTTACTCTTTCGGCTGTAGAACCTTGACCTGGTGCTACATCCATAATTGGTTTTAAATCTAGCAGCGCATTTCCTTCTCCAGAAATACCTTCGTTAAGTTTCACCACCATTCGTTGCGATGTTGGCTGACGTTCCCACAATTCGCAAGCTGCTACTGCTAAATCTTGTTGGTTCCAAACTCTCGTGCTGCCATCTGGATAAGGAACTTTACTTTCTGCGAAGATTTGCCGACTGCCACTTTTTGTTCCCAAAATTTGCAAATCTGGTGCAGCAGCATACAATGGTACGTTCAATTGTAAAGATAATTCTGCTTCTAAAAAGGTGGCATTGTAGCACACCATAAATGATTTTTCTAACCTTAAAGCTTGGCGAATCCGTTCTGTCAATCGGGGGCGTTCTAAAATCTTTTCGCTCAGAGGTTTAAGGGAAGAATCATAAGTCGAAAGCAGCAGCAAGCGATTCCGGGCATGGGAAAATGGAATTCCCGGCAACAGTTGTAGATAGTAATCAATAATACTCGGATGCAGTGGTGTTGAGGTGACATAAATTAGTCTCGTGCGAGGATTCCGCAAGCGCATTAAAGAAAAAAGTAATCTTTCTTCATAATGTTCGCAGCCTTCAATTTTTTGGAGTTCTCGCTGATCGATACTCAAAGAGGGAATAACAACTATATCTGCCTCGCTATTATCGAATAGCTCGATGGTTTTCCAGCGCTCGCGTAAAGTTGATTGAAGATGGCGAAATTTATCGACCTGCTCTAACTCTGAATTATTTATTGTCACCATAATCCCTGCTCTGTAACGATCCCAACCTACTTTACTACTCTGGTAGAGTCCAAAAAAGTAAATTTAATTATGATTCCATTAATGTAGATACTTTTTTGGCTGCGGATATTAGCAATCCTCTTCTGCCATAGTAGGTATTTTTTTAATTAATGTGTTGCCTATCTACCAAAAGTTAGATAAAAAATTATAAATCTCAAGAGTTCGACAACATAGGACAGTTTATCTCTATAACTAGAAGAAATTTTTTAATTTTGTAGAAGAGGCAAATATAGATATTTTTATGTATAGAGATATTGCATACAGAGTTTTGGTTTGAGTTACTTGGGCAATTCCCTTCTAGAATAAAAACATTATCTGCAAAATTTATTACTAAAGTTCCTAAACCTGTGGGGGGAGTATTTATGAGCCGTCCAATAATTCTTGGTATTGTCGGTGATAGCGCAGCTGGAAAAACAACACTCACTAAAGGAATTGCTCAGGTACTCGGCCCAGAAAATGTTACGCTCATTTGTACAGATGATTACCACCGTTACGATCGCCAGCAAAGAGCAGAAATCGGGATCACTGCCCTCCACCCCGATTGCAACTATTTAGATATTATGCAGCAGCAACTGTCGTTGCTCAGGACAGGACAGCCAATTCTCAAGCCAGTTTACAGCCACAAAACAGGTACATTCGAGCCGCCACAGTACATCAAACCCAATAAATTTGTAATTATTGAAGGATTGCTGGGCTATTCTACCCGTGCTGCCCGCGATGCTTACGACGTTAAAGTTTATCTAGCACCTCCCGAACCACTGCGCGCCAAATGGAAAGTGAAACGAGATACCCAAAAGCGTGGTTATACCGCCGAACAGGTGTTGGCGGAATTAGAAAAGCGCGAACCAGACTCAGAGCAGTTTATCCGTCCGCAGCGACAGTGGTCGGATATAGTAGTGAGCTTTTATCCTCCTAATGAAGATGCTGATGAAAGTAACGGACACTTGAACGTGCGCCTAGTATTGCGTCCGACAATTCCCCATCCAGATTTTACTTCAATTATTAATTTGACTCGTGGTAGTTCTGATTCGGCGATTCGCCTCGGACTAGACCGAGATATGAATAAGCCCGTAGATGTTTTGGAAGTTGACGGTCATGCTACCTTAGACCAGGTGAATAAACTAGAGCATATCATGTGTTCTGATATGCCTTATTTGAGAAATATCTGCGATCGCGAAAGTAACCCCGAACTAGGTAAAATTGCTGGCACAACTGGGGAGACAATCCAAAGCTATCCCCTCGCCCTGACTCAGTTGATCGTCACTTACCACATGCTGAAAGCGACACAAATTTTTCAGTAACAATTCAAAAGCTCAATCAAATCATGGGCGATACTGGATTTGAACCAGTGGCCTCTCCCGTGTGAAGGGAACGCGCTACCCCTGTGCTAATCGCCCACGAGGAGCCAGATTAACATATCTAGAATTGAAATACAAGGACGGGAGAGTATGGGGGCAGTCCCAATGAAACAAGCTTCACCGCCATGTATGAAAAAGGTTTCTTCACGGCAGTTGCTACAACGGAGGGAACCTCAACGGACAGTTTGCTCAAGTCGGGGAACCCGCCCACGCAACTGTCCTCCGCAACGCACTGCCTCCCCTACACCCCACACCCTACACCCTTTTTCAAGCTAGAGGGGCGGAGGAGAAAAAGACTATACAGAAATTACTCTTATCTCCCTATCTCTTGTTGACTATATTCCCGTACTGCTTGGAAGTATAGCGATCGCGCACCTTTTCAGCCATCCAGTAATATGAATATGTCAGCATTGGCTATCCAAAATTTCCAAAGCCATGTCAGAAACTACTTTCGCTGCACCTTATGTAACCCTGCCGCCAACCCAAGCGGAACTGCCCTACGATGACGGTATTCCGATGGAAAGCCAAAGGCATAAAATGCAAATGGATTTGCTGATCGATACCTTTGTGACTTGGTTGGAAGAACGAGAGGACGGGTATGCAAGTGGCAATATGTTTGTCTACTTCAGTTTGGCGCAGGTTAAAAACCTTACAAAGGAGTTGAGACAACTTGGTTGCGCTGGGCAACTTTAAACGGAGAATTGTTACCAACTGCTGAGGAAAAAGAGCGACAAAAGGTAGGTGAAGCTCAACAACAAGTACAGCAAGCTCAACAACGGGCAGAACGTGCCGAGTCGCAGTTACAGCTAGCAGTAAAAAACTTACTTCAGTCAGGGATGACGGTAGAACAGGTAGCTAATATAACAGGTTTATCTGACTCAGAAATAGCGGCACTAGATATTTAGCGTTAGTACAACATGTTTTTAAAGATACCGTTGCAATAGACCAATTATCACTTCTGGTATTTCCAAATGAGGTAAAACTCCGGCATCTGCGATCGCCCGAAAATCACGAATGGCATTTATATTTAAATTGGCTAAACGTCGCCCTAGTTTGATGCTAGTAAATTGTGCCTTCTCTCCCCAAAATATAACTGTGGGAATTATTAGTTGTTGCATGTATAAACTCAAATCAAAATAAAGATCGCCTCGTAAAAATGCCAAGGCGGCAAACTTAGCATTCGGTTGTTGGGCAGAGGTTAAGTAAGCTTGCACCATTTCTTGGGAAACTCTTTCTGGTTTGGCAAACAGAAAACTTTGCAAAAAGTTTCTCACAGCAAATTCATTTTCTGCACCTAAGGCATAAATTAAATTATCCAGCAAAGGTGTATTAATAACTGAAAGAGGAAGTCTACGTCCAGCACCTTGACCAAAGTCATCAAATCCAGAGGGACAAATCAACAATAGTTTTTGGAATAAATTAGGTTGGCTAATAGCTAAACGGATAGCAAAAGCAGCTGTTAAAGAAGAGGCAATTACCGTTACAGGTTGGCGACAAGTTTGGGTAATAAACTCTGCGATCGCATTAAGATAATCACTAATTTGGTAATCTCGCACCGGATGAGCTGAATCTCCCCAACCGATTAAATCTGGGGCTAAAATGCGGCGCTCAGAAGCAAAAGCTGGATAAACTTTAGACCATTCATAAGCTGATGCGCCACCACCAAAATTGTGCAAGAAGAGTAACGGCGGTAAATTTTCAGTGTCAGTATCTAACCATGGTGCACTTGTCTGGGTATAGTAAACCATTTTCCCAACAGATGTATTGATGACTTTATGCCCAAAGCCAAGAGGTTGAAACTGAAGCATAAATTTCACCCTTTTTTATCTCCTGTGATTTGAACGAGTTTATCGAGGTTATCTCCACTGATGTGGTAAGCTGCTCCAAATCCAATGACAAAACGACCTTCACTAGGAGTTAGCTGAAAAATCCGAAAGTCTGCCAAACCGCGTAAAACTTCAATAATTTCACCAAAACGTTGTTGAAATTGGTCAACAATTTGATTCCAAGTAGCAGTTTCACGCTCTATGAGAGTAGCTGTACAATCAAAACTCAAACGGCGACGCGCAAAGATTTGGTCAGCTTTGGCTTCATCCTCAATTAGCAAAACACTAACATGAGGATTACTTTCCAGATTTTGAGTATGGGTAGAAAGACCGCTGACATAAATGTAGATATTCTTAAAATCATCCATGACAAAAGGAGCATAGCTAGCATTCGGTATTCCTTCTTTATTAATAGTGCTAATGATTACACTTCCTAATTCTTGAGGAAAACTTTCATACTCAGCTTGAGCTTTTTCGAGTTGGCTCATAAATTTTTATTTAATTAATAGTTTATTCCTAAGTATCCTAACGCTTGTCAGTTGTTGGTTGTCAGTTGTCAGTTGTCAGTTGTCAGTGGTCAGTTGTCAGTGGTCAGTTGTTATTCTCCGTTTCCCCGTTTCCCCGCGTCACCGTGTCCTCATTTCCTCTTGCCTGCTTCCACTCGTTATCATGTAGCAATATGATGTTATAAAAACACTTGCTTCACTTACACCATGTTAGGAAAGCTATTAGATGGGCGTTATAAAGTTATCCAAGTTTTAAGTGCGGGAGGATTTGGCGAAACATACATAGCAGAAGACACGCGCCGACCAGGTAATCCTCGGTGTGTTCTCAAGCTGCTGAAGCCTGCGAATTCCGATCCTTATTATTTGCAAGTTGCCCGACGCTTATTTAATAGCGAAGCAGAAATTCTCGAACAGTTGGGCAATCATGACCAAATTCCCCGTCTTTTAGCTTACTTTGAACAAGATGAAGAATTTTACTTGGTGCAAGAGTTAATTGTCGGACATCCCCTCAGTAGAGAATTGCGACCTAATGAATGCTGGAATGAAAACCAAGTCATCCAGATGCTACAAGATGTTTTAGGAATTTTGACATTTGTTCACAGCTACGGCGTAATTCATCGCGATATCAAACCTGACAACTTAATTAGACGCGATGATGGCAAATTAGTTTTAATTGATTTTGGCGCAGTTAAACAAATACAAACGCCAATGGCTGCATCTGGTAGCGAAATAGTTGCCACGGTGGCTATTGGTACTCCTGGCTACATGCCAGCAGAACAGGCACAAGGTAAACCGCGTCAGAACAGCGATATTTATGCAGTAGGAATAATCGCCATCCAAGGGCTAACGGGGTTGTTTCCCGCGCAAATACCAGAAAATCCAGCGACAGGCGAGATTATTTGGCAAAATCAAGCCCAGATTTCCCCTAAATTAGCGGCAGTTTTGCAAAAGATGGTGCATTATCATTACCGCGATCGCTATCAGTCTGCCACAGAAGTACTACAGGATCTCAGGGAATTGCTGAGTCCCTTTGCACCAACTCAACCATTTATTCCTAGCGCACCTGCTGTCACATCTGGGCAACTATCATCAGTATCTTCTTTTGCTACAAACTCTCCCACAACATCATCGGCAATTCCCTCGCCAGCTTTGTTAAACAAAACTCTGTCTGTACTGAGATTTATCCCTTTTATTGGCGCGGCCGGATTATTCTTCTTTAAAGCTGCAACCTGGATTATTTTACTAGGCGTTGGTCTAGCTGCTTTTGGTGCAGGTTTATTTTTACTTCGTTCTTGGTATCCCAATATCGGCAGAACTTACGATGCCATTTTTGCTGTAATTTTTTGTTTGTGTGGTATTCTGCTTTTATTTCAAGAATTCCAATCTTATCAAACTCAAGAAATACCAATAACGCAATTTTTATTAGCAGGAGCCGGAATTTTCTCGTTAGCTGAAACTATTCGTTTGCGAAACATTAGGAAATAAATGCTGCTGACTTTTAGTAGTTATCTTTTTAAATAAAAAATATTATTTGAAAAATTTATAAATTCCAAGTCATATGTTTAATAATCCACTTAACATAATAGGCATTTTTTTAATATTTATTGCGATAATTTTGTCTGCTTTACCCTGGGTACGTCCACAAAGCTTCCGTCGGCAAGATATTATTTTAATAGTCATTTTTTTAATCTGTGGTTCGATTTTATTGTCTCAAAAACGCTGGTATAATAAAGAACTGATACAATTTAATTTAATTCTCTTAACGTTACCTGCTGTTTTTTACAGCTTGGAAAATATAACCTTGCGAAATAGAAATAACCAAAGATAAGATTCTATATTCCCAATACAATAAATATAGGTATAACTGAGCGATCGGGACGCAATTGTGACTGACAAAAATCGTTCTCAATGGGACTTAGGCAGATTTATCGAAACTCTGAGCTACTTTGAGGTTATTCCTTTCCTTAACTGGATACAACAGTTAATTCAAGGTAGTCCCAAGGATAATCAAGCTCAACCCAATGGAGGAAGAAATGTGAGCCTAATATTAGTAGCAGGTGCAACTGGTGGTGTCGGTAAACGAGTAGTACGGCGACTGTTAGAACAAGGTTATAATGTTCGAGCACTTGTACGAGATATCGACAAAGCTAGGTCAATTCTCGGTAATGAAGTTGATTTAGTCGTTGCTGATATCACTAAACCTGAAACTTTAAATTCTGTAGTTTTAGCTAATACCCAAGCTGTAATTTGTTGCACAGCAGTACGCGTACAACCAGTAGAAGGCGACACAGCAGATAGAGCTAAATATTATCAAGGCGTTAAATTTTACCAACCAGAAATTGTCGGCGACACTCCAGAAAATGTGGAATATCAAGGTGTCAAAAACTTGGTACAAGCCGCAGATAAATATTTACCCCAAGCAGGTGAAAAACTCATATTTGACTTCACCAACCCATCAGTAGAATTAAAGAATGTCTGGGGTGCAGTGGATGATGTGGTCATGGGTGGCGTGAGTGCCAGTAATATTCAGTTAGGAGAAAATGGCGCTTTTTTTGCTGGTAATGTTTCCACTGCTAACTCTGGAGGTTTTGCTTCAGTTAGAACTAAAAATTTCAATCCACCCTTCAACTTATCTGGTTATCAAGGGGTAAAATTGCGCGTCAAAGGTGACGGTCAGCGTTACAAATTCTTCTTACGAACAGATACTGCATGGGATGGCGTTGGTTATAGCTATTCCTTTGACACAGTAGCCAATACTTGGATAGATATTTGCATACCTTTTACCGATTTGACTCCTGTATTTCGGGCAAAAACTGTCAAAGATGGTGCGCCAATTGACTCTAGCAAAGTTGCCTCATTTCAACTGATGTTGAGTAAGTTTGAATATGATGGCGATTTAAATCCGCAATTTTCCCCTGGTGGTTTTACTTTACAAGTAGAATCAGTCAAAGCCTATGGAGGGAAAACTTTACCACAGTTTGTTCTTGTTAGTTCCGCAGGAGTAACTCGTCCCGGTCGTCCAGGCATCAACTTAGAAGAAGAACCACCCGCAGTTAGATTAAATGACCAATTAGGTGGTATTTTAACCTGGAAATTAAAGGGAGAAGATAGTTTAAGAGAAAGCGGAATTCCCTACACAATTGTTAGACCTTGTGCTTTAACAGAAGAACCAGGGCACAAAGAATTAATATTCGAGCAAGGCGATAATATTAGAGGAAAAATCAGTCGGGAGGATGTAGCAGAACTTTGCGTGCAAGCGCTACAACAACAAATAGCGTGTAACGTAACGTTTGAAGTAAAAGAAGGGGAAAATAGCGCTAACTCAATTAATTGGTATCAGCTATTTTCAAACTTACAAACTGATAAATAAGCAACATATAAAGAGATAGGAATTATGAAAATAAGAGGAAATTCTTCCTATCTCTCTAAAGGAGTAACGAAAATGTTTCGGAAAATATTGTTTGCTGGGATTTTAGTATTGATTATTTGGATGGGACTATTGTCAAACAAAGCCTCATCACAACAAGTAGAATCCCGCATCAATAATTTAGAGGCGGATTTGAATCGTGTAGAATCGCGGTTAAACCAGATAGAATCTCAACTTGGCAATCGTCAATCTCCATCTTCTAGAACAACACTTACTCCTCGGTCATCTGGTTCCAGAGGCAACTCATCACTTTCAGAACGAGATAGCATGTTTGATCGCCTAGCAACTTTAGTGGTTGGATTAAAACAACAAGTAAATAAATTAGAAGAACGCGTCACTAGATTAGAAAAACGTTAATTATATTAAAATCACATATTTGATATTCTTACTAAAAAATAAATTTTATACTAAAATTGTCTCGCTACATATTCACTTTTTATAGTAAATTAACATGACTGAAATTAATAAAGAAGTCATTTACGAAGGCGGATGTCATTGTGGTGCAGTACGTTTTCGAGTCGCAGTTGACAAGCACAAAGCTGATGATTGCAACTGTTCAATTTGTCGAAAAAAGGGTTTCTTACATTTAATTGTGCCGCGATCGCAATTTACTTTGCTGCAAGGTGAAGAGAATTTAACAACATACAGATTTAATACAGGAGTTGCCCAACATAAATTTTGCCGCACTTGCGGGATGCATCCTTTTTATATTCCTCGCAGCCATCCTGATTGTATTGATGTGAACGTGCGTTGTTTGGATGGAGATGCGATCGCAAATTTTGAAATTGTGTCTTTTGATGGGGCAAATTGGGAAGCAAATATTCACAAACTGCGTGATAATTCATAAAATTCTCTGTTTCTCCTCTTGGCGTAGGCGGTTCGTTATTAAGAAGTTGACTCATTAGTTAACATCTCTGACACTTCTTTACCCTCAATAATATCTGGAGAATAATTCGATTCAGAAAAACCAGCAATTGCATCCTTAATAAAACCAGCCAAAGGTACAGCAATTACCAATCCTAACAACCCGCTGATATAAGTTCCTACTAGCAAAGCAACTATTACCCATAGCGGTCTCAGTCCTGTCAAGCTACCCAAAAGACGAGGTGCGATCGCTTGGTCAATCAACTGATCTATAATCACAGCTACCGCTAATACTTTTACGGCTAACCAAAAATTATGTGACGCTATTATTAAAGTTATTAAAATTAAACCTGCAACATCACCAAAAGGAATTAAACTTAAAACCCCAATACTAAAACCAAAAAGCAACCCAAACTGGACTTGAAAAACTAAAAACAGTAATGTTTGCGAAACTCCCATCAGTAAAGCCAAAGTTCCCTGACCTATCAAATAGTTCTGAAAGTTTTGCTGAATCGATAAGCTTACCTGTTTAGTAAAACTTAAAGGCAGTTTTTTCAAGATGCTTTCCCAAAGCCTTGGCCCATCTAACAACAGGTAAAAAGTTAACACCACCGTAACTATAGCTTCCGAAATACTATCAATTGTATCTATAATAATACTTAATATTCTATCTGAAAAATATTCTAATTCTTCAGGTAATTTATCAGTAATTCGTGTTAATATGCCACCTAAATTAATTTTTAAATTTTGGTTAATTACTAAATTATTAAACCTTTGTAGTTGTTCTTGACTAGAATCAATCCATTGAGGCAATAAATTAGCCACTTCATTAAATTGGTCTAAAACAACGGGTAATAATGTAATTCCCAAAACTACTAAAATTACCACCGCTAATACAAAAACTAATGCTACTCCATATTTGCGTCGAACTCCTTGTTTTTCAAGAAGTGAAACAGGATAATTTAAAATAAAAGCTAGTAAAGTTGCTAAGACAAAAATTGTAACTAACGGTTGAAAATATTGAAAAAAGCGAAAAATTAACCAACCATTCAGAAAAACTAGCGGGAAGATCAATGTTACAATTAACCATTTTAGTAATTGTTTGAGTGAAATATTCATAATTAATACAAAAAACCATTTTTAGGATTGCTGAACTCAAAAAGGCAGCTAAGAAAATTACCTATACAATTTTTTTGTATAGGCTACTTTTCCAAACAAAGGAAAATGCACTTAATTAAATATTATCTTTTAATCTTCTACAAACGCTAAAAATTGTTCTTCATTAATTCGTCCTGCTTGATAAAGAGTATTTGTAATTTCCGAAATAGTGAAAACTGCATGACCTCGATAACCATTTTTTATTAATTTCTCTTGTACTCCTTGTTCGTGGTCAATCAACACCACAATATCATTAACATTTAATCCCGCTGATTTTAATTTCTCCGCTCCTTCCATTACACTTTTACCGCTAATGAGAATATCATCAACCACTGCTACTGTTTCGCCTGGATGAAAATTACCTTCAATTACCCTGCGAGTTCCATGTGCTTTTACCTCTTTACGAGGGAAAATCATTGGACATTGAAGACGCAAAGCCAAACCGGTAGCAGTTGGTAAAGAACCGTAAGGAATACCTGCTAATCTATCAAAATCCAGGTTTTTCAAAATTTTCTCATAAGCGCTTAAGACTTGATTAAAAACTTGGGGATTAGAAATAATTTTACGTAAGTCGATGTAGTAGGGAAATACGGCTCCTGATGCTTGGACAAAGCTACCAAACATAATGCAACCAACATCATAAAGTTGCAAAATCAGATCGTGTTGAGGATGCTGATTTAAAAAACAAATATCAGGTAACCACACAGAACAGGTAGAAGCATCACGAATAATTTCAGTTCTCACTTGATTAATTTCTGAGCGCAAAGACTGAATTTCATCAGATAAATTTGTGCTACTTAACATATCTTGCGGTACTGGAATCAGCAAACCATCACCATTAGTATTTAAACCTGCTTCTAAAATTTGTTTAAACTTACTGTCCTGTGCCCAAATGCTACGTGCCATAATAAATCTTTCAGGAGCAACAGCTCGAATAAGAGCTAAAACTTCAGGATTTGTAGTCCCAACTTCCAAACCCAATTGTTCTGGAGTTCCCCAGTTTTTTGATTCCTTTACTACCTGCAAATACAGAGGAGATTCATTTGTAGGATATTGCTGTAAAGTTTCTGCTCCCGGATTAGAGGTACAACACAAAATAAACACTGCTTTATCAGGATAGACTAAAAAGGGTACTACATGGTCTTGTCCTGTGTAGGGGCTAAGAGTAATTGCATCTACTTGCCATTGTGTAAATACAGTACGGGCAAAAATTGTACTTGTATTTAAGTCACTATGTTTAGCGTCTAAAATAATCGGAATATGTTTAGGTACAGCTGCTAAAGTTTGATGCAGTAGTTCCAGCCCTGGAACGCCCAACGCTTCATAAAAGCCCAATGTTGGCTTATAAGCACAGACAAAATCAACAGTTTCAGTAATAATGAATTGCAGCCAATTCCATAAACCAGTGATGACATCTTCAGATTCATAACAAGCAGGCATCATTTCTGGATTTGGATCTAATCCTACAAAAAGTAAGCTTTGATTTTGCAATATATTATTTTGTAATTTATCAGAAAAGCTCATATTTTTACCATTTACTAAAGAGTTAGAACGTGTACTAAAACTATAGAATAAATAATTAATTGATTATAAATAGAAAATATACTTTTTATTTCTAGCAACTTATATAATTACTAAAGCCTTTTCTATAAACTTTTATCTGTAACTTTTTAAAGTCCTGCAAACCATTCATAACCTAGATCCTCCCAATAGCCTTTAAAAGGAGATAAATAACTCACCAGAGAAATTTTAGTTACCCACTTACTTTGCTTGTAGCCAAGCTTAATAGGCGAAGCTAAACGTAAAGGTGCGCCATTATCAACTGGTAAAGGTTGACCATTTTTTTCATAAGCTAGTAAAGTTTGGGGATGTAAAGCTGAAGCTATATCCCAGCTTTCATAGTAGCCATCTGCCGATTTAAAATAAGCATATCGAACATTAGCTTTAGGTTGAGCAAGGGCAACAATTTCTTGCAGACGAATACCATTCCATTGCACGATCGCAGCCCAACCTTCCACACAAACATGGCGTATAATCATAGAAGTCTGTGGCAAAGCTTGAATTTCTGCCATACTCAAGCTCAAAGGATTGTTAACCTCGCCATCAACAATTAAACGATATTTTTCTATGTCAATAATAGGAGTATCTCTGAAAGTATTAACTATCAATGCTTCTGGCTGAATTTCACTCAATGAAAATTCTGGCACGGGCTTTTGAGGTTTAAATATTAACTTTTCAAACTTCTGATTGAGTGGTTCAGAAAGTTTTCCTACTAAATCTTCAAAAACTGGTGTGCCACAACCATCTAAAAGAAAACTTATGCCAGATAAGCCAGCAATTTTCAGAAAGTGGCGACGTTTGAATTGATGTTGATGCACCTTGATATTCATATTTAGTCAGTTGTCAGTGGTTATTACCCAATCCCCAATTCCCAGTCCCTAATCTCCACCTCTACCAAAACATTGATTCTATTAATTTATCTCCTCCAGCTTGCCGCCCTAAAGTAGAGTGAATTACTACAAATACAATAACCATTGGGACAGTAGCAAAGTGAACAACTCGTAGTGCTTGCCAACTACCAAACATGTCTACAACCCAGGGAAATTGAGCGGGTTTATACATACCTATACCTGTTAGTAAAGCCAATAGTAAAATAGGAATAATGGCTGTATAAACAATGCGATGCCACGCATAAATTAGACGCTGAGAATTTTGGCTTTTTTGTAATGCTTTCATGTCATTAGCACCTACAAACCGATGTCGCCAGCGTCGAGTAATTAAAATATAAATTCCATACCACAATAGATTTAGTGAGAATAGCCACATTGCTGCAAAATGCCAGTGTCTACCCCCTGCTAGCCAACCTCCTAATGTAAATATGGGAGGAATGTGTAAGCCTGCGCGTCCACCAAAAACTGGATTGGCATTATAAATTTGTAAGCCACTGGTAAGCATCAAAAATAAGCTAATGACATTACAAGAGTGAAAAATTTTCGCCCCTATTGCTTGGGTTGGTAACTTCCGAGTTTTAGAAGAAACGGTAGAAGCCATAAAGTTAGTTGGGGAAATTTGCTGTTTATCTGTTTTGGCAAATTGTTCAGCAAGTTCGAGATGAGCATTGCTTCCTCTTATTTTCCCATTCAATGATTCACATGAAGAAAAGACTGCTACTAATGACGCAAGGACGCAGAAATTGATGTGCAGCCAGTTAGGCGGTGCGTTAGAACGCCATAACGCACCCTATTGGATAATTAGTCCCTTAAATTAACTTGGGTAGCTTACCAATTCCACATAATTGGACTGTCATCGAGATGGTCAGTCACAATGCGTCCTATGGCATCGATTTGGGATAGTTCATCGGCAGAAAGTTTAACATCAGCCGCTAGGGCATTATCTTTTGCTTGTTCGGGATAGCGCGCACCAACGATCGCATTTGTTTGGGGTTGGGCAATTAACCATGCCAATGCCAACTGAGCCAAGCTACAATTATGACTCTCTGCAATTGGGCGCAGTTTGTCTAAAGCTTGTTGAGCGCGTTCAAAGTTTTCGCCTTGAAACAGCTTATTCTTAGCACGGTTATCTTCTGGAGCGAATTTTTGACCGGGAACAAATTTTCCAGTTAGCAATCCCTGTGCTAAAGAAGAGTAAGCCAAGATGGAAATATTGTTTTCGATACAATAAGGTTTTGCATCTGCGTCCACCTGCCGCCAAAATAGAGAATAAGGGGGTTGTAAGCTATCAATACGTCCGTATTTTGCTGCTTCTGCCAATTGGGCGCGGGAAAAGTTGGAAACACCAATCGCTCGGATTTTTCCTTGCTCTTTTAGCAGCGTCAGAGCGCTCATAGTCTCCTCGATAGGTACTATTTCACTATTAAAAGCCCCGGAGGGCCAATGAATTTGGTAAAGGTCGATATAGTCCGTTTTGAGGTTTTTCAAAGAGCGATCGCAAGCTGCAATCACTTGGTCGTACTTGAGATGATTGGCGAAAACTTTCGTGGCATACTCCACGCGATCGCGCACATCAGATAAAGCTTCGGCTACAATGCGCTCAGAATGTCCTTCTCCGTAGACTTCAGCAGTATCAACTGTAGTTATACCAGCTTCAAATGCAGCTCGGATTGTTTTAATCGAGTCCGCATCTTCGATTCCCACCCACATCTTTTTACCGGCTTGCCAAGTACCCATAAGGATAGGTGTGATTTGCACGTCTGATGTACCTAGTGTTCGCTTTTCCATAATGTTTCCCTAACTCATATTCCCGGATAGTTTCATACTTTAACGGGTCTAGCTTGAAATTAAATCTGAATTACAGTAGATGCTGATGCCATTGACTACAACCTTACATGCTCTCAAAGAATGGGCAGTTGCCGTAAATGCCTTGGAAACTGGTCAAACAATTATGTTGCTGCGTAAAGGCGGTATTCATGAAAGACATGGACGTTTCCAAGTCGCCCACGAGCAGGTTTTGCTCTACCCGACTTACGAACATCAACAGCCTTTTTTACTCAAAGCTGAATATGCTAATCAAGTTTGTCCTGTAACTCCGGGTTGGCATCCAGAAACAGTTCGCATCGGTGGTTGGGCGAAAATTACCGATATTATGCCAGTTAGTGACGAGTCAATTGTCAGCGCTTTGCTCCCTTTCCACATTTGGAATGAGTCTTTTATTAGCGATCGCCTCAAATGGAAACCACGTCAGCCCTTGTATATTCTGCTTTTGAGAACTTACAAACTACCCCAAGTGGAAGAATTTTTTTATCGCCATGAATACGGTGGTTGCAAATCATGGATTGATTTAGCACAGCCTCTGAAGTTACATGGTTCAGAACCAGTTTTGTCAGACTCAAACTACGCCCAGTTAGGAGAAGAAATTCGCAAAATTGTTGGCGATAAGTTCTACATTCCATCCCCGCTATCCTAATTCGTAATTAAGACAAAGAACAAGCCTCAATATAGAGATATTGAATATCAAAGGAGAAATTTAGCGCTCAAAACTTACGAAGTTTTGGGCGCTAAATCTAAATATAGGACTTGCATCTCTTCCTTAAGTAAGCAATTTCTGACATCTAGATGATTGTAACCGTCTAAACAAACTGTCTTAATCCTACATATGTAAAAAAAAGTAACTATCGATACATACATCAACCAAGACCACAGATAAGATTAGAAAAAACTTACCCTTACGGTAAGGAAAACGACAATGAGTTATTTGCCTTTTTATCTCTGTAGTTTACGGAAAGCCGTCCAGATGAACTACAGCTATTTAGGTAATAGTACTATTTGGGTTTGTAGATAAGCAGACACATACTGGGAAAATTAAAAAATTACCCCACAAGGGCGAGGCAGGTATTGACAAAAGTCTGCCATTATGCACAATAAGCTAAAAGTAAAGGAGTTTGCCATGCATCGACACATGTGCTGGTTATCTAAGTTTGGCAACGATGAAGAGAAAATTCTGCATTTGCAAGCCGCGCCTAATCAGCCTTGGCGGCCCTACACAGCTTTTCCACAATATGCAGTACCAGATTATCAAATACCGGGCGGTTCTAAAGGTTGGGCAACTTATCAGAAACTTCTCAAAGCAGGCTGGACGCTAGTACCTAGTGCAAGAGCAAATGAGTTTAGCACTCAATATTCAGAGTCAAAATTTACTGGTCAATAGTTATTAGCCAGTGGTTAGTTGTTATTCCCCAATCTCCCTTGGCTGTTGACTAATTCAAAAACCTCTGGGAGAACCTTCGCCGCGAGGATCGGCTGCTCCTTCTAAGCTGCCATCTCCTGTGACAGCGATCGCGTTAGCATTACCCCAAGGATTAGTTTCTTTAATGTTGTGTCCGCGACGGCGCAGTTCTTGCAATGTCAAAGCATCCAAACCCCAAGGTTCGACGCGCAACTCATCGGGTAGCCACTGATGATGTATGCGTGGAGCAGAAACAGCTGCGCCCACATCCATATTGTACGCTAATACGTTCAGCACAATTTGCAAAACTTGAGTGATGATGGTGCTACCACCTGGCGTACCCACTGCCATCCGCAGGCGATTATTCTCGGTGATAATTGTCGGAGTCATACTAGATAAAGGAGTTTTGCGGGGTGCGATCGCATTGGCTTCATTACCAACCAAGCCAAAAGCATTTGGTACTCCTGGCGCAGCAGCAAAATCATCCATTTCGTTGTTGAGTAAAATTCCAGTTCCTGATGTCACTACGCCAGCACCAAAACCAAGATTAACTGTGAAAGTTAAACTCACTGCATTATGCTGTTCGTCCACAACAGTCAGATGACTAGTTTCAGGAGATTCATGCCCAGTTGCGTACAGTTGTTGAGACTGATAAGGTAGCGGGATGGTATTATTTCCCTGTCTTTGAGTATCAGTTTTACTAAAGCGTTGGAGGATTTCTGGAGTCGCTGGCTTAACCTCAGTAGAAGGTTGAGCCTTTTGCATATTTATTTCTTGGCGGCGTTTTTTGGCATAGGCGGGACTAATTAATTGTTGTACGGGAACTTTGACAAAATCTGGATCGCCTAAATATTGCGAGCGATCGGCGTAAGCAATTTTCATCGCTTCCACCATTAAATGTAAAGCGTCGGGATGATGCCATCCTAAAGATTTTAAATCTGTGTCCCCAATAATGTTTAAAATCTCTAATAGGTGAACGCCTCCTGATGAAGGTGGCGGCATTGAACAGACTTTGTAGGTACGAAAATTCCCACAAACTGGAGTGCGCCAAATGGGTTTGTAGGCTTTCAAGTCTGCCAAAGTAATCAAACCACCGTTTTTTGCCATATCGTTGGCGATCGCTTGGGCAATTGTGCCAGTATAAAAACTCTGGGGATTCTGAGCGATTTTTGCTAAAGTGCGCGCCAAGTCTCGCTGTACCAACTTTTCTCCAGGCTGGTAAAATTCACCATTGCGAGTAAAAATATCCCGCGCCGCTGGATTGTTGAGAATTACTTGCTTGCGGTTTTCGTACTCTGAAATCGAACGCCAAGTCAGCCGAGGACTGATGATGAAGCCATTTTGAGCAAGAGCGATCGCAGGTTTTATGACTTCTTGCCAAGGTAGCTTACCATAACGACGATGCACTTCATACATTCCCGCTACCGTTCCTGGTGTTGCCACTGCCAAATAACCGTTAATACTTGCATTGGGACGCACTTTACCTTGTGCATCCAAATACATATTTCTGGTTGCTTTTAGAGGTGCGCGTTCGCGGAAGTCTAACGCTTTGATTTCCCCCGTTTTTTCTGAATGCATCAGCAAAAATCCACCACCGCCAATTCCGGCTGAAAAAGGCTCGACTACAGAAATCGCAAAGGTTGTGGCGACAGCTGCATCAACTGCATTGCCACCTTTGCGTAGCATCGCAATTCCCGCCTCACTCGCTAGGGGATTTGCCGAAACCACCATTGCCTTTTTGCTGCGTAGAGGTAAACTAATAGCGGCTGATGCTGCTTGACTGTAACAGAGAACGCTAAGGGAAAAGATAGCGATCGCTACCCGCTGAGATTTAGCTACAATATGCATTTTTATGCCATTTTGATAGCTCATAAATTTTTGATCGATTATCAACTTTTACTTACTAATACAAATCCGCGTGTCTTACCTGAAGTTGTATCAGTGGTTGCCATTGCTTTCCATAAATCTTCTGCTTTTACCCAAATTGGCGGATATTTGTAACGAGAAACATCCATAATTAAAAGTCTATCTGTCTGCTCGTCATAGGCTGCTAAAGGAGATATATGTCCGCCTGTTTCTTGTCCAATTGCTTTCCGCAAATAATTAATGATAATAAAGTTTCCTGGTTGCTTTAAATTTTCTGTTGCTAGCTTGCGAAACTTTTCTAAACTTGTGTCGCCAGCATGATAAACTTCGACTTTCACATCATAACTAGCAATTAAACCTCCCAACTGATCTAAAGTCATCCCTTGACGGGAAACAACCTCAGCAGTTACTACTTTATTAGTTTTTTGATTGCTAAAAAAATTCTCTTGAGTAAATATTTTGTATGGCTTGTATTGAGGTGCTTCTGGTGCGGGAATTCCTAAACTATTCAATACCATCACAATACTGGCGACCCCGCAATAAGCTTGATTATTTTGGGTAACAAATTGAGTACTAAGCGGGAAAAAATCTACTTTGGATTTACTTTTATTAAATAATTCTTCACCTTGAGGAGAATTTAAATTAATTAAGTTAGGGGCAAGAGGTAATGTCTGAGCAACAGCATTGCCAGCAGCAATATACACCCCTACAATCAAAGCTTTGAGAGATAGCTTGACGGTTTGCTTATGACGATTTCTCATACAATCTGCATTTTCCCAAGATTTTTGAACATAAGGATACTCACCCTATGAGGAAGCAGTTTTATCATTCTGCTTACAGCTACATTTCAAAAAACTATAATCCTTTAGATTGACGAAATTTTTGCACAATATCTTTTATATCACGTAATTCGCCCTCAGCTAAATAATTTAATTGCCGCATTTCATCTGCGGAAATTTTTCCAGATAGTTGGGCGATCGCTTTTCTTAATTCTGGATATTTTTCTAAAGTTGCTTGCCGTACAATTGGCGTAGCTTCATAAGGAGGAAAATAGTGCTTATCGTCTTTTAGTACCACTAATCCCAAGCGGGAAATCTGCCCATCAGTGGAATTTCCTGCTATCATATCTACTTGCTTTTGCAGCAAAGCCCGATAAATTAGACCCAAATCCATAATTTGCGGTGGTTTGGCAAAACGGAAACCATAGGTTTTAGCTAATCCTGGAAAGCCATCTTCTCGTTCTAAAAATTCATAGCCAAAACCGCCACGCCATTGGGGTGTATACTGAGTAGCTTGAGAAAGGCTTTGAAGATTATAGCGGTTGGCATCTTCACCTCGAATAATCATTGCAAAAGTATTTTCAAAACCCAAGCTAGGCATCACTTCTAAATTAAATTGTTGAGCGTATGCTTGTTTCAACTTTTCGTAAACTGCTTTGGGATCGTTAAGACTTTTTTGCTTTAAAATTCCAGTAAAAGCCGTACCTGTGTATTCTATATATGCGTCAATTTTACCAACCAGAATAGCATTATGACAGACAAAAGACCCACCCAATCGAGGGCGACGAGCTACTTTTAAATTAGTTTTTGCCTCAATTTGTTGGGCTAAGAGTTCGCCTAAAATATCTTGTTCGGTGAAGTCTTTAGAAGCAATAATAATATCACCAGCACTATTATTTAAATTGCGATCGCAACTAGCAGCCCCAATTATCAATAGAAAAATTACTAAACTTAATACAAAGAATCTTTTCATAGTTTATTTTATTTGCAGATAAAACTATCATCTGAAAATTACAGATAGAAAGTTTTTGCATGATTTTTAATTTTTAATTTTTAATTTCTTCTCCATCCAGCCAATTGCCAAGTCAGCAAGTAATGCAATTACCGCTGCTGGAATTGCCCCAGCTAAAATCAATTGATTATTCACAACAGCAATTCCACGAAAAATAAATACTCCTAAACCACCAGCACCAATTGCTGCTGCAATAGTTGCAATTCCAATGGCAATTACCGTTGCTACTCTGACACCGGCTAAAATCACTCCCATCGCTAAAGGAATCTCGACTTGCAACAACAATTGTCTGTCTGTCATTCCCATACCTTTCCCCGCTTCCCGAATCGCTGGATCTACACTAGTAATACCTGTGTAAGTGTTGCGAATAATTGGTAAAAAAGAATATAAAGTCAAAGCCACAATTGCTGGTACAACACCAATACCGCCAATGATGGGTACAGGAATCAGTAAACCAAATAATGCCAAACTGGGAATGGTTTGTAGAATATTCGCTATGCCAAGAATTGGTTGGCGGAGGTTAGTTTGGCGTGTAATCAAAATACCTAATGGAATACCTACAAGTATGGCAATGCCAATAGCAATGCTTACCAAAAATAAATGCTCTAGGGTATGCTGAAAAATTTCTGGGGCATACTTAATCAGAAAAAAATCTTTCATAATCTTTCTTGTATCGAACGCAGACATTCAAGAAAGGCTAGGCTTTCTGGATGTTGCGATCGCATAAATTCATCCTTTGTCCCCAATACTATCAATTCTCCGTTATACATTAAACCAATTCTTGAGGCCAAAACAAAAGCTTCTTGAATATCGTGGGTGACAAAAACAACTGTTTTGCCTAACTCTTGCTGTAGCCGCCGAAACTCTTGTTGAATTTCTAAACGCGTAATCGGATCGAGTGCCCCAAATGGTTCATCCATTAACAACATTGGCGGATCTGCTGCTAAAGCCCTAGCTACACCTACTCTTTGCCTTTGCCCTCCAGATAGTTCGTGAGGATAACGCCCAGCAAATTTTCCTGGATCTAACCCTACTAACTGCAACAACTCGTAAACTCGCATTTTGATTTGTTTTGACTTCCAACCTTCCAAAGTTGGGACTAAACCAACATTGCGTTCTACAGTAAAGTGGGGAAACAAACCAGTTTCTTGAATTACATAACCAATCTTGCGCCGCAGTTTAATTTCATCCCATTGAGTTGTGGGAGTACCAGCAAATAAAACTTCGCCTTGCGTGGGTGTGAAGAGGCGATTAATTAATTTCATTGTCGTAGTTTTGCCGCTACCGCTGCGTCCGAGTAATACTAGCGCTTCTCCCTGGCAAATGGAGAAATTGAGATTGGATACCAAAGGACGGCGATCGCGGCTAAAGGTGACATCGCGAAATTCAACAGCAGTTTGATTATTTTGTCGCATCGTTTATTAACAGTACAAGCCTATACTTTGACTTTAACCAATTAAGTACAAGGCAGTTCTCATTGAAAAAGGACAAGATAGACAACAGAGAAATTTTACAGTCTCCGGTCTTGGCATTACACAGCCAAATGTAGCTCAAAATACATTTTTTAGTTTTTGTGCCAAGATATAGTTCTAAAACAAGTATCTTTAGTTTGGCAAACCATCTATCTTAAGACATAAATATTTATATGAGTTATTTTCTTTTGCAAATGGATAATGCTTGCAAAGCTCCAATGTTTTAAGTAGTTAAGAAGCTTGCTAAAACAGCATTAACTATATTTCCCTTGACACAATAACTGCTTCAGGTGGAAAGCCAAAGGATGAAAGACTGGATACTAAAATTAGTAATTGCGGCATTATTTTTGTATAACCTGTTGTTTGGTAATAATTACGCACAAGCCAATCAACTTGCTCATATTGATGTCCAGCAACTAGATATACTTCCAGTAATTGAAAATTTAGCAAGTGCTGACAATCTAGGGGAAAGTAGAAAAGAAGATTGGCGACGATTTCGGGAGATAGTCAAAGGGACAGAGAAATTAGAGGGGCTATTTACACTTTATAGCAGTGAAGATTTCAACAAAATTTACTTAGAAATTCAACCAGATCAGTTAAACAAAGATTACCTAGCCACAGTAACATTAGAATCAGGTATAGGTGAAAGCGGTATTTATAGTGGATTGCCGCTTGCTGATTTCTTGTTCTACTTTCGGCGAGTAAATAATAATTTACACTTTGTGATTCGTAATGTGAAATTTCGCGCCGAATCAAATAAACCAGAACAGCGATCGCTTGCTCGTTCATTTAGCGACTCAGTTCTTTATTCACTCGAAATAGACACTATCGATCCGCATAGTAAAAATATTTTAATTAACCTGGAAGACCTGTTAATGAATGATTTTCCCGGATTAACGCCTTTATTAAAATACTCTCTACAAGCAGATTACCACTTGGAAACAAGCAAATCTTATTTTGGTAATGTTAACAGCTTTTCCGAAAACGTAGAAATTGATTCGATTTACGGTTTTTCATCGCTAGAAGGCTCGGATTTAGTTTCTTTGCCCGATAGTAGGGCACTCAGTTTGCAAGTACACTACAGTTTTTCTCAACTGAGAGAAAACAACGGTTACATTCCGAGACTAGCTGATGACAGAGTTGGATATTTTATTACTGCCTTCCAAGATTTTTCTCAAAATAACGCTCAAGAACAATTTGTACGATATATCAATCGTTGGCATCTCGAACCATCCGACCCGAATGCACCCATATCTCCACCCAAAAAGCCGATTGTGTTTTGGATTGAAAATGCTGTGCCCTTTGAGTACCGCAACGCAATTCGGGAAGGAATCTTGATGTGGAACAAAGCATTTGAAAAAGCAGGATTCAAAAATGCTCTTGAAGTGCGGCAAATGCCAGATGATGCTGATTGGCAACCAGCAGATGTACGCTACAACACTATTCGTTGGTTCAATTCTTTAGATGCAGGTTTTGCCAGAGGGCCAGCGCGTGTCAACCCACTTACCGGAGAAATATTGGACGCAGATATTATCGTAGATGCCAACATGCTGCGCTCAATTCAGCAAGGCTATCGCGCAATCATAGAAGTCAATTCTTCAGTAGAGACGAAGCCATGTCAACAGCAGCAGGTTTCTTTACCTACACCCTTTTTCTCTTCCGACTTCTGCTACGGTGCTGAATCGTCAAATCAAGCAGCTATCGGGGCGTTGACGTTGTCACTTTTGCAAAACGCTACGCCAACTAGTGAAGCAATCAAGGAATACGTACATCAATATTTACGTTCTCTGATTGCTCACGAAGTTGGGCACACTCTCGGTTTGCGCCATAACTTTCACGGCAGCACTATGTTAGCGCCTGATGAATTAAATAACACTGTAATTACTCAATCTAAAGGTTTAGCAGGTTCGGTAATGGACTATCTGCCCCCGAACATAGCGCCACAGGGAATAGAGCAAGGTGACTATTTTCCGGGAGTTGTTGGGCCGTATGATGAATGGGCAATTGAGTATGGTTATAAAAAAATTCCTCAGACAGCACAGGAAGTTATTCTTCCAGAAGCGGAAAAAAGTTTTTTAGAAGAAATTGCTTTAGTATCGCCTCAGCCAGAATTATCATACGCAACTGATGAAGATATTTGGGACATCAATCCTCTAGCAAATATCTGGGATATGAGTAGCGATGTGCTAGTTTATTCCCAGTGGCAAATGGATAATGCTCGCGTCATGTGGCAACGCCTTGACAAACATTATCTATCACCAGGAGAAAGCTATAGTAACCTGCGCGTCTTATTCAATAGAGTACTGTATTACTATTTTCGTAATGCCACTTTGCTATCTAAATACATTGGTGGACAATCATTTCGCCGTCTCCATGTCAGTAATGATACTTCCTGGGCATTTGTACCAGTTTCACTGTTAAAACAACGTCAGGCATTGGCGAAGTTACAAGAATATGTTTTTGCTGAGGATGCTTTCAGGTTTTCACCGCAATTGTTGAATCAGCTAGCACCGTCGCGTTGGCAACATTGGGGTAGCCCTGTACTCGATAATCGCCTTGATTATCCGATTCACGATCGCATTTTAAGATTCCAAACAGAAGTATTACGATCGCTATTAGATTGCGATCGCTTAAATCGTTTACAAGATATAGAATTAAAAACCCTACCCGGTCAAGCCCTCTCCATACCAGAACTATTCGACACCCTGCAAAAAGGCATCTGGACAGAAGTTTTAGCCCCAGAAAAACCACAGTCAATTTCTAGCATTCGCCGTTCATTGCAACGAGAACATCTAAATATTTTGCTAGAGATGGCGTTGCGTACTACTGATGCCCCTGAAGATGGACGTACACTAGCTTGGTATGAATTGCGCCAGCTACAAAAAGCTATTGACAGCAACTTAAAACAACTTAGTAAAACCCTTGATATTTACACACTAGCCCACTTGGAAGTTTCTAGCGATCGCATCGCCAAAGCATTAAATGCCCAATTGCTATCCAATTGAAAGAGGCAATATAAAAACACTGCCAGCTACTCAGAAGAGTTTTTTAGCTGATAGTGTTTAATATTAGTCAATAAGAGGCTTTTAGCGACAAGCAAGTTTTAGATTTACATAGCGATTTAAGCTGACATTTTCCTCTGCTGCTTCTATGGCTAGCTTCCGATGAAGTTCTGGAGGTATACGAACCTGAAATTTACCACTATAGTTTTTTTCTGCAATAGGTTCTGGAATCGTTTCGCCATTCGCTTCCATATCTGCCACTACATCTTTTACTAGGTTTACAATACCTTCAAGTGTGGCAGCACGGCTCTCATGAAGATAGGACAAACTAGGAAATTCAGTACATAGACCAACATACTCTCGATCTTCGCTTGACCAAGTAACTTTATATGTATAGCGGTCATAGTTCTTCATCTTCTATTTCCTCTATTTTCTCGATTTTCTTAATTGCCTCCAAAACCTGCTTGACTTGATATACCTTGGCTTTTCCATTCTTTTCTTGAATGTTGACACGCGGATCTCCAGCCCAAGGGGTTTTGTAAACATAATGGCTCGTTCCTTCCTGTCTAGGCTCTCCAAAGTAATGATTACAAATCTTTACTAAATCAGTAAAGTTTACATCTTTGGGATTGTTTTTTATTTGAGCAAGAAGTTTTTCTATTTTTGCCATACGTTTATACCAAGTTGCTGTCAGATAAGTAGAAAGAGAAAGTTTCTCCAAAATGACATGTTAAAAGCAGCTTGGTATTGCTTTACGTTAATAATAGTATCAATAATGGTACTATGTCAAGTATTGGTAGTAGTACCATTACACTAATTCAAACAGGGTATATCAAGAAAAGAATTCTGTGAAATTGCCACCGAAATAGAGGAAAAGCGATCGCATGAAATGCTTATCCAGCAGTGCAATCGCGCTTTGTGATGCTGCTTTCTTCCTCACAGAGATATTGTGATATGTGAATATCACGACATTGAAAGAAAAGCGGCTAAACGTCAGTAGATCAAAATTTTTTCTCAAAGACGCGGTAGGGGCGTACAGCTAGCTATACGCCCTTACTAAAAACCTGTACTATAAGCAACTGAGAACTACTAGTTCACCACGCAAATATTGACAGGTGTAGGCTCTTAAAAGGGGAAAGGGGAAGGGTTTTAAACCTTTACCCCTTACCCCTTACCCTTTTCCCCTCTGTCAAAAAGACTTTGGCAGACTACTACTACATTTATAATGTTATGACGCTAGCAATTCTGGCTGAGATATTAAACTCTGGAGAGTCTGGCGCATTTCACTAATAGTTTGGAGTTGATAATCACCAGTTTCTTGAACGTGAGCCAAAGATTCCCCAATTGCTTGCAACTTCTGCCGCAGACCATCTAAAGAATCCTGAATTGGTTGCAATGTTTCTTGATAGAGATTCACTCGACTCCAACATTCAGCTGTTGCTGTCCGCAAGGATAGCAAGTTTGCTTCCATCTGTTTGAGTTCTTGCTGTTTTTCCTGTTGCTCGTGGGTTTGATTGTCAATCATTCCTTGATCTAGCTCAATTGCAGCCCGCATCTGCTCAATCTCACGTTCCAGCTTTTGTAGTTCTTGCGATTGTTGTTGTCTGTGGGTTTCAAGTTGCAAAAGAATCGGCCCCAAATCAATTTGGTTATCTTCTTCTGTATCGGTAACAGGATTTCCTTGCCGCCGTGACAATACAGCTTGATGTTGCTTGATTAACTTCTGCCGCTGGAGCAAACTGCGCCGTTGTCCGATCAAGCTGGAGTTTAGCATTTGGTAGTGGTCTTTTTCATCTGCTAGTTCCATTTCCAAATTGATTTGGTCGCGATCGGGTGCTTGACTAATTTTAGTTTGCAGTTCTTCTATGGCTTGTTGCTTGTATATTAATTCTTGTTCTTGATCGTGGACAAAGCTAGAATCTATTTCCAACTTTTTCAACAAGTCTTGCACGAGCTTTTGCAGTTCTTCCAGAGGCATTTTTTCCAAAGCTTCTACATCAACTTTCTCGCTTGGAACCACACCACCAGAAGTAGCAGCCAAAGAATGAATCTGTTGACATAACTCTTCTTGAGATTGCAAATGCTCTTTCACTATCCGCGCATACTCTTGCTTGCTAGCAAGCGCTGCTGTGTTTACTTTCAATTGGGCTGTTTGCTGCCCTAGAGAATCGTGTGCTTGTTGCCACACATTTTGGCGATCGCTATATGCTTGCAGCAGGCGATCGACTTCCTCTTGCTGTTGAGTCGCTACAGTTTTCTGCTGCTCTAGTTGTTGCCAATGTGGATTTAGGGTAGCTTGCTGGCTTTCAACCGATGCCAATGCGAGGTGCAGATGTTCTCTGACTTTTTCTGTGGGAGCAACACGGCTAGACAAGCGATCGAGTAAATCGCTCATCACCCGACTTTGCTCCTCATCCAAAACCGTTCCTTGTTGACACTCTGCTTGCCGTTCTTCAAGGCGACGCTGTTCGCCCCGCAAATGCTCCCAAGCTCCCTCTAGTTCCTGACGATTCCGTTCAATTTCTGCTTGCAACTTTTCAATCTGCTCGCGGGATGTATCAACTTCCTGCTTTTGCGACTCTAGCTGATGAAATTCTTCCTCCATTTGCTGTAGCTGTTCTAACCGTGCTTCCATGTCCATTTCACGGCGATTCATCTCTTGCGCCTGAAACGTCAGCGACTCCTTCCATTGGTCAATCTCGTCTTCCTTGAGTTTAAATTTTTCTAATTGACGAGAAAAATTTTGCAAAATATTAACTAACGGTCGTCCAGCCTCTTGAATCCGTTGTACTTGACGGTTCGGATTCAGTTCTACCAGTACCAACGCACCATCATTTAATTTGCTTGCTTCTTCAGCGGCAATTACTTCTTCCGACACAGTACTCCAATTCTGGTCGGTTCGCTGACAAGCTAGCAGTTTCAGTTCGGTTTTGGAACTACCACCCAGTAAGCCGCCTTTCTGCTTTTGTACTTCTGCTAAATACAGCACACCGTTTGTCCTTTTGTGTACTTCATGTCAATGTTTTAGAATATACCTTAGATAATTCTGTTCACCTGTCGATACCAACTTGGAATTTGAGATTTTGGATTGAAAGTCTTTACTAAAAACCTGTTCCAGAAATCTCAAAAAATACTATTTATTTCGATTTAGTATGATTTCACCTTAGTTTGGCAAAACAAGACAGACAAAACTATTTATAGACGCAAGATATTACGTCTTGATATTTATAAAAACGATTCGCTCGCGCCTTTATATTTTCTACTGATGAGAGTGATGATGACTTCCGTGGTATCACTAGCTTTGTCAAAATGTATTACGAAAATTTACAGTTAGTATCTGAATGTATCCCCTGATAAAGACTGGTTACAAAGGAAATAAGATTTTGAGTACTCCATACCAAATTAGGATAGCTAGTATTGTTTGAGGTTTTTGTAACAGCCTTTTGGTAAAGACTTTCAATCCAAAATCTCAAATCAAAATCTCAAAAAAGTATCATCCGTCATCCGCCTGCTTGAAACATAGAAAAATTGACGGGCACAATTAACAAAGAATACAAACGGATTTATAAGGAGCACTGTCAAGCTAAATGCGAGGAAATTTAAGTGAAATTGATATTCGCAGTATTCTGCAATTGATTGAGTTAGGGCAGCGAACTGGGCAACTGCTAGTGGAAACCAGCTTTCACAACAGCGACAAACTTACAAAAGATGAGGCAGTCAGACATCGCCATACCCAAAACTATAAAAGACAATCTTGGTTCGCCTTTTTCCGCAACGGTCAAATTATCTATTGCCAAGAAGGCGAGAGTAATTTGTTACGGATTGATGATTACTTACGTCATTACCGAGTTGAAATGCGGCTTGAAGAAAAGCAACTGGCCTCCCTAGGATTACAGAGTGCGCGAGAATACGGCTATCTCTGGGCACTCCTAGAAAGAAATATTATCAACCCTAAAATAGCTCAAAATATCATCCACCATTTAGTGCATGAAACACTCTTTGATTTATTGAGTTTACATCAGGGTAATTTTATTTTCCTTCAAGATGCTGCGCTTGCCCCGCAACTAACTAGTTTAGAGATTGCTCCTTTAGTGGCTACAATTACACAGCAAGTACAGGAATGGAAGCAGCTATATCCACATATTCAGTCTCCCGAACAGTTACCGATACTCGCTGACATAGTTCAACTCAACTCCTCACTACCGACGGCAACTGTAAGTAAACTACAACAATGGGCAGATGGTAAAACATCCTTACGCCAACTAGCTCGCCATCTCAACCGAGATATTTTGACAGTTGCTAAGGCAATATATCCATACGTGCAACAGGGTTGGCTCCAACTTGTAGATTCAGTGGCAAATAACTCAAAGACACATAAGCAATCTACAGGGATGCAGGACAAGCAGAGAATGCGGATAGTATGTATTGACGATACAACAACTATTGGTGAAACTGTAGAGTCTATCTTAAAGGCTCAGGGGTATGAAGCGATCGCTTTAAGTAATCCCCTAGAGGCGCTTAGTCTGATTTTTAGATTACAACCAGATTTAATTTTATGCGACATTGCCATGCCGGAATTGGATGGTTATGAAATTTGTGCCATGCTACGACAATCAACAGCGTTTCGGTTTGTACCGATTATCATGCTGACTGGTAAAGATGGATTTATCGATCGAGTCAGAGCTAACATGGTCGGCGCAACAGATTATTTAACCAAGCCGTTTGGAGACACTGAGTTATTAATGCTAGTAGAAAAATATATAAAGGTACAGTCCTATGCGAGGACATAAACGAGATCGAAGACTTGTTGATTCTTAAAAGATAGAGTAAAAAATGTTATCACAGAATCAGTCAAGTCCACTACAACGTTATTATTCAGTAAATTAGTGAACAATAGATATTATTTTATACAGTAAATAGTTATGGGAGATCGGGGAATGTTCCAAAGAGGAACGTCTACATCAGGAGGTAGATAAGCATTTATGAGTACAGTTCTGATTGTGGAAGACAGTATCGCACAAAGGGAGATGATTACAGACCTCCTGAAAGCAAGTGGCTTAAAAGTCACCCATGCCAGTGACGGAGTAGAAGCATTGGAGGCAATTCAAACTGCACCTCCTGATTTAGTGGTATTGGATATTGTCATGCCCCGGATGAACGGCTACGAGGTGTGCCGTCGCTTAAAATCCGATCCAAAAACCCAAAATGTCCCCGTGGTCATGTGTTCTTCCAAAGGTGAAGAATTTGACCGCTACTGGGGTATGAAGCAAGGTGCGGATGCCTACATAGCCAAACCGTTTCAACCAACAGAGTTGGTAGGAACAGTCAAACAACTGCTGCGAGGATAAGGATGAAAACAATATGGTCAGCAAGCCGGACTTTTTAAGTGGCAGTGGTCAAGACCACTTCCGTCCTGAATTACAAGTAGAAAGTCCTGAGGGTGAATTACACTTGCGCTTTTACATACCCTCGCATCAGGAGTTTGCCCTACCAGCAACTGGCATCAGAGAAGTCATGGAACTGAGTCCTGATAGAATCACCCCGATTCCTAATGCTTCTCCTTTACTTTTGGGTACTCTAAATTTACGAGGTCGAGTAATCTGGGTGGCTGATTTGGGTCAATTTCTTGGGGAAGCAACTCCGTTAAATACAGATCGAGCAGAGATTCCGGTGATTGCTATTGAAGAACAAGACACAATTGTGGGTTTAGCAGTGGACGAAATTGGTGGTATGGACTGGCTGGATGTACAGCACTTGATGCCACCCACTAATCTACCTGATACTATGGCTCCTTTTTTACGTGGAGAATGGTTAATAGGTGCTAAAAACAATCAGTGTTTACGACTGCTCGATCAAATGGCAATTGTACGGAGTGCGAGGTGGGCAGGATGAAATCGGGAGAGAGGAAATGGCAGCAAGTATAGATGATTACCTCGAAACATATCAGCAGGCTTGTACAGCCTACGCGCAACAGGACTATGAAGTTGCGGCTAATTTAGTCGATCGGGTGGTGCAAAACGTACCAGACGATCCAAACTGCCATTTATTGAGGGGTCATATTTACTACGTTTTGCAGCAATATGATGTAGCAAAAGCAGAATATCAAGCAGTGTTGCAATTGAGTGACAATCCCGAAATTATTGGTTTTGCTAATAACGGTCTTGAAAGCATTAATCAATACCAACAACCATTAGAGGAACCGTTTGCTAATGTCGATAATAGCGAACAAAATCCGATAAATCTCACAGGAATATCAGATACTCTGGATTCTAGCAACCTAGAGTTAGAAGATTTAGGAACATTTGACGATTTGGATAGCAACAGCTTTGATTTGAATTCCTTCGAGCGGGAGCCAAAAACTGCGGACTTAGAAGAGCCTTCCCTAGATAATCCATTTGCAATCCCTACAGACAGTGTTTCATTTAATCAAACTTTAGATTCGTCAGAAACTTTAGGTGACGATCCTTTTGCTTTAAATCAACGCTTAGACGAACAAGAATCAAACGCCAACGTTTGGGAAAAGCAAACAGAATTGGAATTACCAATTTTCTGGCAGGAAGATAGTTCAGAAGAAAGTTTTGATGAACCAGAAATTAATAGCAATTTCCTTGATAGCAGTGCAAATGCTATTAGTGAAAAATCTCTAGAGCAGAACAATAGTATTAATTCACCTTTTGCGGAAATTAATTTACCAACTAACAATAGCTCGGAAAAAAGTTCCGAGTTTGTAGAAGAAAACTATCAGCAATCAAGTATGGCAGGTAGGGAATTGAAAATGAATAATCTGCCAGATGAAACTGTACTGCTGGAAAAAGAAGAACTTCATAGCAGTTCAACCCAAACTAATAAATTCCAATACAATAGCCAAGATACCTTCTCAAACTCGGATAGTAATTGGATACAGCAGCTAGAAGAAAAAGAAAAATATTCAGAACCGCCTTCATCTTTGAACGGACACTTTTCTTTGAAAGACCAGCAGATAAGAGCAGATACAACAGGAAATACGAATAACTTTGATGCTGATGAAGGTTTTGATTTTGAAGCTTTTGAATCTGCCTTTGGCTCAGAGGAGTTCTCTGGGGATGAAGACACAAACAGTATAATAAATAGACAAAATGCTAAAAGCAATATTGAGTTTTTAGATGATTTTGATGAATTCGACGATTTAGGAAATATCCCTGGGTTTGACTTGGCAGAAGGAGACTCTAGCTTTGATGACGTGGCAATGCTTTCCAGTGAAATGGAAATCGGTAACAGTCCGCGCAAAAAGTCTATAGAAGCTACTACCAATAATGCAGCAAGCGATCGCGATGACGAACTATTTTCCATCACTGGTTCTCATACTGGCGCACAAGAAGCAGTGCCAGTTTTTACCCAGACCGATGTCTCGAAGCTAGAACCCAATGTCAGCATTGAGCAGGGTTGGTTAGCACCATTAGAGAATGCTCCCCTAGATATGAAACCCTGGTTCGTCGCTGGAACTGTGGGCGTTTTCTCGGCGCTAGTTGTAGCCACAGTCAGCTTTGCAGCCACCACCTTTTCTCCACCCCAACAACGGGAAGCAGTACGAAATACAGGCTGGGCCATGTCCTTGGCAGCTGGGATTGCCGGATTTTCCACTGCCGCCTTTATGGGAAATCTCACACTCAAGCAAATTCGCCGCACAACCAAGGATTTGCAAGCTCAATTTGATGCAGTTCGTCAAGGGGATCTCAACGTTCAAGCTACAGTATATTCCGAAGATGAATTGGGGCTACTAGCTACTGGCTTTAACGAAATGGCGCGAGTAATTTTCTCAACCACCAATGAAGCTCAACGCAAAGCCGACGAACAAGAGGAAGCCAAAGAAAACCTGCAACGCCAAGTGATTCGCTTATTGGACGATGTGGAAGGAGCTGCTAGAGGAGATTTAACAGTCCAAGCAGAAGTGACAGCCGACGTACTGGGAGCCGTTGCCGATGCTTTTAACCTGACAATTCAAAACCTGCGAGATATTGTACAACAGGTAAAAGTAGCAGCCAAAGAAGTAACAAAAGGTGCAACCAATTCCGAAACTTTTGCTAGAGCCTTATCTAGTGATGCTTTGCGACAAGCAGAAGAGTTGGCAGTAACCTTGAATTCCGTACAGGTGATGACCGACTCGATTCAGCGGGTAGCAGAAGCCGCGCGGGAAGCTGAAACTGTGGCTCGTGATGCCAGCACCATTGCCCTCAAAGGTGGAGAAGCAGTGGAAAATACTGTAGCAGGGATTTTAGAAATTCGAGAAACTGTAGCTGAAACTACCCGAAAGGTGAAACGGCTAGCAGAATCTTCTCAAGAAATTTCTAAGATTGTGGCATTGATTTCGCAGATTGCCTCCCGCACCAACTTACTAGCACTCAATGCTAGTATTGAGGCGGCACGGGCAGGAGAAGCCGGACGCGGGTTTGCAATTGTAGCAGATGAAGTGCGCCAGTTAGCGGACAAATCTGCTAAATCGTTGAAAGAAATTGAACAAATTGTGATGCAAATCCAAAGCGAAACAGGCTCCGTGATGACCGCAATGGAAGAAGGCACACAACAAGTAATTAAAGGCACAAAATTAGCAGAAGAAGCCAAGCGATCGCTAGAGAATATCATTCAAGTAGCGAATCGGATTGATACTCTCGTGCGTTCAATTACCAGCGATACAGTAGAACAAACGGAAACTTCCCGCGCCGTTGCTCACGTCATGCAATCAGTAGAATTAACAGCCCAAGAAACCTCCCAGGAAGCGCAGCGAGTTTCTGGTGCCCTACAAAACTTAGTGGGTGTCTCCCGTGACTTGATTGCCTCCGTTGAACGTTTCCGATTGGAAACACTTGAATCCAAGTAAATCAAAATTAAGAGTGAGGAGTTAGGAGTTAAGAGTGAATAAAAATCACAACTCGTAACTCAGAACTCAGAACTCAGCACTCAAAACTCAGCACTCAAAACTTTTATTATGCTGCCGGAACAACAACAGCGGATTTTAGGTTACTTTATTGAAGAAGCTAGAGACCACCTGAACACGATTGAACAGGGGTTGCTGAATCTCGAAAGTACCTTGAACGACCCGGAAATGGTTAATGAAGTTTTCCGGGCGGCTCACTCTATCAAAGGAGGAGCGGCAATGCTAGGCCTAAGTAGCATTCAGCATACCTCCCACCGTCTGGAAGATTGTTTCAAAGTTCTCAAAGAGCATCCGGTTAAAATTGACCAAAAGTTAGAGTCTTTATTTCTTGGGGTATCCGACACCCTTAAGTCACTGTTAGAGCATTTGAGCGGCCCCTTTGGTCTATCGGAAGAAGCCGCTAATACTCTGATGTCAGAAGCAGAGCCAGTCTTTAAATGGCTATACGAGCATCTCGATTTACTGGTACAACAAGGAATCAATGGTGGCGATAGTTCTGCAACAGAAATACAAACAATTCCAGTTGATAATGTCAGCACGCTCACGGAGCTTTTCTTGCGGCGGGATATTCCCGATCTGGAAGACAATACTCATAACAATTGTGCAGAAATACCTGTCTCCATAGCATCTCAGGCAGAGCGTTTGCCAGTCAATCCCAGAGAAAATCGGGATTGGGCTGAGTTTCAAACCCAAGTGTTACAGGCACTGCGGGAAATGTTGCAACTGTTTAAGCAAAAAACCACACCCGAATCTCGGCAAAATCTTCAGCAATGCTGTCACCAGTTGGTCAAACTTGGCGAGACATGGAATTTACCCAATTGGTGTAGTTTATGCGAAGCAGCGGCTAATGCGATCGCTAATCCCGACAATACTTATCTGACTTTAGCTAAGATCGTCATCACTGAAATTAAGCAAGCTCAAGAATTAGTTCTCCAAAATAGGGAAGCTGAAATTGTAATTAGTCAGCAATTAGAAGGACTCTTAAGCTTTCCAGAAATTGATTTGTTAGAAATAACTACAGATTTACTGGATGAGCGGCTAGCTACGATCGCAGAACCAGCGCCAGACTTATCTACAAACACCGCAATATTTGATGAAGTATTGCCTGCTACAACCAATAATTTTGCCAGTGATGCTACTGTTTTCCAACCAACAGACAGCATAACTAGCTTAACAGAATTATCCGAGCAACTTAACTCAAATCAGGATATTCAAGTAGCAACAGAAAGTACTGTCTCTGCTAATCTCTTTTTTGGGAGTGAAGATGATGCACATTTTAGCAATAGAAGTACCGATCACCACGGCCCAGAGGTAGGATTAGCTGAGTTAAATACACTTGCTGATTTGTTTGAAGGTGAAACCCCCGAATTAGATGAAAACTGGCAACAAGAGGAAGTTCTAGATATTGCTGGTGTTAGTCAATTGGGAATTGGAATCAACGCAAGCAATATTGAGGATACTGATAGCGATTTAGCAGATTTCCTCTCATTTGATGAAGATATAAACAGCGATGAGCCTCAAATCAGCGCCACGACAACAGAAGACTTGAATTTATTATTTGGCGACAACTTCCTAGAAAAAGAGAATTCAGAACCACAAACTTCAACATCTGCCGCAATTGCTGACGATCTCTTACAGGAATTTGTCGAAATTACTCGTGAATCACAGCCATCAGTTGTAGAGATTGCCTCAAAAGATGTAGTAAACGACTTATTAGCGATCGCATTTGATGAAAATGAAGCATTGGCGCTAGGTGAAGTAACTCAACCAGAAACTGAGATTATTAGTAGTATCGAACTCTCCACCAGCCAGCAAAACAGTTTTGATGAGTTATTTGAAGCAACTGCAAGTACAGATAGCGTGGAGGCAATTCGCTCGCCCCAGCCAGATACCGCATCTTTAGACAATTTGTTTACTAATCTAGAAGAAAATACGGCATCGCCTCCGAACGAATCAGAAATTAGCGATTTATTTGCTGCATCACCTACAACGCCAAAAGAATTTTCTCAGACAGATGACGATTTGAGCAACTTCTGGAATCAGACAACCGCAGCAGAACAACAGTCAGAATTTGACTCTGAATTCGAGCAGGATGTAGCAAAAGCCTTAGAAGAGAGTTTGTTTGCAGCAGCAGCTTCGGGTGAGATTTTTGGCGAAATTCCGCAGTCAACACCATCGCCCACCACAAGTTCTGATATAGAAGATTTCGCTCTCGCTTTCCAGCAGCCACAGCCGCCGCTAGATTTGAGTTTACCAGCGGATAGTGGAGATGATTTATTTGAGGAATTAGCAGCAACCAACTCAACAATTTCTCCTACCGTTGAAGATGGCGATCTTTCTTTGCTAGAAATTCGTAGTTTTTCACAAGAACCTGAAGCTTTAGATTTCATCCCCGAATTTACCAATCAGCCCACAGGTAACTCTTTTATAGATTCTCCTCAAACATCTGCTGATTTAGAAATTGATTTGTTTGAGACTCTCGACGCAAATAGTAATCAGAATTTGCAAATCCCCTTTGAGGATATAGGCGCTACATATAATTCAGTTGAAATTCAGCAGGAAACTACAGAAAATCTGGTTGGAGATGATTTATTTACTACAGAAAATACTTTAGAGATAAATCTTGGCGAAACCTCAGATTTACAACAGTTGCCATCTAATTCAGAGATTCAAGAATTTAACATTGATGCTAGCCAAGAAGCGCTCGCTCCGATTTCCGAAATAGCAGAACTGAGTTTAGTTGATGAATTATTTGGCTCTGAAA
>NZ_JAECZA010000290.1:0-13676 GCF_016056275.1 Dendronalium phyllosphericum CENA369 | reverse complement strand
CAGTAGCAACTACTGTTCAAGAATTTAACATTAATGGTAGCCAAGAAGCGATCGCTCCGATTTCCGAAATAGCAGAACTGAGTTTAGTTGATGAATTATTTGGCTTTGAAAACGACGCATCAGCAGCAACCTCAGAAAAATTAGTTACTACTAATAATTTCCCCAACACTCTAGATGTATTAGCAGAAACATTAGATTTGTCCGAGTTGACGTTAGACATCAGCGAAATATCTGAGCCTGCCCTAGCAAATGAGGAAGATGAATTTGCTGATTTAGAAGCATTACTAGAAGAAGAAATACCACAAAGCACTAGCGATCGCTTTATACAAGAAGATTTTGCTGCCCTAGAAGCATTATTGAGTACAGACAACGAAGAGGAAGTGGCAGTAGTCGCTAACAATCAAACTTCTTCTACCCATGCACCACAATTCAGACCAGCTGCTACAACTCACACTGACAGTGATGCTGTTTCATCACCAGCAATAGGAGATGAATTTAGCGATCTAGAGAAACTTCTAGCAGAAGCAGATCAAACCATATCCCACTCAGCATCCACAAAACAGAATACAGGCAAAATTCCCCGTCCCTCTACTCGCCGCACTGCCAGATTTGAAGAAACGATGAAAGTGCCAGTCAAGCAACTGGACGATATGAGTAATTTAGTTGGGGAGTTGGTAGTCAATCGTAACACCTTAGAGCAGGATCACGAACGGCTGCGACAATCATTAGATAACTTGCTGATTCAAGTGCAACAACTCTCAGATGTGGGTGCAAGGATGCAGGAGTTGTACGAGCGATCGCTACTAGAAGCTTCTTTATTAGCCACTCGCAAAACTCAAGAAACTATTCCAGTTGCGGATTTAGATACAGATAGGGGTTTTAGCGAATTAGAAATGGATCGCTTTACTCCTTTCCATACACTGTCCCAGGAAATGATTGAACTGATTGTCCGAGTGCGGGAGTCGGCTAGTGACATCGACTTTGTGACTGAAGAAACAGAACGAGTCGCTAGGCAGTTCCGCCAAGTAACAACCCAGCTACAAGAAGGATTGACACGCGCGCGAATGGTTCCTTTTTCTCAAGCTATCGATCGCTTGCGGCGAGGAGTACGGGACAACGCCATTAAATATGGCAAACAAGTGGAGTTAATTATTGAAGGCGGAGACACCTTAATTGACAAGATGATTTTGGATCATCTTACCGATCCGCTGACTCATATGCTCAACAATGCGATCGCTCACGGCATTGAAACACCAGAGGTACGGCAAGCAGGTAGAAAAGCACCCGTGGGAACGATCGCCATCCGTGCTTTCCACCAAGGCAATCAAACCGTGATTTCCGTGGGTGATGACGGCGCTGGTATTGATACAGACAAGGTCAGGTCTAAGGCACTGAAGATGGGCATGATTACAGCAGAACAAGCAAAAACCATTTCGCGTATGGAAGTTTACGATTTGCTGTTCCAGTCTGGTTTTAGTATCAAAGATAAAGCCGATGAAATTTCCGGTCGTGGTGTTGGAATGGATGTAGTCCGCTCTGAGATTAGCGAAATTCGCGGCACAGTTAATACAGATTCCGCCCTAGGTAAGGGAACTACCTTCACAATTCGTCTGCCATTGACTTTAAGTATTTGTAAGGCTCTGTGCTGCGTCTCCGATAAAGCTAGAGTGGCATTCCCGATGGACGGCGTAGAAGATACATTAGATATACATGTCAAAAATATTCAAAATAGTGCCGATGGGCAATCATTTATCTCTTGGCGCGATACTGTGCTACCTTTCCGACCTTTGAAAGACCTTTTAACTTTCAATCGTCATATTAGTCGGGGCGGCGTTTATGGCGGTAATCGAGATGATGACATGATTTCTGTTGTGGTAGTGCGATCGGGAAATACTTTGATTGCCCTACAAATTGACCAAGTACTGAGCGAACAAGAAATTGTCATTAAGCAATTTGAAGGGCCAGCACCTAAACCCATTGGTGTAGCTGGTGCAACAGTCCTTGGTGATGGTCGAATTATGCCAATTGCTGATGTGCTGGAGATTATTGATATCTTCCAAGGACGGATTACTAAGCACAATGGTGGCAGTCCTTGGCAGCAAAAAGGAATTCCTAATGTTCCAGAAACTCCAGCGGTGAAGATCGATCCCACAGTGTTGATTGTTGATGACTCGATTACAGTCCGAGAATTGCTCTCGCTGACATTTAACAAGGCAGGTTATCGCGTTGAACAAGCGCGAGACGGTCAGGAAGCTTGGGATAAACTCCGCTCTGGTCTACCTTGCGATATTGTGTTCTGTGATATCGAAATGCCGCGCTGTGATGGTCTGGAGTTGCTCTCCCGCATTCAGAAAGATGGCAACCTCAACCACTTACCCATCGCTATGCTCACCTCACGGGGTGCGGATAAACACAGACAAATGGCAATTCAACTCGGTGCTAGCGGCTACTTTACTAAGCCCTATCTTGAGGAGGCTCTACTCGAAGCCGCTGTGCGGATGTTGAAAGGAGAGAAACTCGTTAATAGTACCAATGCATAAATAGACCTATGAGCAAAAGTTATTTTTGCATTCTTGTGGTCAAAGGGACTCATCTTTATTGAGTAAAGGGAAAATAATAAACCTTTCCCCCTTTCCCCTTCCCTTTTCCCGACTTCTACAAGAAGTCTAATGTCGATCGAGCTACACAAAGAGAGCATATAAAATTAAAATTAAAAATGCAAAATTTTTAATTGATTTGTTTTCATTTCACATACCTGTGTATGCGTGGAGTAAAAGCTAATAGGAAAAATACCATTTTGAGAAATTAAGCAAACTCAACGTATTCAATAATTGTTCCATCAGGATGCATTGCTCGCATATTAGCACCAGTGGGAACTTTGTTTGGTTCCGCCAGAATTACTGCACCTTGCAAAGCCAATTCTTCCCGGAACTCATTGAGTGAATCAACGAGAAATGTTGCCTGTGTACTCTTAAATGGAGAAAGTACCTCAGCCGAACCGGCAATTAAAAGAATAGAACCTACACCAGCAAATTCCAACTCCATTTCTGAATATTGAAACCATAACCAACATTTTTCTGTGAAGAGGTTTTCATAGAAAGCGATCGCATCATCTAAGTCTGCTGGATTAAGATAAACTCTGGTTAGTACTTTAAGAATTTGCATTGCAAACTTACTGTTAGGTAGCTCTTGTATTTTTCTTGCCTGCTAATCAACAGGATTTTAAGAGTTTTTATATAGTTATATGTTCTAATTAACTCTATTTAAACCTTTATTCCATATGCATATATTAAATAATTATCTGTCATCTTGATTTCAGCTTGAAACCCTGCTTGCTTCAGCTTTTCTTGAAGTTCGTCAGGCTGATAAAAAATTTTGACAATGCGAAATTCTTGCCCATCATTTAATTTCCGGTTTTTATAGATATTTCCATCATTTTCAAGAATATGATTATTCGCTGTAGATGTAGGTTCAAAGCGAGAGTCAATCATAAATATTTGCCCGCCTACTCTAACAGATTGATTGACTTTAGTCAAAAATGCATTGAGTAAATTTGGCGGCACATGAGAAAGCCAAAAAGCAAAAAATACCAAATCATATTCAGCATCAGGTTGCCACGTAAATAAATCAAATATGTAATATGCAACACTCGGTGAATCTAACTTAGAACGATTAATTGCGATTACTTCTTCACTGGCATCGATGGCAGTAATTTTCTTGCCAATACCTAAAAGTTCCTGTGTCCAAATACCCGTACCGCTTGCTAACTCTAAAATATCATCTACTGCTCCAATTTTATGTAATGCATCTTTGACAATAGCAATTTCGTTAAACCACCGCTGGTTGTTTTCTTCGCCGCGATCGTATCTTCCTACTCTATAGAACCACTCATCATATTCATTTGCTCTAGCACGATAATACTCAATTTGTTGTTGAAGAATTTTATCTATCATCATGATAATTTGTAATTAGTAATACCTTTTTTTGGTGTCAGCGCTACGCATAGCTTGCTTCACCGTAAGAGTACGGAAAGCGCAAAGCACTAGTAAATTGTAATTAAGTCCTTATTTGGTATTACATCCCTTTTCGTCTAATTACATGAGTAATATGTTGTTATAAATTATTGCAAAACTGTACTTAAATTTAGTGTCATTCCCAATTTTAGTGAAAGAATCCCCACGATTATTTAACAATATAATCCTGACGATCGCCCTAGTCTGACTGCACTCAATCAAAAATTCTCAGAACACTAGATGTTAATCCTTAAATAAAATATGTTTTTTATTATACTCTTTATTTTAGTGTAATACTTATGGTAAAAGCAGCAAAAAAAGTAAGAGAATAATCAATAATTTTTTACTAAATCTCACTAACTTAATGCGATTTCTGCTAAAAAGCTGTTTTAATTCAAGGGAAATCTTTAAGGTGTACCGTAACCTAAATAAAGTAAGTGCAAAACAGTCAGTCCCAAGGGCGATAAAATTGCAACCAAAAGGAAATTTAGAGCAATTGTGGATAGTACGCTGCTTTGCCGCAATACTACTGTTCGGTCAAGTCTGGCTACGTTTTATTCAAGGAAAAACTTACTACCGAAAGATTTTGGAACATATGGTAACTACTGGACCAGCTTCTATTTCTCCAGTCCTTTTGGTGAATGTTTTTGCAGGTATGATTTTTACCATTCAAACAGCTAGAGAATTAGTGAGATTTGGTGCTGTCAGTACTGTGGGAGGTGCCTTTGCTTTAGCTTATTGTAAAGAATTAGCTCCAATTTTGACCGCTAGTATTATTGCAGGACAAGTCGGTTCTGCTTTTGCAGCAGAAATCGGAGCGATGAGAGTCACAGAGCAAATTGATGCACTTCATATGCTTAAAACCGATCCGATTGATTATTTGGTAGTTCCTAGGGTCATTGCTTGCTCTTTAATGATGCCTATAATGATGATTTTTGCCTTAGTTGTGGGCATTATTGGGGGAGCTTTTGCCGCAGCCAAGTTTTACCAAATCGCTCCAGAGGTATTTTTAGAATCAGTCAGAAGTTTTTTAGAACCATCAGATTTATCTATTATTCTGTTAAAAGGATTTTTGTTTGGAGTTATGGTTGCTGTCATTGGTTGTAGTTGGGGACTAACTACTAAAGGAGGAGCAAAAGAAGTAGGAGAATCAGCAACTAAAGCTGTTGTCACCACTTGGATATCAATTTTTGTCATGGATTTTTTTCTGGCGTTGGTACTATTTGAGAAGCCCGTGTTGTAAACCTAACTATTGAGCGAGATTTGGGAACTGAGGAAGACGATAAAAGTTCAAAGGTATAGGGAAAAAGACAGATATTCTTATACATCCCTTTACTGCCTCATCATTACTCTGTAATTATTCAAGGCAGATCGGAATCTACTACAATTGCACCCATGCGTAGATGGCTAATTATTTTACTAGTGGGGTTAATAGCCCTAATCCTAGCTCACGGGATGGCACTTATCTACCGAATTCAGCCGGGAGTATCTTTATGGTTTCCGCCATCAGGAATTGCGATCTCTCTCACATTCTGGTTTGGCCCCTATGGTATTTTCCTAACAGGGATTGCATCGTTACTAATGTCATCGTTTTGGGGGTTGCATGGTTGGCATCGAGTAGTTGCTTTAACCGATGTCATCGAACCTTTAATTGCTTGGTTACTCTATCGTCGTCTCTGTCAAGGTTCGTTAACACTTAATAACCTCAAAGATGCCGCTCTTTTTACCTTCAGTGTACCTTTAGCAGCCTGTACTACCTTAGCAATATTTGGTTGTTTAGCTTGGGTAGCAGTAGGCCAAATGTCGGCTTCCAACCTGATTCAATACATCTCTCAGTGGTGGTTAGGCAATGCTATCGGAGTAATGGCAATTACTCCTACTGCTCTATTAATATTAACTCCGTACTTGCAATCTTGGGGTTGGCTAACCAATTCAGAAGCCTTAGATTCATCAAATTCTGTCAGCTTCCAGCTAACCCGTTGTTTGTTTATGGAGATTAGCACGATACTACTCCTTTGTGTAGCCACAGCAATTCTCACCGTTTCGGAAACTGGTCAGTCAGGTTTTAAGTTCCAACAGTTTTCATTTTTGGGCTTTATTCCTGTGATGTGGGCTGCAACTCGCTTTGGGGTCACGAGTGGTATGTTAATTTCTAGCTTCTGCGTACTGGTAACATTGTGTTCCTATTTAGTTACTTACCCCCACAGTCTGTTGTTGCCTTCTTTTCCCGTACAACCAGAAGTGTTGTACGTTCACAAGCTAAGTCTATTAGTGCAGTGTGCTGTCAGCTTGCTAGTGGGAGTTGCAATTACAGAAAGATCGCGCATTCAAGTAGCATTAGCTGTTGAAAGGATACGAGGGGGAGAATATCAAGCCCGTGCAGAACTATCAGAAAAACTCTCTACTTTGAATAATTCACTAATAGAAACCAATGCTCGTCTTCAAGAATCGAATCAAGACAAAGATGAATTACTTAAACGCGAACAAGTTCTACGCTGTCGGTTGGGCAATATTCTTGAAAGCATGACTGATGCATTTATTGCTGTTAATCGAGATTGGCAAATTACTTATGTAAATAGACAGGCAGCAAAAATTAAAGGAGTAACACCAGAAAACCTCATTACTAAAAACTATTGGGAGCAATGGCCTACCACTAAGGGTACAAAGTTCGAGCGGGAATATTGTAGATCGCTGATTGAGGAAATACCTGTCCATTTTGAGGCATTGTACGAACATTACAATATGTGGTTGGAAATTCACGCCTACCCTTATGAAGATGGTCTTGGGATCTTTTTTAGAAATATCACCGAACGAAAGCAGGCAGAAGTCGAGCGAGAAAATCTCCTAGCTAGAGAGCAAGCTGCACGCAGTGAAGCCGAAAATGCCAATCAATTCAAGGATCGATTCCTAGCAGTCCTCTCTCATGAATTACGCACTCCGTTGAATCCTATTTTGGGTTGGGTAACGCTACTGAGGAGCCGCAAGTTAGAAGGAGAAACGCTGATGCGGGGGTTAGAAACCATCGAGCGAAATGCTAAATTACAAATTAAATTAGTTGAAGATTTGTTGGATGTCTCTCGGCTTCAGCAAGGAAAATTGGTCTTAAATATCCAGCCTGTTAATTTAGTTAAAACTATTGAATATGCAATAGAAACTGTGCATTTAGCAGTGGAAGCAAAAAACATTCAAATTCAAACTTTATTAGAGCCAAATATCGGAATGGTTTCAGCAGATGCAGCTCGTCTACAGCAAATTTTATGGAACCTGCTTTCCAACGCAGTTAAGTTCACTCCATCAGGAGGGCGAGTAAAAGTGCGACTAGTAGGCGTTGACAACTTTGCCGAAATTCAGATTCAAGATACAGGACAAGGTATTAGCGCCGAATTTCTTCCTTATGTATTTGATTATTTTCGCCAAGCAGATGGCACAATCACTCGGCAATTTGGTGGATTGGGATTAGGACTGGCTATTACTCGTCATCTGGTTGAATTGCATAGCGGAGTAGTAAAAGCAGAAAGTGCTGGAGAAGGAAGGGGAGCAACATTTACAGTTAGATTGCCCTTGATGCATAATCTACCTGAAACTACTAAAAATAGCGTAAAACAGCAGAACTACCGAAGTTTAGAAGGTCTGTGCGTTTTAGTTGTAGATGATGATAGAGATACAGGTGAATTTCTTTCTATCATGCTCAAGCAATTTGGTGCAGTTGTAACTGCTGTGGCATCCGCAGGAGAAGCCTTGGAAGTCATCGCCAAATCCAAAACTGATTTGCTATTAAGTGATATTGGGATGTCAGGAATAGATGGTTACATGCTGATGCGTCTAATTCGTGCTATGCCCCAAGAACAAGGAGGACAGATTCCAGCGATCGCACTAACTGCTTATGCTGGAGAGATGAACCAAAAACAGGCACTTGCAGCCGGCTATCAGCTGCACTTGGTTAAGCCCGTTGAACCAGAGGTATTGTTAAAGGCAATAACGCAAGTTTTAGCGCACCCAGTTTACAACTAAATATTTATGCACAAAGATAAAGTTAGAAAAGCTGTGATTCCGGCTGCTGGTTTTGGCACTCGTTTGTTTCCAGCTACTAAAGTTGTTAAAAAAGAACTTTTCCCAATTATCGATCGCGATGGCAGAGCAAAACCTGTAATTCTAGCAATTGTTGAAGAGGCAATTAATGCTGGAATTGCAGAAGTTGGAATTGTAGTGCAGCCAGATGATGTAGGAATTTTTGCAGATTTATTTAAAAATCCACCATCAAGAGGACTTTTTCCCAAACTTTCGCCTCAAAATCAAGAATACAGCCAATATTTGCAAGATTTGGGTAGCAAAATCGTAATTTTAACGCAAGAAGAACAAGAAGGTTATGGCCATGCGGTATTTTGTGCTAGAGAATGGGTACAAAATGAGCCATTTCTTCTGATGCTGGGGGATCATGTTTACAAATCTGATACTGAAATATCTTGTTCTCGTCAAATTCTGGATGTTTACGAACAAGGTAATCGAAGCGTTGTTAGCTTAACAATTATGCCAGAAACAATGCTTCATAAAGCTGGTTGTGTAAAAGGAGTATGGCAATGCAACTCGATTTTGACAGTAACGCAACTCTACGAAAAACCCAGCGTTGATTATGCACGCCAGCATTTACATGTAGAAGGAATGCCAGAGAATGAGTTTTTATGTATGTTTGGTTTGTATGTACTCACGCCGAAAATCTTTGATTTTTTAGCAGAAAACATCAATAAAGACTTTCGAGAACGCGGTGAATTTCAATTAACATCTTGTCTGGATAATTTGCGACAAGCAGAGGGAATGACAGGATATCTGGTGAAGGGTAAGTGTTTTGATACAGGAATGCCAAATGCTTACCGACAAACCATGATTGATTTTAAGTAGTCAGTTGTCGTAGAGACGCGATTAATCGCGTCTGTACAAGAATCAGTCGTCAATTGTCTTGCTTTTGTTGCTTTGCACAGGTAGCGATCGCACGATATGATACAGTTGCGATCGCGCCGAAAAACGCCACCAAATTGCGATCGTAGGTAGGGGATTTATTGTTTCTGAAGTTCCTAGTTTGTTAACGGGGTAACGAAAAAAGCACACAGAAAAGCGACTACTGGGTTCATAAGCTAACAGCCATGTTTGTTCGTAGCGTACCAAATCGCTTACCCAAGTTGGGCTAAGACTTTCTGCTTGAGACACTTTGATGATGAAGTTAGAAAAAGCGATCGCATCTTCTCTGTGTTTTTTAATTCCTTTTGGTAAGTAACTTTCGGCATATTGCCAAAATAAGGCTGTAAAATTTTTACCCAATACTTTTGCAGTACGTGGCAGCAATTCCCGTACTTCTCCCAGACGCTTCCACTTGAGAGAATTGGCGAAAATGCTAACTTCTCGTAGCGAAACTTGCGCCAATTGCTGTGCTTCGTCACAACTCAGTCCTAACTCTGCACCAATAGCCTGGGGGTTAGCAAAAAAACGCTCTCTTAATTCAGTATTGGTGTAAAGTTGGGCTAAAACTTGCTGGGTTTGTGCTAACCCCATCTTCCGTGACTCCTACCAATTTCTCTTGCTTTTTGCAGTTCGCCAGCCAATTCTCCAAAGGGCGGTAAGTTTTCATCTCGTTCCAGCACAATGCCTTTGACTGAGGCACAGTCTACAACTTCATCTATAAGTTCCCATACCTCTAAAGGTGTTGACTGGGAATGGCTGTCAATCAATATACCGTCATGCCAATGTCCGCCCACAAAATGCAGTTGTACGATGCGTTCCTTAGGTAATTGCGCTAAAAAAGCACGAACATCATAGCCATAGTTGACAGCGTTAGTGTGGAGATTTGTCACATCTAACAGCAGTCCACAATCAGCACGTTCTACGACTTCCGTTAAAAATTGTGCTTCTGTCATCTCAGCACCTGGAAGCGTCACCATATAAGTGATATTTTCTAAAATCAGTGGCACATCAACCCAGCGACGGACTTCGGCAATGTTGCGACAAAGTACTTCCACGGCTTCCTTTGTATAAGGTAGCGGCGATAAATGCCCGATATCGACTCCACCTGCTTTGGTAAAGCAGATATGTTCGCTCCACCAAGGCGGGTTAAGTTGCTTAATGAGTGCTGCTAGTTTGCCCAAATAGTCCGTATCCAAACCTTCAGCACTACCTAGCGACAAATTGATGGCATGGGGAATTATCGAGAAATGAGCAGCAAGCAGTTCTAATTCCTGCTGTTTTTGCACGGGTGCATCTAGGTAGTGTTCGGCAACAATTTCTAGAAAGTCAACTTGTTGGCGGTTGAGAAATAAATCGCTTTTGAAGGGTTCCCGAAAACCCAGCCCCACGCCTAAAGTCGGAAGATGAGAAAACATTATTCTTAACCTCCACCACAGCCGCCGCAACCACCGCCACAGCCACCACCGCAAGAACTACCGCCACCACAGGAACTACTACTACCGCCACTACAAGAACTACCGCTGCTACAACCGCCACTGGAACTACTAACCCAACGATTGTTTATAATTACAGGTAAAACTAGATTTGGGTAGTAGTCGTAAGGAGTCCCAGTCAGTGCGCTGACACCAAAAATTGCTACAATCAACCTGCACTCAATTTCAGAAGAAAATTCATTTTTTACCTTCTGCTTTAACTGTGCAAAAGTTTCTTCAAGTTGCTTCAAGTATTGTTTTCCCAGACTGCTCAGACGTGGTGGTGTCTTGCAAATAATCCACAGTAAATATAGCGCCCCAAAGCACATAAGGATGAGCAAACCGATATTGTAGCGTCCTTTTACTAAAGCTACTACCAACTTGAAGCCACCCAATCCCACTATAATCAACATCCCTATGAAAGCAATCAGCCGTCTTCTTGCTTTCTCATCATCGGAATTTAGAAGTTGCTCATTTTGTAAATGTTGTTGATAAACTGTGCAGTGCGGCTGTAAAGATTGAGTTAAAGATCCTACAAGGAGCATTTCTGTTGCTGTGCGCCAAGCACCAACCCAGTCAAATACCTCGTGCTGTATTGCTGTTAGTTGAGATACATCAAGATTATTAGCGGTTTTGCTAATGGACTGTTCTTCGGCTTGTAAATAACCGTGTTGTATCAAGTCCATCACCGCTACATTGGCAACTCCCCTTTCCTCAGAACGCAAGTAAGCGATTTTGTAAGGATCTGGTTCGCTGGGAATTAAAGGTACAGGTAGGTTTTTTGTGGGATCTTGTATTAGCCAAGCACTGATTAGCAAAGTGATGGTGATGACAGCACCATACAACAGCAAAAATTCAGGGCCGCGCATGTTGGCAATTAGTTTAATATTAGCGATCGCCACTACCACCAAGATTGCCAGAACGCTAATGAATAATTTAGGTATTGGCGATCGTGTTTGTGAGCTTGAAATAGTTTCATCTAGCATATTTTTTGATTTGGCATTACCCTTTTTAAGGCACAGCTAGTTTTGACAGCATTATTCTTAACCTCCACAGCCACCGCAACCACCGCCACCGCAGCCACCACCACAGGAACTACCGCCTCCACAGGAACTACCACCAAAACTACTACAGCTAGAACTACTACATGAGCTACCGGACGAGCTTCTGTAACTGCTACTTGTTCTAGAATATGTGGGAGGAAAGAATGCTTTGTGGTAAGAATCGTAGTTGGTTCCAGCTAATGCCTCTACACCAAAGAGTGCTACTAGCAAGTTGTAGTCAAAGATAGAAGGGCTACTATACTTTGCTTTCGATTTCAATTGAGCAAATGTTTCTTGAAGTTGTTGCAGATATCTTTGTCCTAAATGACTGAGATGCGATCGCCTGCCAACAAGCCACAGAAGCAAGATAATTGAAATGACACCCATTGCAATCAGAAAACCTACGTTATAACGTCCTTTACCCAAGGCAATGAGAAGCTTATAGCCGCCCAAACTGAAAATAATCGTCGCTCCAATCAAGCCAACTTTGATATTCCATTCATGCCACTTTGAGTCATATAGCAGTTGTTCGTTTTGCAATTTTTCTTCGTAGACATTGCAGAATGATTGTACGTTCTGGCTTGCTAACCAAATGGATGTTTCAGCTGTGGAAGTAGAAGACAATCGATCGAATACTTGACGCTCTATTGGTTGCAAGTGAGATGTATCGGGATGCTCTGGCGATTGACTAATGGACTGTTCGCTGACTTGCAAATAATCTTGCACGAGCAAATCAAATAATGCTACGTGTGCAACCCCCGTTGCTTGGGAACGCAAATAAGCAATTTTATAGGGGTCTAGTTCGTCAGAAATCAAAGGCACAGGCTGATTTTTTGTCGGATCTTGTACCAACTGCCAGCAAGTTCCCACGGTGACGGCGATGACAAAGCCATAAACCAATAGAAAGTCTGACCCGTACATATCTGCAAGCGGGTTATGCAGCAATGTATCCATTGCTTTTACTCCTTGTTAAGGAATTACTGAAAATGCGAGAAATTAAGCGTCTCAGTCTCAATATTTGCAGCGTTTTTCTAAAACATCTTGCTTTCTCAACTCTGCACAGCATTATAACATACTTAGTTTTATCCACCACCTGAAGAACTCCCGCTCTGTTAAGCTGTTGCGTTTTTAATTTGTATATTGCAACAGCAGGAGATGAGGGAGATGAGGGAGATGAGGGAGATGAGGGAGCAGGGGGAGACTTTTGTAGAGACGCGAAGACGCGATTAATCGCGTCTCTACGACAACTGTCTAGGACATTCCTGCTAACCTAAATAGGAGTAAAGGCAGCAGCAGAAGAACCACATTTTAGATGTAGTGAATCAGTGGAATCTTAGTACGCTTGCTTGGGGTTTTCTCTAAAAATGAGAGCGATCGCAAAAAAACTAGAACCGCAAAGTTTGCTAGACAAGTAGTTTCTCAAGAGTTGTCAAATAAGCTTGAGGATTACGACGGAATCGAAGCTGTTCAATACGAGTAAGTTGATGTTGGCGTAAATCAGAGTGTAATTGTTGCCAAGTCTGAACACAAACTTGTGCTAAATCTTGAGATGTAAAAGAATGAATTGCAGTAGCAATGGCTGAAGCTAATTGGACTGTGCCTCGAATTACAACTGATGAAGAAGCGACTTGACGACCAGTACAACGACGTTGATGATGTCGCAAAACACCAAAAGCTTGTTCAAGATCATTATTAGTTCGAGGTAAACCTTGAACATCGTAACAATGAAAAAGTCCAGACCAATAACTACGAGTAATCTTTAAGAAATGAGAAATACCTGGCTCTCAAGTACCTGCTTCATGTTTCTTATGTGACATTAAATCAATCAAAGTTTGGAAACTGCGTTTAACTTCAATTGCATCAAGACCTGTTTCGTTGTCAAGAATCTCGGCGGCTTGATGAACCCAGTGATAAGCAACAGTAATTGGAGTGAATAAAGATGCTGTTTGTTCAAGCCCTTTGTTTAGAATTTGTTTGAGCTTGATCAAGGGTTTTGGTAGGCCCCTTTTTTAGCCACCCGTTCTAGACTGGCTTCAATTAAACTTAGACGTTCTTGTAATTTTAATCCAGAAGCATCTAGCGGTGGACGACCATCATTGGTCAAGGAACCACGTACAGCTAAACAATATCCACGTACAACTTCAGACGTAGCTTGGTCACACTCACTAATACTACGTTCAATCTGGCGTATGCCC
>NZ_JAECZA010000289.1:89983-217925 GCF_016056275.1 Dendronalium phyllosphericum CENA369 | reverse complement strand
GTCCCCGCGTCCCCGCGTCCCCGCGTCCCCGCCTAAAGCATCTAGAATCCGACTTATACGGCGAATATGTCCAGAAAATGTGGATAAACTTTGCTGTAAGGATTGTTCGTCGCCTATATCTGCCAATACTTGGTCAAACCACGGAATTTCTACTGGTTCGCGGGCGGGAACGAATAAACCAACCTTGGCCATTAATGCTGCCAAGCCCAAAGTTTTCAAGGTTACTGTTTTACCGCCAGTATTTGGCCCTGTAATTGTTACGACCTTAATATGAGGAGCAATCAACAAATCTACAGGAACCACGGGTTGTCCTTGTTCGTGGTGCTGCTGCCAAACTAACAGTGGATGTCGTAGATGCCGTAAAGTAATGATTTCGTGTTCTTCGTGAGTCCAGCCCCCGTCTTGGCGGCTTCCGTCACGATGGGGGACTGGCGTTAGCGCAGCGTTAGCGAGTCCTCGAGCGTCACCCGAAGGGCGGTTAATAAATCGCGGGGGATTGGCTCCCAGCCAAAAACTATACCTTGCTCTTGCAGTTGCCAGATCCAAAGTGGTGACAATGGCTAGCAATCTTTCTAAATCTGGTTTGACTGCTGCTACTTGCTCTGTCAAAGCGCGACGAATTGCTTCTTCTTCTGCTTGCTCTCTTTTAATTGTCTGCCGCAGTTGGTTCCCTAAAGGCACGACAGAGTTGGGTTCCACATACAAAGTCGCCCCACTAGTTGAAGTATCGTGAACAATGCCAGGAATAGCGTCTTTTTGAGGTGCTTTTACGGGAATCACAAAGCGATCGCCCCGTTGAGTAATTAACTGTTCTTGAACTGCTCCCGATTTTACCTGCAAAATATTTTGCAGTTTTTGAGTAATTTGACTCCGCAATCTCCGTAATTCCGTGCGAATTTCTCCGAGTTTTTGACTAGCACGATCGGTTACTTGACCGCGTTCGTCGATACAACGGTGAATTTCCTGCTCTAGTTCTGGGTAAGTCCGTAAATCGGCAACTAACTCGGTCAGTATGGGGATATCTTCTTGGTTGTCAATTACACGACGTAAATTTCTAGCACCTGCAAGGGTAGTAGCCAGTGCTAAAAGTTCATCCCCTGCCAGAATTCCGCTGCGTTCTGCTCGTTCTAGAGAATCACCAATATCTTGAATTCCCTCAAACGAAAGTCCCGTACTCAGGCGACTTTCTAGTTGGTAAACTTCTTTTGTTTGTGCTAACAACTGCTCGCTGACTGCCTGAGATTCAGGTAGTTTCAGATGAAGTGATGCGATCGCCCCCAGTTTAGTTGCCGCAAATGTAGAAAGATGCTGGCAAAGGCGATGCCATTCAAGTAGTTCTAAAGTATCAGATTGGATCAAGGCTGCAAATCATCTAATCTGAAGGGATCGTAACAATTCTAGCCTTGAAATGGCTTTACCTTAAAGGGTGAAATTTTCATTTAGTCAATAGTCAAGCTAAAGGATGAAGCATAAAAGCTAAAGTATCAAGTAAGAAAAGACTTCATTCATCAAGGGATGAAGTATGAAGATGGAAAAAGATGCATTGTTTCGGCTACAAAGGGTTAGACATGATGTCCCGACAAGTTCTCACTTTTTGCTTTATCCTTTACACTTGAAACTTCTCGAACAGTCGCTCCAAATCCGTCCACAATTTGATACCCTAGCTTAAACAGATGTGAGAAAAGTTAAAGCGTGGAAATTCAACTTGGGCGGGGAAAAACAGCTAAGAGAGCATATGGAATTGATGAAATTGCTCTAGTCCCCGGTAACAGAACACTCGATCCGAGTTTGGCAGAAACTAAGTGGCGGATTGGCAATATTGAGCGAGAAATCCCGATAATTGCCAGTGCGATGGATGGCGTAGTAGATGTTCGGATGGCTGTACGTTTGTCACAGTTGGGAGCATTAGGCGTACTTAACTTGGAAGGTATCCAAACTCGTTATGCCGACCCAGAACCGATATTAGATCGGATTACTTCTGTAGGGAAAGATGAATTTGTATCTTTGATGCAAGAACTCTATGCCGAACCAATAAAGCCAGAATTAATTGAAAAACGTATTCAGGAAATTAAACAACAAGGCGGCATTGCGGCGGTGAGTTGCACTCCAGCAGGTGCAAGCAAATATGGTGAAGTAGTAGCCAAAGCTGGGGCAGATTTATTTTTTGTACAAGCTACAGTAGTTTCTACTGCCCACTTATCACCAGAATCTGTAGTTCCATTAGATTTGGCAGAGTTTTGCCGTTCTATGCCTATCCCTGTGGTGTTGGGCAATTGTGTAACTTACGAAGTAACTTTGAATTTGTTAAAAGCTGGGGCAGCTGCGATATTAGTGGGGATTGGCCCTGGGGCAGCCTGTACCTCTCGTGGTGTTTTGGGTGTGGGCGTACCCCAAGCAACAGCGATCGCAGATTGTGCCGCGGCCAGAGATGATTACTTTCAAGAAACTGGTAATTACGTGCCTGTGATTGCTGATGGCGGTTTAATCACTGGCGGCGACATTTGCAAATGTATCGCCTGCGGTGCTGATGGCGTGATGATTGGTTCTCCCTTTGCCAGAGCCGCCGAAGCGCCAGGACGGGGTTATCATTGGGGGATGGCGACTCCTAGCCCAGTTTTGCCCCGTGGCACCCGGATTCGCGTTGGAAGTACTGGTAGCCTAGAGCAAATACTGATTGGCCCCGCAGCCTTAGATGATGGTACTCATAATCTTTTGGGAGCCTTAAAAACTAGTATGGGCACTTTAGGAGCTAAAAATATCAAAGAAATGCAGCAAGTTGAAGTTGCGATCGCTCCATCTCTATTAACTGAAGGCAAAGTCTACCAAAAAGCTCAACAATTAGGTATGGGGAAATAGAGGGATTGGGGACTGGCGACTGGTGAGACAGCGCTCTTGGTAGGGTTTCCCTCCGGAGCCACTTGCGTGGGCGGGTTTCCCGACTTGAGCAAAGTGGCATCAGGCGACTGCGTTAGCGAGCTTGCGAGCGTCACCCGAAGGGGGACTGGATAATTAAAAAACAATTTTTTAATATCTTATCAGGTTCCCGATTCCTAATCCCGGATCCCCAATCCCTAATAAATATCAACTTAAAATTCTTAAGGAAATTTTTCTAGACTCTGAAACAATCACTGGAAAAATCACATATGTCGCCTACAATAGAGATAGCGGAGACGCATGTTTCCGTTCACTCCTCACACCACACTCCGCCCGGACTACTGTTCGGGCGGTTCCTTATATTTGTGAATAAATTCTAGAGCTTCTTTGCAAATGTACATCCTTCACCTCCAAGCTGCTGTTTTTGCTATGGTAGAATTTTCACGAAACTCAGAAATATAATTGGCAAAGGTTTTTAGGCATGTCAACAGCCGCACAAGTTACGGATTCTACTTTTAAGCAAGAAGTACTCGACAGCACTGTACCAGTTTTAGTTGACTTTTGGGCACCCTGGTGTGGCCCCTGCCGGATGGTAGCTCCTGTTGTAGATGAAATTGCCCTTCAGTACGAAGGTCAATTAAAAGTTGTAAAAGTCAACACCGATGAGAATCCCAATGTTGCCAGCCAGTACGGTATCCGCAGCATTCCCACATTAATGATTTTTAAAGGTGGGCAAAAAGTTGATATGGTGGTCGGTGCCGTTCCTAAAACTACATTAGCTAATACTGTGGACAAGTATCTTTGAAACTCAATCGGCAGTAAAGTCCTGTTGATTTGTCTTTTTGCTTTAGCTTTAGGTAAATATTTGTCAAGAAGTTTAAGAGGCGCGAAACTTCGCGTCTCAAAATGACTTGCTTTTATGGTAAACAGTATCAAATTACCACTGCTAAACTAATATGTTACTTCTTGAGCAGCAATCCTTAGTCTCTTTCTCTAGGCGATCGCTATGGTGAAAGTCGCACATAGGAGTGCTAGCTTTATGATGAATGTAGGCAATATCTAACAACAAGCTATTTCTAAAGTTCTGGTATCCCAAGGCTTTAGCTAAAACTTCTTAATGCGTACAAGTGAACGACTACAGTATCACCAGCGCCTTGGTTGATGTAAACCACAGGTGCTTTTTAGTGGATGTCGTCTGTTACACTCACATCAGATTAGGGAATAAAGACTCCTGCAAGCAGTTGTTAATCACATACCAAAATTAGATACAATGTAATGCCATTGTGGTGGCAGTTCTCATGACCTCATCTGCGTCGTTTGACACATTAGCGTCTCTCCAGGCGGATATTACTGAATTAATCGATCGCTTACCGACGTTAAAAAATCGGCAACTGATTCAGCAAGCACTGGCTACCATATTGCGTTTGGCTGATAGTGATATTGACCGTCTAGATTGGAAAATATTGTCGGCTTCTCTAGCAGATATGGAACGAGGTTTCCAACTGTTTTATGACTACCGACACGTCCGCAAAGTTACTATTTTCGGTTCTGCTCGTTTATCGCCAGAAACACCAGAGTATCAGATGGCGCTTGAGTTTGCTCGCGCTGTGACAAAATTAGGATTCATGGTGATGACAGGTGGCGGTGGCGGCATTATGCAGGCGGGTCACGAAGGCGCTGGACGAGAAAATTCTTTTGGTTTAAATATTCATTTGCCGTTTGAACAGCAGGCAAACCCAGTGATTGAAGGCGATCCTAAGCTGATTCACTTTAAATATTTCTTTACTCGCAAGCTATTCCTCCTCAAAGAAAGTGATGCTATTGCTTTGTTTCCTGGTGGATTTGGTACGCAAGACGAAGCTTTTGAATGTATGACATTAAGCCAAACAGGGAAATTTGGCCCCGTACCCGTGGTTTTAATCGACCATCCTGGTGGTAATTACTGGCGGTCTTGGAGTGAATACATCGATCGCCATTTAGTAAAAACAGGTCTTGTGAGTCCTGAAGATCCCAGCCTCTACACGGTGACAGACAACCTGGAAGTAGCTTGTGATGCCATTACTCGTTTTTATCAGGTTTATCACTCTAGCCGCTACGTAGGCGATCGCTTAGTAATTCGCTTGCGATCCGATTTATCAGACACAGAGGTAGAACAACTCAATACCGAGTTCAGCGACATCCTTGTTAAAGGAAGGATTGAAAAAAGTCAGGCATTGCCTCAAGAAGCACAAGATGAAACAGTTAGTTTACCTCGTCTTGTGTTGTACTTCAATCAACGCGACTTGGGGCGTATGTATCAGATGATTGCTGCAATTAACCAAATGGGTAGACCTTCTCCAGAAGAGACGGCGCATCCAGAAAGGAAATAATAACTTTTTAGATTGTGCTGATATGGGACAGTGCTGAGTGCTGAGTGCTGAGTGCTGAGTTCTGAGTGCTGAGTAAACACCAGTTGCTTGGTGGCTTTGAGCAATCAATGCTGTCATAACATTAGTGACAACGGCTATATGTTAAGTTTTAAAATGCTTTGGGATAAGCTAAAAAATATCTAAATTACATAATTACATTTAATCAAACTATTGTGGGGTGGGTCGGAAAGCCCGCCTTAATTATGTAACTTAAATGGTGATTAGCTTACCACTTAGAAAGCTTATAGAAAAACTGGCATTTTTAGCAACCGAGAAAATCCTCCTCAACTACTGTTTGAAGCAAACACAGGCTGAAATGTTTTTAGAGTTAATCGCAAATTACCTTCATCACCCAATTGGGTGTTTTTTTATTTGGGTATCGGAGATTAATCTTACAATTCAATCCTGAATCTGGAAAAGCTTTTCCTGTGTTTCAATCTTTGAAAAAGCGATCGCACCTGGAAAATGTAAGTTGAGTAACATTATTTTTGTTATCTAACTTACTACCAAAATGATAAAAACACTAGTTATGATGACTGAATGCTGATTGTCAGAAAAAAAGCATGTATATTAGCACAGTAAACGTAACAAAATATCAAATCCTAAATAGGGGAACAAAACATGCTGGAATTATTGGGTTCAGGTTTGGTTTCTCTCTGGCTGGAAATGGCTGGAGTACAAATCAAGCCTTCGGATGCCTTAGATGCATTGACTTGGCAAAGTAGCCCTGGATTGGTTCTTGCCCCCGATCCAAATCCAGCTGGAAATAGTACAGTGGCGGAGTATCTTAAAGGCTTAATTACGTCAAAATTAGTCGCGCAGAATTTGATAGAGAGTCAGGGAATTTGGATGCAGTCTGGGCCAATGCTCATGGCGAATCATCAAGGTACTACACCTCTGCCTGCTGCCTCTTTGACTAAGATCGCAACTTCACTAGTTGCTTTCAAAACTTGGGGGCCAGACCACCAATTTCAGACTTTGGTCAGCGCTACAGGACCAGTGGTCAATGGGGTATTGCAAGGTGATTTGGTAATTACTGGCGGTGGCGATCCGATGTTTGTTTGGGAGGAAGCGATCGCTCTTGGTAATACTCTCAACAAAATGGGGATTAAGCAGGTAAAAGGAAATTTGGTAATTACTGGCAGTTTTGCCATGAATTTTCAACGTTATCCCTTCCTAGCAGGTCAAATGCTCAAGCAAGCATTGAATTATAAAACTTGGACTCGCCCTGAGACTTACATCTACTCAATCATGCCTAAGGGAACTCCTAAGCCTCAAGTCGTAATTGCGGGTAATGTCAAAGTCGAGGCGCAACCAAATCCTCAACAAACATTGCTAGTGCGTCACTACTCTTTGCCCTTGCAAAAACTGATCAAGGAAATGAACGTTTTTAGCAATAACGAAATGGCAGAGATGTTGGCAGAGTCTGTAGGAGGCGCAGCTGTAGTACAATCCACTGCTGCTAACCTTGCGAGAGTGCCTAACTCAGAAATTCAGTTAATTAACGGTTCGGGACTGGGGCCAGAAAATCGAATTTCTCCGAGAGCGGTTTGTGCGATGTTAATGGCAATGCAACAAGAAGCAGCAGCTCACCAACTGAATTTGGCTGATTTATTTCCCACCTCTGGATTCGATCGTCGGGGGACATTACACACTAGACATATTCCTGTTGCCACTGCGATTAAAACTGGCACTCTTCGTGATGTAAGTGCTTTAGCTGGAGTGATGCCCACACGCGATCGCGGTTTGGTTTGGTTTGCTATCCTAAACCGTGGTTCAAACATATCAGCCTTTCGTGCCGGACAAGACAAGTTGTTGCAACGTCTTGTACAACTGTTGCAAGTCGCTCCAAGCGTCCCTTATGTCCTTACTCCTCACTCAGGTATCAACTCATTACCCGAACTAGGTGCTACCAATCGTAATGAGGTTTTAGTTAAAAGTTAGAGACGCGATTAATCGCATCTGCACAAGAGATTTATCGTATAGACGCGATTTATCGCGTCTGTACAAGAGTCAGTTGTTAGTTTTTAAACGATTCATACCAATTCTCTAAAATCTAGCAATAGATTCAATATTGGAAAACCAGATGAAATCTGACGATTCCTAATTACAAATTACGAATTACGAATTGATATAACCACTAACTACTGACGATTAACCTTTGTCTGAGGAATAATTTCTGTAACTACCCTACCGCTCGATTTGCCACCTCTAACAACAATATCTTCTGTTTCCAAATTACCCACCGCTGTTTCACCCGTAAAATATAATTGTGGGTCAACTTGCCGATAAACTACATTTCCCTGCCCTTCTAATAATTTCTTGTCCAAATACCAAGTGAGTGTTTGAGATGAGAGAGACTGGCGACGTTGACCGACGGCGTTGACGTTACCTTTTAAATAAACTATTTTCTGTGGTATTTTCATTTCTCCTTGATTAGCGGTTACTGTCACCTTTTCAGCGCGTTGGAACACGCGCACGGGAGAATTTGTAATGATGTTTTCTGTATTCATATTCCAGATCATAGACTTACTAATTATTTGCATTGGTGGATCTAGTAAGTCTAATTGGGCATTTTCTTTAATATTGGCAATTTTAGTTTTCAAATTGACTTCGGCAGAATTACCCTTACCGCGATCGGTGATTTGATTGTTTTTATAACGTTCAAATTGGATGGGGCGATCGCCAATCAATTTTTCGTCTTTAATCTGCCAAATCAAATGCTCAGTTTGCATTTTCATTTGGGGATCGCTGGAAGTTGCTACCACTTTTCCAGAAAATTCCACACGCTGTTCGCGCGTTTTCACTCGCGCTTCCTGCGCCATTGCCTGTAATTGTTTGTGGTTGCCATTTAGTCGATCGCGAACAATCAACAAATCTTCTTTAGGTCGCCATTCTAATTCATTGCCTTGCAAAACAACACCATTTTTAGGGTCTGTAGCAAATATTTTTCCCTTGAGAAACAGCTGTTTGCCATCTTGCTCAATGTCTGCCTGTTCTGCTTTGATTTGGTAAACTACTTTACCATCTTGGTATAGTTCCCCATAAGGATTTTCCGCCTGGCCAATTTGTTTTTCTTTAGTGTATTTTGCCTTTTTGGCATTGACTTTCCAGATAGGTCGTCCTACTTCATCAAATTGCTCTAAGGCAACACCATAAAAAGTTAAACCACTCTCTTGGGAGCCGGAATCTGAATTATCTGGTTTAGAAGCTGTGGGAGGTTTGTTTCCGCAAGCACTTAACCCAATTACCAAGCATAAAGTTAAAGGCAAGTAATAACAATTCATATTAAGTTAGATTTAGAAGTTAGTATCTATAAAATAGGGGAGAATTTCAATTTCTCCCCTTTCATTTTGAATTATTTGCTATCGCTTTGTTCCTGATTAATTATTGTAGAGACGCGACTGGCATCGCGTCTCTACAATAATTAATTGCTTTTGTACAAGAGTTAAGAGTTTTATTTCCCCCTGCTTTCTTACGTATCTTGAATTTCTAGATGGCTGTCACTATCTCGTGGGTCTTCTAAGAAACCCATAGCTGATAGGGGTCGATATGGATAGCTTTGGCGTGGGGTTTTTTGAATATCTTCTTTGATAGCTTCTAAATCAATGTAGCGATCGCTGACATTAATTAAGCTATCACTTGTCATTGAGCGCAAACTGACTACTTCTACCCGCACGCCGCGATAGCTGACTGAATTGACCGCATATGCCAGATCCCCATCACCGCTGACTAAAACTGCGGTATCGTATGAATCTACCAAAGCCATCATATCTACGGCTATTTCTACATCTAAGTTAGCTTTTTTAGAACCATCTGGTAGCTGTACTAAATCTTTAGCAATTACTCGATAGCCATTGCGACGCATCCACAACAAAAATCCTTGCTGTTTCTCGTTTGTCCTGTCTACTCCTGTGTAGAAGAAGGCACGCAATAGTCTAGAACCGCCTGTCAAACGACATAGCAGCTTTGTGTAATCTATTTCTATTCCTAATTGCAAGGCAGCATAAAATAGATTTGAGCCATCAATAAATATGGCAACCCGACCCCGATTCTCTAAAACTTGTTCTGGCGTAAATATCGAATCATTTTCCAAATTATTCAACATTGATGTCATACCTCGGTTATTATCCTTGTTATTTTTGATACTATTTTCCAAAATTTACATGCGGACTTATGATAATTTTCCGGGGCTGATATTTTTCAACTCCGTTAAATTTATTGAGAAGAGAAATTAAGAAATTGAACAAAATCAAAAATTGAGTAGTGATTAAAAAAACTAATCGTTTTTAAGGGGTTCTATTCGCTTAAATATTGGTTGGGGCGTGCCCAACTGTTGTTTACTGGATAGTACCCCCCATGTTGCATGGCTGCTAAAAGGGGCGGAAATTGAAGTTTCTATGCGATCGTTAAAGTTAATTCCAAAGCCCAGCTGTCGATAAATATCGTTACTAATATTTGGAATTATTGGGGACAAAAGATAAGCTGCTAGTCTAACAGATTCTAGAACTGCGTAAAGTACTTTTTCTACTTCCTGCTGCTGTCCTTGTTTATATAACGCCCAAGGAGCTTGGTCGTCGATAAACTTATTACTGGCTTGCACCAGCAAAAGAATAGGCTCGCAGGCTTGACTGAAAGCTAGCGTTTCATAGGCTTGTTTTACCTGTTCCCCTAGACGTAAACCAATCGTTTTTAAAGGATGTTCCGTAGGAATGGCTTCATTTTCTATCAACAATGCACCACCAGAGCAGTATTTTTTCACCATGTTCAAGGTGCGATTTAACAAATTGCCTAAGTCATTTGCTAAATCTGCATTCAGAACGTTGATGAATCTAACTTCATTAAAGTCGCCATCCTTGCCAAATTCGATTTCCTTAAGGAAGTAATAACGAACGGCATCACTACCATAGCGCTCAACTAAGGCTATGGGGTCGAGGGTGTTACCCAACGCCTTGCCCATTTTTTGACCATCTTTGGTCAAGAAGCCATGTCCAAATACTCGCTCTGGCAAAGGTAAGCCTGCTGACAATAACATTGCCGGCCAGTAAACTGCATGGAAACGCAGAATATCTTTACCAATTAAGTGCAAGTTTATCGGCCACCATGTCGCCAAGGCATTTTCTAATGTTGGTTCTGCGTCTGGTTCTAGTAACGCTGTTATATAACCTAGCAGTGCATCAAACCAGACATAAAGGGTGTGCTTAGGGTCAGTTAGTACTGGGAAACCCCAGTCTAGATTGACTCGTGAAATGGAAAAGTCTTGCAAACCTTGCTCTACAAAGTTTAAAACTTCATTGCGACGACTTTCTGGTTGAATAAAATCTGGATGCGATTGGTAAAACTCTTGCAGTTGATCTTGATATTTGGAGAGACGGAAGAAGTAGTTTTGTTCGTCTCGCCACTCGACTTCTTTGTTAGTATGAATGGGGCAGCGATGTCCCTCTAACAGTTCTCGTTCTTCCTTAAATTCTTCACAAGATACGCAGTACCAACCTTTTTGTTGTCCTTGGTAAATATCCCCTTTTTCCCAGACTAGTTTGAAGAATTCTTTGACGATCGCTTCATGACGAACTGCGGTTGTGCGACTGAAGCGATCGTATTGAATATTTAATAACTGCCATAAGCTAATAAAGCTGGGCACAATTTCATCGCAAAACTCTTGTGGGGCTTTGCCAATACTCTCTGCCGAACGCTGAATTTTTTGCCCGTGTTCGTCTGTTCCTGTAATTAGCAGGACTCTACGCCCTAAAAGTCTATGAAACCGCGCCAAAACGTCTGCTGCCATCGTTGTGTAAGCACTACCAACGTGAGGAACGTCGTTTACATAATATAAAGGTGTAGTTAGTGCAAATGTTTTTTCTGTTTTATCCACTAGATTCATGCAGTATAAAAAATAAATTATTAAAACGTTTTAAATCTTCCATTTAAGGACAAAACCACGTAATTATATCTCATTATTATCATTTTTTCAAATTATACCTTGATATTAGCAAATTTATCAGGTTAAGAGTTATTTTGTCATATTATGAATCTAGCCAATTTATACCTAAAAGATGAAAGTTAACTGCTAATAATAATTTTGAATGTTTCTTATTGCATAGATTGTAATGGGGAACACAAAGAAGTCTCAATTATCAAGGATAAGCGATGAAGTAGAGATTTATCGGTTGATGTCTTGCTTGTGATGTTTGAAAAATATGGTTTTTCAACATATATATGCTTATTCGTCTATGGGTGGAGCAACCTCATAGTTCAACTATTATTCGACTGTCTATATGAATAAAACATTTCTACCTTAAGGCGGTCATGATAATAGTAAAGAAATGTAAAACTAAAATCAAGATACACTACGATATTTTTCAAAACGGAAAAAAGTCTCGATTAGGTATGAGTCTAAATAGTCCTCTAGATTTTTCCCAAGCTTTCTTGGCGACACTTTCGACGCGCATGTTTCGCTATTACGAGGATCGTATTCCCAAAGATACAAGTCTGTTAGTAGTCAGCAATCACCGCAGCTTTATGGATGCACTGGTTTTAATGGCAGCGCTGTCCAGTCCAATCCGCTTTGCTTGCCATCACTATATGGGACAAGTGCCTGTGATGCGGGAGTTTGTTACGGGACAATTGGGGTGCTTTCCTCTGGAGGAAACTCAAAACCGCCAGCAAAGCTTTTTTATGCAGTCACAAGTACTATTACGTTCAAAGCAGATGGTGGGAGTTTTTCCGGAAGGAACTAAACCAATGGTGAAATTTACCCAACCAAATCATTTGAGCGAATTCCAGCGGGGATTTGCTCATTTAGCATTGCGAGCTGATGTGCCAGATTTAGCAATTTTGCCGATCGCGATCGCTTCTTTAGAAGAGGTTAACACTAATGGTTTTCCCTTACGATTATTGAGTTTATTCGACCCTTCCGAACCTTTGTTTAATCAAGCCGGTTGGCATCCCTTAGTTTTGTATCGTCGGGTTGCTGTCTTAATCGGTCGCCCTTATTGGATTACGCCGCAACATCAAAAAACATATCATGGCAAACAAGCTAAAACTGTTGTGGCTGAACTAACAGAACACTGTCACAGTGAAATTGCTCATTTACTCTCTCAAGGTTGTTATTAGAAAATTGGATCAGTTGATGTGACAATTAGATGAAGTGTCACAAGGAGAAAAAATCAGATGTTATAGGTAAAATTTCTCGAACGACTAAGTTAAAACTGTTGACAGTCAACAGTTAACTATATTATATCCAGAATGTTTTTATTTTCTCCGTTACGATTTTATCAGACTTTTAAATACTTTTCATACTTCAAACTCATACGTGACAAACTGATAAAGTAAGTATGGGGTTTTGATGAGGAAAACTCTATAAAACTAGGAAATTCAATTTAGATTTTACGATGCTAGAAGTTGAGTTAAAGCCCTGTTTCCTTTCTCCTAAACGAGTACAACTAGAGTATCCGTTGTTTGTGTATTTGCCAGGACTTGATGGAACTGGGCAATTGTTGCGATCGCAAACTGCTGGATTAGAAGCTGGCTTCGATGTCCGCTGTTTAGCGATCCCCAGAAAAGACTTGACTAGTTGGGATGCTTTGGCAGATAGCGTTTTAGACTTAATCCACGCCGAATTAGAAAAAAGTTCCCAAAGGCCAGTTTACCTATGTGGTGAGTCTTTTGGGGGTTGTTTGGCGATGAAAGTGGCTGTCAAAGCGCCACAGTTATTTAAGCGAATTATCCTAATTAACCCAGCTTCTGCCTTTCATCTGCGACCTTGGCTAAATTGGGCATCTCAATTGATTTCCTGTCTACCAGAATTCCTTTATGATTTTGGGGCATTAGGATTGTTGCCATTTTTAGCATCTTTGGCACGTATGTCGAGAAGCGATCGCCAAGAATTACTCAAAACAATGCGTACTGTACCACCCCAAACAGTTATATGGCGGTTGTCTTTATTAAGGGAGTTTGATGTTAATTCAGAGCAATTACGCTGCTTGACTCAACCAGTTTTGTTAATTGCTGGTGCTGGCGATCGACTTTTACCTTCCGTCGCGGAAGTGAAGCGAATTGCAGATATTTTACCTAATGCGAAGACGATTATATTACCATATAGCGGACACGCCTGCTTGCTAGAAGAAGATACTAATCTTTATGAAATTCTCCAAGCTAATAACTTTTTAGAAAATAGCTTTCCAACTGTGAAATTATCAGTTTAAGGACTAGACTAACTTTAATTTTGTAGGGTGCATTACCTACAGCAAAACACACTCTTGTATCTTAGAAGAAGTGGTAGACCGTCACACGCTTGGTCAAATAAGACCGCGAAAAAGTGATGAAAGCGATAATTTTTTATATAACAATACCAGTAGTAATCTCAGCAATCATAGGAATGCTCTGGGCAATAATTTATCTACTGTTTAGCTAAAATCTTCAAGTAACTCTCAAGTTGTTTTTCTACTCACTTTTGGGAGGATTACTTGGTGTAATAGTTGGTGCTTTTATTGGCCATTTAGTCGGTTCAAGGGTATCTAAAGAAGCCCCAGGTGATATCTTTATTTGCTCTGATGGCTTCGCCTGGTTCTATTGGATTTTAATTTTCTGGATTATAGGCACTATTGAAGGAGCAGTTTTAGGAGGATTGATTTTCATCAGATTTTATTCATAATCCGTTCTGGATAAATATGTGTTTATAAATTCTATTCCTATGTATTTTTTTATTTTTTGTCGAATTATAGTTTTTTCTATTAGGTGTTTAACTAGAAACTTTTATGGCTCAAAATACTATACATATATCAATGAAAAATCAACTTTTCAGAACAATTGTAACGATTTCAACAGCGATCTCAGGAACAATTGGAACGATTTGGGCAATATTTTATTTCAGATATACCCATAATTTTCAAGCAAGTTTTGAATTGTTTTTCTACTTCTTTTGTGCCGATTTGATTGCTGGAATAATTGGTTTAATTATTGGTATTATATTTAATTTGAAAATAGATTAAACTATCAAGTTTTGGATAGACATTATTAGAAGATTTTTTGAAAGAGAGTACGTTAGTAGTACTTGTTTTTTTAAGCCCAAATAGCAATAATTAATGTTACGTTCGCTATAATACCGATTTGTAATCAAATAGAATTAAAGGCAAATTATCCCTCTTATGTCGCTTTCTAGGAGGGCGATCGCGCTTAAGCCTCATGAGGCAATCAATACAAGCTATACTATTAAAAAAATTGGTCTTGGATTTGTTATTAGAAAATAATCGCGCGACTGCATGATATACAAAAGCTCTAGAATTCATAAATGGCAAATGTTTTCGGAGACTGACAGAAGAGGAATAAATGGTTTTTTCAGGCTACTTCTTGTCTGAGTTCCAATAATATAATCAGTATACAAGAGCAACAAGTGAGCAATACCATGCAACCCATACTTTTAAGCAGTGAAGAAGTTGGACGACGTGCTAGAGAGATATACGAAAATAGTATTCGTCAACAAGTGGAACGAGAAGAAAACATCGGTAAGATGGTAATCATTGATATAGAAACAGGCGAGTATGCTGTTGACAAAATAGGTATAGAATCGGCAAAATATTTACGTAAAAAACACCCCTTTGCTCAACTTTTCGGTATTCGCATTGGTTACAAAGTGGCTGTTTCCTTCAGTGGTGAAATGGAGCGCGATTATCGGTGATTCCTGGCATTGTTAAGAATGGACGTGCAACTGTTAACATAATATTTAGACTGCCAAATCAACCAGATTTTACTATTGAATTTGTTATCGATACAGGTTTTACAGAATTTCTTTGCCTACCCCCAGCAGCAGTAACTCTGTTAGGTTTTCCTTTTTTGCATAAGATGTATGCAAATTTAGCTGACAACAGTAATGTCATCTTGCCAGTACATCAAGCTACTATTCTGTGGAATGAACAAGAACGGGAAGTTAGTGTACTTGCTACAGGACGGCTACCTCTATTAGGTACAGCGTTACTGGATGAGCATGAACTTGTTATACAATTTACCGAAGGCGGTTTAGTAACAATTGAAGAGTTGTAATTGCTTTCTTGATATATGGACTTCCTATCAATAGCAATAAAAAGGTAAAAAATCTACATTTTTACCTAACTTTTGTAATAAGTTGAACGAATTAGGAATTGAGGCAAAGAATCATGAATGACGAAAATTTAGCATTCATAATTCTTTGCCCCAATTTTTACTTTTTAAACTAAATTACCCGTTACCAAAATGCTGAATAATCGCCTCAGCAAATTCAGAACATTTTAAGGGTTCCACAGGTGGTTCTAGTAATCGTGCTAAATCGTAGGTGACTTGACTGCTAGCGATCGCATCCCCTAAACCTTTCTTAATCAGGTCTGCTGCTTCTTGCCAACCCAGATACTCCAGCATCATCACACCGGACAAAATCACCGAACCAGGATTAATCCGGTCTAAGCCAGCGTGTTTGGGCGCAGTGCCGTGGGTAGCTTCAAATATGGCACAGGCATCGCCAATATTCGCCCCTGGTCCCATTCCCAGACCACCCACGATTGCCGCAGCCGCATCAGACAAATAATCGCCGTTCAAGTTCATCGTCGCCAAAATCGAATATTCATCCGGTCTAGTTTGGATTTGTTGAAAAATGCTGTCAGCAATGCGATCGTTCACTAGTACTTTGTCTTTCCATTGACCATTGCCGTGAGTTGCCCAAATTGAGTTAAGAACGTTTTCAACTTCCTTGACAATTTGTGCTTGTTTCTCTTGAGTCAGGGCATCAAAACCCGGATCGATTTGTCGGGCGTTGTCTTCCAAAGAGAGATCGGGATTTTTCTCCTTGTTACTCAAAATCCAAGATTCTCGTTCGGTGACAGTTTCTTGACGAAACTCGCTAGTTGCTAATTCGTAACCCCAATCGCGGAAAGCGCCTTCGGTGTACTTCATGATGTTGCCTTTATGCACCAAAGTCACCTGTTGTTTGTGTTTAGGCAGGAGTAAGGCGTGTTTGATAGCACGGCGCACGAGGCGCTGGGAACCCTTTTTACTGATTGGTTTAATGCCAATCCCAGCATCAAGGGGGATTTGCTTCTTGCCATGTTCTGGGGTGGCGGGGATCAGTTCTTTATTGAGGATGGAAATGAGGCGATCGCCAATTTCGCTACCCTGCCGCCACTCAATACCTAAATAAATGTCTTCCGTATTTTCCCGATAAACAATTACATCCAGCTTTTCAGGATTTTTGTGCGGTGAAGGTGTACCTGCATAGTAGCGGCAAGGACGCACACAAGCATATAGGTCAAAAATTTGCCGCAGTGCCACATTTAAAGAACGAATACCGCCCCCAACTGGAGTAGTTAAAGGGCCTTTAATTGCTACACCATATTCTTGAATCGCCGTCAGAGTATCTTCGGGTAAATATTGATAAGTACCGTATAAATCACATGCTTCGTCACCAGCATAAACCTTGAACCAACTAATTTGACGCTGGCCCTTGTATGCCTTTGCTACCGCAGCATCCAATACTTTTTGGGCCGCAGGCCAGATATCTATACCCGTACCATCGCCGCGAATAAAGGGGATAATTGGATTGTCTGGCACAATCGGTTCGCCATTTTTAAAGGTGATTTTTGCTCCGGTTGTGGGGGGGATAATCTTGTCGTACATTCTTCACATACTCCTGAACGATATGCCGTTGAGATTAGGTATTGGGTATTAGGTACTGGGGATTGGGTATTAGGTACTGGGGATTGGGTATTAGGAAAACTCTTTCCTAGTCCCCAGTCCCCAGTCCCCAATCGCCAGTCCCCAGGGCAGATTTTCCCCCTATTCTCCTTGTACATTATTTGAGGCTAAATTATGGGATTCAGTGAAGGCATCGCAATTTTGTACGATCAAAAATAGTAAACTACTTTTCGCTATCAGTGTTTTGCTTTGAAGAACGCCCGATAGCCGATCGCTTTTTCACGCTTCCCTAACGCGAGTAATGGCATGACAGACCCAATGATTTTATCAGGCCCTGCTAATGACATCGACTCTCTCCGCCTCCAGTTAATCGCTGGGTCTTTTCAAGTCCAACAACAAATCATCCCACAGTTAGCTGACTTGGGTAATGAAGGATTAGACGTGTTGATGGAATTTTTATTGAAACGACGTGAGAACCCAGCAACTTGGGTCGATGGCAAAGTCTACCAAGTCCTTTACAATTCTGACGCACCTCAAGCCAAAGAATTTCTATTTTCCAGTTTTCCTGAGGGAATTGTACCTCTAAAATCAGAGTGCGGGATTAATTACAATCCTTTGCAACAGCTACTTGCTGTCCAAGACTTCCAAGCAGCCGATCGCATGACTATCCAAAAAATGTGCGAACTAGCAGGGCCAACGGCTGTACAAAGAAAATGGTTGTATTTTACTGAGGTCGAAAATTTCCCGGCTGTTGATTTGCAAACCATTAATAACTTGTGGGTGGTTCACTCCGAGGGTAAGTTTGGCTTTTCAGTACAGCGAGAAATCTGGTTAAGTTTAGGAAAAAACTGGGATAATTTCTGGCCGAAAATTAGCTGGAAAAAAGGCAATAACTGGACGAGGTATCCTAATGAGTTTATCTGGGATTTGAGTGCACCTAAAGGTCACTTACCCCTATCCAATCAACTGCGGGGAGTGCGAGTGATTTCCTCATTATTTTCTCACCCTGCTTGGTCGAAAAATCCTTAAACATGACTGTGAGACTACCAAGAGATAAATTATGACTAACGCTGGAGAGCGAGAATTCTACGTCATCATTGAACGAAATGAAGATGGTTATTATGTTGGAGAAGTTCCTCAACTTAAAGCCTGTTATAGCCAAGGAAAAACAATTGATGAATTAATGGTGAATATTAAAGAAGTCATTGAACTTTGTCTGGAGGCAGAAAACGATGAAATAATACCAGAATTTGTAGGTATTCAAAAGGTCGTTATTTAATGCCAAAGCTACCAAGTTTGACAGGTACAAAAGTTATTAGCACCCTTGAAAAAAATAGAATTTCAAGTGAGACGGCAAAAAGGTAGCCATGTGCAAATGGAAAGTGAGAATGGACGTTTAGTAACTATTCCTGTTCATCCTGGTAAAACTATTAGTAGAGGATTGCTACGCAAGATACTACGCGATGCTGAACTTACAAGGGAGGAGTTTATAGCATTGCTGGAATAAGAAAGTTAGGGAATCCCTATCAATCCCAAACCCACAATCTCAAATCTCAAATTGAATAATGGCAAAAGTTCGTCTTGAAGATATTAAACGTCGGTTTAACAATGTCACCGCGATCGAGGACATTACCTTTGAAATTCCTGATGGAGAGTTTTGGGTTTTAGTCGGGCCGTCAGGCTGTGGTAAATCCACGATTTTACGAACGATCGCCGGTTTAGAAACTGCCACATCTGGCAAACTCTTTATTGGCGATGAGTTGATGAATAATGTCCCAGCAAGGCAGAGGGATGTAGCAATGGTGTTCCAAAACTACGCCCTTTATCCGCATATGACAGTGGCGCAAAATATTGCCTTTGGGTTGCAGATGCGGAAAGTTGACCAAAGAATTGTTCAAGAACGAGTAGTAAATGTAGCGCGATCGCTATCTTTGGAACACCTGCTAGATCGCAAACCCAAACAACTTTCTGGAGGACAGCAACAAAGGGTCGCATTAGGAAGAGCGATCGCCCGCGAACCACAAGTGTTTTTACTAGATGAACCTTTGTCTAATTTGGATGCCCAACTCCGAGATGATACAAGGGCAGAATTAAAACAGCTACATCAAAAATTGGGAATTACAACTGTCTACGTCACCCACGATCAAGTTGAAGCGATGACTTTGGCTGATAAGATTGTGGTGCTAAATCGCGGCAGAATTCAACAAATCGGCGACCCGCAAAGCATTTATGCTAGTCCTGCTAATCAAATGGTGGCGACTTTTTTAGGCAGTCCACCGATGAATATTTTACCTGCAATTTATAAAAATGATGGTTTTGATGTTAGTGGGCAGTTATTAGCAATTCCAGCGTCTTTGCGAGAGAAGTTGCACCTGCGGCAAGGACAAAGTTTTGATTTGGGAATTAGACCAGAACATATCATAATTAACACTGACTCAGCACTCAGCACTCAACCCTCAGCACTCAGCACTCAGCACTCAGCACTCTTAGTAGTTGAGGTGAAAGTGGTAGAACCGTTGGGAAGGGAAACCTTGATTCGTGCTGGGTTGCCTGGTTCGACGGAGTTGTTAAATATACAAGTAGGTGGAGATGTGCGTCTGCATCCGGGCGATCGCATTTCTCTACAACTGGATTTGCATCAGTTGTTTGTGTTCGACCCTAAAACTGGCGATCGTATTTCGCCTGAGAAGTGACAAACTTTGTAAGCAAAAGTTTTTACTAGCGATGGTTTTTATTTACTGAACCATACAACAACTGGCAAGCTTATCTATTGGCTTATGCTTATTACAGCCCCATCAAAATTTTTATTCTGTCTTCCACCGCTACCATTATTTCTGGAGATACCGTTCCCCAAAGCTTTTCCAAACGCTCTACAGAAATCGATCTCACATCTTCGCACTTGACAAAGCTTCTTACCTTCAATCCTCCTTCTGGAGGGTTTAGTTCTACATGAAAAGGAATCCCTTTTTCTTTTGAAGTAATTGGCAAGACAACAACTAAGCCAGATGCACTTTGATTAAACAAGTCCACAGAGATGACCAGACATGGACGTTTTCCAGCTTGTTCATGCCCTCTTACAGGATTTAAGTCAACTAACCACACCTCTCCTCTGGCAATTTGTGCCACTAATCTTCAACTCCATCAGCTATTGTTCGCTCCCATGCTTGTCGCTCTGCAAGTTCCTCTTGCCAAAGTGGCTCATTTTGTCTCAAAGCTGCAAATGCTTCGTTAGCTTGTAATAAAAAAATATACCGACGATAATTTTCGATAGCCTTATCTAAAACCGTCTGAATTGTTTCACCAGAAGTTTCTGCAATTTTTAATAGAGTTTCGTGGGCAGTTTCACTAATATTGACCTTTAACTCAGTCATGGCTCAACTATCAACTTTTAACTTCTACAGGTATTGTAACCAAGCACATAACTGTAGTTGCCACTCCACGCTGGGCTGTAACAAATTAAATGGCTAATTGGATCGCAATTAGCCATTAGTTATTAGTAACTAGCATCCTTTAGGCAGTGCGAAAACGTGCCAATTCTTCACCAGTCTTCGCATCGTGGGCGTGAACTGTACACACCAAGCAGGAATCAAACGATCGCGCCACATGACCAACTTCTACAGGGTCGGTAGGATCGTCGATGGGTGTGCCTACTAAAGCTTCTTCAATCGGGCCGCGGATGCCTTCACCATCACGGGGGCCGATATTCCAAGTACCGGGAGCAATCACTTGGTAATTCTTAATCTTACCGCCCTCTATCTCTACCCAGTGACACAGAGAACCCCGCGCTGCTTCGGTTGCACCCCAACCCTTGCCATCTTTTTCTGTGGGTTTGATATACCAGGGATCGTTTAATTTGAACTCGCGCAAACAGTGTTCGGCTTGGCGATATAACTTGACAATTTCGTGAAGTCGTGCAAGTTGACGCACGTGAATGTTAGGGCCGCGCATCTGCTTGAAGACATCAAGAATAAACCCGTCGTAGTGTTGCCAAGATTCGCCATGTTTACCACCAGCAACTAATTGGCGTGCTAAGGGGCCTGCTTCTAAACGCCCAAAGTCTTTGTGCAGGACTGCACTCGCCCAAGAATAGGCATTGTCAAAGTCTTTGGTATTATTTGGGGTGGGTTTGGTGTTGCGATCGCTAGGATGAATATCTGCTGTGCCTTCCTCGTACCAAGAGTGAGTTGTATTCTCGCGGGTAAAACTCTGATCCATTAAGGTGTGAGTGTCAGTGAAGCTGTCATATACTCCACTTTTCATAATCGTGGCGGCGTTTCGTCCGTCGATGGTGGGCTTTTGGTATTTATCCTCATGGGCTAAATATCCCCAAGTGACATATTTACCAACACCAGCGCCATATCTATCTAGACCGATATCTAAACCCATGCGCCAGTAAAAACCCAAGTCTGACTCGCGATGATTTCGGTCTTCATCTAGCCAGTCCATGAAGTCATCGTATGTTTGGATTTCTTCGTAGCGTTCTAAAGAACAACCTAACCATACTGGTTCTAACCAATTGGTGCGGAAGTATTCTAGAATCGCCCAAGCACGGGTAATATCTGTTAAGGTAGGGGCGCACATGACACCGCCGGGAACCATGTAACTCGAATGCGGCCATTGACCGCCTAACAGCGCATAAATTTCTACAGGTTTAGCAGAAATTGTTATGCCCAATTCGTAAGACTTGCCAGTGAAGGCGGCAAAGCGTCTAACAGCTTCTTCGTAAAAGCGACTGCTACGGTAATTTTTATTGGTTAAATCAATAGCAAACAAACCATAAAAGTACCGGGGTATACTTTGGATTGTTTCCACAATTTGACCTAAATTTCTCGCCAAAATTGCATTGCGAGGAACTTCTGTACCCCAAGCGGTATCTAATGCCCACGATGCACAAGTTAGGTGAGAACCGCCGCAAATACCGCAAATCCGAGGTGTAACAATTAATCCGGCTTGGGGATCTTTGCCGCGCAGAATAACTTCAAATCCGCGAAACAGTTCGGCATGTGTCCAAGCGTTGACTACCCGTCTATCTTCAATTTCGACACGGACATCTAAATCGCCTTCGACTCTACCTACGGGCGATATATCTAATGTTTGAATTGTCATATTTGTTAGTTGTTAGTTGTTAGTTGTCAGTGGTCAGTGGTCAGTTGCTACTGACTAATGACTACTGACTAAACTGTAAAAAAGTCTTCTTCTGCCCATGCTGGTGCTGCGTCTTTGGCAACCATTGTGAGTAAGGCGTAGTCTTTCTTTTTCACTCCTGGCGGTAATTCTTTGGGAACGCCCATCACTGTTTGAGTTTTAAATACAGTTCCGGGTTTGAGGTCAAAGAAGGGAAATTCTGGTTCTGTGCAACCCAAACAAGGCATTCCGGCGCGGGTTTTGGAGGAAACGCGGTTCCACAAAATTCGGTTGCAAGAAGAATGAGTCATGGGGCCGCGACAACCCAAGTCGTAGAATAAGCAGCCTTTACGCTGACCAAATTCGGCGGTTGAGGCTTTGTAGGCAAAGTGGACGTTGCGGGTACAACCTGTTTGCGTGTAGGTGTTGAAGAAGGTTTGCGGACGGTGTAGTTCGTCGAGGGCGATGTCGGCGATGCGTCCGGTGGCGATCGCAACTAATATCTGCGTAATCCAATCGGGATGGGCAGGACATCCAGGTATATTAATCACAGGTAATCCCGCTTGGGAAACGAAATCTTTCCCTAAAAAGCCGCCTTCTTGTCGCCTGAGAAATTGCAATCCTTCCGATTCGCTGGGGTTGGGTGACATTGCCGGAATTCCTCCCCAGGTGGCACAGTCGCCTACAGCAACGATAAATTTAGCAGCTTTGGCAAGGTCAGTTAACCAATCTTTCATCGGGCGATCGGCAAACCGATTCCATTCGCCTGTGCCGTTAGGGGCGTTGACAACGCTACCTTCAAATACCAGGATGTCTAGGGGAATTGTGCCAGAAATACAATCTCGTAGCAGTGTTTGTAAGTTATCGCCTAATTCCAATCCCAAAGAGGGATGCCACAATACCTTGATGCCAAAGTCAGCAATCAAATCGCAGACTGTCGGTTCTTCAGCATTGAGAAATGACATAGTGTTGCCCGAACAAGCACCACCTTGCAGCCATAGTAAGTTTGTCATTAGCTATGCGTTTTTCTATTGGTTACAATGCATTAGCTAGGTGATAATACTTGTCGAATCTCACCTGTTTATCAATAGTTATTTATTAAGACTAAGATATTTTTTTAATTTATTTCTCTTTCATTAAAAAAGAATTAATGATTAACTACAACTAAAAAAATTAAAATTTTATTTTAGTAAAAATTGTAATATATTTAACAAATCAAAAATTATAAATATATCAAAAATCCTGTAAACGTGATTTTTGTTTGAATTATAAACACTGAAATTTTAAGCACAATTACTAATTTAAGTGCCAAAATGTGAGGTTGATCTTCATAGAGAGTTGGTATTAATTGAGTGCTATTAAAACTCTGTAATTCTTAATAAGAATTTTTGAGTTAGCTATTTATAAGTATAAAATTTTACTTTAAATAAAGATACGAGAAAGGCGATCGCCCTCGGTCAGGAGTTTGCGATCGCCTTATCTATTAAACCATTGTTAATCCTTCGCGCACCCTATTATTTTAGGATTTCGGTTGTGCAGCTTGCCTAACAATTTGTTCGTCCAAACCTAAAGCTTGAGCTATCTGCTCAATACTCAACCCCAACGCTAATAACTGGGGTATCGCTTCCAACTTGCCTTCTTGTTTACCTTCTAACTTGCCTTCTTGTTTACCTTCTAACTTGCCTTCTTGTTTACCTTCTTCAAAAACATCTTGGTAAAATCTAGTTTGCCTTAATTCATTTAATCCAAACATTTGTTGCATCTCCTCTCGGCTCAATCGCGGCAACTTGTAGATTAATATCGTCTCTATTAATTGTATAATTTCTCTCTGTTGAGCGACATTTGCAAATTGCTGTCGAGCATTGTTTACTATCTCTATAGCCTTAATTGTTGCAGTTGATTCGGGTTCGACGATGAGTTTAACTGTCTCTATGCCGATTGATGATGCCTCTATTGAGCTTAATTCCTCAAGATAAACGCGAGTTAGTCGTTGCGAATTGAGTAATTCTGTATATCTTTCGGTATCTCCAGTATCAACGTTGCGGTTCGGGAAGATGACAACACCACGCCAATTATTAGTTAATTCGGTTTTGTCGAGATAATTAAAGATTTCTGCAAACAAACGCGAGTATAATTTTTTATCTGGTTGAAATTGGACTTCGGCAAAATAGATAGGTAACTCTGTGGCATTTGGTAGGAAGACACCATCGATTCTAAACGCCAGTTGTTTGACTTCGACTGAAGAAAACTGGTAAGCACTAGCTAGTTGCGGTGGTTGGTTAATTAGTTCAAAGAAAGTGCCGGGGATACTTTGGAATATGCGATAAAAGATACTATCTGTTTTCAAGAGAGCTAATTTTACAGTTAACGAACATATTTTACACTTCGGCGATCGCGTGGCGACTCTTTGAAATATTGCACGAAAAATAATATTTTGATTATGTTAATTGATGATACAAAAAGAATTTAAAAAATATCAGGTGTTTAAAGCTGACATTAATATTAGCAATTTCCCCCTAGAATTTTCAAAATAGAGTGTTTTATATTTTAAGGAATGGGTATTAGGCGTGGAAAAAGGATGCGGAGATAGTGAGACGCTGTGACGCGGTGAGAAAATTTTCTCCGTGTCTTTGCATCCCGTGTCCTTTTTACCAAATCCTAATCCTTAGCCTTAGTCTCAGGCAAAAAAGGGGAATTTTGCCAAAGAGACTCAAAGCTTGCGTAAATCGGTATGGCCCCTGATTAGACGCGATCGCGTGTTTATATCTTTAGCGGGCGTTGACAGCTTCAATTCCCAATTGGCTAGAGTACGGCAGTTATGAACCCTAGCATTACAGATTCAGCGGTAAAAGCAGCGATCGCAGCTGTGGCATCTGAGTCAGCAACAGCAGAGGAAAAAATCCAGATGCTGATTGAGATGGCACAAGGCTTTCAAAAAAAGCCTAAAACTGCCCAAGACTTGCGGAATGCAGTTTCTCTGTATTACCGGGCGTATGAAATGTGTGGTGAGGAGTATCCCCTATTAAAAGCCCGCGCCCAGCTGGGGATGGCAGGAACGTTACGGACAATTCCGGATGTAGGGACTGAACTGCTACAGCAAGCGAAAGTAGGTTATGAAGAAGCGCTGCCAATTTTACAACAATTAGCCTTACCTGAAGAAGTGGCAGAAGCACAAATGAATTATGGATTGGTGTTGCAGTCGCTTGCGCCATTCAATTTGGCACGGATAGCTGATAGCATCCAAGCTTATCATCAGGCGTTGCAGGTGTTTACTTGGGAAGATTATCCGCAGGAGTATGCGATTTTGTATAACAATATTGCGATCGCTTACCTTTCTATGCCGATGGCATCGGAACGGGAATATTTACGTCAGGGGTTAGCAGTACAGTCATTTGAAGTCGCACTGAAGCATATTAATTTGATCGATCATCCTAGAGAATATGCGATGTTGCAAAACAATTTGGGTAACGCTTTGCAATATTTAGTAAGTTCCCATCCTGTGGAAAATAATTTGCGGGCGATCGCAGCTTATAACGAAGCGTTAAAAGTACGTAATTCCAAAGACACACCTCTAGAGTACGCCAACACAATTTCTAACAAAGCCAACGCCTTATTTAACTTACCCGATAATCCAGAAAAACCAGAAGCTGGTAATTTGCAAAATCTTTTACAAGCACGCAACTACTATCAACAAGCTTGGCAAATATTCACCCAACATCAACAATTAGAACAATCAGAAGTAGTAGCTCAAGCTTTGCAAGAGGTGGAAACAGAAATAAACCCTATAAATTTAATTTCTAACTCTAATAATGAGGATAACAATACATGAGAGATATTTTGAGTAATCCTAATATGACTGATTTTTTCACAAATATGGCGGCTGGAGACTTGAACATAGTAACAGGATTACTGTGGTTAATCCTAGCAACAGTTGTATCGATGATTGGTGGTGCTATTGGCGGCATGATATTAGCCGGGAAAGATATAGGTTATTCTTTCTCAGCAATGCTTGGTGCTTTCTTTGCTCCTGCTGGTGCAATTCCAGTCATACTATTAGGGCTAGCTATACTAACTTTATTGACAAACTTTTAGGAGGTAAAATGTTAGAAATCGGGTGGTTTTCTGCCAAGTTATTTTTTCAAGGCAAGCTACTACGCGACCCCATATATTTCATTAGACAAACCACGATTGGTATTAGTCTCGGCTTGCTATTACTCTTGCTACTAGCTCAAGCTAACATTCCCTTTTGCTTACCAATAACATTATCTAGTTTAATCACAGGCATAATTATGCCATTTCTCCTCAAAGATTTCAAAATGAAATGAATTGTTAGTTATTAGTTGCCACTGACCATTGACCACTAACCACTGACAACTTACTAATGACTAACCTCGCAGAATTAATTCAAGAAATTAATCGTTTTGAGGCAATTATATCCGAGTGGGATGAAAGCCAAAGGTGTGTAGCAGTAGGGCTAAAAGGAGCAATTGAAGCTTTACATAAAGAAGCTTTGACACGGTTGATTAAAAACCTCAAGCAAGAATCAATGTCAGCTTTGCGTCTTGCTGTTGCTGATGAAGTCGTGTACGCAGTCTTGCATTATCACGAACTAGTCAAACCCACGATTTTAGAACGCATTCAGACAGCCCTTGAGGAAGTTCGCCCAGGCTTAAAAAGCCATAGTGGCGATATAGAACTAGTAGCTTTTAAACCACCAGATACAGTAGAAGTTAAATTAATCGGAACTTGCAGCACTTGCCCAGCTTCAACTTTGACTTTATCTCAGGGTGTAGAACAGGCAATAAAAAATCATTGCCCGGAAATTACCAAAGTAATTGCTGTTAATGAAACTCCTGTTGCTAGCAATACAAATTCTAATTTAATCAGTCCATTTTCTCCCAAGGTAACTTCTACTTGGGTAAAGATAGCAAATATTGAGCAACTTCTAGAGTCTAATGTATTTGCAGTAAAAGTCGCTGGTCACTCACTGATTTTATATCGTCAAGGTGTAAATATCACTTGTTACCCTAATGCTTGTACTCACCTAGCATCTCCTCTAGATACGGGTAGAGTGGAAAATGGTATTATTACCTGTCCATCCCACGGATTTCAGTACAATTTAGAAACAGGTGAATGTCTAACTGCTGCTGAGGTTCCTTTGCAGTCATATCCAGTACAAATTAAAGGTGATAAAGTTTTTGTACAGATCCAAAGATGATTTTAAATAATTCTTAAGTTTATCTGCTACTTATGTATATCGTATTGTGACTAATCCCACACCACAATTGCCATCAGAAGCAATAACAAATCTTCAAAAATTACCTCTATCACCTCAAGGTGCAGAGGTAATTTTAGGCAATATTTTGGAACCAGAAACATTAGCTATACCTATAGCACCAAGTCCTACAACAATGTTTGGACCTCGTGGGGCTTGTTTGTTATCAAATAGACAATTGTGGATATCAGATACAGGACATCATCGATTATTAGGATGGCGAAATTTACCTACTAAAGATAGTCAAAGCGCTGATTGGATAATTGGACAACCAGACTTCGATCGCGAGGGACAAAATGCTAAAGGTAAAGTGGGAAGAACAACTCTCAGCGTACCAACTGGGATTTGTGCTTGTGGGGAAGGATTAGCAGTAGCTGATGCTTGGAATCATCGAGTTTTGATTTGGAAAACATTACCGCAAGATAGTAATGTGCCAGCAGATTTAGTATTAGGACAAGCTAACTTTACTGAGAATGAACCAAACCGAGGAAGTCAAGTAGCTGCCAATACAATGCACTGGCCCTATGGTGTTTTCTATCATCAAGGACGGCTATTTGTTGCTGATACAGGTAATCGACGGGTATTAATATGGCATCAGTTACCAATAGAAAATGGTCAGCCTGCCGATTTAGTTCTGGGGCAACCAGATATGATATCTCGTAATGAAAACGGTGGTAATTCTCCAACTGCGGCGAGTATGCGTTGGTGTCACGATATAGCCTTTTGGGGAGAAAATTTAGTTGTCACTGATGCAGGTAATCATCGCGTGATGATTTGGCAGGAGATGCCAATAGAAAATAATACCCCTTGTACGGTAGTGTTAGGACAAAAAAACTTTGATGCTGTGGAAATGAATCAAGGAGTTTATTTTCCTAGCGCTAGTAGTTTGAGTATGCCTTATGGTGTGGGGGTTGCTGATGATTGGTTGATAGTTGCGGATACTGCTAATTCTCGGTTGTTAGGATGGAGAAAGCCAGAATTAATAACATCATTACAGGGTGTCGTGGCAGATGCGATCGCGGGACAAAAAGATTTTCAAAGTAAAGGTGAAAATCGCAATTTCGGATTGCCAAAGCGAGATAGTTTAAATTGGTGTTATGGCATAAAAATCTGTGGTAATACTGCTGTAATAGCTGATTCTGGAAATAATCGAATTTTGCTGTGGCATTTTAAGCAAAATTAAGCACGAGGCATGAAGACAGAGAGAAAATAAGAGTAGTCTAGGTGCTTATGAGGATTGAAGAAATTAGAGTTCGCGGTACTGTTCAGGGGGTAGGATTTCGCCCTACTGTGTATCGTCTTGCTAAAGCTTTTAAGTTACGAGGAGATGTTTGTAATGATGGGCAAGGTGTTTTAATTCGAGTATCTGGTAGTGAGGAAAATTTAACAGAATTTGTTGCCAAACTACAGCAAGAATCTCCACCGCTGGCAAAAATCCAAGAACTATCACGAACTAGTTATGAAGGAGAATTTGACTTTGATGATTTTGTGATTTCTAGTAGTGTTAGTAATATCATCAAAACAGAAATTGTTCCCGATGCTGCTACTTGTCCGCAATGTTTACAAGAAATATTTGACCCCTTTAGTCGCTTTTACCGTTATCCCTTTACCAACTGTACTCATTGCGGCCCTCGTCTAAGTATTATTCATGCCATTCCCTACGACAGACATAATACCAGTATGTCTGTGTTTGCTATGTGTCCGGAATGTGCAAAGGAATACCGCGATGTTGAAAACCGCCGCTTTCATGCCCAACCTGTAGCTTGCCACATCTGTGGCCCCAAAGCTTGGTTAGAACGTGCTGATGGTAAACCTGTCACCGCGTCCATGTTCTCAATGATGGATGATGTTGATGCCGTTTGCACTCTATTACAAAAAGGTGAGATTGTCGCAATTAAAGGGTTAGGTGGAATTCATCTAGCTTGCGATGCTACACAAGAAATAGCTGTAGAAAAACTGCGTCAACGCAAAAAGCGCTATCATAAACCTTTTGCTTTGATGGCGCGAGATATATCAATAATTGAAGAATATTGCACCGTCAATGCTAAGGAAAAAGAGTTATTAACAAGTCCTGCCGCACCTATTGTACTGCTACAAAAGAAAGTAATAGAAATAAAGCAAGAACTGCTCATTCAGCACTCAATTGCATCATCAGTTGCACCTAGGCAAAATAGCCTTGGTTTCATGCTACCTTATACGCCCTTACATCATTTAATTCTCAAACGGATGAATTGTCCGATTGTTTTAACAAGTGGCAATCTTGCTGATGAACCGCAGTGTATTGACAATGATGAAGCGCGTGAAAAACTAAACAAAATAGCTGATTATTTTCTCTTTCATAATCGGGAGATTGTCAACAGAGTAGATGATTCTGTCGTGCGAGTCGTCAGCGAGAAAGTACAAACAATTCGTCGTGCTAGAGGATATGCACCTGCAACTATTAATTTACCACCAGGATTTGACAGAGTTCCACAAATTTTAGCGATGGGTAGCGAGTTAAAAAATACCTTTTGCTTATTGCGGGAAAAAGAAGCAATTGTATCTCAGCATTTAGGAGATTTACAAAATGCTGCGGCTTTTAATGCTTATCAAAAAATGCTGAATTTATACTTAAACTTATTTGAGCATAAACCAGAAGCGATCGCCATTGACAAACACCCAGAATATCTTTCAAGTAAACTCGGCAAAGAACTAGCCTGTGTCAATCAAACTAAACTCTATTTTATTCAGCATCACCATGCCCATATTGCTGCTTGTATGGCAGAAAATAGTATACCTTTAAATTCGCCACCGATTTTAGGTATCGCTTTAGATGGCTTAGGCTACGGAGAAGATGGCACACTATGGGGTGGAGAATTTTTGTTAGCAGATTACCGCCAATTCCAGCGACTAGCAACATTTAAACCGATAGCAATGATTGGTGGCGAACAAGCAATTTATCAGCCTTGGCGGAATACTTACGCTCACTTATTAGCTGCTCAACTTTGGGATACTTGTCAACGACAATATACTGAGTTAGGAATTGTCAAATTTTTAAAACAAAAACCGCTAAAACTTCTCAATCAAATTATTGAAAAACAAATTAACTCCCCATCAGCTTCATCTGTAGGACGGTTATTCGATGCAGTAGCGGCAGCTATTGGTATTTTTCCCGAAGAATGTAGCTATGAAGGACAAGCTGCTATAGAAATGGAATCTTTAATTGATATTAATAGCTTAAATAATTATGAAGAAACTAATAATTATCATTTTGATGTGGTCTTTTTAGATAACATTTACTGTATAGAGCCAGCCCCAATGTGGCAAGCCTTGTTAAATGACTTACAGCAGCAGATTCCACAGAAAACGATAGCTGCAAAATTTCACAAAAGTTTAGTAAATATCATTGTCGAAATGGTTAACCTCGTTCGCCAAGAACATCTAATCGATCGAGTTGTACTTACAGGGGGAGTATTCCAAAATCGTATTTTATTAGAAAAGGTTACTAAGGACTTACAATCATTGGAAATTAACGTACTTACACATAGCTTAGTTCCTACCAATGACGGCGGCTTATCTTTAGGTCAAGCACTTATTACAGCCGCTCAATTAATTAATAACTAATAATTAATTGAGCAGTCCTAAATGAGTTGTAAAAAACCTCTACTTTGTGGGTTCTTTTTCACAAATCAAATAGTATTGCTATATTCTCTCTGTGTTCTCTGCACCTCTGTGGTTCGTATCTCCTCAAAAAGGACAAAAAAATGTGCTTAGGAATTCCCGGTCAAATTATTGAAATAACTAATACTAATCATAAATTAGCCATCGTTAATATTGCTGGTGTCAAACGCCAAGTAAATATTGCCTGCATCGTTGACGAACAACATCCACCTGAAGCCTGTATTGGAGATTGGGTATTAGTTCATGTCGGCTTCGCCATGAATCGAATTAACGAACAAGAAGCCGCAGAAACATTAAAACTATTGCAGGAACTAGCGGCAATTATTAATTAAAACTCTTCTTTTTTTCTTCCTTTGCGTTCTTTGTGTTCTTTGCAGTTCGTTAAAAAACAAATTACTAATATACAAAACCTATTATTCCCCACATCCTATGAAATACGTAGACGAATTCCGAGAACCTGAAAAAGCTGAAGCCTTACGCCGCGAAATCACAAAATTAAGCCAGCAGCTAGAAAAACCCATCAAAATCATGGAAGTATGCGGCGGACACACTCACTCTATTTTTAAATACGGCATCGAAGAAATTCTACCCAAAGCCATCGAACTAATTCACGGGCCTGGTTGTCCGGTATGCGTCATGCCAAAAGGGAGATTAGATGATGCGATCGCCATCTCCCAAAATCATAACGTCATCCTGGCTACCTTTGGCGATACCATGCGCGTTCCCGGTTCCAAAACCAGCTTGCTGCAAGCCAAAGCCCAAGGCGCAGATATCCGTATGGTCTACTCTCCCCTAGATAGCTTGCAAATTGCTAGAGACAACCCCAATAAAGAAATAGTCTTCTTCGCCCTAGGCTTTGAAACCACAGCCCCTAGCACCGCCCTCACCATCCTGCAAGCAGCAGCCGAAAAAATTCCTAACTTTAGTATGTTTTGCAATCACGTCCTCGTGATTCCTGCCCTCCAAGCTTTACTAAATAATCCCGATTTGCAACTAGATGGATTTGTCGGGCCTGGTCATGTCAGCATGGTAATTGGTACTGACCCTTATGAATTTATTTCCCAACAGTATCATAAACCAATTGTCGTTTCCGGTTTTGAACCTTTAGATATTCTTCAATCAATTTGGATGCTATTACAGCAGCTAGTAGAAAATCGTTGTGAAGTCGAAAATCAATATAACCGACTAGTACAAAAAGCTGGTAATCAAGTGGCACTAGATGCCATAAATAAAGTTTTTATTGTGCGAGAAAATTTTGAGTGGCGCGGCTTAGGTGACATACCTTATTCCGGCTTAAAAATTCATCCTGAGTATGCACAATTTGACGCTGAACTAAAATTTACCATTCCCAATCTTAAAGTTGCCGACCATAAAGCTTGTCAATGTGGAGAAATACTCAAAGGAGTTTTAAAACCTTGGCAATGTAAAGTATTTGGTACAGCTTGCACGCCAGAAACACCTATTGGTACTTGTATGGTATCTTCCGAAGGTGCTTGTGCAGCTTATTACAAATACGGAAGATTCTCAAATTTCGCGAATAAAAAACTTGATGAACAAAAAATAGTAACTCTAACTCCATAACCTAAGATTAAAGTGAGTTATCTGATGATGGGAGTATAATTATATGCCATTCGTTACTGTTAAAATTTCCCGCGGACACTCCATCGAAAAAAAACGGCGGTTAGTCGAAGCCATCACAAATGCTTTAGTTTCAGCTTTAGACACTAAACCAGAATGGGTAACTATTCACATTGATGAATTTGAACGCGAAAATTGGGCAGTGGGTGGTCTATTACATTCTGATAGGCATCGTGGTAGGCATGACGAAACAGGCAGGTAAATTGTAATAATTCAGAAGTCAGGAGTCAGAATAGTTAAAGAATTGGGAGAAAATTTGAGTAATTAATCTCCCAATTATACTGAATTTCCGATTGATTCTGACTTCTAGCTGTTTGATCATAAATTATTACAGTAAATTTAGTTAGCAAATATTGGGACATGTTACTCTCTTCCCATTACAAGATTATTTACCTTCACTCAAACTCTGTATCTCTGTGGTTCGTTAAAAAATCTAATGTTAACATACTCTAAAATCTTACATTCCAAAAACTTACAAATTATTTGAAAAATGGACTTTTCTATAAATAACTCAGCCTCAAATACTCTATTTCAAAAAATAGAACAAGTCCGCCGCCGTCAAGGAAAAGTACAAGATACGCATATCACCCTCGCACATGGTAGTGGTGGTAAAGCTATGCGTGATTTAATTGATGATATCTTTGTCAGTAATTTTGATAATCCCATTCTTTCGCAATTAGAAGACCAAGCTAGTTTTAATTTATCTAATCTTCTCCAACAAGGAGATAGACTTGCATTTAGTACTGATTCCTATGTTGTAGATCCTTTATTTTTTCCTGGTGGTGATATTGGAGAATTAGCCGTGAATGGCACAGTTAATGATTTAGCTGTCAGTGGTGCTAAACCTTTGTATCTCACCTGTAGTGTGATTTTAGAAGAAGGACTAGCTGTAGAAACCTTGCGGCGTGTCGCCAAGAGTATGAAAGCGGCTGCCAACAAAGCTGGCGTACAAATCGTCACTGGTGATACAAAAGTTGTACATCGTGGCGCTGCTGATAAACTATTTATTAATACGGCTGGTATTGGCGTTATTCCCTCAGGAATTAGCATTTCCACCCAAAATATTCAACCTGGAGATGTAGTAATTCTTAATGGTGAATTAGGCAATCATGGGGCAGCAATTTTAGTTGCCCGTGGAGAGTTAGCCTTAGAAACTGATATCCAAAGTGATTGTCAGCCGTTGCATAATTTAATAGAAACTATCCTCAAAGCTTGTCCAAAAGTACATGCGATGCGGGATGCCACACGCGGCGGGTTAGCCACAGTTTTAAATGAATTTGCCCTTAGTTCTAACGTAGGAATTCGGCTTGAAGAAGAGTCTATACCAGTGCGTGAAGAAGTCAAAGGAATTTGCGAAATTTTAGGTTTAGATCCTTTATATCTAGCCAATGAAGGTAAGTTGGTAGTGGTGGTAGCAAAAGAAAATGCAGACACTGTTTTATCAGTAATGAAATCTCATCCCACAGGTAAAGATGCTTGTATTATTGGCGAAGTTATTTCCTCGCCTCCAGGAATTGTTTTATTAAAAACAGTTTTTGAGTCAGAACGTATTGTAGATATGCTTGTAGGCGAACAGTTGCCGCGTATTTGTTAAAATCTAATAGTTTTTTATGCATGAATTAGGAATCACGCAAAATATTGTGGCAATTGTGACCGAACATGCTGGAGGCAAAAAAGTAAGACGAATTGTATTAGAAATCGGTAAACTTTCAGCTATTATGCCTGATGCCGTACAATTTTGTTTTGATATTTGCACTCAAGACACAGTTTTAGCAGGGGCAATTTTAGAAATTAGAGAAATTTCCGGTTTAGCACAATGTCAGCAATGTGGTGCAGAAATTGTTCTAGACAAGCCATTTGGTATTTGTAAGTGTGGTAGCGTGCAATTAAATTTAATAACTGGTGAAGAACTGAAAATTAAAGAAATAGAGATAGAGGAAATATGTGTGTAACCTGCGGTTGTTCTGATGATAGCGAACCTACAATTACTAATCCAGAAATTAGTGAAGTTGAACGCCATCATCACACTCACACTTTACCGAATGGTACTATCATCACTCATTCTCATAGTAGCGATCGCCACCACGAAGCTGCACACAATCATGCCAAAATTCACAACACAACTATATCTTTAGAACAAGACATTTTAGCAAAAAATAATTTAATTGCTGCTCAAAATCGGGGTTGGTTCAAAGGTCGAAATATTCTAACTTTAAATTTAATGAGTTCTCCAGGTGCAGGGAAAACAACTCTGTTAACGCGAACTATCAATGATTTAAAACATCAGCTGACCCTGAGTGTTATTGAAGGCGACCAAGAAACAACCAATGACGCTCAAAAAATTAGAGAAACAGGCTGTAAAGTCGTTCAAATTAATACCGGAACTGGCTGTCATCTCGATGCATCAATGATAGATAGAGGTTTACAACAACTAAATCCACCCCTAAACTCAGTAGTAATGATTGAGAATGTGGGTAATTTAGTTTGTCCGGCTTTATTTGATTTGGGAGAACAGGCAAAAGTCGTGATTCTCTCCGTCACAGAGGGAGAAGATAAGCCAATCAAATATCCTCATATGTTTCGTGCTAGTGAAATTATGATTATCACTAAAATCGATTTGTTGCCTTATGTAGAATTTGATGTGCAAAAATGCATAGAATATGCACACCAAGTTAATCCTCGTATACAATTTTTTCAGGTATCTGCGAAGACAGGTGCTGGATTAGATAGTTGGTACAAATGGCTATCAGAAAAAGTGGCAAACTTCTCAGATCAAATCTTGCACCAACTGTAGTCCCCCTTAGAGCAGCAGGGCTGTTTCATTCGTTCATACGATCCGGTTGGTGGTAATGTTTTAGAAGGACATACGGCAATTCGCCAGTTTTTCTTGAGTATTGCTGGCATGTTTGAAACCGTGGGACTGACTGAAGAATTTGTGCATATTGTGGGCAATGAAGTTGCTGTCAAATGGATGGGACGCGGTATTGGGAAAAATGGTCATGAGATTACATTTGAAGGTATTGATTTATTTGAAATCAATGCTGCTGGTAAAATTCAAACACTACGAGCTTACTGGAACAAAGAGGTAGCGATCGCTGCATTACAAAGGTAACTTAGTGTCTACTCAACTTTATTATGTGTACAACCTCTGGATTTAACTTCAATTGGGCGATCTACAGGTGCTAATTTAGTGCTGCAATTTTCTTATCCCCCTCCCTAGCATTGATAGATTGGGAATTTAATGATAATCTAAATGGCACGACAGTCAAAAAAACAGCTTTTTTGACTAACTAAAGATATTTTATAAAAATATCAAAATTTTTGTCCGCATTTTGCAGACAAAAACACATTTACTACCGAAAACGTTACACTTTACACTATCGGTTTTTATGCCAGCAAAATTTTACATTCAGACAGAGTGGGCAACTGGTTTTCTTCACTAAAAGTAGGTACGAAATATCCTACACAAGTTGCGTGTCTGGAAGATGAGCAAATGGCTGGTCAATAATTACTGGCTAAATTAGATATTTAGAAAAAATCCATACATTTTGAATAGTATCGCTTGTGTTTGGCATGACTTACTAATCTTATGATTAAAGTCTTGGCTTTCATGTCAATAGCACCCTGAAATTGGGAACTATAAAACGAAGACAAAGCCAGATTTTTTCTTCTGCTCATACCTGTTGAGTATCTTATTCGACTGGTAATCTTTCAGATGTTTTCTAGTTTGATTTTAACCTCTCAAAACTATCAGGAGCAAATATGCAAGCAGCAGACGTAACTCTGGGAATTCCCTCTTTTAACACTATGAATACCCAGGATTATATTGAACTAGAACAGCAATATGGTGCTGATAATTACCATCCTTTAGATGTAGTCATTACCAAAGGAGAAGGAGTATGGGTATGGGATATAGAAGGTAAAAAATACCTCGATTTTCTTTCAGCTTATTCAGCATTAAATCAGGGTCATTGTCATCCCAAAATTCTCCAAGCAATGATAAAACAAGCTCAACAAGTTACATTAACTTCTAGAGCTTTTCGCAATGACCAATTGGGAAAATTTTATCAAAAGCTTTCTGAAATTTCTGGTTTACCTAAAGTGCTACCCATGAATTCGGGAGCCGAAGCTGTGGAAACGGCCATCAAAGCCATTCGTAAATGGGCTTATAAAGTAAAAGGTGTACCAGAAAATCAAGCAGAAATTATTGTTTGTGGTAATAATTTTTCTGGACGCACTATTAGTTTAATTAGCTTTTCTACAGAAGAACAATATCAAGATGGCTTTGGCCCTTTAACTACTGGGTTTAAAGTTATTCCTTTTGGTGATGCTGAGGCTTTAGAAAAAGCGATTACTCCTAACACTGCGGCATTTTTGGTAGAACCAATTCAGGGTGAGGGAGGCATTATTGTTCCGCCTCATGGGTTTTTAAAGCAAGCTGAACAAATCTGTCGCCATCATCATGTCTTACTGGTTTTTGATGAAATTCAAACTGGCTTGGGAAGAACAGGTAAAATGTTTGCTTATCAATACGAGGATGTCAAGCCTGATGGCATAACTGTAGGTAAAGCTTTATCTGGTGGATTTTATCCCATTTCCGCGTTTATTTCGACAGAGGAAGTCATGGGTGTATTTCAGCCTGGAGATCATGGTAGTACCTTTGGCGGAAATCCCTTAGCTGCTGCTATTGGAATTGCAGCACTGGATGTAATTGTTGAAGAAGAGTTACCAGAAAAAGCCTTAAAACTAGGGGAATATTTTATAGAAAACTTACAATCAATTAAGAGTTCATATATCAAGGAAGTACGCGGAAAAGGTTTATTAATTGGCATGGAATTGTACCCCGAAGCTGGTGGTGCAAGGCGTTTTTGTAAAGCTTTAGCTAAAGAGGGATTATTAGCTAAAGAGACTAGAGATAATGTCATTCGTTTTGCTCCACCTTTAGTTATTTCCAAAGATGAAATAGATTGGGCATTAGAAAAAATTGAGCGCGTTTTGACAACCACTGGTTAGTTTGGCATAAATTGAGTTCTGCGGGGTGATTTGTAGTGTTTAAAAATTCATTAGTAGCAAAATTGAACAATCGTCTCACCCAACTCGTGAGTATCTGGGATTTGCACGTCAAATTGAATAAAAGACGGCAATCAAATCCCGGTTTGTCGTGGTATGACCACTGCGAAGCACCTAGTACAAAAAGGTAAAAGTAAAAAGTGAGCCACTGCGCCCTTGCGGTTTCCCGACTTGAAGCAAGTGGCGTTAGCGCAGCGTTAGCGACGCAGGAGCGTCACTCTGAAGGAGTCAAAAGGCAAAAGAAAGGAGTTTTATACTATAGGTTTTTGCCTTCTAGTTGCGTGAGCAGACCGGATGATTTTAATTTTCAATAAAAAGGACAATCTACCATGAATCGTGAAGAACTTTTGCAAGAAACCGTACAAGCAATTGACATAAAAGCTTTTGATGTTGTTGGCTTGGTGGAAGCAATGGGTAAGACAGCTTTCCAAGGTCGTAATTTGGGGCGGGCAGCAAAAATTTACGACGCAATGCTGCAAGATAAAGAATGCACGATTATTCTGTGTTTAGCTGGGTCTTTATTTAGTGCTGGACTTAAGGGAATAGTCCACGATTTAATTACTCACAATATGGTAGATGCAATTGTTTCTACCGGAGCTAACATTGTTGACCAAGATTTCTTTGAAGCGTTGGGTTATCGCCATTATGTCGGCGACCCCTTTGCAGATGATGAGGTATTAAGACAGCAACGGATAGACCGCATATATGACACCTACATTGATGAAGATCAACTGCGGGTGTGCGACATGACGATCGCCGAAATCGCCGAGAATTTAGAGAAGCGTCCCTATTCTTCACGGGAATTTATTGAGCAGATGGCAATTTATTTAGAACGTCGGGGTAATTATGGCCAATCTGTAGTGCAAGCCGCTTATCAACACCAAGTACCAATTTTTGTCCCCGCTTTTAGTGACTGTTCTGCTGGGTTTGGCTTAGTCCATCACCAATGGAATTCCCCAGAATCTCATTTAACCATTGACTCAGTGCGAGACTTCCGGGAGTTGACGCAGTGCAAACTAGCTTCCAACTACACTGGATTGGTGATGATTGGTGGCGGTGTACCAAAAAACTTCGCCCAGGATACGGTAGTAGCTGCGGAAATGCTGGGATTTGATACGAGTATGCACAAGTATACAATTCAAGTTACCGTCGCTGATGAACGGGATGGCGCTTTATCCGGTTCTACCCTCAAAGAGGCTCATTCTTGGGGGAAGGTAGACAAAGCTACTGAACAGATGGTGTTTTCTGAGGCGACTGTGGCGTTCCCGTTAATCGCGGGGTATGCCTATGGTAAGGGTAACTGGCGCGATCGCCAACCACATCATTTAGCCGAGTTATTCACTAAACCTCAACCCAAGGTAGCAACTGTGTAGAGATTTTTAGGGGGGCATATTGCCCCCTTTGTTGTATCCACCCGCACAAAATAGAGAATCGCTAGGAGCATTGATATTCCTGGATCTAATCGGGAACCTGAGCTTGAAATCTTTGCCCACTCACTCGCTGTGATTCATCTGAAGCTAGATAAATAAAGACATCTGTTACTTTTGCTGGTTCTGCCCAACGGGTACGATCAGCTTCCGGTTCCGATGCCCTGTGCATTGCAGTGTTCATATCACCAGGATCTACCCAGTTTAGGCGCACCCAACTTCCTTCTAGTTCTGCTGCCCAAACCTGTGACATCCCTTCTAAAGAAAATTTTGAGATGCTATAAGCTCCCCAGCCCGGATAACCAGTTACACCCGTATCACTGGTTACGTTAATGATGGAGCCACCTGTTTTAACCATTGTAGGGAAGACCTTCTGAATCATCACAAACGGTGCAATCAAATTTGTGTTAAGTACGTAGCGGAAATCTTCCAAAGGGTAGTCAACGAGGAATGGTATTGGAGTAGGGCCAATTGCTGCTGCGTTATTAACTAGCACATCAAGGCGATGGTCAAATTCTCTTAGTGTCATTGCTACAACGCGCTCAACCTCTTCTGCTTGTGCTAAGTCGGCAGCGATCGCTAAGACTTTAGTCTGGGGTGCAATCTCCTGAATTCGTTGACATACCTCGTTCAGACCTTCAACCCGTCGCCCGATGATCGAGATTCTAGTTGCTCCTTCACGGGCAAAATCAATAGCTAATTGTCGTCCCAGTCCTTGAGATGCGCCAGTGATCAGGACTGACTTCCCTTTTAGTTTGCTCATGTGTCCTCATCGTGATCTCGCAGTGCGATGTTTAGACACAAGATTATAGCCTTTCAAATGCAGTGTGCATACCTAAAATTTTGGCTAACTTTGGAGTTATGCTCACGAATTATTCCTAACCGTTAAACCTACTCATATCTTCAGTATAAGTTCTTGTTTAATCAGATATGAGTAGATTTAGATAGATATTTTTAGTTACTAACCCTTTGTGATAACCACTTATACCAACTCTCTAACCCAGTTCCAGTTAATGCTGAAACTTGAAAAACCTGAATTTGAGGATTAACCTGCTGGGCGTATTCTATGCAACGCTGAACGTCAAACTGCACATGAGGTAGTAAATCAATTTTAGTGAGAATCATCACCTCACTAGCGCGGAACATATGCGGATATTTAATTGGTTTATCTTCGCCTTCAGTCACAGATAGAATGACAACTTTTGCCTGTTCGCCTAAATCAAATAATGCTGGACAAACTAAGTTACCAACATTCTCAATCATTACGACTGAATTCAAAGGTGGATTTAATTGTTGCAAACCCTGTTCTACCATTGCTGCATCTAAATGACAGCCTGTACCTGTGTTAATTTGTACTACTTTACAGCCTGTTTCTTGAATTTTATTAGCATCATTAATCGTTTCTTGATCTCCTTCAATAACGTTAATAGACAACTGATGCTTTAAATCATTAATAGTGCGAGTTAATAGTGTTGTTTTCCCAGAACCAGGAGAACTCATTAGATTTAAAGCAACAATGTTACGCCCTTTAAACCATCCGCGATTTTGGGCTGCTATTAAATTATTTTTTGCTAAGATATCTTGCTCTAAAGATATAGTTTTACTATGTACTTGAGCATGAATCTGAGATGCTTCTGAGATGGAATCATGACTGTGAGAATGCGTGACTACAGTGCCATCTGGTAAAGTGTGGGTGTGAATATGATTAGAGTCATGATTGTGAGGATGGGTGATCGCTGTATCTTCAGGTGAAGTATGAGTGTGGTGATGATGCTCATTTTGGGAGCTAATTATTGCTACTTCATTTGTTTCAGTGTTGATGATTTTGACTTCAGCATCGTCAGAGCAACCGCAGGTTACACACATAATTTTTCTATTCAATCTTAAGAATTTCAAAAACAGTATCAATTCTTTCAAGTTCAAAAAGTTTATTAAATACAGATTGGAGATATTAAATCTCATTAAATAATATTTATTTGCCTAATTTCAAAGGTACTTTTTCTACAAAAATAGACAGGTTTTATTCAAGTTTGCTTGACTAATATCAAAAAATAATTTTTCTAACTTTTCTAAAAGCTTAGGTGTTTTCTCACTTATTTAGTTGTTACTATAAACACGAAATAGAAAATAATTAGACGTATTCATCACTGCATCGTAGCCCCCCTGGAGATCGCCCAGATCCTGGTTATATCTATTAATTAGAGAACAAAATGCAGTCAATATTATATTAACGCAGTAACTCTCCTGTTTTTTTATTTTTAATTAGCACAATCCTTAAGTTACTAAAGTCCTTTTTATGGGGAGAAACAGCTTTTTATTTTGTCCAAGGTCTGACGATTGTAGCGTTCTTGCTATATGAGAATTGTAAATAAGTATAAATTTTTTGTCACCTGTAGAATGCGATCGCTAGAAGAGAAGGGCTTTGGATCTGCCATGTTATGTAGGCTATCTGAAGTTTGACATCTTGTCTTTTGACGCAGGTAACAGCTTGATTCAGTATATACAGTTAGTGTCCGTGCTAGAAAGCATTTTAGCCGCTAATTTGGTCAGTTATGACTTTTTCGTCAATTAACTGAGCATAAGTAGTAAGTGGTGTTACAAATGGGCAATCAACCTTTAGAGCTTCCAATTGATTTTTCCAGTTTCGTAGAAATTCTTCGTTTTCGAGCGAGCGAACAGCCCAAACAGAACGCCTATTCTTTTTTGCTTGATGGAGAAACAGAAGAAGCAAACATAACTTACCACGAACTCGATTGTCAAGCTCGAACTATTGCAGCAAGGCTACAAAATTGCCTAGTCAGTGGGGAGCGTGCTGTACTACTGTACCCGCCAGGTCTAGAATATATTGCCGCCTTTTTTGGATGTCTCTACGCTGGAGTCGTTGCCGTCCCTGCTTATCCGCCTCGACTGAATCGACCCATGCCTAGATTAGAAGCTATTGTAGCTGATGCACAAGCAACCGTGGCGCTGACAACCACCAAGATTCTTACCCAGATAGAACATCAGTTGCAGCAAACTCCAAACCTCAAGTCCATGCAGTGGGTAACTACCGACAATCTTCAGAGTGGACTAGAAAAAAATTGGTTCCAGACTCAACCCAGAAGTGATACTTTAGCTTTTCTACAATACACATCAGGTTCCACTGGCACACCTAAAGGGGTAATGGTTAGTCATGGCAATCTTCTGCATAACCAGCAGATAATTCAGCAGGCTATGGGGCATAGCTCAAAGACTATCTTCGTAGGTTGGTTGCCTCTGTTTCATGATATGGGACTGATTGGGAATATGCTTCAGCCCCTGTACTTAGGCATCCCCTGTATTCTCATGCCTCCTGTCGCTTTTCTACAGCGCCCCCTACGTTGGCTACAGACAATTAATTTCCCGGTACAAAGCAACTACTAGAACACCGATTCAGTAATCGCAGAATAAAAGAAGAATCTGCCCAGAGTAAGGTAAATCATAAAGGAGAAAATAGAGGAAACGCTTACCAAACAATGCTTATAACAATAAATAAGGCTTGAGCGATATTTAACAAAGTCTCAAGGAGTGGTGTTGCCCAGATTGGGGTAGATTTAGGTAATAAATTGTGCTAGTGCAAGCTGAAAATGTACGTATGCGACCAGGAATTTGGCATCCATCGGTAGAATTAACATCACAAGAGCAAAGTATCGTCAAGCGCATTAAACGAGCGAAGCTATTTACATTCTTGCGGCAATACCGTCATCAAATATTTGATGAACAATTTCAAGAGGAACTAAGCAAGCTATACGCAGATTCTCCTAAAGGACATCCGCCAGTACCACCAGCACAGTTAGCTTTGACGACAATCTTGCAAGCCTACACAGGAGCCTCGGATGCAGAAGCAATTGAAGCATTGCTCATGGATAGACGTTGGCAATTGGTAGTTGATTGTATTGATTGCGAAATTGCACCATTTTCTCAGGCGACACTGGCGAGATTTCGCACAGCGCTAATTATCCAAGGTCTTGACCGTAGGCTAATTGAGCGAACAGTAGAACTAGCAGAGCAGACAAAGGGTTTTGGCTCAAGGCAATTACGAGCTGCACTTGATTCAAGTCCATTGTGGGGAGCATCGAAGGTCGAAGATACATATAATTTGTTGGGTCACGCGCTCAAAAAAGCGATTGGCGTGATAGCTAGCCAGCACCTTGTGGGAGTTGGCGGAAGTTGCTAATGATATTGGCGTGGGTATAGTCGCCACTTCAAGCTTAAAAGCGGCTTTAGACTTAAACTGGGATGACCCAGACCAGAAAAATTTAGCTTTGGGGATTGTACTGGATGCTTTAGAGCGACTCGATACTTTTGTTCAAACACACCCCACAGAATCTGAACATCCGCTACTTCGTGCAACTCTTGAGACAGCACGACAAATCGAAACACAGGATGTAGAAATCTCCGAACATGGTGAGGTGAAACTGCGCTCTGGTGTTGCTAAAGAACGGCGCATCTCAATCGAAGACGAACAGATGAGACATGGGCGTAAAAGTCGTAGTCAGAAGATTGATGGATATAAACGTCATGTTTTACGAGATTTAGACAATGGAATGATTCGTGCTGTTGGGATTACCAAGGCTAATCTCCCAGAAGCATCTGTAACTGATGCGATTACTCAGGACTTACAAACACAAGATGTCGAACTCAGCGAATTACATATTGACCGGGCTTATTTGAGTAGCTCCTTAGTCAAAAATCGCAGTGAGCAATTGAGTATATATTGTAAGGCTTGGATCGTCCACAACGGTACAAAATTTGCGAAAACTGCGTTTGTATTGGATTGGGACAATGGTACTATTTGTTGTCCCAATCAAGTAACTTTACCTTTTACTTTGGGTGCTAAAGTCCAGTTTCCACAGGAGGTTTGTGCAACTTGTCCTGTTAGGGAATCTTGCACCACCTCTCCACGCGGACGCAGTATTTCAATTCATCCACAAGAGCTATTGTTTCGGGAATTACGAGAACGTCAACTAACTCCAATAGGTCGTGCCAAACTCCGAGAACGTGTTTGTGTTGAGCATTCTTTATCTCATATTGGTCATTGGCAATCACAGCAGGCTCGTTATGTCGGTTCTCGTAAAAACTTATTTGACCTTCGTCGCGTAGCCGTTGTTCATAATCTTCATGTCCTTGCCAAAATTTTTACCAACACTACTGAGCTTGCCTCTACTTCTATTTGATTACTGAATCGGTGTTCTAGATGAAGAGATTGAGAGCAGAGAATAAATGTCAAATCTTGGAGCTTGACTCGTCTGTTTTTTTGTATTTATCCACACGAAATAGAGAATCACTAGAAGCATTCATGACTGCATCATATCGCTGGCGATCGCCCAAATCTTGGTTCCACTTATCAAGTAGAGAACGAGCTGCTGCTGGTATTACATAACGCAGTGATTTTCCTGTTTTTTTATTCTTAATTACAACAATCCCAAAGTTACTTACGTCGCTTTTAGAGGGTATGACTCGTAGTGAGTTTTGCCCCGGCGTGGCAACTGTAGCAATCATAATGCCATCTGCAACACAAGGACATGGCGCATTAGCACCATCAAAGTAAGTAACATCCAATTCGCGCCCTTTAGCATCAAGACGCTTCATTGCATCTAATCCTATACGGATTCATAGAGCAATATAACTGCCAAAACCTCCATGTATGCGCTTTCCTAGAGCGATCCATTCTTCTGGAGTTTGGGCAATAGTCGGTACAGATGGAACTAAAAGACACAAACAAATGAGTAAGGATATAAGTCGCTCAAATTTATTAGCTATCATTATACTTTGCCAAAATAACTACTATAAAATCGTAAGTAACTGGAATAAACAATCTCTAATGCTCAAACCATTTTCCTAACAGCAACTAACGACAAATAACTTCACTGCGTAGCAAACCTAATATCTAGCTTAAAAAACGATCTAATACAATCTTTAGAGCTTCAATCTCAGTTTTAACATCTTCCTGTTGAGTAGTTCGAGCAACGGATTCCTTGAGATATTCATTTAAAATAATTCGACCAACTTGCTTAACTGCTCCTCGGACAGCAGCTATTTTAATCAATACATCTGGACAAGGACGACTATCCTCAACCATATTCTTGATACCCCGAATATGCCCTTCAATACGAGACAATCGTTTCATCAAATCATTTAAAGATGCTTCACCTAGATATGGGACTGCTGTTTGTTTGTTTCCAGTCAAATTTAGAAAAGGGTTTTATTACAGTTCAATCACGCTTAAATGGAGAACCTTTAGAAGAGTATATTAAACCGATTGGCGGCGGATATTTCTTTGCCTTACCAGGAGTTGAGGCAAAGGGTGGTTATCTCGGTCAATCTTTATTAGAAGCAGGTAAAGCTTAAGATTGGATGACACAAAATAGATATAAAAAGATAGATAAGAAAGCAATTGTTCATCAGCCAAACATATCATAACAAGAAGAAATTATTGAATTTTTTTGTGAATAGCCCATAATTAAGTTTTAAAAAATTCTGACAGCTTGTCTTTTGACATTTTCATACTTGTCAAGTAATAATAAAAATTATATTCGCTTCAAGCCAATATCATATTAATGCAATCGTTGAATCAGATGATTTCCAACTCGCAACGCATTGGCAATAATAGTTAAAGCTGGACTCACCCCAGAGTTAGACGGGAAGAAACTACCATCAACAACATAGAGATTATTCACATCATGGGTGCGACAATCAAGGTCAAGCACAGATGTAGTCGCATCTTCCCCAAACCGACAAGTACCGCACTGATTCGCCACCACTTGAATCGGGCTATCACTACGGGGATAAATCCCGCGACGAAACACCGGGTTTTCCGAAGAGCGATCTACAGCCTTAAGGATATTAGTCCAGCGATAAATCAGGCGATCGTGTGCTTCAATATTATTGGGCGTATAATCCAAATACAACTTATCACCCACAACCCGCACCCGATTTTTTGGGTCAGGTAAATCTTCCGTTTGTAACCACCAACCAATAGAATGATTCGCTAACTGTCGCATTCCAAACCCAGGAACTAACCTGGACATTAGCGATAACAAAGGCGATGCTTCTGCGGGAATCATTTCTTGTAAAATACTACCTGTATTTTGAATATGACCCATTGGGAAAGGAAACTCTGATTCTCCCCAATAAAAATCATTCACAGCAATTGTTTTCTGAAACACAGTCGGGTTTGGTATGGGGCTGAGTTGTACCATCGCCGTCATCAGATGTTTCATAAAATTACGTCCCACCAAATCAGAACTATTAGCAAGTCCCTTGGAGTGTTTATCATTTGCAGAACGTAATAACAACGCCGCCGAATTTACCGCACCACAAGCTAGGACGAATATATCTGCGAAAAATAGATAAGATTGTCCATCTATTTCCGCTTCCACAGCTTTCACCTCAATACCAGATGGGTTAGTGTGTAAACGCACAACCTTAGCTGAGGTTTTTAAGGTGACGTTAGAATGTGACAAAGCTGGGTTAATTCCCACAGTCTCAGCATCAGCTTTCGCATCTATTTTACAAGGGAAACCATCGCAAGTATGACATCGGATACAATCACTCTTGAGTGCTAAAGGTAGATGTGTTGGATGTAGCCCTTGTTGGGAGATAGCATGAGCAATTGTTTGCATCCGCGCTTCGTGACTTACTTCTGCATAAGGATAAGTTTCGCTGCGGGGTGGTTCTGTTGGGTCATCCCCTAGTTTACCGTGGACATGGTAGAGTTTTTCCGCTTCGGTGTAATAGGGTTCAAAGTCTTGGTATTTCAAAGGCCACTCACTTGAAACCCCATCTTGATGTTTGACTTCTTGAAAATCCCGTTCCCGCATCCGCAACAGTGCTGCACCATATACTTTTGTATTTCCGCCTACCCAATAGTTAATTTGGGGACGAAAAGGTTCGCCGGCGCTGTCGTACCATTGTTCTTGAGTGTGATAACGTTCTTTTTTAAAGACTTCAACAACACTCCAATTTTCTTCTTCTTTGGGGAGAAAATTGCTGCATTACCGGGGATGAGCGATCGCACTAACATAATTAACTGCAACAACACACCAGTAAAAACGTGCAACCCGTGGAATCCTGTTAATAGATAAAACATTCCCCCGAATACGCCAGATGTCACACTAAAATGCAGACTACTCCATTCAACTGCTTGACCATATAAGAAGTAGCTACCCATCGCCATTGTTGTTAACCAAAGTAGGCGGAATCCCCACATATTATGGCGTTTCAGGGCAAGTTCCGCGAAATAAATCACAAAACTACTAGAAACCAGAATCACAGTATTAATTGTCGGTTCCCTAATTTCCAGCCCCTCAACACCAGGCGGTAGCCAATCAGGAGTTGTGGTTTTATAAACAATATATCCCGCAAAAAAACTCAGAAAAATGATACTTTCCGAAAGTAAAAATACGATAAAGCCAAACATACTATTGGCTTCTTCATCATGAGTATGTTCAACAGTCCTCGTCTCCAAAGACTCCTGCAACTCTTCTCGACTAATAGAACTATTCACAGTCATAGTTGAATTTTCACTAATTTTTTTTGGTTTGTAGTGGGGACTTTAGTCCTCTCCTCTCCTGGAAACAAAATTAAGGACTGGAGTCCTTACTACGAACATCGCACTAGGTTTAAAGTATGAATTAATTCAAATCTCTTGCTAACTCTTGCTTTTCCAAATTCGCCGTCAACGGTTCAGACTTCCCATACCCATAAGGTTCAGAAATCACCACAGGAATCTCCTCAAAATTCTCCACCGGCGGCGGAGAAGCCACCAGCCACTCCAACCCAATAGCCCGCCAAGGATTATCCGGTGCTTTCTCACCCTGTACCCAAGAACCAATCATGTTCAAAATAAAGGGTAGTGTAGACATCCCCAACAAAAATCCACCAATACTAGCAATCACATTCCAAAAAGCATACTCTGGGTCGTAAGAAGAAACCCGCCGCAACATCCCTTGCAAACCTAATGGGTGCATCGGTAAAAAGTTGAGGTTAGTACCGATGAATGATAACCAAAAATGCAGCTTACCTAAGCCTTCGTAGTACATCCGCCCAGTCATCTTGGGAAACCAGTGATAAAATGCGGCAAACATCCCCATTGTCACAGTCCCATAGAGGACGTAATGAAAGTGACCCACAACAAAGTAGGTATTATTAACGTGAATATCAATTGGTACTGCGGAAAGCATAATGCCTGTGATACCCGCAAACACAAACATAATCAATCCACCCAAAGCAAACAGCATCGGGGTAGTCAGCCGCAGTTTACCTCCCCAAATTGTCGCCACCCAAGCAAAAACTTTAATCCCCGTGGGTACGGAAACGAACATTGTGGAAACCATGAAAACTATCCGCATCCAGGCTGGTGTACCACTAGCAAACATGTGATGTACCCAGACAAAACCACTTACGCCGGCAATCAATAGTGAGGAAACGGCAACTACCTTGTAGCCAAACAGAGGTTTACGGCTATAAACTGGGAATATTTCGGAAAAAATGCCAAAAATAGGTAGTATAATTACGTAGACGGCAGGGTGTGAATAAAACCAGAAAAAGTGTTGAAAGAGAACTGCATTACCGCCCTTTGCTGGGTCAAAGAAGGCTGTACCAATAGTCAAGTCGAGTAACAACATAACAGCCCCGGCTGTGAGTGCAGGTAAGCCAAACAGTTGGATAATCTGGGCGCTGAACACTGCCCAAACATAAGCCGGCATCCGAAAGAAGGTCATTCCTGGGGCGCGCATTTTAACAATGGTAGTAACAAAATTAACACCGCCCATAATCGAGGATACACCTGATATGGCGACAGCTATCAGCCAGAGAAATTGACCGTTAATGAGATTACCTGTAGGATTTTGCAGACTCACTGGGGGATAAGACCACCAACCTGCTTGGGCTGGGCCACCGGGTAGGAAGAAACTAGCCATCAGGATAATTCCGAATACTGGCACCATCCAGAAGGCTACGGCATTCAGGCGGGGAAATGCCATATCTCGCGCCCCAATCATAAGCGGGACAAGGTAGTTTGCTAGACCAACTAAGACGGGAAAAGTCCACAAGAACAGCATGATTGTGCCGTGCATGGTGAACATGGCATTGTAAACGGTGCGGTCAACTAAATCGGCTTCTGGGGTAATTAGTTCGCCGCGAATAATCATTGCCAATATGCCGCCAATGAGGAAAAAGAGAAAGGAGGTAACTATATATTGAATACCGATGACTTTGTGGTCAGTGCTGAAGGTGAAGTAGGTTTTCCAGGTGGTGGGGAGATGGTGGTGTGTTTCTAGTAGTATTTTGGGATTTTCGATTTGGGTATTTGTCATAGGATGTTTCACGCAGAGGCGCAGAGGCGCAGAGAAATTGAGTTTAAGAGGAGAAATTGACTAAAGGGGGTGGTGCGGGTATGACTGTGGGATAGCCTGTGGTGAATGCCCCTTTGATTTTTTGGGCGTATTCGTTGGCGGCTTGATTATTGGCGGGGACTGGTTTTTGGGTTGCAGCTAATTTCAGCCATTGGTCGTAATCTGCTGTTGATTCGACTACTACATCTGCTTGCATGGCTGCAAAGTAAGTACCGCTAAATTGAGAATCGCGCAGTCGATATTTGCCGGGGCGAATGGGAGTAAATTCAAAGTCGATGGTTTGTTTGGGTACTATGTCTTGTTTGAGTCGAAAGGCTGGGATGTAAAAGCCGTGGAGAACGTCTGCCGATCGCAGTGCTAAACTAACGCGCCGATTAGCTGGTAGATGTAATTCGGTGCTGGTAACATTCTGGTTGGGGTAGCGAAAGACCCAAGCCCATTGTTTGGCAAGCACTTCTATTTTTTCAACTGGTATGGAGTTAGAGGCGGTGATTGAAAATGTCCCCTTCTCCTCCATTGTTGCTGCATGGGCTGATGCCATTTTATGTATGTGCATGGCTTCCATTGGCCCTTGAATTGCCATTTCTGCATAGATGTTGTAACTGTAGGTTGCAATCCATAGCACCAACAGAATGGGAATTGTTGTCCAAACTACTTCTAAGGTGACATTTCCTTCAATTGGCGGGCCATCGCTGGTGTCATATTTACCTGCGCGATGGAAAATTATGGAATAGATGACGGTTCCAGTTACGCCTAAGAAAATGAAGGTTCCCAAGGTGACTAAAAAGCTAAATAGTTCATCTATGAGTTTGGATTCGGCGGCGGCTTGGGGGGGAAACCAGGAATAGGCTTGTTCTCCCATCCAGAGACTAGCAGCTGTGAGGGCGATCGCACAGCCAATTAAAATCAAAATATTCTGAATTTTCATTTACTTCAATACCGCGTTAATGTCTTTACCCAATCTCAGTAATTTATCAGCAGTATTATGTACGCCAAATTCTGCCGCTAGTTGCGCTCCTAATGTGCCGTGAACGAACATAATAAACATGATGAAAAACCCTGCTGCAAGATAACTCCACTGCACTTGTTGACCGACATCTTTTCGCCATAAATAACGCTGAAATCCTCTCCATACAGCCATTCCAATAATCAGCGCTAAGAGGAGGACACCACCGACACCATGCCACAGCATTGTCTCCATCCCTTGTAATCCCCAAGCACTTTTTAAATCTGTTGGTGGTTCTGCCAACATGATTTCGTAAAAGCCTGCGGCCACAGTGAAAAAGGTGATGATGGCTGAAGCCAGCATATTGTACCAACCCACATCAAAGAAGCCGGCACGATTAGCGGGTATTGCCAAAAATTTGAAGACTGGTTTTTCTAGGGGGAATAGTACACCAACAATATCAAAGGCAATGGCGACGATAAATAAACCCAAGGTGAGATGGACTAAGTTGGGATGAATGGGAATGGTGTAAGGTAGTCCGTTTGCGCCTAGTTGCGACCTGAGTTGTTCAATTAGTTGGGCATTCATCGCAAAATACCTGCCTTCACAGCTTCTACAACTGGTACTGTGTGCAGTCCATACACCCACACTAATTCATCTCCCAAATACACTTGGAAGAACACTAAACAAGTTAAAAGTAGTCCCACTCCGAGATAGGGAACTGGTACTTTTTCTGGGTCACGTAACCGAATGACGTAACGCCACCCTGTAATTGCGGCAATAATTCCTGAAAGCGACCAGCCAATCAGGGTATGTAAATTTAGGATTGGTTCAACTGCGTTGTAAGGTTCGGCTAAACCCGCTTCAATCTGACCAAAGATGATCGCAATAAAAATGGCGATCGTGGCGAAAAACATATTCCACCAACTCACTTCAAAAAGACGGGCGTTATGGCTAAAATAACCAACTACATCACAGAAGAAGGCAAACAATACCATTGCAATTACGAAGTGGACAACAATCGGATGGATTGTATCTGGGTAAGGTAAGTTGTGGTCGTTCAAAGGTGGAAGATATTCAAACATGGTCTTTTCCTGTGCAAATATCCTGCACTTAGTTAAACTTAACAAATATATTCTTCAAATAATGTCTTCAATAATGATTTGTCTGGATATTCTTTAACTTTTTTCTAGATTTTTTAGTTTGACAAAATGTCAGAGATTAAAACGACAAACTGTCTTTTGACTTATTGTTGTTTAACAGGATAAATTTACTTATTTATCCTTGGCTTTAATCCACAATCCCAAACCTAAAATTGTTTGACAGTCTATCTTGTGACATTGAGAAAAATATCACTATAAAATAGATAAACTACTTGATATTGGTTTTAAATAATCTGGTATAAAGATGATTATTTGCTCAAAAAATATTGAATATCTGGTAAGTTTTATTAATTGAGCCACAATCCACATATTCCTTAACTTATGGATACTTGGAGGTTTAATCAAGATTCTAATTACTCCCTTATCAGTGTAAGATTACTGATGTGATTTCGGCTCTCCTGCTGCCTAAACAGTGATTTTTAGGTGGTAAAAGAGTAGCTAACTGATGCTAAATAGGACTTACGCAAGAACTCTCTGAAACTCTTATAACTTCGTGTTTTTTGCGCCCTTTGCGGTTCGTTTTTTCATAATTTTGCGTAAGTCCTGCTAAAAATCCCCTCCGACCTTAAGTCAGTTGGTGAGAAATGTCAAAAGACAAGTTGTCAGACTTGAATCTGACAACTTGTCAAAGTTATTTATGAAGTTTGCAGGCGAATTTATTCATAATAAATTCTGGCTAATATAGTTAAAATACACTAAAAATCAAGATGAATCCTCTGCCAAATTACCGTCCCAAACAACTAAAATTAGGCCCTTTAGAGGCAGAGATTTTAAACATTATTTACTCTCTGAGTGCTGCCACAGTTAAAGAGGTGCATGAACGTATTACTGCTGACCCAGAACGGGAGTTAACTTATTCCTCAGTAGCAACAATACTGCATCGCCTCTCCAAGAAGGGGTGGCTAGAATGTGTGAAACAACACCGCCAGTATCTTTGGCTACCTTTGATTTCTTATTCAGAAGCCCAGTCTTTAGAAGCTTATGAACAGTTACAGAGATTTCTCGAATTGGGGAAGCCGGAGATTGTGGCTGCTTTTGCTGACAGTCTGGATGAAGCTAGTGTGGCACAGTTTGAGGCGATCGCAAAAAAAATCCAAGCAGTTCGTGAACTTAGGGAGAAAGAATAATGCACCTGCTGATGGTAGTCATGGCGTTAATCCTAGCTTGGTACTTGAGAAGTCAGTGGTCATCCCCTATAGGAAATTGGATGGAACGTTTTCCCCGCGCCTTGTTGCTATTTCTCCTCCCGCCATTACTTCTATTAACCACAACATTTGCAGTGTTTTGTATGGGGCCTCATGGACATATTATGGTTTGGGGGTGGGAAGGTTGGGTTAGCTACGGACTGGCCATCAGTTTCTTAGGTTTTGCAGGTGTCTTATGGCTAAAGTTGGTATGGGAGGGAAACCGGATGCTAAAACAAATTCGCACCTATCCCATAATTTATGTCTACGGTACACCAGCACGGTTACTAAATGTGCCTGTTGTTTATTGTGCTTTGGTTGGTTTTTGGAAACCTGAGTTAATTATCAGTCAGGGATTATTAGATACCTTAGATTCCGTCCATCTCAAAGCGGTATTAGCCCATGAAGATGGACATCGCCACTACCACGATACCTGTTGGTTTTTCTTTTTGGGGTGGCTACGTCAGTTAACCTCTTGGCTACCTCACACCGAATCATTATGGCAAGAGTTGTTACTTTTAAGAGAGATACGGGCTGATTATTGGGCTGCTAGACAAGTTGATAGTTTGTTATTAGCAGAAGCTTTACTATTGGTTGTCAATACTCCAGTTTTACTAGAGTCAAATTTTTGTGCAGCTTTTGCCCAGCATATCTCAACCAATCATGTTACACAGAGAATAGATGCACTTTTGCAAGAACCAAATTCTATGGGAACACCAAAACCTTGGTCTTGGGTGTGGTTAATTTTGGTGCTTGTGCCATTACTGGTGATTCCGTTTCATAGTTGAAATTAAGTCATTGCGATGTGGAACAAGTTGTACGCAGTTTGCTAAGATAGGATATCCCTGTCTCCTAAAAAGCGGATTAAGAAAACCTAATTAAATATCAATTAATATCAAATTATACTTTCAGCTTTTACTGGTAGTACTACCTCAACAGAATCGTCAATTAAATCGCTATGTTGTTGAGCATAGGCATTGATTCCAGAAGCAAAAGCATCAAGATAACTGCGAAAAGTAGGACATAGAACATTAAGTGAGGAGAGTTATGAGAACTGATTTTGACTTCCCTAAAAAGGATTTAATTGGCTCCGTTGTTTTTCGACCTGATTTCACTAACTTTGAGAAAATCAATCTCAACCAAGCTTGGTCATTGTTTTTCACCGCAGGTCAAGACGACAAAGCACTGGGAAAAGAAATTGAATTAGGCAAGTTTTTCACTAACCTTTTAATTGCTGTAGGAGTAACGGGAATCCTTTGGGGAACTTTCTTCAGTAATTTGGGATAAGCAATTGTGTAAGCGTGTTCAATCGAATAAATTCACTCTTCAGTCTTGGTTATGATAGCCAAGACTTCTTTATTGTCATGAAATCTTCAAATAATTGTGACTGTTAACTAAAATTTGCTCTTGTATTATTTTCCTCACCATGCTATATAATGGGTCGATTAGTCGGTTCTAGTGGGGAACAGTCATTAGAGGAAACGGGGAAAGTCCGGTGTGAATCCGGCGCTGTCCCGCAGCTGTAATGAGATTATGTCCAAACCAAGTCTCAAAGTCAGAAGACCTGCCGATGTTAATACACCTAAAAAATCTGCGAGGTACAGATGTTACAAAATTTTCTCCAATCAGAGTTAAGACTTATATCATCCATCGTTTTTTGTATCTACGTTAGGAAAAATCATAGGTAGTGGATTTTACCAAACAACAACGATCGCAATATCAAAAGCAAAAATATACAGCTATCAACTATGCCTTGCGAAAATTCAGCATGGCTAACATTTGAATTAAATTTATTTAATTCAGTTGATTCAACTGTCATTAAATCGATTAAATATTCAAGTATTTTTGCTAGTTTTTTTGATAGTTATACGCAAAATTCTCAGAATTTTTGTGGTTTTTTGAGCGAACAAAATTAGAGAGTGTGGGTAATATTTAATGCGGCTTTGTTGCATTTAAATACTCAGATGAACGAACACTCAGCAGCAAAGTATTTCTGCTGAGTTAGTACTGGTGTGAGTAGAAGTAAATACAAATTGTCTTATGTCATAAAATCGAAACAGGAGAGTACTCTGTGAAAATCCACTGGTTGCTACCCAGTACAATATTAAGTATTGCCATACTCACATCTCCCGCACTTGCTGCAAAACTAGAATCTTGGCGATTTGATGGTGTCTCCAAGCAGCTGGAATTTACGACTGATGATGCTGTACAACCCCAGGCACAGTTAATTTTTAACCCCACTCGTTTGGTAATTGATTTACCTGGAACTACTTTAGGAAAACCTAGTTTTACTCAGTCTGTAGGTGGTGCAATTCGTGCTATCCGCTTTGGACAATTTGACGAACAAAAAACTCGCATCGTTGTAGAACTGAATCCAGGTTACACTCTCGATCCGCAACTTGTAAAATTTACATCGAGAACTGGCAATCAATGGGTGGTACAGTTACCATCACCAGAACGAGTAGAGACGACATCACCTGTAAGTGGAATCTACAGTGTGGTGACTGATGGAATTGCACAGACTACATCACAGACAAATATTATTGAAAATCTACAAGTCACAGGAGATGGATTTTTTATCCGCACTCATGGCAATAATCATTCACAAATTGAGGTAAATCGCAGCGACAATCGTAGCGTTATAGATATTAATATTAAAGGTGCAACTTTATCGCCTAGTCTGCAACAACAGCAGTCGATCGACCGATACGGTGTTAACAGCATTCAATTTACTCAACTACAAAGTGCAATACCCACCGTCCGCATGACCTTACACATAGACAAAAATAGTCCTAATTGGCGGGCAACGGTTAGTGGGAGCGACGGTATAGTAGTGTTACCTGATAGTGGAGTAGTCAAGTCACAACAAAGCAATAATCAACCTGACTCAGTTACCCAATTACCTACTTCCCCTTCCACAATTGAGTCTGTAGAACTAGCAAGCAATGGTACACAACTGCTAATTAGAAGCGATCGCAGTTTATCAAATGTCACGAGTAATTGGGATAGACAAACAACCCTTTACCGAATCGCTATCCCGAATGCTAAACTTGCAAACAATATTACCGGGCCGACTTTGAATGCAAATAGTCCCGTGTTGAGAGTACGTCTACAACAGCAAGAAAGAGAAACCGTAGTAATTTATATTCAACCTGCGTCCAGAGTACAAATTAAGCAACTTAACCAAATTAATTCTCAAATCTTAGCATTAGAATTTCAGCGCCAACGACTAGTTTCACCACCCTCTACTTCTATAACAAAACTCCCAGTTCCTTTTCCTCCTTTACCCACACCATTTCCAGACCCCGACTCTCCACCTACGACTGCATCCGAAATCTCACAACCTATAACTCGTTCTCCAAAAGGACGAATACTCATAGTTATCGACCCCGGACATGGGGGAAAAGATGCAGGTGCTATTGGTCTTCAGGGACTGCAAGAAAAGGATGTCATTTTGAGAATCGGTAAAAAGGTAGCGTCACTTTTAGAGCAAAATGGTATTAAAGTCATTATGACAAGGGATGCTGACTATTTTGTAGACCTTGCTCCGAGAGTTGTCATGGCAGAACATGCTCATGCAGACTTATTTGTGAGCATTCATGCAAACTCAATTGATAACAACCCTAGTGCAAATGGTTTAGAAACTTATCATTACGATCGCGGTTATCGTTTAGCACAAGTGGTTCACAAAAGCATTCTTCAAGGTATTCCGACATTAAAAGACCGAGGAGTAAAACGAGCTAGATTTTATGTGCTGAGAAAAAATACTATGCCCGCAATTTTAATCGAAACTGGTTTTGTAACAGGTTCTGAAGACAACCCCAGACTAGCGAACCCAGAGTATGATAATCGGATGGCTGAGGCGATCGTTCGCGGTATCCTCCGGTATTTACAGCAAAGGTAAATAAAATAAAACCGCTACACTCTACAGAAGTATAGCGGTTACGGTTTACTGCGAGTAGATGCTCCTGTTTACTTGCACCTTTTCGGCTAGGTCAGGAGAGAAAAATCGCTTACTTTTTGGAACCGTTAGATGGTTGGGACAAGTCTATTGACCTCACTGAAAAATATTAATATTCTTTCTCATTTGCTAAAGTTAGCATATAAGGAAATTTAGTAACAAACAAGCTTTAGTTTCTAGAGAATTATTGTTAATTAATCTCGAAAGATTGATTTTGAATATAGCACGATATTTTGGTTTAAAAGTACGCTATATAAGCTTTACTAACTACTTACAAATCTCAGAAAGTGCTGAAAATACTAGCGATCAATAAAAAATAGATATAAAATATTCTCAATTACTTCCTCATATACTGCCAGAATAAGTGCAAATACTTGCAATAAGTGATTGCACTTCATGGCAGTGGGGATAGGGTATTCCCCTATTCCCTTTTTCTTAATGGAAGTTACTAGAGTTACCATTGTGCAAACCATGACTCTGATTTGCCGTGATAAATCTATAGTCAGACGAATCTAGGCTGAATTTCTGAAAATTTTTGACATCAGCAACATCAATGCATACAAATTACTTCAACAAAAGATGTAATGAAATTGCTTTCTTTATAATCTAATTTTTTGCTTTTAACTTAACCATTTGTATAATCTATGGGGAGGGATTTTTCCCTTTGTAGCGATATTGCCACATTACAAAGCCAGTAACAGATAAAATTAACGGGGCAAGTCCCACAAAGATGTAGAAAATCCGAGATGGTAGTCCCCAGAAAGTACCGAAGTGTAGGGGAGTAAAAGAGTTGAGGATGCGATCGCCTAACGACACCTGCAAAGAACTATCGACTCGCAAAACCTTACCACTATATTGGTCAAGATAAACACTGCTTTGACCATAATCTTCTGTTTCTTGGGGAAGTTTAAAGGCAACATTTAAAGCTTCTTCTGGTTTCTTTGGAAAATAAATTCTTGTGAGTGTTCCATCCGGTAGCCCTTTCAAGGTGTGTTGTTTTGCAGCTTTTTCTGGGTTAGAATTTTAGCAGTTGAGACATGGGGCTTGTTCTTGAGGTAAGTTCGTTTTGGTTGAGCTTTCTTTAGACCTCGCGGATGACGGCGAAAAGTTCTCAGTTTGACAAGACCTGCCAGATGTTTGAGAGTTAGTGATAATTCTGTAAAGGTCATGTTCTGAAAAACACACCACTCATCAGGGGGAATCGCAATCATCATTCCTCTGTAAGTACCCTTGATTTCATCGGCTAAATAGTAGCTGGAAACTTCGGTTTCTATCTTCTCGGTTCCATGAACACTTCTGAGGGCTGCCTGAACGGTAGACAGCACGTTATAGGCGACTAAAGCGATACAGAAGGTAAACAAAGCCGCTTTTGGATAGCCTAGTGTATTAATCTCGCAGCAGAGATTTTCTGTCAGAACTTGGAATAAGGTTTCGAGTTTCCAACGTTTGCGGTACATTTGGGCTATCAAAATTGCATTTGCCACCTCAAACGGCAGATTTGTCAGAATAAAAATTTCTCTGTCCCCATCACGATTAGGCTGCTTCAAGCAGACCTTAATTCGTCGTGCCTTTAACAGTTGACCATCATCGGCACTCAAGATGATATTTTGCTCAAATACAGTACCACTGTCGCTTTGACTTACTAACCGGAAATCATCAGTTGCTTGCCAAGGCAGACTTTGATGCTGTCGGATAATAAAGTAGCCTTGACCAGCAGCAATACCGAATAAGAACTTGAGTGTACAAAAATTCCGGTCTGCAATCCAAATATCATCTTCTTCAACGGTTGGTAGTACCTCATCAAACAAGCGATCGCTCTTGAGCATGACCGTCTTCACAAGGAAATACATCTACTGCCAGCATCAAACTTGGGTCAAGTACCACCAAGGATTGCCCTGGTAATGGGGCGCTACTAATTTCGCGTAATGCTTTAAGGCGATGTTCGGTCGCCGCGATGGCATTACCATCAATAATTTTGACTCGATAACCTGGTAGCAAATCCGGCATTGTGGCATTGAGGTGTCGAATCGTCGCTTCCATAGAAGCAGCAACCTCTTTGACTAGCTCCCCACTGGTACTCGGTTCGATGCCATTGATTTTGTTGTAGACCGAGGTAACTGAAACACCGATTTTCTCCACTGATGCTTGGTGTGCTGCGTGTAATGATGGATGAACTCCGCAGACTACAAGGCTCATCAAATTAACTACTGTGGAGAATAATAGCTCACGAGTGTACTGGTTTTTGGCACTACGTTCAAATAGTTCATCAAGGATTTGAGGACATAATGCTTTCTCTAAAAGCCCACGAACCATCACTGATACTGGACTCTCTGTGACAAACCGTTCAAACACCTGCCCTAGCAACATTTTTTTCTCCACTCAACAGATTTGTACCTGTTTTTACAAAACTACAAATCTGCCCATCACACAACACCTTGAAAGGGCTAGAGTTGACACTATTTTGATATGGTTTGCCGGGGTTGAGGGATTTCATCTACAGATGCGATCGCTTCATTAAATTGCCTGGAGTAACTTAACACAAGCAAATCACAGTTGTGTTAAGATGCAAAGGAATCTCGGTTCTAGTGGGGGTCAGCCACTAGAGGTAAGGGGGAAAGTCCGGTGCGAATCCGGCGCTGTCCCGCAGCTGTAATCAAGGTATACCTTGTGAGTCAGAATGCCCGCCGAAAAGTCAACTTCTGCTGAAATCTACGAGGTATAGATAAGCGCAACTATGAATATTTTCACAATCAATCAATTTTATTTCTTCATCGTACCAAAGATACACTTCAGGTTACGGCTTACGAGGAGACGATAGAGAGTTAATTGACGATACAAATTGCGCCTAGAAGCGTCTGCTGGGTTATTTGGCACGATTATCGCTGATGTGAAAAGTAGCAGTTTTTTAAAAAGACATCAATAGCTATTTGATAATAGCTATATTCGTGCTATCTGTCCTTATAATGGTCATCCAATTATAAGATTTTCGATTGATTCTACAGACAAATTCTGCGAATTGTACCATCAACGAATTGTTGGTCAATTATTACTAATAGTTTGCAACAGATAGATTGCACAGTCAGCAAGGTTAAATTTCGTGCTGACAAAACTCTGTAATATCTGCGTTTGGGACTTAATCCTACACACATTAAAATTAATGCTCAACAAACAACATACATTATTTGTTTGCACGACCTGCGCCAGTGTGTGGCAAGATGGTAAGCGGATTGGTGAAAGTGGTGGACAGCAGTTATTACAACAACTTCAACAACTTGCATTCGATTGGGAGTTGCAAAATAAATTCTTCATTCAGGGAGTTGAATGTATGAGTGCTTGTAACCGTTCTTGTGTAATTGCCTTTGTTGCGTCAGGGAAACCAACCTATTTGTTTGGCGATTTACCAAATGATAGTTGTGCATCTGCGGTTTTGCAATGCGCCAGTCAATACTATGCTAAAGGCGATGGTTCACTACTTTGGTCAGAACGACCTGAACCTTTAAGAAAAGGAATTCTAGCAAAGATTCCACCACAAAATAAGTGGACGCAATTAAACATAACTTGTTGTAATTGAAGACTGAGTGAAAAAGCTTTTGAGCAAAGGAACAGGGGAGCTATAGCTCACAATTCTACTCAGCTTTGAACCTGATATTTTTGGTAAAAGTTAGCAGTTTCTAATTCATAGTGTGTAATTATCTGATCTTCAATGGATTAACAAATCATGCAGATTCAAACCGCAACATTAGGCTATCCTCGTATTGGTAAAAATCGGGAAGTTAAAAAAGCATTAGAAGCATTTTGGAGTGGCAAACTAGAGGCAGAATCATTACGGCAAACTATCCATAAAGTTGAGGAATCTAACTGGAAAACCCAACTGGAAGTAGGAATTGAACGCATTGGTATTGGAGACACAACTCTCTACGACCACGTACTTGACTGGATATTTCGTTTTGGGTTAATTCCTCAAAGATTTCAGCAATTTAGTGGGTTAGAACGCTACTTTGCAATGGCACGGGGTCAAGAAGGAACTCCAGCTTTGGAAATGACTAAGTGGTTTGACACTAATTACCACTATCTTGTCCCAGAAATTGCAACAGATATATTACCAGCCGATTTCAGTGACTTTATAGAAACTGTGTCTCGCGCTCAAAATATATTAGGTAAAAAAGCAGTTCCCATAGTGTTGGGGCCATGCACTCTACTACGTTTGAGTAAAGTTGAATTAAATATAGACGAAGCAGTATCAAAGCTATTGCCACTCTATGTTAACCTGCTTACAGAACTGAATAATCTAGGAATAGCAGAAGTACAAATACATGAGCCAGCACTTGTTTTAGGTGATGCTAATTCCTGGAAAGAACATTTTCAAACTGTCTATAATTCACTCTGTACAGTAGGAATACCTTTGCATCTAGTTACTTATTTTGATGACTTAGGCGAAACCTACCCTTGGGTAATAGATTTACCAGTTGCTGCTATTAGCTTAGATTTGACACGCGGACGCAACTTAGAGTTAATCAAAACTCACGGTTTTCCGCAAAATAAGCGGCTAGGAGTAGGGGTTATAGACGCAAGAAATATCTGGCAAGTTCGTCCAGAGAAAGTTATTCCCGTGTTACAAGAGATTGTAGAGTCGTTATATGGAACATCTCTAGATATTCAACCATCCGCTTCCTTACAGTTCGTTCCCTACGATGCCAAACGAGAAAAACGATTACCATCACAGCTACGCAATGTCTTGAGTTTTGCCGAACAGAAACTTCAAGAAGTGGTTTTCTTGGCTCGAACAGTAAAAGGTGACAACACTAAAACAGAGCAAGAATTTATTGAGTCAACCTGGAGTACATTCGAGGAGTTCAGTCCAGCCAATCAGTCGATTCAAGAAAGACTGAAGACTCTAAAGATTGATGATTTTCAGCGTTCATTATCCTACGGATTGCGGCTGGATTCTCAAATTTCTCTGCCTCAGTTCCCAACAACTACAATTGGTTCCTTTCCCCAAACTTCTGAAGTTCGCCAACTCAGAGTGCAATATAAACGAGGTGAATTGAGTCAGTCAGAATATGAAGCTGCTATTGACGCTCAAATTGCCGACAGCATTAAATTACAAGAGGAATTAGGATTAGATGTTTTAGTACACGGTGAATTTGAACGCACCGATATGGTGGAATTTTTTGGACAACAATTACCAGGTTTTGCTTTTACTGAAAATGGCTGGGTGCAAAGCTACGGTAGCCGTTATGTTCGTCCGCCAATTATTTACGGTGATGTGGTTCGCACTACACCTATGACGGTACGTGAGTTTAAAGTAGCTCAATCATTGACCCAAAAACCTGTAAAAGGGATGTTAACTGGCCCTGTAACTATCTTAAATTGGTCTTACCCCCGAACGGATATTTCTCGTCAAGAACAAGCTTTCCAAATTGCTTTAGCGCTGCGAGATGAAGTAAGAGATTTGGAAGCGGCTGGTGCAAAAGTAATTCAAGTCGATGAACCAGCACTACGTGAGGGTTTACCTCTAAAGCCTCAACGGTGGAGTGAATATCTTTCTTGGGCTGTAGATGCATTTCGATTGGCGACAGCAGTAGCCCAACCCCAAACGCAAATTCATACTCACATGTGCTACTGCGAATTTGGTGACATTATCAAAGATATTGAACGGTTAGATGCTGATGTGATTTCGATTGAAAATAGTCGCAGCAACAATCAAACTCTGCGAGAAATCACAGAGGGTGGCTACTCACATCAAGTTGGTAATGGAGTTTATGATATCCATAGTCCTGTTGTGCCAACAACTGAACAGATTTTACAGCAATTGCGGACTGGAGTTGCTAATTTACCTGTAAAACAAATTTGGGTAAATCCAGATTGTGGTTTAAAAACCCGGAGATGGTCAGAGGTAATTCCGGCTTTAAAAAATATGGTGGAAGCAGCTCAAAAACTGCGCCAAGAAGCCAATCCAACTGTGAGATAGCAGTAAAAGAAGGCCTAGAGGTTATACCAATTCTCTATAATTTCGCAACAGATCAATCTCTGTGTCCCCACGTCCTTATCTGTAATCCTATTTTGGAGAATTGGTATTATTTTGAGAGTGCTTTAAGACTTTTGCTCTCCTGCTTATTGTTGAACTCAACAATAAAGCCTCATTATCTATATTCATCTATGCGTTCTATATATTTCAGAGCGGTGCTTTTTGTTTTGGAGTTTAAATATGATATCGACAGTAGAAACAATGGCAGCAATTGATAACAAACTATCCAAGCGATTTTTAGAACTCGATCCGGCAGGTTACTTTATTATCTATTTAGATCGGGAAGCAGGCTTAATCTGCGCGAAACATTTTACCAATGAAGTTAATGAGCAAGGATTAGCTGTCGATCCAGAAACCGGAAAGCCCATTCCTGTAACTGTCAAAGTAGAACGACAACCAACTGCCACCCTTACAGGAAGAACTGCAAAAGAAATTTGCATTCAACTGTTTGAGTCAACAAAACCTTCTCCAATCAGCCGATTCGACCATGCAGCTTACTTGGGACGTGAGTTTATGCGAGCAGAATTGGCATTGGTGACAGGACAAGACTACGTACAGGATTGATGAAATAGTGCGAATGCGAAATGAACTCTGGCAAGGATACTTCGGTTACTGGCAAAACCGATTTATTCAACATAATATTTTGACCATTGGATACACCGCCTAGAATGGTTATATGAATGTAGGAAAGGGCATGGTGGTTTGCAATGTCGTAGATACAATCCCTCTCTCCATTGATTGGAGTGTCGATACCGTGACTTTTAATCGGGCATTCGTTCCGCAAGCGCAGGTAACTTCGTATCTGCAAGCGCTTGAGGTGGAGAAAGATGCCGCGATCGCACTGCACAAAGCGATCGCCACCTACGATCCCACCCAAGCAATAGTGATTCTGATTGTTGGTAACGGCGCAGTAGATATCAACCTGCTGCAAGACCTAGCGATTTCCCCTGCTGAATGTTATAAACAGGCGCAGCAACGTTGGGTAGAATTTCAGTCTGATTTAACTACCCATAGGAGGGACTCATGAGTAAAGTCCCTGATACTCTAGACTGGCAGCAAGACTTTATTGCTACAAATTTATTGGCAATCGGTTACAATGCCTGGGTTGGGTACTTGGGTGGCGAACGCGGTGCGATCGTTTGCAGCACCAACTCTCCTGTTATCGGAATTGCAGGGGAAACCTTCAAAACCCATTTTGTACCGCGTTCTCGTTTAGCCCCGTTCTTGAATGCCTGGTTAGCGGCTCCCGACGCTGTAATTCTACGCCATCACTTTATAAATGTTCACATTTTAGAAGCAGTGGATATTTATAATCCTACAACTGAAGCGGTGTTATTACTGGAATCATTTCACCAAGTCACTTTCTTTTACTTGAAAAACTTACTCCTCACACCACCCCAATGTTACGAACAGGTTTGTAAAGAGTGGACAGAATTTCAACCGCAATCCACTCAATTATCGAAACAAAAACAATATGATTGATGTTCGGTTAAATCCGCCTCGTCCTCGTTGGCATGTAATTATATTCACATTCTTCCTGCATTTAGGAGTATTACTGGCATTTGTTCCGACTAATTTTAGTTGGTCAGCTGTTGGAGTTGCGCTATTTCTTCATTGGCTGACAGTAGGACTGGGGATTTCCCTTGGCTTCCATCGGCTCGCCACACATCGCAGCTTCAAAGTCCCCAAATGGCTGGAGTACTTCTTTATTTTGTGCGGTACTTTAGCCGGTCAGGGTGCTGTCAAAGGTTGGGTGGGCTATCATCGGATGCACCATTTATACGCCGATCGCCCCGACGATCCCCATGATTCTACTCTGGGGTTTTGGTGGAGTCATATTAGTTGGTTGATGCACGAGATTCCAACTCAAATAAAACTCAGCCGCTTCACTAAAGACATTGCCAACGATCCGTTTTATCAGTTTTGTCACAAGCACTATATTGCTTTGCAAGTTGCGCTGGCGGCTTTATTATACGGACTAGGCGGAATGCCGTTTCTAGTGTGGGGAATCTTTGTTCGCTTATTTGTAGGGTTTCACAGCACTTGCTTTGTCAATAGTGCCTGTCACAAATTTGGCTATCGTAACTATGAGGTAGGCGATCGCTCCACCAATTGCTGGTGGGTGGCATTGCTAACCTTCGGCGAAGGTTGGCACAATAATCATCATGCATTCCAATCATCAGCCCAGTTTGGGCAGCGTTGGTGGGAAGTAGATATTGTTTGGCTCACCATTCGAGTTCTAGAAAAATTGAAGTTAGCTACGAACAACAAGACTACAAAATCAACATGAAATTTTAGGAGTTGAACTTATGGTAATACCAATTCTGTATGAAGATGCACCCTAAACGGTATAAGACACAGTACATACGAGCAAACGTGTTTTGCTCGACCTGTAAACAGAAAATTGGGCAACGCTTAAATGGCACTATCAAAGCGCGATCGCTTCAGCAATTTACCTAATGGAGAACGCTATCTCTATGAGCTTTTTAGTCTAATTGAAACGGGAAATCTAACGGTTACAAACCCAGAGGGCAAAGTATTCCACTTTGGCAAGGCAGATTCTGAAGAGCCACTGCATCTGAACATTCACAATGACAACACCTACAATCGCATTCTGACGTTTGGAACGTTGGGGTTTTGTGAAGCGTATATGGACGGCTGGTGGGACGAAGAAAACAATAATCTCGTTGAATTAATTGGATTGTTGTATCGCAGCAACGTATCCAGCAAAGCTCGTAATCAAGTAACGATTGCTCTGGCGTTCAAAATCATCACTCAACGTCTACGAACACTCCCCATCCTAATCCAAAACAGTCGTAAGAATGTCCAGCATCACTACGATTTAGGCAACGATTTTTATCAAAATTTTCTCGATTCGACAATGACATATTCCTGTGGCTATCGTCTCCGAGAAGCAGACTCCTTAGAACAAATGCAGCTGCAAAAGTATGAATTAATTTGCCAGAAACTGGCGTTGCAGCCCGGAGAATCCCTGATTGACATCGGCTGTGGCTGGGGTGGAATGCTAATCTATGCGGCTGAACACTATGGCATTTCTGGAACAGGAATTACGCTGAGTGTGGAGCAAGCAAAGCTGGCGCAAGAACAAATTGAGTACAGAGGTTTGGGCGATCGTATTAAAATCATCATTGCTGATTATCGAGAAGTACAAGGACAGTTCAACAAGTTTGTCAGCATTGGTATGTTTGAACACGTAGGTAAAGGAAATTTTGCTACATTTATGCAAAAGGCATCCAGACTGTTAACTGCAAATGGAGTTGGACTGCTGCATACAATCGTTACCCAGAGCAATGAACGCAATGGAGCCTGGGTGGATAAATATATTTTTCCAGGCGGGTATGCGCCACAACTTCACGAATTGACCCAGGAACTATGGGCTGCCAAACTATCAGTTGCTCATTGTGAGAACTTAAAGCCTCACTATGCCGAAACCCTGAAGCGATGGGCAAACAATTTTGTGAGCAATCGAGCCAAAATTGCCTCACTTAATCAAACTTATGACGAGCGATTTCTCCGAATGTGGTATCTCTATCTGCAATCATTTGAAGCCTCATTTCGATATGGCGGTCTGCATGTCTATCAGATATTATTTTACAAGGATAAACAATGGCGACTAGATACTCCTTTAATGTTCAATGCTAATGCTATTCAAAACATTTAATTACTGTGCACTTGGTCAATCCTATAAACTGACCTAAATAACAAAATATAGAAAGTAGGAGAATGCGCGTGACTAATAAAAACAATTTGTAAGCAATTAGCACCAGGATTTCAGATACGCTGATACGTCTGCATTCTTGAAAGTAGATCTTTATTATTACTCATATTGTTTTCTTAGCGACGGATAAATAAAGCCCTCACATAACAGCCACCAGCCATCTTAACTGAAGCGATCGCTTTTGCGACAACACTGATAACCTTTTTTTGTTAGTGCGCTTCAATGGGGTTGTTATGACGCGATCGCCACACAGTTGGGGCTAATTTTGTGGAGACTCATTCAGTTGCTGCTGGAGTTGTTGGACTTCCTCAATTGATAAGCCTGTGGAAGGGGCAATAATGTCGATCGCTACTCCTCTACGCAAGAGATTGATTGCGATCGCCCGTGTCTTTTCTTCCTCAGCCTCTCTCCAGATCGAACGATAAACGCTTGATTCCTGCATTATGTCTCTCCGTAATATGCGATAAATGACCTCATTTTCTAATTTTAGCCCAGCTAAAATCCCGGACGCTGCCATCAGATTCGCTTGTGTTGCAGGATCTGAAATCTGATCCATCCTTTGAGCTGCTTGGCGTAACGTTTCTTCTGCATCCAGACTTTGACCGAGAACTGCAAAGGGAATCAGTCCAGGATATTGCAGGAAGAGTGAGGCAGGTTGCTCCCACAACCGAATGACATCAAATTCATGGCGTGTGCGTTCCATTGTGAAACTCGTTTGATAAACTAACTCTGAGCTAGTCTGCTTCAGGTAAATCACAACTTGCCGCATCGGTTTGGTTGGATCTTTGCGGTACATTCGTACGCGGTAATCCAAAACACGAAATGGAACATTTTTTTTGGGAAGTGTTTGGAACTCGATATGCAAAACAGATTCGTCCGATTCCAGCAAAATTAGGGCATCGGCGCGAATCGGATCGAGGGAGAGTTCAGAGGGTTTGAGTTCTGTCATCGTGACAGGCTTTCCTAACAGCCAACTAGCGAAGTCGGCTGAGAAGTGTTCGGCAAGGAATCGGCAGGTATCGTCATACATGGGAGAGATTGTACAACTGATTATACCGATTTGATTTTGAGTAAATCTAACGTTTGATGAACAATTGTGGTGGGGCGATCGCTACAACTATTAAATCACCTATTGGATCGTGCGGCCTACTTGGGACGTGAGTTGATGCGAGCGGAATTGGCATTGGTGACAGGACAAGACTACGTACATGATTAAATAAATTTATGATGATTTATACGTTCACAATCACCGGACGTAGACAACCTTGGTAACTCGTCAATTACTTAACTTCGTTCCGATGCATTAGGATTGTTAGGTGTCATCAGTGTTCTCTATTACAGGATACTCATCTTCGTGAACATGCGTTTTATTAGGATTCTTAAAAAAGCCAAATTCATCTCTACAGTATTGTGCTTGCCTTAAGTCCTCCTCTGACCATTGATTGTTTTGTGTTTGCAAGAAGACTAGATCGCTTGAATATCCGTCTCTTGGTTTCTGTCCTGGAATATTTACACCAATACCAATCACAGTAAAACACTCATCGAATTGACACAGCGAAGCAAAACATCTGGCAAGAAGTTCACTTTTCCGTTCTTGAAGTGTACTGTCACTGTCATAAGCAAAGAAAACGTATCCAACACTACTCATTGATTGCACACATCGCGAACGTACTTGCCCTATTCTGCTGAGTTCAAGAAAATCTTTGAATGCACTACCTAGCATCCTCCTTGAAAACCGATTTTCTTTAACAAGAACACGAATAGCTAATTCGGACTTAGACATATCTGGACCGAGCCAATCCTCCCCATCGAAGCCACCTTGACATAAGGCTTCAATCAGTCGATCCCAGATGTAACTTTCACTATCTTTCTGCAACTTTGCCTTAAACTCAGGTTTGTTGCTTATTCCCTCCCAAAGATCATCTTCAAGGATTATCATGTCTGCTTCTGAGGGAAACTGGCGATTATTATGCAAATAAATTGCAAGCAGATTTTCCTCTCCACCATTGATGATAATTGAGGTATTGGACAGGAATACCTGTTTATCAATCAAGTAATTAACAAAGTCACTTATGGTATCTAAATGACGAAGGAGCAGGAAAACTGATTGTTCATCTAGGATATGATAAAACTCATCATCCTCAATGGGAGAGCTGATCGGAACTTCTCTTTTGCCACCAAAAGCAACTGCTACGCGGTGATATATTCTTTCACTTGCTAATGGCAGCTTTAAACCCTTAGATCCATTTTTCTGAATAACGTATTTTGATTGATCAAGCCATCGGATAGCACCTTTAATCTGCTTTACTGAATCCTCAATAGCTTTTCTTTGCCAGCGTTTCCAGTCAACGCCTGGGTCATCTGTATTTTTAAGTTGAATATCTTTAACGCTTATTACAATTACGTGGGGATCGCATACTACTAGTACATCACATAACTCTTTGCCCGGAGTTTTTCCTTGAGGATTGATATAACTCCATAGTGATAAAAACGACTTTGAGCATATATCGTAAACAAATTGTTCAGAATCATTTACTGCCTCAGTCACAAACTTGTCTCCTCTTTCAAGAGATTAACTTTAGCATTTCAGGGTCTCAACTTGCACAGGGTTGTACACCTAACTATTTATTATACGGTAATTTTCCGTATAATCTTTTTCTCAATCCTAATATATGAAGCATTACAACGAACTATTGTATGAATATACGAAAACGTAAAAATTATTTTTTACGTTTTTTCTGGTTAGGATACTGATATTTTCCGTATAACCACCCTTCACGGGAGGATTATATGGAATTTTTCCGTATAACATCCTTAATTTATTTTTGTGTTTAATGGATTTACGAGCGATCGCAGCATAAACGCATTTTAAAAGACGTGATATATCGCGTCTGGACATCTAAACCAATAATAAATCCTTCTTAGAAATCATCCCAACCTTCAATACTAGAAGACATAACATAACTAGTCACACTCGCCTCAAAAAAGTTTGCTTTTGTATTCGCTTCTTTCTTAGTATCTGAAAAACGCTCCAAGTGAGTATAAGGACTTTTCTTGTAGATAGCTTCTCCAAACAATGGATCTAAACCGATCGCCTTCAAGCGAGCATTTGCTAGATATTTTGTGTACTGTTCTGTACTGTTTGCCGTAATCCCCAGAATATCATCTCCAACAATATGTCCTGTCCACTTGCATTCATGCTCGACAGCGAGAGCAAACATTTCATAAATTTGTTCGCGGCTGTGGGGGAAAACTTGCATCGCTTCTGGAATCAATTTTTGATATAGCCGCACATGAGAAAGTTCATCTCGGTTAATCATTCTAAAGATATCGGCACTCCCAGACATCAGCATTCGTGAGGAGAGATTGTAGAAAAATATAAACCCATTGTAGAAATACAATCCTTCTAACAAATAATCCGCTAAGAGCGATACGAAATAATTTTCTGGTGTCGGGTTATCGACATACTTTTGGTATAATCCAGCGATAAATTCGCATCGTTGTTTGAGAATGCGATCGCTCCGCCAAAAATCATAGACTTGTGTCCGGCGCTCGCTCGGAATCACTGTCTCAATGATGTATTGATACGATTGATTGTGCATTGCTTCTTGGGAAATTTGCTCTGCCATACACAATGCAATTTCTGGTGCAGTAATGCTGTTTTTGATATGAGGCACATTACAGGTTTGCACTGAATCGAGAAAGGTCAGGTAACTGATAATGCCATCAAATGCACGTCGTTCTCCAGGAGTGAGATTGAGGTAATCTGTTACATCACCAGTAATATCTATTTTTTCGGGAACCCAGAAATTCTCTCGCATTTGACGATAGAGAGATACAGCCCACGAATAGCGAACATCATTGAGTTGCATTAAGTTTGTAGTCTCTCCAAACCATATCAAACGGTTGGCTGTATCATCATTTCCATGTGGATTGAAAACGGGATTGATCGGCATTAATGATTGTCTTGGTTCGTACATTTTTTAGGGAGTAGGGAGTAGAGAATGAGGAGTGGGGAGTAAGATTAAAAAAGATATATACACTGATTCAGCATCTATGACAATTAATAGTTATCGGGATTTGAAAGTTTGGCAGTTGGGTATAAGTTTAACCAAGCAAGTTTATCTATTAACACGAGATTTTCCTAAGTCTGAAACATATGGTTTGAGTAGCCAAATGCAACGGGCGGCGGTATCGATTCCATCAAATTTGGCAGAAGGTCATGCAAGAGATTCAACACAAGAATTCCTTAGATTTATAGCGATCGCCCTCGGTTCTTTGGCGGAACTTGAAACCCAACTCATTGTAGCCGAATAACTGGAATACATAACCAATTCTAAACTCCAAGAAATCCTAACTAAAACTGACGAAATACAACGAATGCTTCGAGGTTTACAAAAATCCTTGAAAGCAAAGCTTTCTAATCCCTACTCCCTACTCCCCACTCCCTACTCCCTAGTTAGTTTGAACAAGCAACACATTGCTCGTTCGATTCTTTAAAACTGTCTTTTTGGACAGTGCGAATGTAGTAGATTGCTTTACAACCCAACTTCCAAGCCAGCATTATGGTTTCAAAAATATCAACAGCTGTCAGACATCGCTCTGGCTCGTCGGGGAAATAAACTCCAGCGTTCAAGTTAAATAACAATTCCATCGAAATTCCAGTATCAATCCATTGCTGAATTGTGGCGATCGCTTTGACGACTTTTTTCTGATCTAGTGTCTTATTTTCGACATAAAACCATAAACGATCCCGAATGTAAGGCGGTGCGATGGGTACTGAACCCTTTGCCCACTTTTCATAAAAGAATTTGCTGTAAACGGGCAAAACGCTGGCTGTACAACCTTGAACTAAAGATGAAGAAGTGTTGGGTGCGATCGCAGTAATATGTGAATTGCGAATCCCATATTGCTTGATATCTTGACTCAGTTGTAAAAAGCGTTCTGGAAGAAGAGCGTGTTGCTTAAACCAATCTACAGATTTTGCTCCAATTAAATGTCCCTTGCTCCATTCACTACCTACAAAAGCAGGATACGCGCCTCGTTCCTTCGCCAGTTCCATCGATGCTGCGGTGCAGTAGTAACCGATGTCTTCAAATAAATCACTAATTTCCTGAAGATGAGTATAGGTGAGATGACGTTTTGCTAACCAGTCGGCTAATCCCATACAGCCGACCCCAATTGTGCGATATTTGGCGTTGTGGGTGGCACTAGCAGCAAACGGCGGTGAAGTAAGTTCAATGGTATTATCTAATATACGTACTGCAATCTGACAAATTTCTGCTCGCTGTTCATCCTCCAAATTCGCAAGATTAATGCTGAGGAGATTACATGAATGTGCTTCTTGGTCTGGTTTGACATTTGACCATGATTCTTGACACAAGTTTCCGCCAGGAATATAACCTTCATGCTGATTGGGGTTAGCTCGGTTTGCGGTATCTTTGAACCATAGATAAGGCATTCCGGTTTCTAATTGGGTTCGCATCACCTGTTTGAATAGTAGACGAGCATTCACCCGTTTGTAGAGCGTAATTGATTTATCTAAACTGGCTTCAATTTGATTGAAAGCATGTTCAAATTCTTCACCCCAAAGTTCTGCTAGTTCAATCCCTAAACGAGTTCGCACCTCATATGGATCTACCAACGTCCATTCTGTATCTGCTTGCACTCTTCGCATAAATTCATCACTGACAACCAATTGCGGAAACACATCATAAGCTTTACGTCGCGCGTCTCCATTCTCGGTTTGCATTTCCAAAAATTCGCTTATGTCTAAATGCCAAACATCTAGACTGACGGTGACAGCACCTGCTCTGCGTCCACCTTGATTGACGGCGATCGCTGTATCATTCAATAACTTAATCCAGGGAACGACACCACCAGAGGCGTTCTTCTTTCCCATCACCCAACTACCAGTAGCCCGAATCCGAGACAGATTCACGCCCACACCACCGCCATTTTTGGAAATCCGCGCTGCATCATGAATACTGCCAAAAATGCTTTCTAAATTGTCGTCCATTGCCGTAATGAAACAACTAGCAAGAGAACCATTGGGAATCCGTAAGTTCGCTAAAATTGGCGTTGCTAAAGATATTTGACGATTCGCTAACGCTTCATAAAACTCCCTTGCCCAGGTTAACCGATTCTCTTGTGTTTCTACGGAGGCTATCAACAGCGCACAAGTTAAAAATGCTTCTTGAGGTAATTCATTCGCCAGGAGATATCGTTTCGTCAGTAATACTGCTCCTGCGTAATCATAGTCGGCATCCCAGTCAGGATTAATCCAAGTATTGGCAATTTCTAATTCTTCTGGAGTGTAGATTAAGATGCGGCGATCGTATTCTCCTTTGAGAACTTTGTCATGTACAGTTTGAGCATAGTAACCGTACTGATAACCACGACTAACTTGAGTATCTTTCCACAAACTCCAAATATGTAATCGCCCTGCCACTTGTCGCCAATCAGGTTCTTCAGGGCTGCACAAATCCAAAGCACAGCGAATTAAATTATCTTGAATTTCTCTTGTAGTAATACCGGGGCGCAATCGAGTTGTCAGATGTGCTTCTAAGGCAATGAAATTGCAGCAAAGTCCGCAACAAGACCAATTAACTACTGTGCGAATTTTATTAATTTCTAACGGTGTCGTCGAACCATCACGACGAACAACATAGATATCTGTTATGGATTCCTCAAAGAGTTTGGATGGAGCTTGCATACTGGATAAGTTAATGAATTGGAGAAAAATAATTGTCAGAATGGAAAAGAATTGTTAACTAGGTTTAGCAATATAAAAAATTGTCAACGTTATGTCACCAAACGCTGGCAATCCTAACAATTTCTGAGGTTGAAAAACTGTTAAAAAAATTGTCCAATAAAAATCCAGAGCAAGCTTTAGTAAAGAATGAAACTTGCCCCGATTAACGACGAATGCCAGTATAGATCGACCATTGATTTTTACGCAAGCAAATCACTGTTGTGTTAAGATGCAAAGGAATCTCGGTTCTAGTGGGGGTCAGCCACTAGAGGTAAGGGGGAAAGTCCGGTGTGAATCTGGCGCTGTCCCGCAGCTGTAATCAAGGTTTACCTTGTGAGTCAGAATGCCCGCCGAAGTTGACTTGTAAATTTTGTACATCTGCGAGGCACGGATGGTTTATTACATGGCGATCGCTAGGTTTGATATTTTGAAAGCACCGCACATTAAAACGCTACAAATGGCGGCTTTTCACGAAATAAGTAATTACAAAAAAACAGGGAGTAGGGAGTAGGGAGTAGGGAGTAGGGAGTAGAGATGTGCTTTAACAAATGTCTTTTGGGGGTCTAACAGCCCCCTAAAAATCAAAAAATTATGTCGAGATACTTAGTACGAGACATAAAAATCTTTATTCCAATTCCATTTCTTTAAGCATGGGTTCCCTACCATTGGTGTCAACTTAAGCTAGAAATAGCTTTGGTGTTGGCTTCCTCACGCGCCAAGAAATAAACTTTACGGGCTTTGAGCTACTGTCTACTGAAGTTAACTCAAAATCTTGGGGAATATTCAGTAATCTAAATATTACTTTTGCTATCAGCAAGGAACTTCAGTTCCTTGCTTGACATCGGTTCTACGTTAATTTGACACCAATGGTTCCCTACTCCCCACTCCCTACTCCCTACTCCCTCTTAATATCTGGCGTGCATAACTTCTGTGTATTTTCGTTAAATTCTGACTCGGTTAATCATCATGCCGAAATATTATCTTCACCGGACTGGGAAGATTCCTACTGCTGTTCATCCTTTTGTCAAACAAACAGGTTTTAGAGAAGATAAGCAGCAACCCTTTCTAAATTTCAGGAAAATAATTCGAGGTTGGCAAAATATTGCAAGTTCAACCTATAGGAAGATTTCTCTTACGATCTCTCGTCTAATTCGGGATGAACCATAAACACATCAACATCTATCAACGGTTAGCTACATAAAAAGTTTTCACAACAATGTCAACTTTATTAGTTTATTTTGTAATTGGTTCTCTTCTGGTTTTACTAATTGGAATTGCGGTTTATTTTCTAACTGCCCGTAAGTATCAATCCTCAGCCACAGTCGCCAATTCCTACGACCAATGGACGCTTGACGGCATCCTAGAATTTTACTGGGGAGAACACATTCACCTCGGTCACTACGGTTCGCCACCAAGACGCAAGGATTTTTTGGTTGCTAAATCTGATTTTGTGCATGAAATGGTTAAGTGGGGCGGTTTAGATAAATTACCTCCTGATACTACCGTCTTAGATGTTGGCTGTGGGATTGGGGGTAGCAGCCGGATTTTAGCGCGAGATTATGGATTTGCTGTCACAGGAATTACCATCAGCCCACAGCAAGTAAAACGCGCCCAGGAGTTAACACCCCAAGAACTAAACGCCCAGTTTGCAGTCGATGATGCAATGGCATTGTCGTTTCCAGATGCCAGTTTTGATGTAGTTTGGTCAATCGAAGCAGGCCCCCATATGCCTGATAAAGCCATTTTTGCCAGAGAATTAATGCGGGTGCTAAAGCCAGGTGGAATTTTGGTTGTCGCTGACTGGAATCAAAGGGATGACCGCCAAAAGCCGCTAAATTTTTGGGAGAAACCAGTAATGCGACAACTGCTAGATCAGTGGTCTCATCCAGCTTTTTCTAGCATTGAGGGATTCTCCGAACTGTTGGCAGCTACAGGATTAGTGGAAGGAGAGGTAATTACGGCTGATTGGACGCAAGCAACCCTTCCTTCTTGGTTAGATTCGATTTGGCAAGGAGTGGTTCGCCCAAGCGGATTTCTGCGTTTTGGACTGTCTGGTTTCATTAAGTCTGTGCGCGAAGTGCCGACGTTTTTATTGATGCGTTTAGCCTTTGGTGCAGGACTGTGCCGATTTGGAATGTTCCGTGCTGTGCGGGCAAATTCACGTACAGAATTGATGGACAGAAACTTTGCTAAGGTAACTCCCTCCAGCTTGGTTAGGTAGCAAGCATTATGACCAATGCGTGAGTTTCAAGCTATGACCTCATTACTGCATCCATCTTTGGCAAACTGCGATGTAGTTATTGTCGGCGGCGGTATTTCAGGTTTGACACTAGCCTGTGGACTGCAATCGTCAGGTTTGCGAATTGTAGTAGTAGAAGCACAACAACAGCAGCAAGCAACAGAGCGATCGCGCGCTTATGCCCTGTCGTCGATGACGAGCAAAATTTTTCGTGATTTAGGGCTATGGTCGCAAATTGCACCAAAAATTAGCCATTTTTCACGGGTATTACTGTCGGACGCAGACTATCCCCACCGAGTTGAGTTTTGCCCTAAAGATTTGGGAGAAGCAGCAGTTTACTACTGTGGTGAGCATAAGGTGCTGATGGCGGCACTTCAGCAACGAGTGGCAACAGCAGCTAATATCATCTGTATGTATGAGACTCAAGTGGTTGAGGTGCGCTATGGAACTGAAACCGCAGAAGTAGTGCTGGAGAATTCCCAAGGTCAACAAGGGTTGCGATCGCAGTTGGTGGTGGCTGCTGATGGTATCAACTCGCAAATTCGCTCTTCTGCTGGCATCGAAACTAACGGCTGGGCTTACTGGCAATCCTGTATCACAGCTTTTGTTGCCCCAGAGCGATCGCACCAGAATATCGGCTACGAGCGTTTTTGGCCTAGCGGCCCTTTTGCAATTTTGCCCTTGCCTGATAATCGCTGTCAAATTGTCTGGATTGCCCCCCACGCAGAGGCTCAGGCAATAGTTGCTCTGCCAAGCGACCAGTTTATGACCGAACTGCGACGACGCTACGGCGAACAAATGGGGAAACTAACCTTGTTGAGCCAGCCTTTAGTGTTTCCAGCACGATTGATGCAGAGCCGTCACTATTGCCAACCGCGCTTGGTGTTGCTGGGAGATGCTGCCCACTGCTGTCATCCGGTGGGTGGTCAGGGGCTAAACATGGGTATTCGTGATGCGGCTGCCCTAGTCCAAGTGCTGCAAACTGCACAACAACACAAACAAGACCTGGGTTCTCTAGCAGTCCTAAAACGCTACGATCGCTGGCGACGCTATGAAAATTGGGTGGTGCTTGCCTTTACCGATATTCTCAACCGCAGCTTTTCTAACCACTGGCTGCCAATTGTTAGACTGCGGCGGCTAGTACTGCGGCTGATGATTTATTGGTCTTTCCTACGACGGCTACTGCTGCGACTGATGACCGGGCTGTGGGGTCGCCAGCCACAACTTGACCACTCATCCTTGGCGGTGTTGCAGAACATAAATATTTGAATTTTAACGCTGGCAATACTGCATGATATCTGCGCTTACAACTTCTTTCTGGCGATCGCTCCTTTAATCAACAAACAACTTATTTTATATGCACAAAATTCCCGTCACAGTCATTACAGGATTTCTCGGCGCAGGCAAAACGACGTTAATTCGCCATTTATTGCAAAACAATGAAGGGCGACGCATTGCTGTTTTGGTGAATGAATTTGGGGAAATGGGAATTGATGGCGAACTTTTGCGTGATTGCCGAGTTTGTGACGACGAAGAAGACCCCAACAGTAATATTGTTGAACTCACCAACGGTTGCTTGTGCTGCACAGTACAAGAGGAATTCTTACCAGCAATGCAGGAATTATTGAAGCGGCGCGATCGCCTAGACTGTATGTTGATTGAAACCTCTGGACTAGCACTCCCAAAACCATTGGTGCAAGCATTTCGCTGGCCCGAGATTCGCACCGGCGCTACAGTGGACGGCGTAATCACTGTGGTGGATTGTGAAGCCTTGGCAACTAATCAATATGTAGGTGATTTAGCAGCCCTCTTAGCCCAGCGACAAGCTGACTCTAGCCTAGAACACGAAACACCGATTGAGGAACTATTTGAAGATCAGCTGGCTTGTGCTGATTTAGTGTTGCTTACTAAGAGCGATCGCGTTGACGAACCAACGCAAGTTAAGGTGCAGGATTGGTTAAAGCAGAACTTATCCCCTGGTGTAAAAGTCATTGCTTGCCAAGACGGTAAAATTAGTAGCGATTTGTTACTCGGTTTCAACGCTGCGGTAGAAGACAACTTAGATAGTCGCCCCAGTCACCACGATACTGAAGAAGACCACGAACATGATGACGGGATTAATTCAGTGCAACTACTACTAGACCAAGCATTTGAGCCGTCTGTCTTGATTAAACGCTTGCAAACATTGGTGCAACAGCAAGAAATTTATCGAATTAAGGGATTTGTAGCAGTTCCGAACAAAGCCATGCGTTTGGTATTACAGGGTGTCGGTAATCGATTTGATTACTTTTACGACCGTCCTTGGCAACCCCACCAAGCCCGTCAAACGCGATTAGTATTGATTGGACGAAAGCTTGAGCAGGTTCGCATTGAGTCAATTGTGTTGGGGGAGGAAGTCAATGCGACCATCCAATAGTGTTTGGCAAGGAAATTTCGGCTACTGGCAAAACAGCTTTATCCATAACAATATATTGGTAATCGGTTACACAGGATGGAAAGGATTTCAATTATTTGGGCGGGGAGTTGTTATTTGTGATGTGGATACTAAAGTTACTCACCCGACAATTACAAGTGTTGATACAGTTTCCTTCACCCTGCAATTTCTTCCTTCCGATCTGATTAGGTTTTACTTGCGATCGTTTCAGGATTGTGGGGCTATATCGCAATCAATCTGCTCATCAATGATTTCATCAATTTCCCCAGCAGTCGCAACATACAATCCCCATCAAGATATTCTTCTGGTGCTAAAGGCTGAACCTCAAATTGAGGTGAATTTTTTACATCAACTAAAAATTACTCCACCCGATTGCTACGAACAAGTTTGCAAGCGATGGTCAGAATTTAACCCAAGCCTAATACCCTAAAACTTACTTTAGTCCCCAATGCTCAAGCCAAAATCAAGCAAAATTCCCAAAGCAACTCGCTACCAAAATGCAGCGATAGATTATTACATGGGACTTACAAATTCCGACTATCTCCATTACGGGTATTGGGAGCCACTACCTACTGCGGGTGAGGAATTGACTCTAACTCGCCTGCGTGTAGCGCAAGCTGCATATACAGCTAAACTTTTGAGTTTTATTCCAGAAGGTACAAAAACTGTGCTTGACGTAGGCTGTGGGATTGGAGGTAACGCAGCATATCTGTGCTCACGCGGTTTCAGTGTTGAGGGATTAGCACCCGACGCACTCCAGCAAGAGAGATTTATTCACAATACCAACGGTCAAGTACCTTTTTACTTAACGAGATTTGAAGATTTTCACAAATCATACTCATACGATTTAGTTCTGTTCAGCGAAAGCAGTCAATATATTGCTGTTGAGGATTTGGCTGAAGGTGCAGCTCGTTTACTGAGTAGTGGTGGCTACTTGCTGCTTGCCGATATGATGCGTTATGATGCCGAATACCGAGAAGGTATTTTTTCTAATTGTCATGTCGCCAGTGAGCTTCAAACAGCGTTGATGCAGACTGGATTTAAGTTAATTAAGAATGAGGACATCTCTACTCAAGTTGCACCAACGATTGACTTGTGTGTTAATAACTTTCGTACTTTTGGGCTGACAACGGTCAAATATATTGCTGATGTTGTGGCGATCGCACTCCCACCATTATACACACTCGGTCGTTGGATATTTAACCGTTGGCTAGAAAAGCCAATTACTGAGGGGTTAGCAGCACGCGCTATTTTTGAGAGCCATTTGCGTTATTCTATCCAACTTTGGCAGTTATCAATTCATGAGGTTAATTTAAAATGACTACAGAAATAAACACTCAAGATTGGCAACAATATTTTATCGCCACTAATTTATTAGCAATTGGTTACAACGCTTGGAATAGATTATTTAGGAGGAGAACGCGGTGTGGTAATTTGCAGCACCAACTCCCCGCATTTAGGTACAGCTAGAAGACTCATCTCAAATAAAAAGAAACCTTCTGGTTTTACCATTCTCTTACAATTGCGATTTACAGAGGGTTCATAGCAAAGTTAAGGACTCTAATATTAGAGTTTTAAACAGCTAAATATTATTTAAACAGTGGATAATTAGATTTCATCTATTTCCCTTATTTTCATGTATTTATAATTAATGAATGTTAGGATTTTCATGTAAATAATTATTAATTATTTCTCATGATTACTACTGGGCATATTAATATTTTCTGAAAAAATAATTAAAATTTGATTTTGATGGTAAAAATAGACTGACATTGAAAGTTGAGGATGTTATGGTTGTGCAGTCCAATTGCATATTTGGGAGAAAGTAGTGAAAAAACTACCCCTAATTTTATTTGCAAGCTCAACGTTTGTTAGTTCGTTGTTACTGAATTTATTCTTAGATAAGTCTGCCAAAGCAGATAATCCGAATCAGGAGAAATTACCTGAGAATGCTTCCACAAATAATCCTCATACAGCTACTTTGAATTGTCAGCGTCAAAACTGTACTGGAAATGTACATTTAGCAACTTTCAATCGCCTATTTATGGCAAAAGCCGATAATACTCAGGCTAATAATCAAAAGGTGATAGAACTAAACATGACAGATGAAGAAAGTGATGCTGCGATCGCTAAATTTGGTTGTGACTGTCCGAAAGCGATAAATGCGTTACGTCAGACAAGGGGAATCACTATCGGAGTTGAAGGTGAATATCTTTCACAAACAGAGAAAATCACACCTTGTACAGATAAAAACACACAGACTGATTCTCAATCAACTAATTCTCAATAATAAAATCTTAGTTTCATGGGTGTTTCTATAGTAATTTGATCAAGCTTTGTCCACCCGTTTTTAAAACGGGTGTGAATGAAATTATACTGGTTTTCATAAAATTCAATCTATTTTCACTACATAAGTTTTTCTTGACTATCTAAAATTCTTGACATTTGATATTTTCTTACTTATGATTCTCAATCAGTTCTAATGTAATTTACTATCTGAGAAAATCTCTCTAAGTAAATTCAATCATATCCTCACCATACTGTATGAAATTACGCTGGTTTTTACTGAGCTTAATTAGTATTTTACTGCTATCCTCACCTGCAAGAGCAACTCGATTAGAATCTTGGCACTTTGACCCCACTCAAAATCAGCTTGACCTAACCACTGACTCAGGTATTCAACCGAGAGTTTTTTTAATTGATAACCCTAAAAGACTTGTTATTGATTTATCAGGTACTATTTTGGGCTATTCTAAAACCAAACAAAGCTTTAGTTCAGCGATTCGAGAAATTCGGGTAGCACAGCTTGACCCCCAGACAACCCGACTCGTAATTGAATTAGCACCTGGTTATACTGTCTCTCCCCAAAGTGTAATAGTTAGAGGAGATTCTGACTCTCATTGGGTCGTAAAACTATCATCAATTGAAAAAATGTCTGCAACGGGAGTTGTAGAATGGGGAATAGAGACTGGAGAACAGTCCTCTCAAACAGCAATCCCCATTACCCCTAATCTCCAGAAAAAGGCCCAAGTTCTCTTATTCCAAACTAAAGCGCCTCTACAAGATATTGCAACTATTAATCAGCCCAGTCCACCAGATATACTGACTAAACCAATTAATGCTTCTATGTTTGCTGGGGTAGTTCCTTTCGGTGAGGAAATACCACAACTAAAATCTCAAATTAATGCATTGATGGCTCGTTATAGTTTCCTGAAGCCAGGGATGTTTTTTATGGATTTAGAGACAGGTAACTATTTGGATATTAGTGGCGATAAAGTATTTCCAGCTGCGAGTACAATTAAGTTCCCAATTCTGATTGCTTTATTTGAGAAAATAGACGCTGGCAAAGTTAAGCTAAATGACACCTTAGTAATGCGGCGAGACTTAGTTGCAAGTGGTTCTGGAGACTTGCAGTATCAACGTGTAGGAACCAAGTTGACTGTGCTACAAACCGTCAACAAAATGATTAGTATCAGCGACAATACCGCTACAAACATGATTATTGACCGTTTGGGTGGTAAAGCAATATTAAATCAACGGTTTCGTAGTTGGGGATTGAAAAATACTGTAATTCGTCATTTGCTGGGAGATTTTAAGGGAACCAATACGACTAGCCCTACAGATTTAGTAAAATTGTCAGCATTGATTCAGTATCATAAGTTAATTTCAGATGCAAGTCGCTCCCAGGCTCTAGACATTTTAAATCATTGCCATAACAAAAAGTTGCTGGCTGCTGGTTTGGGTTCAGGAGCGCTAATTGCTCATAAAACAGGGGATATTGGATTTGTGATTGGGGATGCAGGTATTGTTGAGATGCCTAATGGCAAGCGTTACTTAGCAGGAATTTTTGTCAGAAGACCTTACAATGACATCAGAGGTAGGGATTTTGTTCGTCAAGTTTCCCGACTGGTGTACACATATCTAAACCAACCAAAATTAACCCAGCTACCTTAAGGAATCTAGATTAAACGAAATGCAAAACTGTTGTTTTATAGCCTTAACAAAGGTTTTTTAGGAAGATAAAACACTTGACGAAATTAAATCTACAATCACCGTCAAGTCCCCTGTACTAACAGTTAGGGGGCTTATTTTATGCGTGTTAACGTGGGTATTAAGTATAATTCCATATCTAGCAAGTGATATGGAGAATCAAAATTATTACTGATTGAATTTACACGCAGACACTAATTATGGTAATGTGACACATGATTGTCGGTTCTGATGGGGAGCAGCCATCAGGCGTAAGGGGGAAAGTTCGGTGTAAATCCGGCACTGTCCCGCAGCTGTAATGAGACGAAGATAAGTGTCTCCAAGTCAGAATGCCCGCCGAATCACTCTAGACATAAAACACTTATCTGCGAGGTACAGATGATACATATAGTTAAAGTATTTCATGGGTACAGATATAGATTTAACAAAGTACCCTCTGCAATTACTACTTCGCTTTGCTGTTAGTAACGACACTCAATTTTAGATTGTCCTAATAGGAATTTGGGTATCCATAAGGAATATCACAGAGTCTTTTTTGTTATCCGAATAGTATCCAGGATGATTTAGATATAGCAATGCATTGCAACAAGCTAATTTCAGCCTAAATCTCAAAACTCAATAGCACAAATCAATATCTGCATTTACTGAAAACGAGGAGTTTCATGTCCACTTCCCGTGTAGTTACTTATTGTGAATTTTTCTCAAAAATCTTCGTTTTTACCGCAATCTATGGGATGGTATGTGGGGGATACATAGCCATTGCTAATCAAGTTCAACAGATATCTGAATTTCCCAAGTATGAAGGTTCTGCAAGAGACTTGAAACCAGTTGCACAAACAACGCCCGAAAATATCCCAGCGTCCACAGAAGAAAAAGAACCAGATATTGAATTAACAGTCATCGACAGACTACTTAATGAACCTGTTTACTCACCCTTTCGCCGCGAAGGGACAGTGAAAGATTCCACTCGTCCAGTTTACGTGATTACAGGTGAAGAGATAGAAGCGCAAGGTGCAAAAACTGTTAGAGAAGCACTAAAATTCCTTCCAGGTATCTTACCTGATGGTACAGTTGGCACGGAGGTAAACGCCTTAAGCGGTCAATTTATTCGAGGTTCTAACTCTGCACAAGTCTTGATTTTGCTTGATGGTAGACCAATTAACGAACTTGGTTCTGGTGGTTTTGACCTTTCAGAATTTACTACCAATATCGTTGAAAGAATTGAAGTATTACCAGGTGGTGGTTCTACCCTTTATGGTTCCGATGCTATCGGTGGGGTGATTAACATTATCACTCGTCGTCCTACAGAAAAAGTTACGACACAAGCAGGTGTTAATTTTGGCGCGTATGGGTTAAATCAGCAGACTATCAATAGTAGCGGAAAAATAGGAGATATTGGTTGGGTTGTTGGTTACAACCGTACCCAAGCAGAAAATAACTACCCTTTTTCCATCCCAGAAGCTAATTTCGAGGGAACCAGAAAAAACAATGATGTTCTCTACAACAACTTTAATGTCAAGTTGGAGGCGAATTTAGGAAAGCGCGATACTCTAACCCTCTCAACTTTGTACTTAGGTAAAGACCAAGGAGTACCAGGAGGAGTCTCTATTCCTGAACCATTGTACGGTCAAGGCTATTTTAACTCGTTGACTGATAGCGATCGCAAATACACAGACCAAGTTCTCACCGATTTAACCTGGAACTCAAAATTAGGAGGTGGGGATGACTCACTGCTAACAGCAAAAGTTGATGCAGATTTCCTCAACACTCGTTTTGATAGTCGCAATTCATCCCAAGCACGATATGATAACAGGCAAGCTTCTTATGGATTACAAGTACAACATAGTTGGAAATTTGCTGATAATCAAACCCTAGTTTATGGCTTTGATTACCGCAATGTATCGGCTACTAATAGTACATTCGACTTTTCTGTTGATACAAAAACAGTCACTTACGACGATAGCATTAGTCAAGGAGCGCTATTTGCTAGATATGAAATTAACTTTACTCCTAGTTTCACTGCTAACTTAGGTTTACGTCAGGATTTTAGCAGCTTGACAAATGGCTCTTTTACATCACCAAGTATCGGGGCAAAATTTGCTCTGACAGACTCTACCACCCTGAGAGCTAACTATATCAAGAATTTCCGTGCGCCGAATCTTTTCAACTTATATGCCAATGGTAGTACTTACGTTGGTAATCCTAATCTGCGTCCAGAGAAAGGCGATAGTTATGATATTGGAGTTGACCAAAAGCTAGGCGATTTTGGTCTGTTACGTTTGACATATTTCAATAACACAATATCAGATTTAATCGCCTATAACTTTGCTGTTCCCATCGCTACTTACGAAAATATTGGAAAAGTTCGTACTACAGGAATTGAAGCAGTTTTAAATTTGCAGTTAGCCAAAAATGTCTATGCTTTTGTTGGTTATACAGCGAACGACCCGCGAATTTTAAAAAGTACAAACTCTGCCGAAGTCGATAAAGAGTTACGATTTGCGGGTGCAGACAGTTTAAACGCAGGACTTTCTTATGAAACTTCTCAAGGCTTATATGCTGGAATACTGATGCATTCTTTAGGTGCATATCCAATAAACAATACTAATACAGAATCTTTACCTGGGTACACTACTTTTGATTTCAAAATGCGTGTACCTCTAAGTGAGAGCTTGATATTTACAGGTAGTGTAGATAATATCTTTGATCGACGTTACCAGTTGTTTCCTGGTTATCCTGATGGGGGGAGAGTTTTTCAAGTTGGGTTGAGTTCTACATTTTAATAGAAGTAATTGTTGATCGCGCAGAGGAGAGTTTTAAATGGCTGAATTTAATTGTTGGGTAACACCACTAAATAAAATCGTCACTGAACCTTTATCTACAGGTGGAAAAATTGAATATGAATATTTTGATTCGAGTACCGATGTTTTATCGTCACTACTCTACACTCTATTTCAGCAGAATTGGCAGCAGGTAGGGGTAGGGCATATCGTTCAAGGTGGTGTATTAGAATTAGAATTTAATGCTCCACCTAAAATTTGTATCCTCTATGATGGATATCTCACAGTAGTGACAGAAGGTTGGCATTTACACCTATGTATAGAGGCTAATTTAGGCGGGCCTCATTGTCAGACTCCTTTGGAATTAAGGCAACAACGTCAAGTAAGTCGTGCTGCATTTTACCGACGATTTAATGCAGAAAGTATCCCTAGAAGTTGGGGAATCGATTTTTGGAATGGTGCAGATGAAAACCTCATGACTATTTTCTTGCCAAATCCATACGTGGAAGGTGAAAATTTGTTACCAGAAGGCAAGCCTAATTTATCAAAGTTAGCTTTTTATGAGGAACTACGAGATATTTATGTATTGGGAAAAAAACCAATACCGTTTACCAAAAATCCCTTAAAGCATTCTTATATTTCCGTGTGTACCTCTACTCGCTGTCTTCCTTCCCGGAAGTGGCAACCCACATTTGATGCTTTAAAATCAGCAGTTGAAAAAGCAGGCGTAGAAGTGGAAGTAAGAACATCTGGCTGTTTAGAAGTTTGTCAATTAGGGCCAGTTGTATTTTATTCTGAAGACAGGACTTGGTACACTCGTGTTAATTCAAATGTAGCAGAAACTATTGTCAATGAACATTTGGTCAAAGGTAATAAAGTTGTTGAATATTGCTATCCACCAGATTCAGTATAATTTATAGTTTTTGAAATCTCATACCAAAATATAAAGCAGTTTTCTGAGTATCTCACGCAGAGAGAGATAAAAATCACATTTCTCTATAAGCCATGAAATTGGTTAAAACAACTCACTCAAAATCGATTAAATTTTTATGCCAATTCTTTTTATTAGCCACTTTAATCATTGCCTGTCATAGTACGACAATTCCCACATCTACTAATGGCTGCATTCAAAACTATAATCCCAATCAAGATTACTTTCCCAACAAAATCAAAATCACCTACGCCACAGGTTTGGCGGTAAAATATCATAACAACTACAAAATAATCACAATCAAAAACCCTTGGCAGAATGCCAAAACCCAGTTTCAATATGTTTTAGTTCAATGCGGAACTCCCACACCAAAAGGATTTAATCAAGCACAGGTAATTACAGTTCCTATTAATTCTATAGTTTCTTTATCTACAACTCATTTACCCCATTTAGCTAAATTAGGTGTAGTAGATAAACTGGTTGGTATTAGTAATAGCAAACAAGTCAGCACTCTTGATGTAGTTGAGAGAATTAAAGCCGGCAAGATTACACAAGTAGGTAATAATTCTAATGTAGATATAGAAAGGCTATTAGAATTAAATCCCGACTTGGTAACAACTTTTGGCACAGGAAATTCCCAAACTGATAGTTATGCCAAACTCACAGAAGCGGGTTTAAAAGTTGGGGTAAATGCTGAATATATGGAAGATACGCCATTAGGAAGAAGTGAATGGTTAAAATTTACGGCTTTATTTTTCAACCAAGAAGCCAAAGCAGAAAAGATATTTAATGAAATTGCTAATAAATATGAACAAATAGCTCAAAAAGCTCAATCTGTGAAAAACCGTCCGAGTGTATTTGTTGGCTTTAACTTTAAAGGTACTTGGTTTATGCCAGGTGGTAAAAGCTATGTAGCCAAATATCTCGCTGATGCAGGAGGTAACTATCTTTGGAGTAACGATCAATCTACTGGTAGTCTCCCGCTTTCTTTTGAAGTAGTTTTAGAACGTGCTGCTAATGCTGACTACTGGTTAAATTTTAGCCAATCTTGGCAGAGTTTAAAGGATTTAGTCGCAGAAGATAATCGCTATGCTGATTTTAAGGCGGCGAAAACAGGCAATCTTTATAATAACAATGCCCGTGTCAATGAAAGTGGAGGTAATGATTACTGGGAAGGCGGAATTAGTAACCCAGATATAGTTTTATCTGACTTGATTAAAATCATGCATCCAGAGATATTACCTAATCATCAACTGTTTTATTATCACAAAATTTTTAAATAATGTTAAGCGAAAAATATAAATTTAAAAATTCTCTATTTAACCAAAAATCTCCAGTTATAAAAAGCATTATTTTCTCAAGTTTACTAATAGGTTTACTATTTGCCTTTTTATTGGACTTAGCTTTAGGTTCAGTCTCTATTCCTATTCATGAGGTCATCAATATTCTACTCGGACAAGAGCCAGAAAAAGCAACATGGGCTAATATTATTCTCAAATTTCGCTTACCTAAAGCTTTAACTGCAACTTTAGCGGGTGCAGCTTTAGGTGTGAGTGGCTTACAAATGCAAACCTTATTTAAAAATCCCTTAGCGGGGCCTTTTGTGTTGGGAATTAGTTCTGGTGCAAGTTTAGGGGTAGCGTTAGTTGTGCTGACAGCAAGTGCGATGACACCAACATTATTAGCAGATTTGGGGATAATTAGTGATTTTGGTTTAGTGATAGCAGCAAGTCTTGGCGCAGCATTAGTTTTAGGGATGATGTTAGTTGTTTCTCGCCGAGTGCAAGAGACAATGACGCTACTGATTTTAGGGTTATTGTTTGGCTATGCTACGAGTGCAATTGTGAGTATCTTATTGCAATTTAGCTCAAAAGAACGCATTCAAAGTTATATTATGTGGACTTTTGGTAGTTTTTCTGGGGTGACTTGGAAACAGTTAATTGTGTTAATCCCAGTGATAGTGTTGAGTTTATTGACAGCAGTGTTGCAATCAAAATCTTTGAATGCACTTTTGCTGGGTGAATCTTATGCGCGGAGTTTGGGTTTAACGGTGCAGAAAACCAGATTTTCAATTATTACTAGTGCATCTATATTAGCAGGGGTAATTACGGCTTTTTGTGGCCCTATAGCGTTTCTAGGTGTGGCTATTCCCCATCTGTGTCGCAGTCTATTTATGACTTCCGACCATCGAATGTTAATCCCTAGTGTCATAATCATGGGTGCAATCTTAGCGTTAATTGCTGATTTGTTTTCTCAACTGTGGGTAAGTCAGATGGTTTTACCTTTGAATGCAATTACGGCTTTAATTGGTACTCCTGTTGTGACTTGGGTAATTTTGCGGCGTAATTCCCAAAAATCTTTTCCGTCATGAGTAGCCAAATTTTAACAACTCATAATCTGACTATTGGTTACAAAACATCCCGAAAAAATGTTCGGTGTGTTGCATCGGATATTTCTGTGTCTCTTTTAGCTGGGGAATTGGTGTGTTTACTGGGGCCGAATGGTGCGGGTAAGTCTACATTAGTGCGATCGCTCGCCGGAATGCAACCACCTCTAGGGGGTGAGGTGCGGTTGTTGGAGGATGATATCTATAAGTTAGCACCGCCAGAATTAGCCAAGCGTTTGAGTTTGGTACTTACCGAGAAAGTTGATGTGGGAATGCTATCAGCCTATACTCTGGTGAGTTTGGGACGACATCCTTACACTAACTGGTGGGGAAATTTGACATCAGAAGATGAGGCTATTGTACATTGGGCGATAAAGTCTGTAGGAGCAGTACACTTAGCACAACGTCAAGTGAAGGAACTCAGTGATGGCGAACGTCAAAAAATTATGATTGCGCGTGCTTTGGCGCAGTCGCCTACGGTGATGTTGCTGGATGAACCAACGGCATTTTTAGATTTACCGCGACGAGTAGAAATTATGCAATTGTTACGTCAGTTAACACGGGAAACTAATCAAGCAATTCTCCTTTCCACCCATGATTTAGATTTGGCTTTGCGTCTAGCGGATAAAGTTTGGCTATTAACAACTAATGGAATTTTACATATTGGCGCACCAGAAGATTTGGTCTTGAGTGGTGCATTTGCTGATACTTTCAACAGTGAAGGCGTAGAGTTTGACGTTAATTCTGGTGATTTTTATCTTCATACATCCCACAAAGGCGAAATTAATTTAATAGCTGATGAGGGAATTGTTGTTGAGTGGACTATTCGCGCTTTACAAAGAGTTGGCTTTAGGGTTAAACAATGTGAAAATTTCTCTGTTGTTCAAAACGTTAAGCCAACACAAATTTCAGTAGAAGTGATATCAAACTCAGAACAAGTTTTATGGCGGATCACAAATAACAAAACTGTATATGCTCATCATTCATTGTATGAGCTAGTTAAATTTTTGAATTGTTTATCTATATAGAATATATATGTCATTCGTTAGAATTCAGCATGAATTGTAGTTCTCTCTAACTGTAGAATTAGACAAATCCTAAAATAATTCTAATATTCGTTGTTGCACTCGTTCTCTAACTACTCCTGACTCACCAGATAATCCATCAACTAACATCTTATATATCATTGGTATGCCTAACTCTAATTCTTCTAAAAGTGTTCGCTGGCTAAATACATCTTGAGGTTTACCTTCTAGCATCAATCGTCCTTTATCCATAACAAAAACCCAATCTGCCCACTGATAGACTAAATCTAAATCATGAGTTGCCATTACTAAAGTAGTTCCATTTTGATGAATTTTTTTCAGAGTTGCTATTAAATTACGAGTATGTTTTACATCTAAATAGGCAGTAGGCTCATCCAGCACCAACAGTTCTGGTTGTAGTACCATCACATCTGCTATGGAAACTCGCTTTTTTTGCCCTAAACTCAGATGATGTACTGGTCTTTCTGCTAAAGTAGTTAGTTCAAATTCAACTAATGCTTGCTCTACTCGGTCTTTAATTTTGGGTATTGGTAAACCTAAATTACACAAACCGTAAGATATATCTTCTTCAACAGTAGAAGCTACTAATTGTTGTTCTGGATCTTGAAATACTAACCCGACCTTCTGCCGTAATTTACCAAGAGAATTTCGGTTATAATTTAACGGTTCACCACGCCACCGGACAATGCCATAATCAGGTTTATATAGACCATTAGCTAGTAAGAATAGTGTTGTTTTACCACAACCATTCTGACCAATTAACGCACACCTTTTACCTGATGGAATCTTCAATGTTAGACCATTCAAAGCTGATTGTTGTGCGCCTGAATAAGTGTAATATATCTGCTCAAATTCGAGTAAATATTCCTGCATTTCGCCAAAAGTCCAATACTATTAATACTACACAGCCGAAAATGGCTTCGATGATATATCGTAATTGAGGACGATAGCGACGGGGATGCCAAACTCGAAATTCACTCACAAAACCCCGTGCTTCTAGTCCGAGAGAGAACTGATTATATCGTTGTAAGGTTCGCTGTAATAGTTGTCCGATGAGTATTGCTAAACTTTTCATGCTAATAGCAAGAGTGCGGTAGCCACCACGGGAATTTTGTGCTGTCCACAATTCATTGGCTGTGTTCAGCAGAATGAAAATAAACCGATACATTAGTAACAATAAATCGGTTAACAGCACTGGAAATCGTAAGTAACGTAGAGTTTGTAATATCTCTGTGAAAGGGACAGTTAACATGAGAAAATATAAGCAAGAAACAGAAGCTAATGCTCTAGTTAAAATTCCCAATGCTTGGATACTGCCATTATGACTGATATAAATATAGAAGTGTCCGAGAGTTAGTCCATACCACGAATCTAATTTGACGCTTTGTAAATCAGTAATGGTAACTCCATTCACCATTAGGGCTGGTAAACTTGTCAAACAAAAAACTATGGTGAACATTAACAATCGAAAATAAACCCCAGCCGGAATTCTGGCATAAACAACTGTCCAAGTACTCATCCAAAGCGTTATCAAAATTTGCACTAGCGGATGGGTTGCAAGGGAAATAGCAAGAGTAGTAAATGCAAAAATCAGTTTATGTTCTGGTGGCAATCTTCGCAGTCGATTAGTGTAAGCTAACGTATCTATTTGCAGGCTCATTCTTCACGTTTTTGTTGTTGGGAACGTCCTTTATATAACCCAATTGCATAACCAACGACTCCAGCACCCAAAGCCGCTTGCGAAGCAAATAATAAACTTTCTATTTCTCCACTAGCAGGTTCAAAAAACGATTTAAACCAGGGTTTATATCCAGGTTGTATTTCAGTAATTGCTTTTTCGGCTTTGTCATCAGAACCAGCAAATTCTCCACCACGTACAAATATTAACGGTGCAACTGCTAAAGCTAATACAGCTACTACCAACAGCCAGTTACTTAACCCTTTTTTAGACTGATTCATTTCCTTGGGGTTCCCGTTTGATTAATTTCAGCAATTCTAATTCTTGCGGATTATAAGATTGCAGCCAGTTCCACACCAATACAGTTAGCAATCCTTCACTAATTGCTAGAGGGACTTGAGTTATGGCAAAAATTCCGGCGAACTTGGTAAATGAAGCGATAAACCCACCAACAGGTGCAGGAAAAGCTAGGGCCAGTTGGATAGAAGTGATAACGTAGGTGAGTAAATCAGCGATCGCTGCTGCTAGAAATATGGCGATTTTTTGTTTACCACCCAACTTGATTGTCAAATTATATATCCAGTAAGCTGCAAATGGCCCGGCGATCGCCATCGAAAAAGCATTTGCACCCAATGTCGTCAAGCCACCGTGCGCCAGTAACAAAGCTTGAAACAACAATACTAAACCACCCAAAACCGACATAGTAAGGGGGCCAAACAGCACCGCACCTAACCCCGTCCCCGTAGGATGAGAACAGCTACCTGTGACGGAAGGGATTTTCAACGCTGACAGCACGAAAGTGAAAGCACCAGCCAAGCCTAGTAGTAGTTTTAGTTGTGGGTTAGTTTGGGTAATGCGATTGAGACTACGCAATCCTAATAGAAAAAACGGTAATGCCACAACCCACCAAAAAATTGCCCATTGCACTGGTAAAAAACCTTCCATAATGTGCATGGCGTAGGCGGGTTTGGGTAAACCAACTACCAGATAAAAACTGATAACTCCCATTAGGGTTAGACTTACTAAAGCCTGTTTTCTTTTCATAATCTGTACCTCGCAGATTTATGTAAACCAATTGATTCTAACCGGCGGGCATCCTGACTCACCTATTTTAGGTTTACAGTTGCGGGACAGCGCCGGATTTGCACCGAACTTTCCCCCTTGCGTCCGATGGCTGCTCCCCATCAGAACCGATTAGAGTAACTATATCACCGTTACTAAATTTTGAGCCGCGATTTTTTACCCCCCTTCGGGGCGGGAGTGGGGAGTAGGGAGTAGGGAGTAGGGGAAGAAATTAGCCCCGAAAAAGGTTAAAGCCTCGCCCGCAAGTGGCGCGAAAAATCCTTGTATTGCACAAGATAGGTTGAAACCCCGCCCCGAAGGGGGCGGCTTAGTTTCCCTACTCCCTACTCCCTTTTATTTAACATTGAACGCCTTACTCACCTTGCACGTAGTTGTGGATTTGACATCTCTATTTCTAGATGCAAGATGTGAGTCAGCCTAATTACCTGTCTAACTGCTAGGGTAGACTGAGAAAAGCGATCGCTTTCATCGAACCAAACTACTCTGATGATTCTTAGTTATTGCTGGCACTAACTGAAACTTCTTCTGCGTCTTCAATTTCCGGTTTTGGTTGAGATGAATTTGCAGCGGGTTCCACAGACGGAGGCGCAGCAACAATAATATCAGCACCATTAATAATAACTCCTAACAGCCCTAATTCCGATTCAACTAATTGATCGATCGCTTCACCTAACATATTTTCTTGGGTATAATTCGGTCGCGCTACTAATACAATGCCGTCGCTGTAAGGTTGAATTAATAAAGGATCGTTAGATAAGCTCAAGGGACTAGTATCTAATAAAACCAAATCATAACGTTCTCGCACATCTTCCATCAGCCGTCGCATTTCGCTAGATTCTAAAATAGCAGCAGATTGACGCACGGGGCCGGGACTGGGAATAATGTATAAATTTTCGACATCCGGAACTAAGCGGATACATTCGCTCAACCTAGCGTAATAGCGCAGGGGTTCGATAGTAGCTTCGGGGTCAGGAGTAACCCTTAAAGAAGCAGAGCGAGAAGGCGATCGCAAATCTGTTTCAATAATTAAAGTTCTTTTGCCAGCACGCGCGCAAGCTACGCCCAAGTTGTAAGCACTCGTTGTCTTACCTTCTTGGCTGCTAGTGCTACTAATCAATAAAACCTTCAATTTATTACCACCAATCCGGCGCAAATTACTGCGGAATTTTTCATAAAACTCTAAATAGAGAGAATCCGGGGAAAATACCACTGGGATCGCATCTTTATCCAGATCGTCCACTGGCATTAAAGGTATTTCTCCCAACAGCACAACTTCCCGCTGCTTGAGACTGTCGCGAATATCTTCCTGAGTTTTGAAAGTACCTTCCAGCGACCCCAACAAAAAGACCACACCACCACCAACTATTAATCCTAAGAAACCACCAACCCCTAAAGTGACAGGTACGCTCTTAGGTTTTTTGGGGTCCATCATCACAGTAGGAATTCTAGCAACACTGAGACTACTGACGGTTTCTGCTTCTGCTGTTTGAGCATCGGTAAGCTTTGCCTGCATTTGGTCGTAGACTGTTTTTTTCAGCCCTACTTCTTGTTCTAAACGCGATCGCTCTAATTGCTTATTTGGTATCTGAGAATACTCGAACCGCAACCTGGCTTCATCACGAATTTGCTCGGTTAATTGTTGTTGCAACGTCTCTCGCTGAGTTTGCAAAGCTACCATCTGGTTTGCTAACTGCTGCCTTGCGGGATCTAAATTGCTTTGAGCGCGGATACCTGTAACACTTCCAGCTAGAGGCGCTGCCGTCCCGCCACCCCCGATTACCTCAGCTGCTCGTTGTTGGAGTAATTCCTCAGTCGCTTGTTTTTGACGCTGCAATTGAATCATCGTTGGGTGTTCTGGTCGCAAATCTTTACGCAGCAAAGCAATTTGTGATTCTGTTTGGTAAATTTGCCCGCGCAATTGAATCAAAATCGGATCGGCACTTAAAGCAGAAGAAACATAAGCTTGGCTGACATTTAAACCTAATTTATCTTGCAAACTGCGAATTTGGGCATCAATCCCAGAAATAGTGAATTGAATTTGCCGTTGCTGACCTTGGCTGAGAGTAACTGCATTTAGCAAACTACCATTCTCAGCTGCTAATATAGCTGGTCGCTGGATGCGATCGTACTGTTCTAGCTTCTTCTCCGCTGCTTGTAGTTCTGACTTCACCTGCGGCAAGCGTTCATTAATTTTTTGAATAATTGCTCTTAGTCGCCCTGTATTAATCTCACCACTCAGTTGAATCATGGTTTGCATTAATTCCTGCAATACCTGTTGGGCACGCTTGGGGTCGGTATCTTTATATTTCAGGTCAATAATTGTAGATGCTGTTTCTCCCGGTTTGGCTTTTTCTGGCAATTTCAGAGCAACATTCGTACCAATAGTTTTCGGCTTAACATTGACCTTTGCTGCCACAGTTTCGATAATCTGGTCTGATAGCAAAACTTGTTCGCCTAATTCTTGGCCTTGTTGCTGAATTTCAGTACCTGTTGCCGAAAAAGAAACTGGTGGACGATTGTAGGTAAGTGCGCCATCAGCTACATAGCTAGCCGGTGGTTCTGGCTGTATGGCCACCACCGTTGACCCTGCTACAACTAAAGCAAAACTGGCTAATCCAATCCATTTATACTTTTCAAAAGCAATAAGATAGCGCTTAACAATTGGTGGGGTCATGGCAGAAGCACATATAAATAATAGTTAGTTGTCAGTTGTTAGTTGTTAGTTGTCAGTTGTTATTATTCTTCTCCTGCCTCCTCTACTTCTTTATCTTTCCCTGCTCTGTTGTCTTTCCTACCTCTTTCCACCAAAGTAGTCAAAGAAGTTGATAAAGCTTTCGACATCGAAGAAAGGCCGAGTAATAGTACCTAAGAGATTAGTAATTCTAGTAATCAGGTTTCGACCAACAACAATAACATCATTATCTTGGAGTGCTATGTTTTGAGTCGCATCACCTGAAAGAGCTTTTTTGGCATCTAGTTTCTGAGTAACGGCTCGACCTCGTTCGGGATCGAAGCGAACTAGAGAAATATTCCGGAGGTTGGCAGCATCTAAATTAATTCCTCCTAAAGCATCTACGAAAGTACTACCATTTGGCAACGCTTGCACAATAATTCCGCCCGCAGCATAATTTAAAACTCGGACTTTAATCTGTGGTATTGCCAAGGACGAACGCGCTACTAGATTTCGGTCATAATTGTCGTCAGTACCGACTTCCCGACGCGGTACAACTATTGCATCGCCGTCTTGCAGGCGTAAATTAGGCTGCGAATTGCCATTTTGCAATGCTGTATATAGGTCAAGATTTTGTGAAATTACAGAACCGTCCAGCAACTTCCGCCGCACTTGTACTTGCCGCAAATCTGCGGACATTGTAGAACCACCAGCTGAAAATAAAGCATCAGCAACGCGGGGTGTTGTCGAGGCAACAGGATAAATTCCTGGTCGAGATACTTCTCCAGTAATCGTCACTTGAACTGGTCGTGGCGACACCAGCGATACCGATAACATCGGCTCGACCATGACGCTACTTAAACTCAAGCGAATTTTTTCTTGTGCTTCTTCCAAACTCAAGCCTTTTATAGATACTGTTCCCACTTGCGGCACAACAATATTGCCTTCTGGATTAATTTGGGCTTGAAAACTCAAATCTGGGCGCTGCCCTGTGAGAGATAAAACTATTACAGGATCGATAACATAACGATTGAGCAACAAGCGAATTTTTTCTTGTGCTGCCTGCAAAGTTAAACCTTGTAGCGAAACTGTACCGAGTAGTGGTGCAGTAATGTTACCTTCTGGATTAATTTGAGATTGAAAACTCAAATCTGGAAAGCGTTGAACTGTGACGGAGATAATATCTGCTGCACCTAAACGGTAAGCACCAGTAGGGCGTTGAAATACAACACTAATAACATCTCCCGACCCTAAAAGGTAGCGATTGAATTGAGGAGATTCTTCATTGGTATTTGAAGGTACAACCTCGTTACTTGCTGGCGGTGAAGGTATTCGCCCTGGAGATTGCTCTGGGAAAGCACTTGGCGGAAATGAAGCAGGTTGTTGTGGCGATCCTGGAGATGGTAAAGCTTGAGCAACAACAGTTTGGCTAGTAGCTGTTAAGAAAACACCTACCTGAAAACTGAGAAAACACAGGGCGCTGAATACACGCAGATGAAAACTGGAAACTATCAACATTAGTACAGTAAAGCTGAATTCAGAATTGGGCCCGCAGAATCGTTATTCTACTTTGGAAGTATCTTGAATGTCTATTTTTATTGTGCCGCTTTTAACTTTGCACTTAAGATGAAGTAAACTTTCAACTGATAGAGCAAATTTGCGATCGCGAGAATATAGGATATTTTTTGATATTTCCGACATTTTTAAGGCACTTGTGAAGTGTTTGCTAAAGGACCTGCCATTAATGTAGCTTGTACAGTTTCACCAAGAGACTGGGCTAAAGGCCAAGCTGTTTCCACTTGCCCTAAAGGTTCAATCGGAATGAGAATACTCACAGCCACCCAAGGAGTGCGACGCTTATGCCATTGTGCTATTTGATCTGCTAAGAACCAATGTATTGGTGATGTATCTCCTCCATCTGGCAATGCATACCATTGCAAAGCAGCAAAGGTTTCCTGTTGTGTGGAAACGCGAAAAAACCTAGCTTTAACTCTAGCTTCAATATTTGACCCCGCAGCCGGATATTTAATAGTCAATTTAGCAGAACGATATTGAGCTATATCCCATTGTCCCCAGCGAGACTTTCCCCAACCGTTAACCTCAGTCCACTCTACCTCTGGTTGATCCATCGGCCCGTTTTGTGGCAACAAAAGCAGTATTGCTTGGGTTTGCGAATCTGCTTTCTTAAGTATTTGTAACGACCATTTATGTTCGCCGATTGATTGTTCTGTTTGTTCAACAGTTTGCCAACCAGAAAGCGTTAATCCTGCTTTTCGTATCTGTTTCAATTCCTTAAGGTTTACTACAGGCGGCGGTTGCTTCCATTGCCAGCGTCCTGTTAAGTATCCGGGAACTCCTCCGATTACCAACAGTAGTAGCAATAACAAAAGCACTGCTACATAAGTCCATTGCTTTTCCTTGAGAAACTTAGATAAGGAAATCATTAGTAAAAATTGCAATATTTACGCAAAATTTTACTTGAAAGAATAACACCCTGAGTTCAGTAATATTGACAATTTACCCTGATAGTACATGTTTTGGCACAGGGAACTGGAGGGAGAGAGGATAGATTTTCAGCCTCGCCGCCAAGCATGACCATCCAAAGTGTGGAAAGAGCGATCGCTAACCACAAACGCTCGGCACGTTGTGAGTCAAGCAAACGGGTATTATGCCACTGCCAGCCATCAGATTTAACACGCATTCAGTAGAAGGACGTAAGCCGTACCAAAGTGACGTACCGATGAGGCTTTTTCTTGATTCACTCTGGCGATGAATTGCGATACTTTACTCAAGCTACTTGATTTAGGCATTACCATGCCAAAACTTCATGTCGCCAGCCCCACCACTTGGGGGATCGACAGATGTGGCTTCTTCTTTGATACTATGCGTGTCCACTGTTTGAGATACTCATTTTTTAGCATTTGAGTCTTATCCACACCCCGGTTTTCTACTTTTATTTTCTGACTCACAGACTGAATACTCACATCTTTGTAAAAAACCTACACCTGTCAGGCTTCCCCCGCTCCCTACTCCTTGAGACACTCTCATAATCCATCATCTTCTAGATGCGATCTCTGAATACTACTTGTATAAATTTAATTAGTTAGGTGCTTTTATTCGGAAACGTCTAAAAGAGTCTACTTGTCAAGTAGGTGTTACTTTTGTTAACCTAAATCTAGGAAGATGAAAGAAGCATTATTGCAAAAAGCCGGAGGTAAAAACTATGGATATGCCAACAGGACTTAGCTTAGAGCAAAAATTTAACCTCAAAGTGTACGAAGAGCAGGTTAAGGGGTTAAGCCAAGAGCAATCTCAGACGTTTCTTCTAGAGGTTTTGCGACAACTGATGATCAAAGAAAACGTCATTAAGCATTTGCTCAAACAAGTTTAGCCATGTTTTTTTTGATAGGCGCAATCTACCCTTGTTGTGCTAATCCCTGGTCTTGAATTATTTATAGAGGTTTTTGATTGTCTGTAATCTGTTCCCACTTAGGGAGTTAATCGATTTGAGATTAGGGATTTTGAGATGAGAGAAAAAATCTGAAACTTCAAATCGAAAGTAGTTAAAGTTGCTGGCTTGCTTAAGTTAGCCGTATTTCATTTATGTAGAAATCGTTATTTTTATTGCCCCCAATCAGGAAAGTCTGATTGGGGGTTGTTTGATGAATGTTAAGGATTGTTGCTTTGTTTCTCATAACTGAGACTGAGATACCCGTCATCTTTTATGTTCTATATGTCTTGTCCAACGACAGGCGATATCCTGATTTACTAACAAGGAGAGCTCAATGGTTCTTGATGCTTTTTCTAGAGCTGTAGTCGCAGCAGACGCAAGCACTACCACCGTCGGCACCAGCGGAATTGGAGAACTGAAGAAGTTTATTGCTGAAGGTAACAAGCGCTTGGATGCTGTTAACGCGATCGCTAGCAACGCTAGCTGTATCGTTTCTGACGCAGTAGCTGGTATCGTTTGCGAAAACCAAGGTTTGATCCAAGCTGGTGGTAACTGCTATCCTAACCGTCGCATGGCTGCTTGCTTGCGTGATGGTGAAATCCTCCTTCGCTACATTACTTATGCGTTGCTTTCTGGTGATGCTTCCGTTCTCGACGATCGTGCTTTGAACGGCTTGAAAGAAACCTATGCTGCTTTGGGCGTACCCACCACCTCCAGCGTGCGTGCCGTTCAAATCATGAAAGCTAGTTCTCTTGCTCACATCAATGACACCAACACCGAAGCTAACGGTGGTAAGAGATTCCGTAAAATGGGTTCTCCCCAAGGTGACTGCTCTGCATTGACCTCTGAAGCAGCTAGCTACTTCGATCGCGTTATTTCAGCTTTGAGCTAGTCTTCAATAGACTTAAGAGTTAGAAACTTCAACTCCAACTCAAGCTTCAAAACAATTACCAAGACTTCTGATAACATCCATTGGGAGATATAAGCATGAAATCAGTTCTTACCACCGTGATTGGAGCTGCTGATGCAGCTGGTCGTTTTCCTACTAGCTCCGACCTAGAGTCAGTTCAAGGTAGCATTCAGCGTGCAGCTGCTCGTCTAGAAGCTGCTGAAAAGCTAGCTAACAATCTTGATGCAGTTGCTAAAGAAGCTTACGATGCTTCTATCAAGAAGTATCCTTACCTGAACAATTCTGGTGAAGCTAATTCCAGTCAGGTTTTCAAAGATAAGTGCCTGCGTGATGTCAAGCACTACTTGCGCCTGATCCAATACAGCTTAGTAGTTGGTGGTACAGGTCCATTGGATGAGTGGGGTATTGCTGGTCAGCGCGAAGTATATCGTGCTTTAGGCTTGCCAACTGCTCCTTACGTTGAAGCATTGACATTTGCTCGTAATCGCGGTTGCGCTCCTCGTGACTTGTCTGCTCAAGCACTGGTTGAGTACAATGCTCTTCTCGACTACGCAATCAACTCTTTGTCATAGTCAAATTGCCATACTTGTAAGTTTGTGACAGGGTAAAATTACCCTACAAGCCTGAGGACTCTTGGCGTGTTGCTTTACCTAGTAAGGTTGAGTACTGGCAAAGAATCCCCAGGCTTGTTTTTGTGTAGAAATAGGAGTGTAAGGATGTAAGGTGTAGAAAAAAATAATCTTCACTTACATTGTTAATATCCCCTTACTTTCACCTATACCCCTGCACCCCTACACCATTAATTTTATGGATAAACGCTTTTTTAATATTTTTAATCTCACAGAAGACCAAGCTATTGCTATTTTAGATACGCCTCAAGACCAAGTAAATGAGGATGATTCCCGCTACATCGCCGCTTCTCATTTAGTAAACTTTCCAACAGAGCGCTCAATTAATGCCCTGATGCGAGCAGTACAAAAAACCGAACCTTCATTAGATAACCGCATCGTGCGACGAAAGTCGGTAGAGAGTTTAGGGCGACTACAAGCGACGCAAGCTTTACCCGTAATTCGCACCTGTCTGGCAGATGAAGACTGCTACACCGTGGAAAATGCAGTTTGGGCGATCGCAGAAATCGGTACTCAAGACTCAGATATTCTTGAAGAAGTTGCTCAACTGCTGGACAAGCCAGGGCAAACCTATCGTGTGATTATTCACACCTTAACAAAGTTAGACTACAAACCAGCTTTAGAAAGAATTCGCAAATTTGTAGATGCCGATGACGCACCTACAGCAAGTGCAGCGATCGCAGCAGTCTGTCGTTTTACGAGAGACTATACCCATATGGCGAAAGTAGTGGCAATGTTGCAACACCCAAACGTGCTTGCTCGTCGGCTGTCCATCCAAGATTTGATCGATGCCAAATACTACGACGCTATTCCCAACATTGCCCGATGTCCGGTATCCCTTGTCTTTCGGTTGCGGGGGATAAGGATGTTAGCAGATATTGGAGTTCCTGAAGGAGCGATTGCCTTTGCAGATATTCAACCTTATTTAGAGCAAACATTGCGCGACCATCCCAGCGATTTGGATTTAGTGCATGTCTACGACCAACCCCCCGCCTTACCATTTCTCGTGCGGCAATTATATGAAACAGACTTTGGTCGCTGTTATCTAGCAACCAAGACTATTCTCGAACAGCATTCAGATGCCGCACCAGCCGCACTCTTTGCTACCTATGCAGAAGAAGCTAACAACGATTATGGGGCACATTTCCACGTTATGAAGCTGTTCGGCTGGCTCAAACATGCCCCCGCCTACGATTTGCTCGTTGAAGCATTACATAACCCTCAACCACAGTATCAGAAATCTCGAACAGCAGCAGCGATCGCTTTGGCTGAAATTTGCGACCAAAGGGCCATTCCCGAACTGAAAAAAAACCTAGAAACAAAAATTTGGGATTTAAAATATGCCACATTAATGGCATTAGAGAAACTCGGCGATACCAGCGCTCGCGAAATCGCTGTCAACGACCAAGACTGGTTAATTCGTGCAAAAGCCCATTCAATTTTTAGTTTTTAATTTTTCATTTTTAATTACTCATGACTCAAGACCATCTTTTTCAACAACTAAAACATCCCAATCCTCACTTACGGGAACGAGCTTCGCTAGAACTCGCAGAAACCCTCGATGAAACTACCATTCCTCGACTGATAGATATTTTAGGAGAGGAAGACGTTACCTATCGGCGGGCAGCTGTTAAAGCATTGGGTATTATCGGCCCAGATGCTACCCTGCCATTGGTTGAGCTATTGTTGAGCAGTAATAATGTCACCATTCAAAGCAGTTGTGCCAAAGGTCTAACTCAAATCGCTGTCAACTATCCAGACGTTACCTTTCCTGACGAAGCTTTGCAAGGATTAAAGACTGCACTCAATGACCCCAATCCCGTTGTTGGTCTGACATCCGTCATGGCTCTGGGTGAGATTGGTATTTCCGGTCAAGACATTTTAATAGAAACTCTAGAGACAACAGATAACGTAGCGCTGGCAGTAGCGATCGTCAATGCCCTCGCTACCATTGGCGATAGTCGGGGAGCAGAGATACTCACGGCACTTGTTAATGATGAGTCTGCCGACTCCTATGTACGCGAATCAGCCACAAGTGCATTATCCCGGTTAGATTTAGTCAAAAATAATACTAGGCTAGCACCGTAAAATTACGTTTTTAAAACAGAATTCAGGAGTCATAAGCTAGAATTCAGGATGAAATTGATTCTGAATTCTTCTTCATAATTGCTTTTCGCTGGGCTGTAATAGTTAAACGGTAAAGTAGTTATTTTAGCAATATCTTGGGGAATTCTAAGACTGTAGTTTCAAAACTGCATTAGCATAATTTATGAATAATTCCCTGAAGAACTCAATAGACGCTCTAGATATACCTTTGGAGCGAGATATTTTCTTACGCACATTAATCCGCGAATTATCTGGGACTTTACAGCAAGTAATTGGACTAGAAGAAGCTTCTGGATTTATTAGTGTAGTTGGGGAAAGAATGGGTAGGCAGATCGACCAAGATTATAAGTCTGCTTTAGAAGTTTCCCATCTTTCCTCCGAGCAAGTTGCCGCTGTTTTGGTCGATTTGAAAAGACGAATTCAAGGCAACTTTTACGTTATTGAGCAAAACGAAGAAAAAATTGTCTTTGGAAATCGTACTTGCCCCTTTGGCGAAAAAGTAAACGATCGCCCTGCTATGTGTATGATGACCTCAAACGTTTTTGGCACGATCGCAGCTAATAATCTTGGATATGCCAAAGTAGAATTGCAAGAAACCATAGCAGAAGGTGCTGCTGGATGCAGAGTAGTTGTTTATCTCAAACTTACAGAAGAATCAGAAGATGCAGAAGGTCGAGAATACTTTCAAGGACTAGAAGCACAGCAAAAGATTAAGTAATAAATATACTTAATCTTTTGACTTCGTGGCGTTTTGCAAATTATAAATAAACTCTCAAATTAGAAACCTATGACTCCCGAACAGTTTCTTGAATTTGCCAGAGTTTTACCAGAACCTTTACTGATGGTGAACAGTGATGGTCAGCTATTAGCTGGCAATCAACCAGCAGCTACTTTATTGGGATTAGGCCGTCAGGAATTGAAACAAAGAATGCTTTTTGATTTGGTTACTGAACCTACTAACGATCTAGTCAAGTATTTGCAAGCTTGTTCGATCAGTAGAGCAATGGTTATTGGCACTCTGACTATACGTAAAAATGATGGGCAAACGTTAGTATGTCGTAGCCAGGGCGCAGTCATTCAACCATTGTCTCCTGAGTCATCAGCTTTGATTCTCCTACGTTTGGAAAATCGCGCGATCGCTAGTAGTAATTTTGTACTTTTGAATAAAAAACTAGATGAATTATCCAAAGAAATTCAAAAACGCAAACAAGCAGAAACAGCCCTCTCAAAAGCGAACGAAGAATTAGAAATTCGTGTCCAGGAACGTACAAAAGCTTTAACAGAAACATTAAATGAATTACAACTTACCCAAGCTCAACTGATCCAAGCTGAGAAAATGTCTAGTTTGGGTCAGATGGTTGCTGGTATTGCTCATGAAGTTAATAATGCCATTAACTTTGTTTATGGTAATCTTTACTATGCTCAAAAGTATCTTGAAGAATTATTAGAACTAATAAAACTTTATCAAAATCATTTACCTAACAATCCTCCAGAAATTAAAAATAAAATTGAAGTCATGGATTTTGATTTTATTATCCAAGACTGCGATCGCATCTTTGAATCCATGATGACAGGAACAAAGCGCATCCAAGAAATTGTCCTATCACTACGTAATTTTTCTAGATTAGATGAAGCAGATATTAAAGAAGTTGATATTCATCAAGGAATAGATAGTACCTTAATGATATTACAACATCGTTTCCAATCAACAAATGAGCGCCCAGAAATTCAAGTTATTAAAGAGTATAGTTTAATTCCTCAAATAACTTGTTATTCAGGTAAACTTAATCAAGTATTCATGAATATTCTTAATAATGCCATAGATGCACTGGAAGATTCATACAAATACAGATATTCCTCAGCAAACAAGTTCCCAGAATCTAAAAATCAAGAATTAACTATTGAAAGCCTAAAAATTAAAATTAAAACAGAATTATTTGACGAAAAATCGATTAAGATTAGTATTCAAGATAATGGCTTAGGGATTGATGAAAAAGTTAGTTCTAAGTTATTCGATCCCTTTTTTACTACTAAACCTGTTGGTAAAGGTACTGGACTAGGATTATCTATAAGCTATGACATTATCGTGAAAAAACATGGCGGAGAAATTAGCTTTTTATCTACTCTAGAAAAAGGTACAGAATTTGTCATTAAGATTCCGATTAATTGTTTAAACCAATACTGAGTATACAGTAACTATTGCGTTGTACTGCTAAAATTAGCTATAATCCACAGAAATTTAAATCTTAATTTTGTTTTAGCAAAGTATTAATAGCATCAAACCTTTTTTGGTAATAAAGGTCTGATAGCTTTATTGGCAAACATCTCAAAGAAAACCCGCCGTCGCTGTCGGGGTGATTCGGGTGCAATGTAACCCCACAAACTCTCCCAGTAAAAAAAGGATATGCCAACAAAAGAGCGATCGCGCACTATTTCTACTTGTTCTTGAATTTGAGCAATTTTAACAGGATTACGTAATGTTCCTGTTGAAATACCAATGGCTACGGGAATTTGAGTACGAGCCAATTTTAACGCTGGTCTATCCAATTCAGCGATAAAACCACTTTTATCGTTTCGATATACCTGCAAAATTAACTCGTCTACCAAACCTTTTTTTACCCAACTTTCCCAATCTTGCAAGTAGTATTTATAAGCAAAAGCCTGTGAGTTTGGGGATAGTGATATTTTGGCATTAGATTTTACTGCTTTCACTGATTTGTAGATTTTTGCCATAAAATCAGTAATTTTATTGGCTCGCCAACGCATCCATTCTGAGTCAAACGCATTATTTGGTGGGCTTTTGCCTTGATGTTCTCGGCGGTAGAGGTCGATAGTGAAAGAGTCATAGCCAAACTGTGCTGGCATTCCGAAATGGTCATCAAACTGAACCCCATCTACATCATAATTACTGACAACTTCCACAACTAATTTGAGGATAAAGTTCTGCACCTCTGGATGTAAAGGATTCAGCCAAGCCTGCTTATGTGTCAAGCCATTGTCTACTTCCTCCAAAGGAGTTTCTTTGATAGAATTTATACCTTTTTGCCCCTTAGTTAACCAGTCAGGATAACGCCTTACTAATTCTGAATTAAACGGTGTCATAAAACCGTATTCAAACCAGGGAATGACACTTAAATTTTGAGGTTTAGCAAGATTTACTAGCTTTGTTAAAACATCCTGTCCGCCGTGCATTAAATTCAAAAAAGGTTGAGCATCTGAACCTGTAACAACTTGAGCAACAGCACTCTTGTAAAAAGTATGTCCTCGGTTCCAAACTACAGGATAAACCGTGTTGAAATTAAGTGCCGATAATTGATTGATAGCACGGTCAATTCCCCAAGGTACAAATAGTACACCACTAGCAACATTAGTTAGCCAAACACCACGAATTTCTGTTGTAGTTGGTAGGCTTTTTTGTTGGTAATAATCTGAGTGTAAAGGAACAGAAAATGCTGTTAAGCATAATATCAAATCCAAGCACAGCAAGTAGATAAAACCACTTCTAGTCAACCAATTCATTTGTGGGTTTGACTTTATTTTAGAGGAATACTGATTACTACAAAGTGAATTAGCATTCTTCCGGGTTATGTGAAGATATCATCAATTTTTCCGGAGAAAACTGACGCATCACTTCAACAAAAATGTTAACTATTAACAATTAGCGATCGCATCCAAAATTAAAATCTTTCTACTCCTTCAAACTGCTTGGCACTTACAGCACTTGCTGCTTCACCACAAGTACGGGGTGTAGGAAATATTTTCTCAGGATTCGCTAAACCTTGAGGATTAAATACTTGCCTTACCCATTGCATAGTTTCTAGATCGGCAGTACTAAACATTTCTGGCATATAGCATTTTTTATCTGCACCAATACCATGTTCTCCAGAAATGCTACCGCCAACTTTGACACAAAGTTTGAGAATTTGTGCTCCAACTTCTTCTACTTGCTCTAATGCTCCAGGTATGGAGCGATCGTAAAGAATGAGTGGATGAAGATTGCCATCACCAGCATGAAATACATTGGCAATACGATAACCATATTGTTCGCTTAAATTTGAAATTTCGTGAAGAACATATGGTAACTGAGTCCGGGGAATTACACCATCTTGGACGTAATAATCGGGGCTTAAATGTCCAGCCGCAGCAAAAGCAGCTTTACGTCCTTTCCATAATTTCAATCTAGTTTCTGGGTCGCTTGCAGAAGTAACACAACGCGCACCATTCTTTTGACAAATTTCCGTAATTTGCTGCTTATTTACTGCAACTTCGACATTCAAACCATCAATTTCTATTAGTAGAATCGCAGTAGCATCGCGGGGATAACAATTTGTTGCTACAACATCTTCAACAGCGTTAATGCTGAAGTTATCCATCATTTCCATACCGCCGGGAATGATTCCCGCGCTAATAATATCAGAAACAGTTGCCCCAGCAGCTTCAATGCTTGTAAAATCCGCTACTAATACACAAATAGATTCTGCACTTTTAAGAATTCGCAAAGTAATTTCTGTAGCAATACCCAAAGTTCCTTCAGAACCCACAAATATACCTGTTAAGTCATAACCTGGCATTTCCGGGATTTTTCCGCCCAAATCGAGAATTTCTCCTTCTGGCGTAACAATTTTTAATCCCAAAACATGGTTAGTAGTAGCACCATACTTTAGACAATGTACTCCGCCAGAGTTTTCGGCAACATTACCGCCAATAGAGCAGATAATTTGGCTAGAAGGGTCTGGTGCGTAATAAAATCCTGCACCACTGACAGTTTGAGTCACCCAACTATTAATTACCCCAGGTTGCACGACAATGCGCTGATTATCCAAATCAACGTTGAGGATTTGCCGCATCAATGAAGTGACAATTAAAACAGAATCTTCAGTTGGCAAAGCACCACCCGATAGACCAGTGCCAGAGCCGCGTGCTATGAAAGGGACAGAGTATTGGTTGCATATCTTCACCGCCTCAGCCACTTGTTCTGTGGTTCTTGGTAGTAATACCACAGCCGGACGTTGGCGATAGCTAGTTAAACCATCGCACTCGTAAGTGATAAGTTCCTCACGGCGTTGCACCACACCGTTTTTACCAAGCACAGCCTCGAATGCTTTGATAATCGGTTTCCAATGACGTTGTTTTTTATCTTCAGTAAGCATAGTTTTTATAGTTAAAGGTAGATGTTGCAGGCTGGTTGCTATAGCTGTAATTACTATTGTTGCAAGAATAGCAGTTTAGTGTAAATGAAGGGCGATCGCTCCTATCTTCTGCATTCAGTTTAAGGGGTGGATGAGGGGCGAGGGAGCTTTACAAGTTATAATTGGCGCTCACAACACTTGACAAATAAACCTTCCTGTCTTGTCTATATAACGCTCCTGGTTACCAATATTGACCATTGCAAGTCCATCAGAAAAGTCATCAGCATCATCAAACTGGGCTGAGATAACTAGCTGACCTGTTTTGTCAATATAACCCCACTTACGATTAATCTTGACTTTTGCAAGTCCATCAGAAAAGTCATCAGCATTATCAAACTGGGCTGAGATGACTAGCTGCCCTGTTTTGTCAATATAATTCCACTTCCGATTAATCTTGACTCTTGCAAGTTCTTCAAAAAAATCTCCAGCATCATCAAACTGGAGCTGAATAACTAGCTGTCCAATCTTATCGATATAGCCAAATTTCTTGCTTATCATGACTCGTGCCAGCCCTTCAGAAAATATGCCAACACCATCAAACTGGGGTTGAATAACTAGCTGTCCACTCTTGCCAATATAGCCAAATTTCCTGTTTATCTTGACTCGTGCCAGCCCTTCGGTAAATCCCCAAATTTCTTCAAATTCGGACTCGATCACCGTTTGTCCACTCTTGCCAATATGGCACAACTTATCGCCGATTTTGACTCGTGCTAGCCCTTCAGAAAAGTCCTCAGCATCATCAAACTGGGGTGGGATAACTATTCTTCCACTCTTGACAATATAAGCAAATTTTTCGCCAATTTTGACTCGTGCTAATCCCTCATAAAAGTACCAAGCATCGTCGAATTGCGGTGGAATAACTAGCTGCCCTATTCTGTCAATATAGCCAAATTTGCTGCCAATCTTGACTATTGCCAGATTATTAAAAAAGCTCCAAGCATCATCAAACTGGGCTGGGATGATTACCCGTCCCGTTTGGTCGATATAACCATATTTATTAACTATTTTGATTGGCTTAGGTGAAATGACAAGAGATGATGAAACTAAGCTAGCCTGTTTTAAAGCTTGCAACGCCTCACATGCATCTGAATAGCGTTGGTGAGAACTATATCGCACCATTTTAGTCAAAATCTCTATCAGTGGGTTGCTTGCTTGAGCTTTTTCTTGCCAAACAACTTCTAATGTATCCGGATCTATTCGTAATTCCTGCGGTGATACTCCAGTTAAAGCTTGAATTGCCGTCATCCCCAGCGCATAAATATCACTACATAACTTGGGATGACCATGAAACTGTTCACTTGGCATATAGCCGCGAGTACCAATTGGAATTGTGCTGCTTATTTTCCCTTGGGCATTCACGCCCAAAGCACTAATTTCTTTAACTATCCCAAAGTCTATTAAAACAAGCTTATTATCAGAATACCGCCGCATTAAATTTAATGGTTTAATATCTCGGTGAATCACATTTTTTTCATGGACAAAAGTTAGCACCTCTAAAATTTCTTGTAAAAGTTGAATTACATGAGCTTCACTCCACGGTTTACCTGAAATGATTTCGTTACTCAGATCGTGCCCTTCTATAAATTCCTGGACAAGATAAAATTCTTTGTTTTCCTCGAAAAAGTCATACAATTCTGGAATTTGGGGATTGTCTTTACCTAATTTGAACAGAATGGCTGCTTCTTTCTTAAACCTTTCTTCTGTATCTAAGTCTGGCGTTGGGGGTCTGATCAGCCGCTTGACAACACATTTATACTTGGGGCTGACGGGTAAATTCTCTGGGTATTCAGCCAAATAGGTTTCCCCAAATCCACCAGATCCCAATTTATTGATAATTTTGTAACGCCGTTGCAGTATGTATCCAATCATGATACTGATGCTACAAACCCCTTTCTGTAGATTTTGACACAACCTAGCATGTAGCAGCGTCCTTGCTCCTACTTTCATATCCTGAATCAACTAACCTAGAAATAGCGCTCTTAGATAGTGGGTAAAGTCATGGTTGAGCAACTTTTAATCAATGATGATGATTTCTATGTGCCAGATGCCAACCAATTAGTCACCGAAGATGATACGCCTGTGGACAATTTTGCATCTGCCAAACAACAACGTCTCTTAGTTGGCTCTCTTTATAGTTCTATACAGCAACAAACTTTTTTAGCTGAAGCTAACGTAGGTATTTACTATACTGACCTTCAGCCCCCCATTGTACCCGATGTTTTTCTCAGCTTAGATGTCCAACTACCTCAAAATTGGTGGGAAAAGCAAAATCGTTGTTATATGGTTTGGCGTTTTGGTAAACCTCCAGAAGTTGTCATCGAAATCGTCTCTAACAAAGAAGGTAATGAACTGGAAAAAAAACTAAAAATTTATGAACACATGCGGGCTAGTTACTACATCTTATATGACCCTACTCAGCAACTAGGACAAGTGCTGCGCGTTTATGAACTGAGAGGAAGGCGTTACTTTGAAACTTCAGAAAATTGGTTAGAACAAGTTGGTTTAGGTGTAACTTTATGGCAAGGAGAATTTGAAGGTAGACAGGATGTTTGGTTACGCTGGTGCTACCAGGATGGAACTGTTCTCACAACTGGAGATGAACGCGCCGAACAGGAAAGTCAACGTGCTGAACAGGAAAGACAACGTGCTGAACAAGCTGAACAACGGGCCCAATTACTAGCAGAAAGACTACGAGGATTGGGGGTCGATCCCGATACTCTCAGTTAGAATTGTCGAGGAAGTTTTGTACGCGTTGCCAAACTTTCTCTAACAAATTGGGATCGTTGGCATCAAACCATTCAATTTGTGGATATGCACGGAACCAAGTACATTGTCGCTTGGCAAATTGTCGTGTATGCAAAACGATTAATTCTTTCGCTTCATCTAAAGAAATATTTCCAGCCAGATATTGCTTGATTTCTTGATATCCCAATGTATTCAATAACGGTAAATCAGCACCGTATTTTTGACAAAGATATTCTACTTCAGCCACTAAGCCATCTGCTATCATTTGCTCAGTACGCTTGTGAATGCGTAGGCGCAACTGTTCAACATCACAATCCAATCCTATTTGGAAAATCGGATAATCGGGTGGATTCTCTCCTTGCTGTTCTGAAATAGGTTTTCCAGTAATATAAAATACTTCTAATGCTCGTAGAGTCCGCACAGAATCGTTGGTATGAATTTTATTTGCGGCAACAGCATCGACTTGTTGTAACATGCTATAGAGTTGAATTTGACCGAGAGATTCGAGCTGCGATCGCAATTCTTGATGCGGTGCAACTCTAGGAATCTTCATCCCTTGGACAATAGAACGGATGTATAAACCAGTACCTCCGACCATTAGCAATGGAGGATGAGAGAATGAGGGGGTAGGGGGAGAATTAATTACAGCTTGTGCTTGTTCTTGGTAATCGGCTACCGTCATTGTCTCTGTTGGAGCGCAGATATCTATTAAATAATGTGGAACTAATTTCTGTTCTGCCAATGTTGGTTTAGCAGTACCAATATTAAACTCACGGTAAACTTGACGGGAATCCGCACTGAGAATTATAGAACCTAGCCGCATAGCCAAATCTAAAGCCAAGCCTGATTTACCCGTCGCCGTCGCACCACAAATCACAATTAATTTAGTCATTAGTAGAGACGCGATTAACCCTTGTCTGTACAGTTGTCACAAGAGCAGAAAGCGGCAGTAGGAAATTATCTTCCTTGTTTCCCTTGTTCGCCCTTCCCAGAACTGCAACCCCTATATAAACTTCTCATAAAATTGCCCTCCAATCTCCCGCAGAGCTTCTGTGTTAAAATTTTGGTGCTTTTTTACTTTTTTTCACTTTAAGCAATTTCAACCCCACTGATTAGCACAGCTTTTATAACGGATAGTTATACATAATGAAATCTGGAATTTTCAGGCAATTAATTCCAAAAACTTTAGGGAGTACATCCCCTACCTAAACTTCGCACAAAAATGCCCTACAGTCGCCATTAAGGCTTTTGTGTTATAATTTTGGTGTGTTTTAACTTTTTTGCCATTGGGCGACTTCAAACCCACGCAGTAGGAGAATTTACATGACGAGCAGTTACAGTGCCGATCAGATTCAAGTTCTGGAAGGTCTGGAAGCCGTCCGCAAACGACCGGGGATGTACATCGGTTCTACCGGGCCGCGAGGACTCCACCATTTAGTTTACGAGGTGGTAGATAACTCTATTGATGAAGCTTTAGCAGGTTATTGCACTCATATAGAGGTGGATCTCAACGCTGATGGTTCTGCGACTGTAACAGATGATGGACGGGGTATTCCTACTGATACTCACTCACAAACTGGGAAATCAGCTTTAGAACTTGTGTTAACCGAGCTACACGCTGGAGGTAAGTTTGGCGGTGGTGGCTACAAAGTTTCTGGGGGATTGCACGGGGTTGGTATTACTGTAGTTAATGCCCTGTCTGAGATGTTAGAGGTGACAGTTTGGCGGGATAAAAAGGTTCATACGTTGCGTTACGAACGAGGTGTCGCAGTCACTAATCTGCAAGTCAAGCCTTACAAAGAAGCGAGAACCGGAACTTCCGTCACCTTTAAGCCAGATATCCAAATCTTCACTACTGGCATTGAGTTTGATTACATCACCTTGGCAGGTCGTCTGCGGGAATTAGCTTATCTCAATGCAGGTGTCAAAATTACCTTTACCGACAACCGTTTAGAACTACTAAAAAGCGATACACCCAAGGTAGAAACCTATGAGTACAAGGGTGGCATCAAAGAATATATCGCCTACATGAACCGCGAGAAGCAGCCACTGCATGAAGAAATTATCTACGTGCAGGGAGAACGCAACAACGTACAAGTGGAAGTTTCTTTGCAGTGGTGTACTGATGCTTATACAGATAACGTTCTAGGTTTTGCTAATAATATTCGTACTGTTGACGGCGGTACGCACTTAGAAGGTTTAAAAGCAGTTCTCACTCGGACATTAAATGCGATCGCCCGCAAGCGCAATAAAATTAAAGAAAATGAACCGAACCTGAGTGGCGAACATGTCCGCGAAGGTTTGACAGCAGTTATTTCTGTGAAAGTCCCCGATCCGGAATTTGAAGGACAAACCAAAACTAAACTCGGTAACACCGAAGTTCGCGGAATTGTCGATTCTTTGGTGGGAGAAGTCCTCAGCGAGTATCTAGAATTTCACCCTGGTATAGCGGACTCAATTCTAGATAAAGCTATTCAAGCCTTCAAAGCTGCCGAAGCCGCCCGTCACGCGCGGGAATTAGTCCGGCGCAAATCTGTGTTGGAATCTTCGCCATTGCCAGGTAAATTAGCTGATTGCAGTTCTCGCGACCCCAGCGAGTCGGAAATCTACATTGTAGAAGGCGACTCAGCGGGTGGTAGTGCTAAACAAGGACGCGATCGCCGCACCCAAGCAATCCTACCCCTACGCGGTAAAATCCTCAATATCGAGAAAACTGACGACGCGAAAATCTATAAAAATAATGAAGTACAGGCGCTAATTACAGCCCTTGGTTTAGGCGTTAAAGGTGAAGAGTTTGATGCTTCCCAACTGCGCTACCATCGCATAGTCATCATGACCGATGCTGACGTAGATGGGGCGCACATTCGGACACTACTGTTAACTTTCTTCTATAGATACCAGCGATCGCTCATCGAAGAAGGTTTCATATATATTGCTTGTCCCCCATTATATAAATTAGAACGGGGACGCAGCGTACCACAGTATCTTTATAGCGATCGCCAATTGCAAGAGCATATTGCTACACTACCTGCTAACGCTAACTACAACATCCAACGCTTTAAAGGTTTGGGTGAAATGATGCCTGCCCAACTCTGGGAAACTACAATGAACCCAGAAACCCGCACCCTTAAGCAAGTGGAAATTGAGGATGCCGCCGAAGCCGATCGCATCTTTACAATTTTAATGGGCGATCGAGTTGCGCCTAGACGTGAATTCATTGAAACCTACGGTTCTAAACTTAACTTTACAGATTTAGATATTTAAACATCAAGCTAATAACAGCATAGTTGATATTTAAATCGTGAAGTTGGTAATTAATTGGTAATGAGTAATTGGTTTTTGCCAATTACTCATTATTTTTTATATTTCCCTATAAACTTGTATCTTAATAAGCTAGTAATCATTCAAATTGCGTCCCCGCGTCTTTTTAAGGCAAAGGATTGTGCAACTTAAGGGCAGATTAGCTTAATTGTCAATTACGAATTATGTCGCTAGGCTGAGGGATTGTATTTATAAATTTATTAACTATTGTCAGTAAATCTCTATTTAATTGGAATTTTACGCAAAACGTATGAAAATGAGCAAAGACGTAGTAAAAACAACATTGTTTGCTATTTTTAGTGTAGGAAGTCTAATTACTCTGTATTCTTGCGCTCAACCTGTCACGCAAACGCCAACAGCAACTGTGCCCTCCGTTGCTGAAACCCCCGTAGCAACTGTTCCTCCTGTCGCACCAACTCCCGTCACAACTAGTCCTGTTAGCACTACAGCCAACCGCAATTTAGCAGAACTGGCACAAGCGGTAGCCAGTCAGGGACAATTTAAAACCCTCATACAAGCAGTACAGGCCGCAGGCTTAAACGAACAGTTAACGACAGCAGGGCCATACACGGTTTTTGCGCCTACTGATGCCGCTTTCGCTGCATTACCGAAAGGTACTTTAGACAATCTTCTCAAACCAGAAAATAAACAACAATTAGTGAGACTTCTTGCTTACCATGTCGTCCCCGGACAAATTACTTCCAGCCAATTAACGTCTGGCCCAATCAAAACGCTTGAGGGTACACCCGCCACAGTCAAAGTTGATAGTACTAGCAAAGCGATCGCAATCAACGGTGCTAAAGTAACTCAGGCAGATATCCCAGCCAGCAACGGCATTGTTCACATAGTTGATAAGGTAATTCTGCCACCAAATTTTCCAGCTAGTTTTAACGCAAAACCAACACCAGCATCAAGTCCAATATCAACACCAACACCACGCTAAAACAGTAAATATAAATATTTCCCGGTATTAAGTAATACCGGGAATGTTTATTTGCGCGTTTTTAAGTAATGAAAATTGTTTGATAGAATACATAAATCACAAATTATCAAAATTCTTAATTTTTTATAATGTTTGATTGCACACAAAATGTTGATTGTCAAGTGATGTTTGAGAATAATCGAGTGTTGTTTAAATGTGCCACTTAAGCGACACAACAATCAAATGCAAAAGTCTTACTTTGTAAATTATGGATTCGCTTTTTCCATAATCTCAGAGAGCCTTTGTTATGCTTGAAGGGCAAAGCTTAGTCTTCTGTGGCGATCGAAACGTGGCAAATGTCTTTAAAATTGAGTGTTACAATATTGCGTATTATATTTAACACTTCATTTACGGGAAGTGACTTTTAAATAAGTTCCAACTTCTTATTGCTAGCAGCAGACAAAAATTTGTGACTAACTTGCTAATACCTTCACAGTATTGCCGGAGAGCAACTATTGTTTGCCTGTATCTGATAAATTTTTGCCTTTAATAGGCAAATATCTACAATCCCAACTGTTAAATCCTTTCTAGATTGATTAAAATATCGTTGTATACAATAGGAACAGCTTGTCAAGTTTCATAGGGTTGAAATCTCAGCCATGCGCTAATGTGTTGATAAGACCGAATCGGTTATCTCTCTATCGATCGCGATTTGCTTGATTTTGCCACCACCTCAGCTCCTTAGTTAAGGTAATTGGCATAGGTCAGGTTAGAGATATTAAGATAAGCATCATCACCCTTGCTTTATCTACCTGCGGCTCACTCAATCATTCGGAATCTGTCATTTGTGAAGGAAATGTAAAAATGGGTGTATTAATGCTTCTCGGCTAAGTTAATATAAAGTACACTATTTCTCAGTATTAAAGTTATGAATAATACTAGGAATTGTGTAAAAGCTTGTGTATTTACCTTTCAATTTAGTGTAAGAGTGCATGTATTTTCCTTCCAATGTAAAGATAATGCCACTGCAATTTCAAAAAGTTTTAGGCAAAATTTAAGGGTATGACTACCAATTTCAATATCTTTTTGATAATAGTGGCCTTACCTAACTAAACGACTAGATGATTACACACAAAAAGAGTGCAATTTCTGTGAAACAGGCTACAATCGGAACAGTCTTTATAGGAAAATATGCCAAAAGTCATATTTTGTCTGAAGCGGTAAATTTTTTTATCAAGACAATTCTTTTAGTAGACCTATCAATTAAAAGTTGTTTGCAACAGCAATACATATAACTTTTGCTAAGGTTATTAAGTAGCACTTAAGTAGCATTAACTGCGACTTTCGACTTTTAGTAAAAAGTTCCTCTACTAAAGAGGATAAAAAGTTCCGAAAACATCTTAGGGAAATTAGCCCAAAACCCTATTTTCGGTTGTCAATTAGCTCTATTAAAAAGAGCAGTAAACACATCTTGAGTAATTGATTCTGCAAGGAGCATGAGGAACGCGGCATGAACCAGGCTAACAACGTACTCGAAAGCATATATCAGCCTGATCTAGAAATGATGAATCAGCCTGAAATCGAGTTAGAAGAACTCTTAATTGATGAAGAAGAGGACTTCCCGATCGCAGATGATGGCGAAATTGATGAGTTTTTAGAGCCTCAGTCTGATGAGGACGACGCAAAGTCTGGAAAAGCCGCTAAGTCGCGTCGTCGGACACAAAGCAAGAAAAAGCACTACACCGAAGATTCTATTCGCCTTTACTTGCAAGAAATTGGTCGAATTCGTCTGTTGCGGGCAGACGAAGAAATTGAATTGGCGCGGAAAATAGCCGATTTACTGGAATTAGAGAGGGTGCGGGAAAGACTTTGCGAACAGTTAGAGCGCGATCCTCGTGACATAGAATGGGCAGAAGCAGTACAACTGCCATTGCCAGCATTTCGCTATCGCCTGCATATTGGTCGCAGGGCAAAAGATAAGATGGTGCAATCTAACTTGCGCCTTGTGGTTTCAATTGCCAAGAAATACATGAATCGTGGCTTGTCCTTCCAAGACTTGATTCAAGAAGGTAGTCTCGGTTTGATTCGCGCGGCTGAGAAGTTCGACCACGAAAAAGGTTATAAGTTTTCTACATACGCTACATGGTGGATTCGTCAAGCAATTACCAGAGCGATCGCTGACCAATCTCGTACTATCAGGCTTCCAGTCCATCTCTACGAAACCATCTCGCGGATCAAGAAAACTACCAAGTTGCTTTCTCAAGAAATGGGTCGCAAACCCACAGAAGAAGAAATTGCAACTCGTATGGAAATGACCATCGAGAAGTTGCGATTTATTGCTAAATCCGCGCAGTTGCCAATTTCACTAGAAACGCCCATCGGTAAAGAAGAAGATTCTCGGTTGGGCGATTTTATTGAGTCCGATGGCGAGACTCCAGAAGACCAAGTTTCCAAAAATCTTTTACGTGAAGATTTAGAAAAAGTCCTTGATAGTCTCAGTCCTCGCGAACGTGATGTTCTCCGACTCCGCTATGGCTTGGATGATGGTCGCATGAAAACTCTTGAGGAAATCGGCCAGATTTTCAACGTCACCCGCGAACGCATTCGTCAAATTGAAGCCAAAGCACTGCGTAAGTTACGCCACCCAAATCGTAACAGCGTTCTTAAGGAGTATATTCGGTAGTCAGTTGTCAGTTGTCACTTGCTACTAACACCTGATTATTAGCAAACAACAAACAGTAAAAAACCTGGTAGTGCTCATTGACTACCAGGTTTTTGAATTTATAGAGCATGTCACATTAGCAATACTTATAGAATGCCCCAGAAGTGCAAGAAACCTTGACCAGAGAAAAGCTCGATCAGTACAGCTGCTAAAAAGCCAATCATCGCCAAACGACCGTTCCAAATTTCTGCTTGGGGGGTAAAGCCCCAACGCCAAGCATTACGATCTTCGATTACAGGGGCAGTAACTTTTGTTGTAGTTGCAGTTGTGTTTGTCATGGTTGAAACTCCAGATGAAATTTACGAATAATTATTGCGTTTATGTGAACTAATATAACAATTTTTTTCTTATTTGTAACACTTTTGTATATATTTATTACTATAGCTTGACATAAGCAAAATTTTTTTAGATAAAATATCTACTTCAAGATAGATGTATTAGATTAATCTCAAATTTTGCTTAGTTAGACTTATTGAGAGTATTTATCAATTATCTTAACGTCTATGTAGCGTGTTTTAGCATAGAGCCTGTAAAAATCATAGTGGTTATTAACAGCTGAGTGTTAACTGTCAACAGTCAACTTTGGTCAATGTGCAATTTAAAAGCGTCACAGCTTATCAATATCATCTTTAATATCGCTAACCTCAAGCAGGAGTTCAAGGCGCAGTAGAACTAGCGCCTCTAAATCTGCTATGTTAGCTCGCCGCAAGTTGAACATCATTTTCACTATGAACGCACTTCGGCAACTGTGATAATTTTTTCATCACGGTTGAGTTGAATGATACTTTCGCCTTTAACATCTCTGCCTAAGATCGGTACTGTTTCTACAGGTATCCGCACTACCCGCTCTTTGTTTGTCACCAGTGCTACTTCAGTGGCAGCGATCGCCATAACCATCCCAGCTAAGTTATCGGTTTTACTAGCAAATTTCAGCGCTTGCGTGCCTAAATCGCCGCGATTAGCTGCTCTTAACTGACTGGCAACGAGCCGTTTGGCATATCCTTCTTGAGTAACTAGCAATAGCTGGTCGTCTTTACCTACAGTTACACAGCCGACCATCTGCTGATTTCTCAATAACCGAAATGCTTGTAAACCCATTGCTGTACGACCCATAACTGGTAGTTGTTCATCATTCAGAGCAAAGCGTAACAGTCGCCCTCCGGAACTAGCTAAAATCAAATGCTTGCCTGTGTTGGCGAACTGAGTAAATGACAATTCATCATCGTCTTTCAGCTTCAAAATTGTAATCCCGCGACGAGTCAGGTTAGCAAATTCCTCAAGAGACAGGCGCTTAATTCGTCCTTGCTTTGTCAACAGAATCATCTGCGTGGAGTCTAAATTTTCCGGTAGTAAAAAGCGCTTGACAACAGCTTCTTGAGCACCTTGAGCAGTGGTAGTAAGTGTGGTGATTAATGGTGTTCCCCGTGGAGAACGTCCAGTAGTGGCGGGAATATCTCCCACCCTCACGGGGTAGACTTTGCCACCACTGGTTAATATCAACAACTCTTTGTCTGTGTCAGTCAACTCAGTTTGAATAATGAAATCATTATCGTGCAGACCGTTTTCGATTTTCGACTTTTTCCCCGATGTCTGAATCCGGCGCACATAGCCTCGTTGGGTAAATTCTAAAACTACTTCTTCTGCTGGTTCAGAGGATTTTGGCTTTTCTTCTTCCTCTGCTCCTCTGCTCCTCTGCCCCTCTGCTCCTCGGCTCCTCTGCTCCTCCTTCTGCTCCTCTGCAATTTTCGTGCGCCGGGGATCGCTATACTTCCGCTTGAGCGATCGCAAGTCTTTTTTTAGTGCCTTGAGTAATTCTCGGCGATCGTTCAGTAACCTTTGTAATAAAGTAATTTGCTGGCTGAGTTCTTCAAACTCTCTTTGCAAGTTTTGCTGTTCTAAACTAGTAAGACGGCGTAATGGCATTGCCAGAATTGCATCTGCTTGTACCTCAGTCAAATCTAGTCGGCTACAAAGAGTCATTTTTGCTGTACTGCCATCGGCAGCTCGTCGCAAAATTTCAATCACCTCATCTATATTTGATAAAGCTTTAAGTAAACCTTCTACCACATGCAGCCGACTTTGGGCTTTACCTAACTCGTAACTGTAGCGACGATTGAGCGTTTCTTCGCGAAAATTTAAAAACTCTTGTAACAGTTGCCGCAAACTTAATTGGCGGGGTTGTCCGTCAGCTATTGCTAAAAGAATTGCTCCAAAGTTACTTTGCAAAGCGGTTTGGTGATATAAATTCTGGAGAACTTCTTGAGGATTTGTATCGCGTTTGAGTTCGATTACGACTCGCATACCTTCGCGATCGCTTTCGTCACGAATGTCAGAAATTCCTTGCAAACGACTTTGATTTACCAAATCCGCTACTTTTTCAATCCAGCCTGCTTTATTTACTTGATAAGGTAATTCTGTTATTACAATTGCTGTTCGCCGCTTGCTTCCTCTGGTAGGTGCAATTTCTTCTAGATTCGCAACTCCCCGCAAGACAATCCCACCTTTACCAGTGGTGTATGCTTCTCTAATTCCAGAGTTACCAACTATCTCCCCCCCAGTGGGAAAGTCTGGTCCTGGAATTAATTCAAATAATTTTTCATCTGCCAAATCTGGTTGGTCGATTAAAGCAATTAAGCCATCAACTACTTCCCCCAAATTATGTGGAGGAATATTCGTTGCCATACCCACAGCAATACCAGTACAACCATTAAGTAACAAAAATGGCAACTGAGCAGGCAAGACAACAGGCTCTTGCTGGGAATTATCAAAGTTACCGACAAATTCCACAGTTTCTTCGCCGATTTCTGTCAGCATACCCTCATGACTGATGGATGCCAGACGCGTTTCTGTATAGCGCATCGCCGCTGGTGGGTCATTATCGACGCTGCCAAAGTTGCCGTGTCCTGCGAGTAAAGGATAGCGGCTGGAAAATTCCTGCACCAGCCTGACTAAGGCATCGTAAACTGCTTGGTCGCCGTGGGGATGGTATTTACCTAGCACGTCTCCCACAACACGAGCGCATTTGCGAAAAGGTCTATCTGGTGTTAAGCCAAGTTCGTGCATGGCATATAAAATCCGCCGATGCACTGGTTTTAAGCCATCACGCACGTCTGGTAACGCTCGACCAACAATCACACTCATGGCATATTCCAAGTAAGACCGTTGCATCTCTGTATGCAGGGCTGTTGTGATTACCTGTCCCGTTGAGAGAAGGTTTAACTGTTTTGCCATGAGTTTTTTCCCTGAATTTTAACTACACAAAAGTCGATGGAATTGAATAATGCAGCAAACACAGCATAACGGATGAAATGGGATTACTAACACAATCTCGATCGTCAAAGGATAAAAAGCAGTAGTATTATCCTTGATGGCGGGGATGCACTTTAATTACTAAAAAAGAGCTGAACAATTGTTTTGTTTAAGTTCTAATCTCCCTCACCTCTATAAATAAAATTCTCATGAAAACCGTTTTGATTGTTGAAGACGATCTCATTAATGCTCGCGTTTTTTCCAAAATTTTGGCCAAGCGAGGAGGCTTGGATGTAAAACACACTGAAAATGTAGAAGAAGTCATAAAAATTGCCCAATCAGGAGAAGCAGACCTGATTTTAATGGATGTTTCTCTTTCCAGAAGCGTGTATCAAGGTAAATCTGTTGATGGCATTAAGATTACACAAATGTTAAAATCTGACCCCAAAACAGCAAACTTACCTGTTATTTTGGTGACGGCACACGCTATGGAAGGCGATCGCGAGAACTTTCTCAAGCAAAGCGGTGCTGATGGCTACATTTCTAAACCTGTTGTAGACCATCAACAGTTTGTTGACCAAATCATGGCACACCTCCCCTAAAAAACCACTAACAATTGACGACTTTGACGAAATCTTTGCCCGCTCGTGTTTTGGGCAAATTTCGTTTTAGTTTAGTATATATGTACTATGAAATGGTCGTATTCAGCAAGTGGTAAGTAAAGTTAGTAGGGGCGTTGGGCTTTGCCCTTCTCGCAGGGTACAGCCGTTCGCCCTTACAGGAGTTAGAGAAAGTTGTTGATTAAAACTCCTAACTCCCACCTTCTAACTTTTTATTAGACTTCTTGCAGAAGTCGGGAAAAGGGGAAGGTGGAGTTCCCTCTGGGGATAAGGGGCGGGGGAAAGGGGGAAAGGTTTGTTATTTATCCCTTTCTCCTTTAACATGAGTCCCTTTTCCCTCCTCTTACAGGCAGGCTTTTGCTAAATGTTGCGATCGCCATACTATAACTTTCTGCTGCAACTGAGTGAAAATAAGATTAAGGAGCCGTTAGAGTTAATTTATTAGTTAGCCAGTATAACGGCTTCCCTTACAATGGCAAATTTAAGCAATTGTCTATGAGAGCCTTACGCACCCGCAGTCAAGAGCGTATTTTAAACCTGTTGAAAACTATCAAACAGGGCATTTCCGCCCAAGATATTTATGTAGAACTACGTAGTCGCAACCAGAGTATGGGACTAGCAACAGTTTACCGCTCCTTGGAGGCTTTAAAAATGGAAGGTATGGTGCAAGTGCGGACTTTGGCTAACGGTGAAGCTCTTTATAGCCTAGCGCAGCAAGACAAACACCACCTAACTTGCCTGCAATGCGGCATTTCTATTCCAATTCATCAATGCCCAGTCCATGACCTAGAAGAGCAGTTAGAATCCAGCCACAAGTTTAAAGTTTTTTATCACACTCTTGAGTTTTTTGGTTTGTGCGATCGCTGCCAAACAAACCAAGCTGCTGAGATTGGTCAATAGTCATACCAAATTCTATAACAATTTGATTTGATTCTTAAAAATACTTGTGTATGCAGGAAGGATTGGAAGACAGGGTTAGCACCAGCTGACCATTGTTTGATTTACGCAAAACTCAACCAACTAAATACATCTGCAACAGTTAATTGCCAGTTTTGCAAAACACTCAAAATGGGTAAAACATCTTGCTTTTCTTTTAATTCTGGTAATTTGTTGGGTTCAAAAATCATAATTGACTCATCATCAGAATCAAGCAACCAGCCTAGCTTTGCTCCATTTTGGATAGAAAATGTGATTTTGCGGATAACTCGGTTTGGTGATTGTTCTGGTGAGAGAATTTCAATTATCCAATCTGGAGGAATTTCAAATTTATTCGCAATACTACCTTTTGCATCAAGGGGAATATTTTGCCACTCAAACACAGCAATATCTGGTACTATTGAAAATCCGCTAAACGTGCAGCGTAGTTCAGTAAAGGCATAAGCTAATTTTGAGGGTTTCGCAATTTGATTTATAGCAGAAGCTAATTCAATTTGTAATGTGCTATGTTTTCCTTGTGGCATAGGTTTTTGGTAGATTTGCCCGTTAAAATACTCGCTTGCTGGCTTGTTTTCTGGTAGTTTTAAGAAATCTTCTACACTAAGTACTGTGGTTGACTGAATAGATAACGTCATAATTGATAACTTATCAAAACTTGATTATTTCATCACTAGAAAAATGCAACAAAATTAGTGCGATCGCGTTCATTTCACTAGCTATTGTAATTTTATCAAACGGTCAAATGAAATATGAGGCGCTACGACGATCTACGCCTACGCAAAATGAAAACCTGATGCTATAAAAGTGCGTTAGCAACAGTTTACTGTCAGGTATTACAGCAAGCAAATTAAAGGTTAGGACATCTTGAAAGCGTGGAATTCACTTTATAAATGATACAAATACGGGCGTAAGGGCGAACGTAACAGCGCCCCTACAAGTCCTTGCATGTGTATCAAGATTTTCGTGAATCCCTCTACCTCTCAAGCATCAACTAGTACGATTGTTGGCTCCTGGTATTTGCCCAGAAAACAACTCGTTAGAATCAACCTGACCATCTGAGATAATAGAGCGCATACCCTCGAAAGCAGCAGGGATAGTGCGCGGATCTATAAATAAAACCTTGCTGCTATCGCTTTTACCAATTGTTGCGCCCATATCTAAATAGCCCAAGGCAAATAGAACTTCCACTGCTTTGTGGACACCGGGACTACTACTCATTTTTTGGGCAATCAGTTCTGCTGACTCAGCAATGGCTTGGGCTTTGAGAACTTGCTGCTGGCGTTCGGCTTGAGCTTTGAGAACGATCGCTTTTTGTTCTGCTTCTGCTTGCAAAATTACGGACTTTTGACGAGCTTCAGCATCCAAAATTTGGGCATCAGCTTTACCTCTGGCGCTATTGACAGCAGCCTCGCGATCGCCCTCGGATGTTAAAATTGCTGCTCGTCTGCGTCGTTCTGCCGACATTTGTAATTCCATCGATTCCCGCACTGCTTGAGAAGGGATAATATCTCGCAGTTCTACCCGTGTGACTTTCACGCCCCAAGGATCGGTAGCAACGTCTAAATCCCGCAATAAAAGTTCATTGATTTGGGAACGAGCGGTAAAAGTTTGATCTAACTCCAGTTGTCCCATTTCCGAGCGAATTTGAGTAAGTACCAAGTTCACCATTGCCGACTGGAGATTTTCTACTTTGTACCAAGCCTTTTCCATATCGACAATGCGCCAGTAAACCACTGCATCCACTTCAATGCCCACATTGTCACGAGTGATGCATTTTTGGGGAGGAATATCTAAGACTTTTTCGCGGATAGTTTCTCGATAGACGACTTTATCGACAAAAGGAACTACAAAATTTAGCCCTGGTTCCAGCTTTTTGTTAAAACTACCCAATCTTTCCACTAAAACTTCATTGCCTTGATTGACGACTTTCACAGAACCTGCAACAGCAGAACCGCCAAGGGCTAAAAAGATGAGTAAAAATATCTGTTCCATTGTAAATCTCCTAACTTTTGAGTATTAAAACTTGAAAAATAGATAAGGGAGGGGCAAAGGACAGTTTTAACAACTGAACAACTGACAACTGACAACTAACTAATGACTGAGAATGCTTTCAGGCATCACAATCAAGGTCGTGCCTTCTCTTCTGACCACATACACTCTTTGATGGGGTGGGATGCTGAGTTTTTCATCGTCACACTTTGCCCGCCAAGAATTTCCCTCATATAGTACTCGCCCTGTTTTCCCAGCCGGAATTTCTATTAAGGTTTCAGCTATAATTGCATCCTGAATTTTAAAGTTGCGTCGTCGTGGTTGCAAAAACCGCCGAGAAAGCACAACTAATACAGTGGAAAGCAATAGCCAAATAGCAACTTGTAGCCATATACTTAAACCCACAACAGACAGCAGCGCCACTACAAAGGCACTGATTCCCATCATGAAAGCAACAAAAGCCGATGGTAATAACAGTTCCATGAAACACAGAACCGCTCCTGCTAGGAGCCAAATTAAGGTAGAACTTGGCATAGCGCCATCCTAGACACTACATTTACATAAACGCATTCCTGAAATTTAGATACACCCAGTCACTAAGTGTTTACAGAAAGCAAAACTTGATTTTTTACCAACAAGTTTGATTAATTTCAGTAACAAGTTGTAGCCAGGGGTACACAAATCCAGTCTATTCTAGCCTTCAAGTTGTTGACCGCTAAATTTAATTGAAATTCACGAGTTGATTTATTTTTTAAATTTATACTTTCATGATTTCTACTCAGCGGATAATTTATTGCATAAATCCAGACTGTCATAATCCGATTAATTCAGTGGGTGACAGCATTTGTGCAAGTTGTCAAACTCCTCTAGTTCATCGTTATCTCTGGGCTACTGGCTCATTGGCAGCCAAAATTCCACCAATAACAAAAGTAGCAGATAGGTATGAGGTAATTACGCATCAGGTTTGGCTAGATACTCAACCAAGACTGTCACCTAACACACCTGAAGAGTTGCCACAAGTAGTTATTCCTTACCTCAAGCTATATCAAGAGCATTGGCATCTACCCCAAGCCTACGGGTTTGCTGCCTCTGAGATGGAAGATGCTACTGACAGTGATATCCTGTTGCTGGAAAATGTGCCCATAGATGAAACAGGAAATATTTATCCGACTATTGCTGACGCATGGCAACAAGCAACAGCAGTCAGACAAGTCTACTGGTTATGGCAAATTCTGCAACTTTGGCAACCCCTATTAGAAGTGGGAGTTGCCCAAAGTTTGCTCTTACCCGATAACCTGCGAGTACAAGGTTGGTGTGTGCGGCTGTTGGAACTTGTTGAAACATCACAAACTACGTCTTTACAGCAGTTGGGTCAATCTTGGCAGCCTTGGGTAGCATCTGCAAAAACATCAATAGCGCACGAGTTAGAGAACATATGTCAGCAGATGTGTAGCGCTGAGATAGAGTTAGATGCGATCGCCACTCAACTCAATGCCTTACTACTTTTATCAGCGGCAGAATTACCATTAAGTATAGAGGTCGCAGGGGCAACAGATGCAGGCCCCGCACTCACACAAAATGAAGACACTTGCTATCCCCTAACTAGTGACTTAGACGATGCATTAATGCCGCGTTTATCGATTGTTTGTGATGGCATTGGCGGACACCAAGGCGGTGAGGTTGCCAGTCAATTGGCGGTGCAGTCCCTAAAATTACAAATCCGGGCTTTATTAGCAGAGGTGGCAGAACAGACTGAAGTTGTATCGCCAAAATTGTTGCAGGAACAAATAGAAGCAAGTTTGCGGGTGGTAAATAATGTCATTTGCTCTCGCAATGACGAACAGAAACGCCAAGGCAGAGAACGCATGGCAACTACCCTCGTAATGGCGGTACAGATTCCACAACGAGTACAAACGTATTCTGGAAGTACCTTAGCAAATGCTCATGAACTTTACTTAGCTAATATTGGCGATAGTCGGGCCTACTGGATAACTCGCAACTACTGTCAACTACTAACAATAGATGATGATGTAGCGACACGAGAAGTCCGCTTGGCCCGTAGTCTGTATCGAAAAGCACTTCAAAGACCGGATGCAACTGCTCTCACCCAAGCATTGGGTACAAAAGATGCTGAATTTATGCGTCTTTTGGTTCAGCGATTCATCATAGAAGAAGATGGCATATTGCTGTTGTGTTCTGATGGTTTAAGCGACAATAACTGGGTGGAACAATCTTGGCAAGATTACGTAATGCCAGTGTTAACAGGGAAACTTTCAATTGAAGATGCCGTTCGTGATTTGCTAAATTTAGCAAATGAGAAAAATGGGTATGATAATGCATCCGTTGTTCTGAGCCTTTACCGTGTCTCGCCAATATACTTAGTGCCTGTAACTCCTGCACAACCGCTAGTAGAGATTTTAAAAGTAGAAGAACCAGAAGTAGAACAACTAGAAATAGAAGAACCAGAAGTAGAAGAACTAGAAGCTGAACAACTAGAAATAGAAGAACCAGAAGTAGAAGAACCAGAAGCAGAACTACCACAATTAGAACCAGCTTCTATGGCTGAAAGTTCTCAAGCACTGCTGGATTTAGACTTGGATTTAACAGAGGAACCAACACCACCAATTCTTGTGAAAAAACCAAATAGGCATAAATCTTTAGTGCTAGTTGGAGGATTATTAGCATTGCTACTGGGGGGAACAACTCTAGGATTATTAGCTTGGTCGCAACTTAATCCACTTAATCCACAAACATTTCAACAGATGTGCAGACAACTTCCCTTTTGTCCGCAACGCAAGTGATTTGTTATCGACTCAATTGATTAAGTTAAGGGGCAGAGGGGCAGAGGAGCAAGAGGAGTAGCAAAGAAATCCTAGTACAGTCCCCAATCCCCAACTACTACTGACTCCTAACTCAGCACTCAGAAACAGCTGCTTAATCATTGCTGCTGTTGGGCACAGCATATTAAGAATGGAATATCTTTTTATTGTAGAATTGGATTTGTCGTTAAAAAGCGCAAAAAGAGTCAAGCGGATCTTCCCTTGCTCGTTAGCTTAACCCATCCTTGAAAAAGCACCTCTGAAACACCTGTGAGAGTGAATCAGTGCATTGAGGAGGCAAAACTAATGTGGATTTTCTTACCACATACCTGCTGTTTGGCGACAGTTGCCGCTGCATAAGATCGCTTGATTGCCGTCAACGCGGAAACAGTAGGCGACTCTTATATAGTTGTAGCAACTTCTGTCTAGTTTGCCGACTTTTAGACATCCAAAGGGTAGCAACTGAGGTTAATAACTGACAGCAAAGAGACTTTCATCCTGCGTTGTCTCTTGCAAAAGTACAAAGTGACTTTGATGTTGCTAACTAACCGCTATCGCAGCCTGCACGGGCAGGCTTTGTTTGTGTAGCTGGTACAAAGACCTGAAACAGAACTTCTGTAAAGGTTAAAAATATAAAATGACTGTTGGCAACAGTCAATTCTCCAAAAAAGCAAGTTCAGTGAGGGATGGCTGTAGAGATGCTTGTGGAACAACAAAAGCTAGGTGTAAATGTTGTTATGAAAATTGGCGATCGCGTCCGCGTAAAAGAATCGGTAGTGGTTTACCATCATCCTGAGCATCGAAATCAGGCTTTTGACATCAAAGGTACAGAAGGTGAAGTTGTAAGTGTGGCTACCCAATGGCAAGGTAGACCTGTAAGCGCTAACTTTCCATTTCTGGTTAAGTTTAATAAAAAGTTTAAAGCTCACTTGCGTGAGAGCGAATTAGAAATAATTTAGTTACGGCAGGAGGTAGGAGTAGAGACGCGATTATACAAGAGGTAGAAGTACAGACGCGATCGATCGCGTCTGTACAAGAGGTAGGAGTTATTATTCCTCCCTTGTCCTCCTTACTTCCTTTATCTTTACTAAGCGATTTCAGCACTCTCCTGTGATGCTTTTGCTGTACTAGCTTTCAAGCGGGTCAACCTACTTTTGCGTATGCGTTCGCTGTCACGAATGCCGCCTGCTATTTCATATTCGTTGCTGTTTTTGCCATACTTAAAAGCAACTCCCCTCAGCAACTTGTCTGAAAGATTGCTCAAGCTTTTTTCCATCTCATCAATCTTTGTTTTGGAAGAGTCAATCACAGATAAAGCAGTGTTATAAGCATCGATAGTAGTGCGTAACTGCTCAATTGATTGAGTCAGATTCTGCAAATCGCAATTATCACCAAAATTCATATTTGAATCAATAGCTTTCAGTCCCGCAGATCTGAATTCAGCTTTTTCGAGAACACGGGATGCGCGTTTTTTACGGGGCATAAATTTTTCCTTAAAAGAGAATTTAGAGCTATTTTGACTTAATAAAGCTGCTTTCTGGTGCAGTAAAATTAGCAAATTATTGTAAATTTTTAAACAAAATTAGTAAATAAATCTGAGTAATTTCTCTTAATTGGCATTTTACCTTTGGTTTTATTGGCGATCGCTTGAATGTTAATGGCAAACATCACAATGTTAAGCATGAATATCGCGCTATCAATAAGTAAAATTGCAATATTGATGATGAATATTAGAATATTACTTATAAGTGTTGCGATGTTAAGCATGAATATCGCGCTATCAATAAGTAAAATTGCAATATTGATGATGA
>NZ_JAECZA010000289.1:0-89883 GCF_016056275.1 Dendronalium phyllosphericum CENA369 | reverse complement strand
ATATTAGAATATTACTTATAAGTGTTGCGATGTTGATGAGGAATCCTAATATTTTTGACGATAACACTGGATGGGTAGGCGATCGCAGTTTGTAAAAGAGATTGGGAAAGAGTTTTCTCAATACCCAGTAGCCGTTAAAATCAACATAATGGTGTCAAAGTACGAAAAAAACACACCCACTAGGATAAAAAATGCCAGCTATTGTGAAACTACAACTCTCCTTGGAAGTTTTAGCATAAGCAATATCTTCCTTTGATTTGACAGAAAAACGTCAACTTCAGGAGCTAATTGAGCAACAAATTTTTGAAGCTGAAGAAGCATTGTATGAAGATGATGCACAAACACTCTCAGAAATTCAAGCAGTTCGCGCTGAGTATAGAGATGGTAAGTCAATGACTATAGATGAATATCTTTCTAAGCGCTCAGAGCAGAGATAATGAGTTATGCGATCGCTTAGTATTCTGTAGGAAAAACTAATCTGGGCGATCGCAGTTTTTAGAATGGCGATCGCACTTCGCTTAAAACTATAGATCCTGCATCTGCTTATACCAATTGACCAAAATCAGGCTATAGATGCAAGTTAAATCTAAGTCTCTTAAATTACGAATTAGGTTGCCGAGCGAAGCCGAGGTACGAATTATTTCCACCATCGCCCCACATCCACACCAGACTTATTAAATCCAGATTTTAAAGCATTTTCACCGAGATTAGGGTATTTGCTTAGGGTTATACCATTTCTTTGTAAGGCTGCGCCAAACCCTTTTAACTTCATTTCTTCTTTTCTTTGTGTCCTTTGCGTCCTTTGCGGTTCGTTTCTCTTTCTTATTTCTTGTACTTCAATATGGTTTAGCGCATCTTCATACAGAATTGATATTAGGGTCACAACCCCAAAGAGAACCTGTATCTATCAACTCTTTGGGGTACAAACAAATGCAAAGCAAGCGTCAAGATATTCTCGGCAAAACTATTGCTTTATTGCTGAGTCTGCAAATCTTTCTAATTGGCTTCCAAGCTAAAATCCGCATTGACCAAGGTAATTCAAACATTGAGGCGTTAACCTGGATAATTCAACAATATATTCCAGTGCTGGTCAAAATTCGCAGCTTGCAAAACAAAAAACAGAAAAAAGGATTATAACAAAATGCGATCGCTCTTTTAGTTTAAAGCGATCGCTCAACTACTCTAAGACAAAAATGCAAACTCCGATTTAATATTCCAGCGTCTACCATCGTGAATCAACAGGGTTAATTTGTCAGCCGTAAACTCAAAATACAACTGCCGATTTTCAAACTCCGGCCAAGCCGCTTTAAAGTTCTGCCTCGTTAAATCCCGAAACGCAACTGTCATGTGTGGTGCAAAAGGACGCTTTTTCCCAACTTCATCCACAATTCCTAAGCTGGCTTCTAGATGATTCATTAAATCTGCTTGCAAGCTCAACAGTTCGGGAGTTTTCACTACATCTATATATATGACACGAGGAGGAAAGGCCGCAAACCCGCTAAGTGTCATAGGTAATGACTTTTGTTTGCTAGCAAACTCGCTCAAAGATGCTTCCAAAACTGACACATTATTATCTACCCATTCAAAAGGCGGTTGCAGTGTCACATGTGGCGGAGACTTTTGCGCGTGGCGACTAGCATAATTCTCAGCAAAGTACTGCTTGATTTGGTTGGCGTACTCTTGAATGTCCTGCGGCGGTAGCAAGGCAATAAAAAAACGGCTCATTCCAAGGAGTTACGAGACAAGAATTAAAATACTACAACTATATTTACAATACAGTTCTCCATAAATTATCGTTCATAACGGAGCATAAAATTTCTCCCTTATCTCCGCGTCTTTGCGTCCCCCACTCCCCGCGTCCCCATTTGAGGTTGCCAGCAAAATGCCTTGGTTTGTGAAAATTGAAGAAGGTAAAGTCGATAAATCCACCTTTGACTTACACGTACCTGCCCACAAAGCCTACGTTCGAGAATTAATTGCCAAAGGACACAAAGCACGGTCAGGCTATTGGGCACAATTCGGTGGAGGCATGTTGCTGTTTGAAGCCGCTTCAATGGCCAAAGCAGAAGCAATTGTAGCTGATGACCCACTAGTAAAAAATGGCTGCGTTAACTATCAACTTTACGAATGGAAAATTGTAGTCGAATAACACACTTACGGAAATTTGATGTTATGCTGTTTATAGACCTGGATCTATGCGACTGCAACGCCTAAACTTTGTCAGAACCGGAAGGTAGCAGCAATACGGGATGCTTGTGGTAGGCGTAGTCTCCGGGTCGCCCTATTTTTAGGAGCGTTCAGCGGCAATGCCTGGTTTTGGAGATATTGTTCAAAAAGCTTTTTACCTTGGTGTAGGTTTAGCTTCCTATGCGGGTGAAAAAGCAGGAGGGAAATTAGCAGAACTGCGATCGCAAGTCCAAAAACTGGCAGACGAAATGGTGGCGCGGGGCGAAATGAACACAGAAGAAGCCCGTCGCTTCGTCGAAGACATGATGAAGCAAGCTCAACAGCAGCAAGCATCTGGTGAAACCCCTGAAAAAACACCTCCTTCTGAACCTCGTCGCATCGAAATCTTAGAGGAAGACGAAGAACCAACGGTGAAAAAAGCTTCAAAAGAAAACGTAACTGAATTGCGCGATCGAGTAGTGGAGCTACAAGAAGAATTAAGACGACTGCAAAACGACAAGTAAAAAGTAACTTTTTATCTTGAATACAGCAGCAAACAGCATTTTGGCATAACGTGACACGCAAAAACTTTATAATATACATTGCCTAGGGTGTACTCTAGTGCTTTAGTTCAGGAAGCACTAAGCGTCCTGTTTATAGCCAGTAAGGCCGTCAAGTTTATGGAACAATGGCAAAAAGATTTAGTGGAAATCGTAGAAACAGTGGCTGATGAGGTAGAGCGCTTCTTCCTGGGTATGGGTGAAATGGTAGAAAGCTTTGTTGAACTCACGGAAGAATTTACCGAACAATTTCAAAATACCATTGCCACGGAAATTGACCAGTATATACAAGATTTTACCGAACCGCTTTTAGAAGTTTATGGGGAAATAGAAGACCTTGTCGCAGATGTAGATCCTGGCTTTCCCTATTCAATCGAACCCACGCCGGAAAAAAATGCTGCTTGTATAGGTTGTAATAATTACCACGGTCATGTGTATGGTGGTAACTTGTTAGTTTGCGCCATGCATCCTCATGGATGGGATGATGAGAATTGTCCAGACTGGGAACAGGAGTAGGCAGAAAGGGAGAGGAGCAGGGGAAACTGGGGGAGATGAGGGAGATGAGGGAGCTAGGGGAGATAAGGGAGATGAGGAAGAATAATGACTATTAACTCTTGTACAAATGCGATTCATCGCGTCTGTACGACAACTGACAACTAACACATGACAACTAACAAATTACCAACCCAAGAAATCAAATACGGCGAACGCGAGATTGCGGAAGGAGAACTAATTACATTTCCAAATCCGCGTGTGGGAAGGCGATACGATATCAACATTACATTGCCAGAATTTACCTGTAAATGCCCATTTTCTGGCTATCCGGACTTTGCCACAATTTATATTACCTATGTGCCCAACGAACGGGTAGTGGAGTTGAAAGCGCTTAAGCTTTACATTAACAGTTACCGCGATCGCTATATTTCCCACGAAGAATCAGCAAATCAAATTTTGGATGATTTTGTTGCGGCTTGCGATCCTTTAGAAGTCATCGTAAAAGCAGACTTTACCCCCCGTGGTAACGTTCATACCGTTATCGAAGTGCGACATCAGAAGGATCTCATCTAATATCATGTCCGTTTAAAGACTTATCATTTAGACTGACGCGGGGACGCGGGGACAAGGGAGAATTTATTTGGAAGTTCCTTATTCCCAGTCTCCAATTATTTGGCAATCTTATTTGCCGCAGACTGCACTTGAACCACAACTTTTTTAGATAAGGGAAGATATCCCAGTTCTAAACTAGACTTTTGCCCCTTAGTCAAAGCCCAGTTAATAAAGTTTTTCAATGCTTGGGCTTTAGCTGGATCTGGATATTGCTCATAAGTTAAAAGCCAAGTGTAAGTAACAATGGGGTAAGACTGAGCGCCCATCGGATCGGTGATAAAAGCAATCAAGTTATCGGGGGGCAATTTCACTGCTTCCAAAGTTTTGGCTGCTGATTCTGGTGTTGGTATGACGTACCTACCAGATTTATTTTCTAAAGCAGCCATAGATAGTTTATTGCGTGTAGCGTAGACATACTCCACATAGCCAATAGCTCCTGGAATCTGTTGAATCTGGGCGGTAACGCCTTCGTTGCCCTTTGCCCCAATTCCCACAGGCCACGCTATAGCTTTCCCAGCACCAACTTTGCTTTTCCATTCCGGACTGATAGCACTCAGGTGTTGTGTCATCACGCTTGTAGTGCCACTACCATCAGTTCGATATACAACTACAATCGGTATATTAGGCAAGTTCAACCCCGGATTAGCTAAAGCTATTTTAGGATTATTCCAGTTTTTAATTTTTCCTAAGAAGATATCTTGGTAGACTTGGCGAGGTAGCTTCAGACCATTTGATACATTTAGATTGTAAGCCAGCACTATAGAACCAGCAGTTATGGGTAAAGCAATTGCTCCCCGTTTGATTTGAGCTGCTTGTTGTTTTGTAATTGCAACATCACTGGCTGCAAAGTCTACAGTACCATTGATGAAATGTTGCACTCCAGCACCGCTGCCTATCGATTGATAGTTAATTTCCACATTAGGATGTTCCTGGTTGTAATCTAAAAGCCAACGCTGGTACAAAGGCGCAGGAAAACTTGCCCCAGCACCAACTAACGAAACATTCTTAGTGTTTCTAGAGTGTCCATCGCAGGAAGTAACACTCAGTGAAAGAACAATTAGGGGTAAAAAGCAAGCTTGGCGCTTGAATGGAATTTGAACAGACATATTAACTCGAAAGCAGGGAAAGCTGAAGGGGCGGAGGGGCAGAGGTGAAAAAGACGGGTGCAGAAATTACTCTTATCCACAGCAGTTGCTACAACGGAGAAAACCTCAACGGACAGTTTGCTCAAGTCGGGGAACCCGCCCACGCAACTGTCCTCCGCAACGCACTGCCTCCCCTATCTCTTGGGTTCGCTATCCCCCATTGCTCCTATCTGCCCATCCTCTTATGGATTTTTAACTCCTAACTCTGCACTTATAACTGCCTCACTTTCTAGCTGAGAAGTCGTTTGTTCCAAAATTTCCAAAACTTCTCGTTCAAAAGCAACTTGGGCACGATTGGTTTTACCACCTACGTAGAATTTATCGCCTTGTTGCAACGCCCAAATTTGAGAATGAGAGAAGTAACTCATCACCGTACCCAACATCAGCACGGCAAACCCTGAGTAAACTATAGGTATACCTGGATCGGATTTAATTTGTAACCCAGTACTGCCAATCACATCGAGAATTTTCAGCGTTACACCATTAACTTGGGTAGACATTCCTTTACGCACAGTATCAACCAATTTACCTGTGGAATCGTAAATTAACACCATGCCTTGCAAGTCTTTGGCTATCAGCGAGACACCTGCGCTCAAATCTGGTTTAGTGGGAATCCAACTTCCCCAAATACGTCCTCTGCCTTTGGTATCCAGTGATGCCATTGGCAGTTGAAAAATGGGACTATTGTTGAATTGAATCTGAACAGCAGCAATGCCCCAATCAGTTTGATAAAAAGTTACGCCGCGATAACGCAAGGGTTGATTCACAAAAATCTTTTTACGATCTACTTCCTGTCCTTGATTATTCAAGACAGACATATCTGAATAAAATTGGTCAATTCCACCAGTTGGAGTATAGTCAATCCAAAAACGATTAACTTTTACAGACCAATCTTTTAAAACTTGGGAATCTGCCCAAGGCCCTGCATCTATAATATTTTTCACCTGAAATGTATCGCCACTAGCTACCATTTCTTGGGCAACAAATCCTGTCATCGCTCCCCAAATTCCCCCCAGTAGAATAGTGACGATGCCCACATGAACTACAATCGGGCCGATACGTCCGATTATTCCTTTACGGGCGTAGAGAATACCGTCTTGTTCTTGAAAAACTTTATAACGACGCTTTTGTAATATTTCTTTTAAGGAATCTACAGAACCATTCTCTAGTTCTGCACTCAAAGCTAATTTTTGAAATTGTCGCGGTTCTTCGTAATATTTCCAGCGACGGGCAGCTTTTAGGGCTGGTAACTGGCGAGTAAAGGTACAAGCAGTTAGGCTAGTACCAAATAAGATTAGTAATCCTAAAAACCACCAAGTACGGTATACGTGGTCTAACCCAACTACTTGAATAACTTTCCAAGTCAGAAAACCAAACAAGGCGGGATGTTCTGGGTAATTTGCTTGATAGAATGCTGGTGATTCACCTTGCTCAATTACAGTACCACTGACGCTAAAAAGAGCGATTAATAGTAGTAGTGCGATCGCTAATTGTAAATTTGTCAGTACAGGCAAAAACTCTCGCCGCAAGAATCGTCCGGGTACTGACCACCAACTTGATTCTATGGACGTTGAATTTTCTGTTGTCATTGATTAAAAACTTCCCAAAGGAATCCGCGAAACTAAGGAAAATACACCGAATCCTACCAACAGCGCCCCGCTAACTGGATTAATCCAACCAGACCAGCGACGCAATTCCAATAGTTTTTTAATTCCAGCAGTAAAAGTACCTGCCAAAATTAATGGGGCGACATATCCTGCTGTATACGACAGTAGCAAAACAGCGCCTAGAATTAAGTCTTGCGTACTAGCAACCCAACCTAGTAAGCTGGCTAAAACAGGTGTGCTACAAGGGGATGCCACTAACCCAAAAGTCAAGCCTATGGCATAGGAACGCACTGCTTTTGGTAAATCTTGGGAAATCCAATTCGTTTCGCCTAGGGATGGAAATTGCAAAGGTAGCGCTTCTAATAAGTTCAGCCCCATGAGAATAGCGATGATGCTAACGATAATCGGCAAACCAATTCCCACTTGGCCGTAGACTTTTCCGACAAAAGCTGCTATGATGCCTAGCCCTGCTAGTGTAGTTGCTAGTCCTAAAGCAAACCATGTTGATTGAGCTGCTGCTTCTAAGCGGCTTTTTGCTTCATAACCACCGATATAGCCGATAGTAATTGGCAGCATGGAAAGCATACAGGGAGTCAGGCTAGTGAGTAAGCCAGCTGTAAAAATGATGCCGATACTAAGCAAGCTGAGGTGCGTTAGTTGGTAAGCAACTAGGGTATTGGCAAATTGTTCTAATTGATAAAGTTGGGTTTGCAGATTCTCAAGCATGAAGTATTTCTGAGCAGGAATGCTTACTCTGCTTGCATTTTAGCGTATTTTATCTGATTAAAGATCCTGCATTCCTTTGCTTACCGTACCAACATTGCACCATTGTAGGAAACTTAGCTAGAATTTGAGCGATCGCTTGCTTTTATGGGTGACTTTCGTTACCTTATAGCTGTTGAAAGAATCAGTTTTTAACCAAAAATGCCATTACGTCGGTTCTGAGGAAATGCTGTTATTAGCGATCGCTATATTAAAAATTAAACTGGAGTCGATTCCGGCAGTTCAAACTTGTAACCGTAGCCTCGAACGGTCTTAATAAACTCTGGGACGCTAGTATCAACTTCCATCTTTTTGCGAAGCTGACCGATATGTACATCAACTACCCGTCCATCTCCCACGTAGTCGCAACCCCAAATTTTTTGAATTAACTGGGGACGACTCCACGCCTGACCTGGATGACTTGCTAAAAAATGTAAAATATTAAATTCTAAGGCTGTTAAAGTCAAAGGTTTATCGTTAAGCGTTACTTCTCGACCATCCGGGTTAATTGCTAGTTGTTTGAAGACGAGGCGCTGTGTAGGAGAAGGGTTAATGCTGCGGATACGTCTTAAAAGAGCTTGTACTCTAACTTCAACTTCTGCTAGGCTAAACGGCTTGGTCATAAAATCATCAGCACCTGCGGCTAAGATACTGATTTTATCTGTTTCGGCAGTCCGCCCGCTGAGGATCATTACTAAAACATTAGTACGACTCTGCATTTCCTGACAAAGCTGATAGCCACTAGTGTCTGGCAAATTCCAATCCAGAATTACTAAAGCTGGGTTGAAGCGATCGAACAATGATAGTGCTGTTTTACCATCTGCCGCAGACTCTATTTGATATTTTCGACCTAAATAGCGATAAATCAAATTGCGAACGCCAAAATCGTCATCAACAACAAGAATTTTGGCACTTGTAGCGGGAACCATTACCATAACCTTTTAGCCTATTGTTAATCCGGCAATTCACTGTCCGTATAGCTACTCTACGTTAGCCCAACCTTCAGCATAGGTGTTGCCCAAGGCTTCCACTTTGCAGTCCGGCTAATGCGAAGGCTGTACTAGAAGAGTCAATAGCTGCATATGCTTCTTGAGAAGATTGCTTCTTGCCTACCTTGGTTGAGTACGTAGACTTCAAACAGCTTGCCTCCAGACATTGCCACTGTAGTACTTAGCTACATTTAAATTTTCTATGAAATCTATCAAAAATTCAGCTATTGTGATGCATACCATCTGTATAACTTTTGTATAACTTTAGTATGTTTTTGGTCTTTAATAGTATTATTATAAATCTTCGTACTTAAGAAAAGTTTAATTTTTAGTTGTATTTCCTTAAGTAAAAAGAGCTTGTACTGAGTTGACGCTAACAAACTTTAAACAACTGGCTCATAACAAAGATATATAACGTCCAAACTATAACTTTTGCACAACAGCTTATTTTCAATGTACTTGACGGGTAAGCCTGTTTGAGGAGCTTAAGAGTATTCGGTGTAAAGTACATTCACCTATGTATATAAAGATATTGCATGAAATTTGATAATTTCAGTTAAGGTATGGCGAGTCAAGGACTGAGAGCATCACCAGAAGGCATTAAGGCAGCAAAAACAGCTTTAACTGACAAAACCCTAAGTCAATATAAATTAGCAGCAGCTTTAGGTATCACACGTCAACCAGTTTCTAAGTTTTTCGCAGGTGAATCAGTATCCCGCAGTTGCTTTGTGCAAATTTGTCAACAGCTAGGACTATCTTGGCAAAAGGTTGCTGGTTTACCTGAAGATATGGTAACTGAGGCAACCACTAAAGTACAGCCTAAAAGTATTGACCTTGATACATTAGTGCGAAAAATCCGCCAACAGTACCAAGACAAAATCCTAGACCAATGCGGCACTTTGCAAATGTTAGACATTGCTCAAGCAATCTCTTTGCTGGATATTTACACTCATGTCAACGTCTTGGAAGAGTTAACTTGTCAGCAATGGCTAGAGATTTCCGACCTCATGCAAGATTTAAGCCACGAGTCCAACTTTAAACGACTTCCAGGAGGCAGCCATCAAAGAAAATTACCAGGGTTAGAAGCTGTGTCGCGGTACTCGAAACTGATGGTGTTGGGGAAGCCAGGATCGGGTAAGACTACATTTTTACAATATCTGGCCCTTGCTTGCAGCAAAGGTAATTTTCAACCGCAGCATATAGCAATTTTTATCAAGCTGAAAGAATTTGCCGAAGATGTCCAAGAAAACAATCAACTAAATCTATTTAAATATATCAGTCAAGAATTTCTCAGTTGCAGTATTGAAGAGGAATCGATTGTAACTATACTGACTGAGGGCAAAGCCTTGATTTTACTAGATGGATTAGATGAAGTGCCATCAGATAATTCAGAGCGAGTTCTCAGAGAAATACGTAGATTTACACAATTTTATTATAAAAATCAATTTGCGATCGCTTGTCGGATTGCCGCTCAACAATACAGATTTCAAGGATTTACTGAAGTTGAGATTGCAGATTTTAACTACGAACAAGTTGAAGCTTTTGTCAAAAAATGGTTTGTTGCAGTTGCTCGGAAGTCTAAAGAAGATGGAGAAGCCACAGGTAATTTATTTATTCATCAACTGAATCTTCCAGAAAATCAGCAAATTAGAGAATTAGCTATTACACCAATCTTGTTGCATCTAATTTGCTTAGTGTTTCAAGTAAAAGCCGAATTCCCTTCTGATTTAACAAAATTATACGAACAAGTCTTGAATATTTTAATAGTTAGATGGGATGAAACCAAAGGTGTAAAACGTCATAATGTTTACTTAAATTTGACTATAAACATTAAAAAAAAGCTCCTTTCTCAAATTGCTGCTATTACTTTTGAGCAAGGTAATTATTTATTTACACAAGCACAAATCCAGCAAATCACTATTCAATATCTCAAGACATTATCTTATATCAAGATAGATGCAATTCAGTTGCAGCAAGCTAGTGAAGTAGTGCTAAAACAAATTGAGTTACAAGAAGGTTTATTAATAGAACGGGCGCGAGGAATTTACTCTTTTTCTCATCTGACACTGCATGAATATTTTGTGTCAAAAAATATTGTAGATTCACCAGATCGAGGGTGTAAAAATTTAGTCTCTCATATTACAGAAGTATCCTGGCGCAATATATTTTTACTGACTGTTAGTATGTTGTCTAATGCTAATAAAATTTTAGGCTTAATGAAATGTCAGATTGATTTATTAGTAGCTAACGATAGTAAGATACAGGATTTTTTAATTTGGTTAAGTGAGAAATCGATTTCAGTCTCTACCAATTACAAAGCAGCCGCCATTCGTGCATTTTACTTAGTTTGCGTTAGGCGTACTCCTGCGGAATCTTTATTTGCCCATGTCGTTCGCACAGCTTCTTTAACAACAGAAGATGAAGATAGCTTTTACCGCCAACATCATGTCTTTGTGCATACTCCTAGCTACGAGCTGGAATATGCTCTTGTTGGTAACATTGCTTTTAACTCTGACCTTGCTCTTGATGAGTTTCTAACTAGTACTCTTACATGTGCTGGCGAACTTGACTTCGCCGTTGAACTGACGTTTAATGATGCCCTTGTACTAGACCATGCTCATGCCCTGAGTATAGCTTTTGATGAGGCTCTGGCCTTGGTTTTGGAATCTGAATTTAAACAAGAGATGCAAAAACTAAAAAAGCAATTACCTCCCATAGAAAACTATTGCAGACAATTTCGCTATTGGTGGCAAGCTAACGGTAAAGTTTGGGGCGAGCAATTGCGATCGCTCTTAATAAAATATCGGAATATTGGTCATGATTGGCAGTTCAATAAACAGCAAATAGAATTGCTGCAAAAATATTATGAAGCCAACAAATTACTAGTAGATTGTCTCAATAGTGCTGCAAATGTGACTCCATCAGTACGTCAGGAAATAGAAGAAACATTGTTATTAGGGATTACGGAGATAAAAAATGCAAAAATCTAGCCTTTTCTCACATAAATATTTAAACTTTAATATTTATGCAAATAGAGTGATAAAAGTATGTTTTTTGGACTATTGCTTAGATAGATAAAATCTGATAAGCAATAAATCTATCATCAGAGATACTTTGAGAATATTCATCCCAGAGAAAGAGCAATAGATATACTAAAGTCCGTTAAATTGCTAATAATGTAATTCGATTTAGGAAGAGTATGAGTAGCAATAACCTAGGCGGGATCATTCCTCAACAGCCCCCAATCGAAGCACAATCTGATGCTCATGTGCTTAAGTCTCGCTTGGAATGGGGCGAACCAGCTTTTACAATACTTGATGTGCGCGATCGCGAAACCTATAACGATGGTCATATTATGGGAGCTTTACCTTATCCCGTTGATGACTTAGTAGACCGAGCCTCATCAACTATAGATAAAAGCCGTGACATTTACGTTTACGGTGCAAATGAAGAACAAACAGCTCAAGCCGCACAATCGCTCCGTTCCGCCGGATTTGTGCATGTATCAGAACTTAAAGGTGGTTTGGGTGGATGGAAGGCAATTGGCGGCCCAACAGAAGGAATTATTGAATCTAGAACTCCTGCCGGCGCAGATGACTACAATGTAGTAGATCGAGTCAAGGATCACTTGGAAAATCAGCCAAAGTCTGGAACCTCTATTAAAAAGGACATTGGTGAAGTTAAAAATAGTGTGAGTGAAGCAGCTTCAGAAGCCAAAAATCGCGTAGGTGAAGCCGCTTCAGAAGCCAAGGATCGCGTAGGTGAAGCCGCTTCTCAGGTAAAAGAAAACCTAGAAAAAGCAGGTGATAATTTGAAAGAGGGCATTAAAGACTCTAATCAAAATCAGCAATAAGATTTGATAATTGTCAGTAGTCAGCAGTAAATGACAATTCACAACTGACCACTAACAAAAGACAAACACCCTCAATGTTCAAATAAATCCTTGAATTGCAATATATCTAAGGAAACTATCGTTGGTAGAACTTGAAAACACTCTTGAGCAAGTTCCCAACGATCTTCGCGTTTGAGCATTTCTATTAGCTTCTGGCGCACGCTCAGTAAGTAGCGTACATCATTGGCGGCGTAGCTAAGTTGCACTTCAGTTAAATTGGTAGCATTGCCCCAATCAGAACTTTGAGCGCTTTTATCCAGTTCTACTTGTTCGAGTTCTTGTACTACATCCTTAAGTCCGTGACGATTGGTGTAAGTCCGGGCTAATTTACTAGCAATCTTGGTACAAAAAATGGGTTGCACTTTAATTCCTAGGTTGTAGCGCAAAGTAGCAACATCGAAACGAGCAAAGTGAAATACCTTAAGGACATTCGCTGCTTCTAGCAGTTTTTTCAGGTTTGGAGCCTCTTTTTGCCCTTTGGTGATGCGAATTGCTGTTACTTTACCTTCGGTGTTGCATAGCTGAACGAGACACAAACGATCGCGTTGGGGTAATAACCCCATAGTTTCAGTATCGACCGCGATCGCTTCGGATTTTAAATAATCATAGAGGGCAGCATCGCTAAGGTCGCGATCGCTGACCTGAAAATCTTGTAATGTCATGAATTACTTCAAAATAAATGCAGTGTCTTATAAGCAGGATTCAAGAGTCATAGTAAAAATTTTTCCTCTTGTCTTCTGAATTCTATTTGTTAGACACTACATTATTGTGCAAAAAATCAGCAAATAAATCTATCTAGTACGCTAAGACTAAAATAAATAAGGCTTTCGATGACTCAAGAATGCCACTCTCAAACTAGGCAATAAGTAATGGAAAGACGAGGAAGGAGAAAAAGGAGTGCATGTTAAAGGGAAAAGAAATCTCCTTTACTTTCTTAATTCCAATCCCTAATCCCTAGTTCCTAGTACCTTTTACAGCATTTTTAATTCGGGCAATAGTACTACCGTTATTAGTACTGTGGAGAAAAATTTGCGTTAGGTACACTTCACCTTGCTTATTAGCGGCAACACCAATTCCAGTCAGGTCATAATCACCTTTAATATTCTTCAGATGTCCGGGACTTTCAAGCCAACCAGTAACGGCCTCACTTGCAGGATTGCTATATCCTTGATTGAAAGCGACATTTTCTGCCGCACTGTTGAAGCGGAGGGGGATAACTGTGACTCGCCGTTCAAATCCTTGATGACTGAATGGGACTTTACCTCTAGCCATATTTTGACTATGAATCCTTGCCTGCCGAGTAATATTTGCATTTAGTTTCAACTTAGGCAGTTTTTTAGCAGCCCGATATCGATTAATTTGGTCAAAAACTGATTTCTCTAATGCAGTAGTTTGAAAAGTTGTTGATGTAGCAACTTCGCTGGAAGAAATCGATAGCGGTAGATTGTCAGTGGTTTGTTTTGTAGAACTGTGACCTGGGATCGGACTAGTCATTAATCCACTGGCAAGGACAAGCGTACTTAAAGCTATGCCAAAAGCAGGTTGTCGGGACATGGAGAATTACGCAATATATACACTTAATAAGACCTATACTCTACCTTCTAGTTCTTAGAATATATAACAGGATACTATTGAAGATTCATAAATTTATGTCATTTTGGCATATCTTTTGTTAGTTGTCAGTTGGCAGTAGCAGGAGCAAAGCAGGAGAAACAGGGGAAGAATGACTATCGACAGACGCGATTAATCGCGTCTGTACTCAGGAGCGCTCACTCAGAACTCACATTGCTGCCATTGCGTTACCAGCTAGATACCCTGTTGTCCAAGCACTTTGGAAGTTAAAACCACCGGTGATGCCATCAATATCTAAAATTTCTCCGGCGAAGTAAAGACCGGGAACTAACTTACTTTCCATCGTCTTGAAGTTAACTTCTTTCAGGTTAATACCACCACAAGTAACAAATTCTTCTTTGAAAACTCCTTTGCCAGCAATTAAATGTTGTCCTTGAGTGAGTTCTTGCACCAGTCGATTTAATGTTTTATTAGATAGTCCTGCCCAGCGGTCTTCTAGGGTAATATCTACACGAGCGATGAGATATTGCCAGAGGCGGTGGGGTAGATCGACTCCACGATGTAATGCGATCGCTTTATTTGGCCATTCAGTCTTTATTGCTAAGATTTTTTCTCGCACTTGTTCTTGCTGTAATTCTGGCAGCCAATTGATTAACAATTTGGCTTGATAGTGGCTTTCGTGCAAAAGTCTTGCACCCCAAGCAGAAAGCTTGAGCACAGCCGGGCCACTCAAGCCCCAGTGGGTAATTAGCAATGGCCCTGTTTGTTCTAGTTGCGACTTTCCACAAGACAACCGCAAGCGCACGGGGTTAACGCTAACTCCCGCTAAAGCCCTCAGATGTTGGTCAACAATATTGAAGGTAAATAGTGAAGGTACAGGCGGTTCAATTTGATGGCCAAATTCTTGGGCTACTTTATAGCCTATAGGATGGCTGCCTGTTGCCAACAGTAAGCGATCGCACTTTACGATCTCTCCCGATTTCAAAATAATCTCAAATTGATTGCTCGGCAGTCGCTTGACTGACACAACAGCGGCTGCCGTCCAAATTTCTACACCAGCAGCTTTGGTAGCATTCATCAGACAATTCACAACCGTTTCCGAACTATCTGTAATCGGAAACATCCGGCCATCAGCTTCGGTTTTTAGCGGTACTCCGTGGAGAGCAAACCAAGTGATTGTATCTTTTGCTTGAAAACGAGTGAAGGCTCCTTGCAGGGCCTTTCCGCCTCTGGGATAATTTTGCACCAACCCAGCTGGTTCAAAGCAAGCGTGAGTGACGTTGCAGCGTCCTCCACCAGAAATGCGAACTTTAGCCAGTGGTTGACGACTGGCTTCGAGTAAAGTGATTTGGGCGTGAGGATTGACTTCAGCACAAGCGATCGCGCCAAAAAATCCAGCCGCCCCACCCCCAATAATTACAATTTTTAACGGCAGCAAGTTCAAAAACGTCTCTTCTATAGCACCTACTTTCTAGGCTAGCCCTTATTTTTACACTTCTGCTGGTTCAAATTGATCTTTTGTCGCCCCGCAAACTGGACATACCCAATCTTCTGATATCTCTTCAAAAGGCGTTCCTGGCTCTATTCCGCTATCTGGATCGCCTACTTCTGGGTCATATTCATAGCCACAAACACTACAAACATACTTTTCCATGTTTCTTTATCCTGGTGAATTGTTGATTAATAACTGTTAACGATTGCGTAGTAGTATTTTTTATTTGTCAGTCGCTGCTTAGTTAATATTTTCAATATGCTAATTTCAACGCTTACTAGATTAAAAACGCCACCAGGTTCTTTGGACGTAACTGAGAATGGCGATGGCGATCGCCCCTAGTAACAATAGCCAAATTACTCCCCCTGGAAGAAATGTGAGAATACCAAAGCCTCTAAGTACCCAGACAGCTATTCCAATGCCTAAAAATACACCAAATGCTTGGGTTAATATCCGGTTTAAGGAAGATTGTTTCATTTCGTTTCCCTCTCAACTCTAAATTTACTACTTTTTATGTTGATTAGATAAAGTTTTTGTCAGATGTTTAATAGTATAAAAAAGACAAACAACAGCTAAAGATTATCCTCTCCAAAAACAGAATTATCTAAAACCACAATATATAATTAAATACATCTTGCGTGTCAGTTCGTGTTTGTGCCATTCTAGCTGTTACAGACGTAGTTTTTCATTTAAAAGTGCTGCTCTTTTGAGGACTGCTTAAGTATAGTTTTTGTAAATTGTGAGAAGAAATACATAATTTTACGGAAAAATCTTGAATATTATTTTAAATAAATTATTGGTTTCGGCGTGTATATTGGACTGGGACTAAAATTTATGGGGTTGGACTTGCTGCTATTTAATGGTTGGCAGTTTTAACCTTTTCGACCTGAGAAGGTAAATCAGTGAGGAGTAACTAAAATCAATATGTCTGCGTCTCATATTTCAAATTCAATTATTGTAGGTTCGGATATGGCTTTGAGTCGTGACAAGCAACGATTGTTGATGCAGGGTGAAATTTTGGTGGAAACGCAATCGCATACAGCTTGGGGTGGCGCTGTTACTGCCTGTATGTATTTGCCATTGGTGCGATCGCAGGTATGGCAGCAATTAACTGATTACCCTCGTTGGGTACAATATTTTCCTGACATCACCAAAAGCGAAGTTTTACATAGAGGTGAAGTCAAACGTCTGTATCAAGCAGCACAAAAAGCCTTTTTATTTTTTACGGCTCAAGTTGAAATTTACCTCAACGTTGTGGAAGTAATTGGGCAACAAATTCAATTTCGCATGGAAAAAGGGACTTTTTTAGACTTTACAGCCAATATAGAGTTACACGATTGTGGTAATGGCACAATGCTTGCTTATAAGGTGCAAGCAACGCCTAATATACCGATACCTTCTATTTTCGTTCAACAAGCTATGAACTTGGAGTTGCCTGCAAATATGCGAAGAATGCGACAAGTTCTATGTAAGCCTGCGATCGGCAGCGAAAAGCGCTAACAACAAATCAAAAAACACATACACTATTAAGAGCTTGAAAGCATCCGACGGGCAGCGCGCTACCCGTTATCAATGAAAGAAACACTTTTTTCCCGACCCCGTGTTTTTTCAGAGTCCGTTGTCCTAAAATATTTGTTTTAATTTGTAACAAAAACAAAAACCCTGCTCATTTTTAAGCAAGGTTTTATAAAGTTTTGTGTTAAAAATTTTTTGTTTTTTTTCAAGCTATCTTAAAAAACACTCATAATCGCGATCGTAATAACACTGGTGATCGCGATCGATGCGCCCATAAGTACAGATACAGCAAGTGTATTGGTAGATTTGGAATTGTTCATTTTAGTAAAGTTCCTTAATTTTTATGATTCTAATAAACATATCAGTTGCAGTATAAATATCTATCAAAACAGAGTAAAACTTTAATTTATGTAAATTTTCTTAATAAATACTGGAGTATGGACTTACAGTTAGTTTGTAAATAAGCTGTTACGCTTTGAAATTGCACATTGACCAAAGTTGACTGTCAACAGTCAGCGGTCAGCAACCACTATGAGTATTTATGAAAATTAAATGCGCTTTAGCTTATCCAGTAATTAACAAGGCTAATTTAGCTACCAATATAATTACTGGGTTTTGATTACTTAATTACCTAATTTATTTAGTATATTTAAAAACAACATTAAGTAGTTCAAAACCTTCCGGGTATTTCCAGGGGTATTAAAGCGAAAGGAGAGAACTTTGTTTAATCCCTTTTCCTTTAACCTTTAGCCTTTTAAATGTAGTGATTACCGAACAAAATAATTACCTCATATCCGAGCGGAATATGCGTCTTTATAGGGTAAAATCGAGTTTAATCAAGGTAAAAAAACATTTGACCGGAAAATTATCATGACAGCTTCCACGGGATCTAGAAACCAAACGACTACTTTTGACTTAGAACTGTTAAATCAACAGTTTGAAACTGCCACTCCGAAAGAAATCCTGGCATGGTCTATAGAGAATATCCCCACAGCACTGGTACAAACCAGCGCCTTTAATGTGGATGACATGGTAATTACTAATATTCTTTATAGCGAACTCAAGCATCCAGTTCCTGTAATTTTTCTCGATACCTTGCATCACTTTCGTGAAAGCCTAGAACTAGTTGCTAAAGCCAAAGAAATCTATAACTTAGATTTGAAAACTTACAAGGTTCCAGACGTAGATACCCGTGAAGCCTTTAGCGCTAAATACGGTGAGGCACTTTGGGATAAAGATATTGCTCAATTTCACCAAATTACAAAAATTGAACCACTACTACGGGGTTTAGATGAACTGAACACTGTTGCTTGGATTACCGGTCGTCGCCGCGACCAAGCAGTAACCCGTGCTAATATGCCCATCTTTGAATTAGATAGTCAAGGTCGATTGAAAATAAATCCCATAGCCACTTGGACGCGCCAAGATAGCTGGCCTTATGTCGCCGAACATAAAGTAATTTACAACCCTTTGCACGACCAAGGTTATCCCAGCATTGGCGACGAACCCATCACTACCAAAGTAGCTGAAGGTGAAGACGAACGTGCTGGACGTTGGCGCGGAAGTGAGAAAACAGAATGTGGAATCCACATCTAAAGGTAAGTAGGGAGTAGAGAGTGATGAGTTGGGAACAGAAGGATTATCCCCAACTCTCTCTATTTCTCTTTTCCCTTTGCCTACTGGATTTCTGCGTTTAGATAAGCACCGCTACACAATAAATTTAAAAGTTAGTTTATTGACAAATTTATCGAAAAAACTTCTCTAGAGAAGCTAATTCAGCCTCTGTTGTAGCATCAATAGGTGGTAAAGGTCGTTGCATAATTGAATAGAGCGATCGCTTTTGTGCTTTTGTAGATTGCAAACCAAGTTCCTTCAATTCCTCTCCAATTTTTAATCTCATATTCCTTCGGTCAGCTTTAGTTATATCAGGGCTTTGAAGAATAGCTATTTCAATAGCAGGTAAATGAAATTGTTTCACCTTCTCATATTCCCCTGACAAAATAGCATCTTGGGCTTTAGCAACTAGCTCTTTTATAGTTTTTAATGACTCCCAATCTTGCTGTTTGCGCTTTTCTATGCGAAATAACATATAGCTGTAGCCTTTGAAAGGCTTACTATCGCGTACAAATACTTTAGTAGTGCCTGGAGAGCCAAATCGGAGATTATCATTGACAACACAAAGATTTTCCCTGCTAATCTCGTGTTCCTCCGCCAAAATTACAGCGAAATAACCTTCTCTGAGAAAATTACTACTACCACCGTCAGCATCAGAAAAAGTTTGCTGATAACCTAACTCTAGTCGGCGTTCTCCAATATCTAGTAAATCTTCTATTCCACGATATACAGGTTCTGCTAAATTCAAAACACTTGACAGTTGAGGTGCTGGTAACAATTTGGCAAATCTTCCCACTGTCTTGATAAATTTGTCAATAGAGTCATTTGCAGCAATGCTCAATAAATAGGCATGAAATTCTACTAAACCTTGATTAAATGGAAACAGAGGAGTAAGAGGATATCTGTCTTGAATCACTTTATCCAAATTGTTGCTACCCAAATCTTTTAATTGGCCAGGCGCAGCTAAATAGGGAATAGTTACTAACTTAGAATCGTAGTGGAAACGGACAGCAGCATGAACAACCGGATATCGTTGTTTGAACCAGTCCACATCTTTAGCTAAATTCATATCCTCTAGCCAGATGCGACAATAGGCATCACCTGCACAAATAGGTGTGTCATCGCAGTCTATATCAACTCGATGTTTTGGCAGGAAAAGAGTTGTATATTTTTTTGCCTCTCGGCTGAAAGCTTCAGATAAATTCTGGAAAATACTCATGAAAATATGACTCTATCAAATCAATTCAAATATGATGAAATTTGATTCCAGATACTACGAATAGGAATAGCACCTGTTGAACCTAGTTCAAAATTACGACTAATACCTACATTTCCTTGATGAATTGCTATCAGTTCCCACTGGTGATTAAAAATAGGTGCGCCAGAGGAACCGTTATCAGTTTTTAGATTGTGGTCAATGTAATCTTCTCCTACTTGTATAATCTCACCTAAGCCAGAAATTACTAAAGGGTTTCCCTGTGGATGATGTATGATACGAATCTTTTGACCGCTATCTAATACAGAATTTGGATTAATAGAAATAGCTTTTTGTTGTGTTTGAGTATTGATTTTAAGTAAAGCATAATCAAATCTACTGTTATTAAGAATAATATCTAATTCCAATACATTTTTTTCTGATTCGTACTTTCCAGCTTTATAGCCAAAGCGCACCCATGCTTTTTGCACTTGACTCTTACTAAAAATGTGATTACAGGTTAGTAATAAATTGTTTGTAATTAATACTCCTGTGCCTATGGGTTTTCCTATAGGAAATTCGATTCTGCCAACTGTGTTACTAGCTGCTAATGCTTTAAAGTTTTCCTGACCTTTTTCTACTAATTGATTAAATAATTCTACATCTTGGTCTTGAAAATTATAGATTAGAGCGAAATTACTTAAATGCTTAAGTAACTTCACCATTGGATGAGATTCTAAGCTCTGACTAGAAATTTGATATTGTTTAAATTTTGCTACTAATTCATTAGCAAAACTAATAGGTTGTGTATCCCATTTCAAATTACTTAGAAAAGCTGAATCAATACCAGCACTTTCTAAAAAATTTTGGCGATCGCTGGCTACATTGACCCTGAGAGCAAAGTGATTTAGTGCCATAATTAATGCTGTAACATCTTGCTGTTCTAAAAATATTTCTGGATTCATGGCATTATCATGTGTCCAAGTTAAATTTAAATTTTGAGGAAAAGGATCGTTAACAGCTTGATTTACTCCAATAGATAATGGATTAAAAATCTCCTCTAATGCCTCTGGTTGATGGTAACTTTCTAAATTAGGATCGGGTTTTTGTAATGTACTATTAACTTTTGTACTAGGTATAGCGTAATTGCTAGGTTTAACAGATATCTGTTGATGAAAACGACACTGTAAATCTTGAAGAAACTCTTCATTAGAAATTGAGGTGTGTTGATATTTATTCAAGGCTCTGTCAATTGGTTTGATAATTTTTTCATAGAGGTCATCAATATATCTTTCTCGTACATTATATGATTTATCTAAATTGAATGACCAGTAATTATACCATTGCCAAAGTGACCTAAAGTTGTTGGGATGTGTAATAGGTATACCTATTTTTTGAAGGATATTTATTTGTAATGTCAACTCTTGGTATAGTTGGCGATAATCCTCATCCTCAGCCTTAATTAAATCATCAGTTCGTCCCTGAATAGCAACCGAAATCATAATTACCTTCAACTTCTTAATCTTTGCTATCAGGTTTTCAAATTGTGAGATTTGCCACTCATTAACTAACTGTTGCTGAGATTTACCTCTAATACTGTGCTGAAACAAAACATTATCAATTTGCTGGAAAGTAGTATTGTATAGGTCGTGAACATATCCTCCTTTTGAGGCAAGTCCCCTTTCTAAAGTTGACCAGCGATCGCGCCAATCTAAAAGAGACTTACAAGGATTATGATTTTCGATTAATACCCCTTCTTCTGCAAGAAACTCTATGATGTCAACAATCTCTCTGTACAGTTTTGTGTATAATTTTTCTTTCTCTCTAATAGGATTACGATATGAATCAGTTGATACCGCAATCATAATTGATTGTAACTGTTGAATTTTAGTTAACAGTTCTTCAATTTTTGCTATTATCATAGGCAATTCAGGTCTTATTCAAATTCCTATTTTCAACAATAAATTACTAATTGTATTTATTTCTGGTTGCGGAGATTTTCTATATGCGCTATGAGCCGATTAATTTGTTCTTCCCTGTTGCGATCCCACTCACGAGACCAAATGCTGTAAATGCGCCAGCCTAATTTTTCTAGCACTTCTTGTCTGTCGGAGGCGATCGCGATCGCGTGCTGTAGGATATTTACTATATGTTTCTCCATCGCACACAATCCCCAGAAGAGACTCTTCTTTTTCCGGTTTGGAATTGTCCATCACTACTAAGTCGATTGGATAAGCTGAACGACCAACCCGTTTCTTAACTTGATATCCCCTATCTGTTAAAACTTGATATATATATTGTTCAAAAGGTAAGTCTAAGTCAGAAAGGTCATCACCTTTTTTAGCTAGTTTTTGACCGCAACTTTCAATGTATACAAAATAATCCTTAAGTAACGCAGCTTGTTCACCTTTTTCGGCGATAATATCAACAGGATGAATCGAAGCGATTAATACGAACTTGCATCTAGCACGAGTTATTGCAACATTTAATCTTCGTTTCCCTAAATCTTGTTGTTTTCTACTGAAGTAACCAAAGTTGTGATTTAACTGACCGGAATTTTTGTTATCAAAACCAAAGCCAAAGCTTAGGAAAATCACATCTCTCTCATCACCTTGAACATCATCAATTGATTTAACAAAGAACTTCTCTGAGTTCTCTTGAAAAAATTCTTCTATCTCAGGATGTTTAATACTGATTTGTTTGAGTTGTTCCTTGATGGCTTTTGCTTGTTGTTTACTTGAGGTAATAATACCCAAAGATTGTTGGGAGTTTTGCTGATAATGCTGCACTGTTAGCTTTGCAACTTCCTCTGCTTCACGAATATTTTCTCGATTAGCATATATTCCCCCTTTAACAAAATGGAAATGTACCCCTCTGCTAGCATCTTTTGCAGGGTTAGGGAAAGAAATAAGTTTTGAGTTGTAAAATTCTTGATTTGAAAAGGCAATTAGGCTTTCGTCTTGGCTACGATAATGCCAACTTAAAGTATGAGTGAGCATAATTGATAATTTAGAACACTCATCTAGCAAATTTTCATAAATCTCTTCCTCTTCATCGTCGCTATCATCGGCTGCTGCACTTTCAAAGTAAGCCGTTGGCGGTAACTGCTTGTTATCGCCAACAACAATTAGCTGCTTTGCTCGCATAATAGACGATACTGCATTTTCAGTACGAACTTGAGAAGCTTCGTCAAAGATAACAACATCAAACTCCACTGCGTCTGCATCTACATATTGACAAACCCCTAAAGGACTCATCAGCCAGCATGGTTTAAGAGTAGTAACAATTTGAGCATTCTTCTTGATAAATTGACGAATTTTTTGTTGTCTACTTTTCTTTGTAATTTCCCGTTTGAGATTGCTTACTTGTTCCTGTGCTTCTGGCTGCTTTAACCAATCTTGACAACGTTGTACATGGAGTTGTCTCAACCGTTTTATTGCAACCTCATACTGTTGTTTATCTTTTTCTGAAAATTCATTTATTCTCTGTTCGTGCAAATTCTGGCTAAAGTTTCGCAACTCGGAATTATCAAAATGTATGTGTCGCAGCCAATTTTCATAAAAGCCTTTCCGTAAAACCGAAAACCACTTATCTGGTAAAATGTCGGTGTCTCCTAGTTTAGCCAAAAATTCTTTTGTGCCAATAGCTTCTAATTTATCTACAATCTCTTGATAGTCCAACCACTCTTGGAATAAATCAAGCTCATCATAGGCTTGTCTTCGGAAATATTCAATCTCATTTAGAGGTTTTCTCTTCAATACATCTAGTGCTGTTAGTCTTTCTTTGGGGAAGTGTTGGTTTAAGAATTTGCAGCCTTCTTGAATTTGGCTTAAGGCTAGTTGCAAAGATTTGAATAATTCTCCTAGTTGTTCATGACTTTCTCTTGAATTAAGAACTGTGGCTACTTCTTCTTTATCTAAGAGATGATTTTTATTTAGATTCTCCAACCATTCAAGACCTTGCTGAATACTTTGTAAATTTGTCATTTCTCTATCGAAAGAAGAACCAAAAGCTTCACGAGCTTGGTAGTTGCGGTCTTGTAACTTAATTAAAATATTTTGGCGCTCAATCGCATTTTCAATATCTCTCATTAACTCTTGCTCAGAAATGCGCTTGTGGTCTTGTCGAAGAGCAATGAGACGTTGACGTTCGCGTCTCTTATCATATAATAGCCATTTCCAATAAGCTGGTTTAATAAAGCGAAAAATTCCTGTAAATCTTCTAGCAAAAATTTCTCTTATTTTTAGTAAATCGAAAGTATAGAACTCTTGCACATACTTAGAATTGAGATCAGAATTAATTGATTGATAATCCCTAATGTCTTCGTCTAAGTTTAAATACAACTGTAACAAATCATCTAAATCTGTTGAAAATGACCAAGTTTCAATGTTTGATGGAGCATTAAGGATATGATTGACTGCTGGTTGTAACTGTTCTAAATCATACAAAGTTTCGATTGTTTCGTTTATATTTAGTAGTTGTACTAATGAATCTACAGTATTCTGAGCCAGTTTTATCCCAGAGCTAAGATTGTCAAGATTTACACGCAAATCTTGATATATAACAGATGACCAAGGATATTGTAAAGGACTACTTGACCATAGAGTTTTTTGTCTACCCCGGAATACTACCTCAAATTGACCAAGTTCTTCTAGTAACTTTTTCGCATCAAACAATCTAGTTTCTGGCCAATCTTGCAAATTAGAAAGATTAAACTCTAGTGGAGGAATGTCTTCTCTTTCCAACCTACGAATTTCGCCATACAAGTTAAAAGCAGACTTGTTTAGTGGTTCCTTCTTGTCATGTAAACCTTTTACATGATCGTTGAGAACTTTTCGATAGTCGCGTAAAGGTTTAAAGAAGGTTTCCCAATCTCGCTGTTGTGCTTCGTTACTTTCTGAAAGCTCATCGTAAGTTTGTGCTAGCTGAGTGAAGAAATCTTTTGCTTTTTTTGTAACTTCATGATGTAAATTTAGACAGAGATTTTCTAAGTTACTTTCTTTTAGTCTTTTAAAAACAACTGCTAAAGCAGTTTGCTTTTCTGCAACTACAAGGACTTTTTTATTCTGACCGATTAACTCAGTGATGATGTTAACAATAGTTTGGCTTTTTCCTGTGCCAGGAGGCCCTTGTACAACACAATTAGACCCTGCTTTGACAGCTTCAATAACTACTTGCTGGCTGGAGTCCGCATCACGTATCTGATAAATTAATGAAGGGTCTATTTGATCAAGCTCTTTTTCTTGAGGAATAGAGGTATTGTTGACATTCCCAGATGTTCTGCCTGAAGCTAGCTCTTGCAGTATGGGATGATTTGCTATCTTTTCATCATTTTGTTCCAGGTCTTGAATCATTGCTGCTTTTGCATCCGGGAACAAAGTAATGTGTGCTGTTTCTTTTACTTCCCACTCAGATTGTTTACCAGCGATCGCACTACGAACTTCATTGAAAAAATCTTCATAGCTCAATTCTTTAACCCTATTACTGTCAGGCAGCGTTATACCATAATCCCGTAACCTGTTGACTAAAGTAAAGTTAACAGCAATATCATCATCTGTAGGTTGAAGAATAAATTCTAATGACTTTCTACTTTGTTTTTCTAATCTAACTGGAACAAGCAGAATAGGAGAAACATATTTTTCGTGAGGATTTTCAGTGTTAAACCATGTTAAGGTATTAATGACTAAAAATAGACTATTAAAACCCTTCTCTTCAATGGTTGATTTAGCTTCTTGACGAAGTTCATCTAGAAGCTTTAACGGGTCTTCATCAGTCTGCTTAGGTTCCAGTTCACTGATTGGTAATGGCTCAGGTTCATCTCCTACAAAATGACTGTATAAAAATGAAGAGTATCTTAAAATAGGAACTAACCTTTTTTGATTTAGGCGTAAATCAACTAAAGGATTTTTGTTGGATTCGCCTATAAGTTTTTTCTTCCAAAAATTGATTTTGTTTTGAATTTCCTGAGTTTCTGAAATATTCATTTGCTTTTAATAGCAGTAATCTAAAAGAACAAATTTGTGTTTTAATATTTTGATCATAAGTACAATTTATCATAATTCTAATCATTTGTTACAGATTGCTGATAAGTGTTATAAAAGTGGACTATACCTTTAAAAATCTAAATGTTGTGAGATTACATATTAAAATCTTTCAGCACGATCTATTGAAACGTAAAATGCTGTAAGCGATAGTATGATGATCAGGCAATTTAGCATCAAATAATCAGATTTAAGCTAGAGATAAATCTATGATTAAAATCCTTCATCTCTCCGACATTCATATGGGAAGCAGCTTTTCCCACGGACGAATTAATCCAGCAACGGGATTGAATACACGGCTGGAGGATTTTGTCAATACATTATCTTTGTGTATTGACCGATCGCTAGCAGATAACGTAGATTTGGTGATATTTGGTGGCGATGCTTTTCCCGATGCTACGCCACCGCCTTACGTGCAAGAAGCTTTTGCTAGCCAGTTTCGCCGTCTCGTGGATGCCGATATTCCGACAGTGCTGTTGGTAGGCAACCACGACCAACATTCCCAAGGACTAGGAGGAGCGAGTTTAAATATTTACCGCACCTTGGGAGTACCGGGTTTTGTAGTCGGTGATAAATTAACTACTCACCACATCTCGACTCGCAACGGCAGAGTACAAATTATCACCCTTCCTTGGCTAACGCGTTCGACGCTGATGACTCGCCAAGAAACCGAAAATTTGTCTTTGGCAGAAGTCAATCAGTTGTTAACCGAACGCTTGCAAGTTGTTTTAGAAGGTGAAGTTCGCCGTCTTGACCCCGATGTACCAACTGTACTTTTGGCTCACTTGATGGCTGACAATGCTACCTTGGGAGCAGAGCGCTTTTTAGCAGTAGGCAAAGGGTTTACGCTACCTCTATCTTTGCTGACGCGACCGTGTTTTGATTATGTAGCGTTAGGACACGTCCACCGCCATCAAAATTTAAATAAATCCAATAATCCACCAGTAATTTACCCAGGAAGCATTGAGCGGGTAGATTTTAGCGAAGAAAAAGAAGACAAAGGCTACGTAACAATCGAACTAGAACGGGGTAAAGCTGAGTGGAAATTTTGTCCCTTACCTGCTCGGACTTTCCGCACAATTGAGGTGGATGTCTCAAAAGCAGACGATCCTCAAGCTGCAATCATCAAAGCGATCGCCAAACATGATATTCAAGATGCTGTAGTGCGATTAATTTACAAACTCCGCTCCGAACAGTTGGATATTATTGATAACGCTGCTTTACATGCTGCTTTAAATCCAGCTCATACCTATACAATTCAACCAGAATTGGTAAGTCAGCTAGCTCGACCCCGGATTCCGGAATTGAGTGCGAGTAGTAGCATTGACCCAATGGAAGCATTGAAAACCTACTTGAATAATCGTGAAGACCTCAAAGACATAGCAGGCTCGATGCTAGAAGCCGCAGAAAAGTTACTCACAGATGATGTGGAAATTTGGCTAGAAGCAGCAACTCATGAGTAGCACTGAAGCAGTTATATAGCAAAGTGCTGAGTGCTGAGTGCTGAGTAAAAACCACTTGCTTTAAGGCTTTGAGCAATCACAACTGTCCTAAAGGTTGTGGCTACAGCTATACAATTGGTTTTTTAAGAAAAATAGTTGACCAAATCAATAGCTGCAATTACAGACTATACACTTGTTTCTCAGTTAAACACATAGCGATACCTTTTTCATAATAGGCGGCTTCGTTAATGAACACTGGATAAACTGTGGATGTGCCTTCATAAGCGATCGCTTTACCATCTAAAGTTAAAAATATAGGATCGCCAGGGTTAAGCGGTTGATAATCCCGGAACTGAAGCTGAGGATGAATCATCGCCTGAATCTCTCCATACTCGTTTCTAGGGTAATCTATCGCTCCCACATATTGATAGTATGTCAAGGTTTCATTAGTCTGAGGAATTAAATTTTGATTGTATTTTTCCAGATAATTCAAAATGTTATGAATTAGTTCTTCTGTTTTTTGAAACCATTCTGCATTCAAAACACCTTGAGCTACAGGACCAACTTCAATCACAAAACCTAACTCGCTAAGAGAACGGAGAAAATTACTTCCTTTTTCGGGTTGCGTGTAACAAACTCTCACCTGAGAATTTCTTGAACTCAGATAAGCTGCTAATTTCAATAGAAATGGATGATGACTACCTAACATGAGACTCAGCCCCATGTTTGCAGTTGTACTATGTAAATCAATAATCAAATCTACTTGAGAATTGCTTTTCTGTCCTAGTATTTGTTCTATGGCTTTTGCTCGTATATCTTCATAGCTAGAAAGTCTGGAATCTAGCAAATTGTCAATGAAGAAACAACGATTTAAATCTTTGTCAATATAACGCTTACCTGCGGTGAAAGCTTGGGGATTACCTAATAAAGTGAGAGTTTCAAAGCTAGGCCGTTGAATCAATGCAGGAATCTGTTCAAACTTTTTAATTAGGTATGCTCCTGTAAATTCATTTCCGTGAGTTCCACCGACAATGGCAACTCGATTGATTTGATTCATAACGGCGATTTCTCCTGTACAGATGCGCTATGGCGCGTCTCTACTATTGACTGTGGTTGTCCCCAAAGGATTCGCTCCTGCTTGTAAATAGCAATTCCTGGTTTAGCGCCTTTGGGTTTGTAGACATACTTTGGTTGAGTATAAACTACTGGTACTCGATCGCTTTGGCGAGCGCGACTATAGTAAGCGCTAAGATTAGCAACAAATTGTAAATCAGTGGTGTCTGGAACAGCGCCAGGTTCTAAACGCAATAGCACATGGCTGCCAGGAATTTCTTGAGCGTGGAACCACAGATCGTAATCCCCAGCAACACGAAACGTTAATTGGTCATTCTGGCGATTGTTACGACCGATTAAGACTTGAAAGCCATTAGGGGTGCGGTAATTATGAAAGTTGGTGCTAGCAGTTTCGTTTGTGCTGCGACTGCGATATTCTGGGTCTTCGAGATATTTTTGTCCGATTAACTCATCGCGGATTTCTTCTAAAGCTTGCAAATCTTCTACTGTTTGGTAGTTGTCTATTTGAGCGATCGCAGCTTCTACTTGCTCTAAATACTCGATTTCTGTCTGCACTTCCAAAAGTAAAGGTTCGACAGCAGCACGAGCGCGTTTTAGCTTTTGATTTTGTTTGTAGAGGCTTTGGGCATTTTGTACGGCATTTTTATCTGGTTGCAGAGCGATCGCGACTGGCTTGCTTGTTTCAAAATCAGGAAGGGTAATCTCTTTCATCCCCGGTTCCCAATTTTGTAAATGAGCCATCAATAAATCAGCTTTTTGTCGATAATCATCTGCTCGATCTGATTGCTGCAATCTATCTGTAAAGGTTTGAGCTTTATTCCGCAATTTTACCAAAATATTATTTAATTTCTGACTCAGCTGATGGCGTAATTGCAAGAATAGCTGGTTATTTAGCTGGTCATTGTAATACTTGTTGAGTAATGCTTGGATGTCTTTTGCTGGCGCAACAGCACCCCAACCCATGACAGTGTATCCGTTTTCAGTCCAAGCGGGTTGAAATTTACTTAAGTCTAAAGCTTGCAGCCATTCCTGCCATCGTGCAAACAATCTTTGCCAGTCTTCAGCGTTGAGGTTATCGGTACTAGTTTCCGGTGCTAAATTGGCTGCTAGCAGCATAGACTCTACTAATGCTGCACTCAAACCGCTATAACTTTTTAGTAATTGACGCTTAATTGCTCCTGGTACTAAGCTCACCCGTTCTTGCCAGCGTGCTTGAGATTCGCTCAAACTAGGGACAGGGCCAGTAAGTTTAGGTGGTGTTTCGTAAGATTGTCCGGTTTGGATGGGACGAACGCTAGACTGTTGCTGACTAACTTGATGGGCAGCCGTGATAATGAGATTGCTAGCATCCGTGAGGATGACATTGCTGTATTTGCCCATAACTTCTACATATATATGATGTAGAGCGCTTTCTCCAGGACGACGGGCAAATTGTAAATCAATAACGCGTTCCCATGGTGCGATCGCTTCAATTGCCACCAACGCCAAACCATTCAACTGGTGTACTAGTTGTTGGCTGAAGGTAAAGGTATCTGGCGATCGCGGTGGCGGTTCGCCAATGCAAATGCGTGCAGCTTGCGGATGCCAGGAAATCTCTAGCCAACCCCGTTGTTTCAGGGTACGTAATGCCACAGCAATAGTGTAGCGATCGCGCTGATAAACCTGTTCCAGACGGGACGGTAGCCAGTTAGCGCGTAATTCGTCACAAGCAGCTTTGAGGGTGGTAAAGTCAACTGGTTGCACAACAATTAGCCATTGGCCTTCAAATGTAGATGCTCAGTATATGCTATCTTGTCTAGCTGCGTCTGACATCACATCAAAAAACGGTCAGATTGATGAATGCTGACCAAGCCTCGTTGGGGCGGGGTCTGAGTGGGTGTGGGTAAGAAACAGCCCCAACAACCAGTGGGATACAAGCTTCGTATGAGTCAAGACGCTTGCGCCCTTCGGAGTTCAAGCTCTGTCCAACGCCGTTTTTCCCTACACCCTACCCCCTACACCCTGTTTTTGACTAGCTGCTTTTTTTCTTTTCAAAACAGCTGCACCTGCGATCGCTCCCACAAAAATAGCACCAAGGGTACTAGGTTCTGGTACTGATTTAGAAGTACCTACCTTAATTTGAAAAGCGAGATTAGAACGAGCGGGTGCTGCACCTAACCAGCTAAATGCTGTTTTACCAGTTAGCGTAAAGGGAGTGGAGATATTGCTTAAACCTAGATAATCTACATCCGCAGTAGTGTTTGTACCTGTAGATGCGAGACTTCCAACGCTCGTACCATTGAAAACTAAATCGGTCAAAGATACAGCATTTTGAGGATTATTATTACTGCCTTTATTAGCAAAGGTGCGGAGAAAGATGTCTGTAACAGCACCGCTAAATTCTTGAGATGTTAATGGTGTAGTTTGGTTAGCATCGAACACTTTATAAGTTACCTTGTTACCCGTGTATTCCAGGCTAAAGTTCCATAATTTACCATTTCCCCAAACTAAATCACCTGAAGCTACAGGCGATCCATCTGATTTATTAATTCCTAATTCTCGTTCTCCATTGCCACCAAAACCATTGTTACCAATTCTACCTTCGGCAACGAATAACTCTGTAAAATCCCCGTTATTGATTAAGGTTCTAAAATCCGTATCATCAAAATCTCTATCCGCATCTTGAGATATCAAAGGAGTAAATGTTACAGCCTTTGCTGGGTTAGGAGCGATAAATAATCCTAAAGCGATCGCTCCTAAAGTCAAAAATAACTTACTACTACTTTTAAGTTTATTAAAAATTACCATTGTCTCTCCTAAAAATTAGTCTTGTTTAGTCACATATTTTTCTAGTGAATAGAATTTCTTACTCAGTCGCTCCAGAATTTAGTACTTTTTCTTCTCTAGCTATATGCTGATGAAAAGATAATACTGATGAAAGTAAAGCGTTTGAGTTAAATCTTAATTGTGTGTTATTAGCTGAAAATAAATAACAATTGATCGATTTTAACTAAAAAATTGTATGATATAGAATTTTATTTTTCGAGAATATTATGTATTAAATCAAAAATTTACTTACAATATCAAAGCTTTTTACAATCAACAAAAATATTTTAAATAAATTTTAAAAACTATAAATTTATTAGTTGGATAAATCTTCAAATATCCCAGACATAAATAGACATAATATGCAAGAAAACAAAATTGGAAAAAAGTTGTATGGAGCGATCGCCTTGGATGGCAACGTAAATATTTTATGCAGGCTCAATTAGTATCGTTTTACACTGAGAGTAAAAAATTGACAACCAAAGAGTTAAAATTTGGGTCAAATGGAGTGTATAAAAACGATTGTTGATGACTATTTTCACTGTAGAGCTTGTCTCACCGCTCTGGCAAAACTCGCTAGATATGGCCTTGGAAGTCTGGAAAAAGTGGCTGGATCTAGGATTTGCAGTTGTACCAAAAATTATTTGGGCTATTGGTATTCTATTCTTGACGCGCTTGGCGATGAATTTCGTCGGTCGTTTTTTGCGTAAAGCTCTTACTCGTACTGAGTCAACCCTGCGACATTTCATTATTCAAGCAGCAGAGATTTTGACTTTATTAAGTGGTGCTGTTGCTGCTCTTAATCAACTGGGAATTCAGACAACTAGCATCGTTGCAGTGTTAGCAGCAGCGGGTTTAGCGGTAGGTTTAGCGTTACAGAATACTCTTTCCCATTTTGCTGCTGGGGTAATCATCATCAGTATGCGACCATTTGAGGTAGGAGATTATATTGAAGGCGGAGGAGTTGCGGGGGTAGTAGATGGTGTTGGCATTTTCTCCACTACATTGATAACGCGAGACAATGTACAAATTACAGTGCCGAATGGTCTGTTGTTTAGCGGTACGCTAAAAAATACTAGCGCCTTGGGAACGCGACGAGTCGATCTAGAAATTGATATAGGCGATCGCCCTGTAGAAATAACTATCACTCGTTTATTAACATTAGTACAAGCCCATCCTTTGGTTCTAGATCGACCGCCACCAAGCTGTGATGTCGCTTCTATCTCTCCTACTACTACAGTTTTGTACCTGCGTCCTTGGTGTACTGCTGGAAACTACGATCGCACGCGATCGCAAGTTCTACAACTTGTTAAAGAAGGGTTGCGAGAAATTCCCAATACTGACAATCCCGTGGAGTAAGGAGTGGCTAATCGCAAAAAGAAGAAGGAAAAACAACAGATAGCTGCGAAATTCCTTCCTCATTTTTGCTTTTCTAATTGCTATTACTCCTGACTACACGGGGTAAGGACGTTACTTAGTCAGCAATAATTCAGGTTCTTTAACAGATTGCGGCAAAAGTTGAGCGTACAGTTCGCTTAATTGATTTGCCACACCATCCCAACTAAACGTGCTCACGACGCGTTTTCTACCTGCTTTACCTAATTCGTCTCGCCACTCACAATTGAGAAGAATTCGGTCTATGGCAGATGCAAAAGCAGCTACGTCTTGTGGTGGTGCTAATAAACCAGTTTCTTCGGGAACTACGGTAAACTGAAGTCCTCCGACATCACTGGCTACTACTGGTGTACCACTTGCCATTGCTTCAATCGCCACGAGTCCAAAGGGTTCGTAATGACTGGGAACAACGCAAACATCAGCAGCAGCGTAATAAGTTGGCAATACTTCCTGGCTGAGACGACCCGGAAGTGTGGTAAAGTCGCTCATTCCCAATTCGGTAATAATGCTCTCAATGCGATCGCGCTCGATACCATCGCTATTACCTGGAGTGCTACCACCACCAATAATTAACCGCAGGTTATGAGAGTCGCGTAACTTAGACTCATTGACTGCACGCACCAAGGTTTCTATACCTTTGCGTGGGTCAAAACGCCCTACATATAATACAAGTTTGGCTTCTCGGTCAATTCCTAACTCTAATCTGGCTGTTTGTCGGTCAATTGAACCAAATCGCTGAATATCCGTACCGCAAGGAATTATGTCTATACTGCCTTGGGTGGAAACGAGCGATCGCATATGTTCCTTTTCTTGCGGACTTGTAGCCACAATCCGTTCTGCTGTTTCCAAAACTTCTTTTTCCACTGCCAATCGCTGACTGGCAATTAAAGGAATATTTTCTATCGTGTTGTACTTGACTGCTCCTAGAGAGTGGTATGTGTGAACTTGTTTGCTCCCTTGGATTTTCTTCAACTCCATACCTACCCAGCTAGAGTGCCAGTAGTTTGTGTGAACCAGACTATATATGATGTCTTCTTGTTTTTGAAATTTGAGAAAATTTTCAACAAATTCTGGCAAATAGCTAAAAAGATTGTCTCGCGGTACAAATTCAAGAGGGCCAGCTTTAAAACGAATAGTTCGACAATTTTGGCTATGTTGAACAATTGCATCTTGCTCTGCACTCACTTTGCGGGTAAACATATCAACTTGCCATCCTAGCCGTGCTAGTGCTTCACCCACATGACGCACATAAACATTTTGTCCTCCAGCTTCTTCCTTACCTATTTCGATCGCCGGATCTCCGTGGACGGAAATCAAGGCAATGCGCTTTTCAGTTGTAGAGTTCATAGTTTGTGTGTTGCTGATTGTAACAAGGTATCCGACGGTTCCAAGTGTGCCAGTCGCAAACTTCATCCAATTATTGAGGAACCTTGAGTAATCTTTATTTTAGTTTAGGATGTGAAACATTTTTATATATACACTACAGTATCTATACTTCTTTCTCAGTATTTATATTTAATCTCTTTATATGTAAATTGCTATATTTGTATCTAATACTTGTGATAGATGAACTTCTATTGTATTAGTGATAGATGCGTATCTATTATGTTAAAATAGCCAAAATTATACATATAATACTTGCTTAAATAAATAAGCAAATGTAGCATAAAGCACTTTAATGATGCAATTAAAATATTTTCAAGTAAATTATGCACTCTTAATTCAAGAGAAATGTTTAATTATATAAACGTAGGAATAAAATTACTTTTTATACTTATACTTAATAAATATGGTTTGTAAGCTATAATACTTTTAATAGTTCGATTACATTTTGCTTTGACTGGTAAGACATATTGTTACCAAACATGGAAATAATAAAAAAACAATATCTACATACAGAATGAGCTAATAATTCAAATAAGCAATTGTAGCAAAAGCTACAAATATTCAAGCAATAGTTAAGAGGATAGCCAAAATTAAAATCCCCCTAAGTCTCAAAACATAAAATGCCAGGAGTTAGAGGGATCTAGCCGCTGTTTAGTTTTGTGTGCTTTACATCAAAAAGGACGCAAGCGTACTACTTGATGTAAATTTGTAGAATTAAAGTTTATTTTGATGAATAAGTTTTACTTTGTCCTTGCCCTGCTGGTTCGGACTCTGGAAGATTTAAACACGCCTAGATTAGTTGAACAAATGCGATCGCAACTTTAACTATTGGCAGAACTTTGTTCAGCTTGCGCGCACTTTGCATAGACAAAGCACTAAGTCTTTTAGTCGCATCGGACTAGGAAGCCAAGCTACTGCTAGTTAAACCCATATTTTACAGGTGCGATCGCATTTACAACAAGGGACATAAACACCCTTTGATGGCTAATTAGATAATTACTGCTAATTAAAAATTAAAAATCAAAAAATTCTGATTTTTAATTTTTAATAGTTCTCTCCACTTAGTTTGTGGCTTGTGCAGCTAACATCTGCTTGAGCTTTTCTAGTTCAGAAGCCCAGCGTGGGTCTGGACGAATAGCATCTGAGTCAGCATTAGTAGTGGTGCTTTCACGACCACCACCGCTACGCCGAGACTTTTTAGATCCTTTATCACGCCGATTGCTGTCTTTATTTGTGTTAGGAGCAGGATGACTACTTTGATTGACAGCTTTGGGAGCTTGCTCCTCGTTTTCGTCACCTTTTGTTCGAGGTAATGCCTTCTCTAGCTTGATAGGGGTGTCTTTGAACAATTGACCATTATACTTTTCAATAATCTGATCTGCTTGTTCGTCATTATTGACTGTGAGAAAACCGAAACCACGGCACTTACCAGTTTTGCGATCTTTGATAAGTTTAGTAGTAACAGCATCGCCTTCGGCTGCAAAAACTGCTTGCAGGTCTTGACGATCTATTTCTTCTTTTGGCAAATTGCCTATATATAGGCGAACGGACATGAACTATACCTCCAGAGTTGAATTAACAGGCAAGGCAAGAAAACAATCACTTGGCTTTGGCTTTTAAATAGATGCTATTGACCAAAACTGCCATAAACCAATTTTTTTACTCCAAACTGTCAACCTATACAATACAGTTTTTCGTCAGGATCAAACTTGTTTAATACAAAAGCGCATACAACGCCTAGCTAATACCACTTTAATTCTAAGAATTGTAAATCTATTAGCCCACTGTCTGCCACAGTAAATATTTGTTTCAATGCTCTTGCCCGCAGAATTAAATACCATTCCTTACATTACCACGGTATTTTCTACGTAGCTAGTTCAGCGCATACATTTCCGACGATAGTATTATTGCATCGTAGCATAAAGTATATTTTTTTCTCAAGAGTGAATATTAGAAACAAAAACCAGCCATTGGCTGGTTAATTTGCTGCTGTGTTGGGAGGATACAGAAGATAAATTGGCACGACCAGCCGATTGTAGTAACCGATTTACAGTGCTGAATTATGCCAGTTACTGAAGATGTAAATAAATGTAACACTGATTTAGAATATTTGCAATATTTGTTTACATTGCGTGTCAGTTGTCAGTTGTCCTGATTTTGCCAATGACTTGTGTACAGATACAAGGCTGGCTGCAACGCTCTTATTAACCACTGACCACTAACAACTGACCACTGACTGCTGACTAACCCATGAGGAAAATATATGCACCCCAAGCCTGGGCGGCAACTGCCAAAACAGTTGACCAAATGGGATGAGGGCTATGAATTGTTTTACCACCTTGAGTTTGCAACGTTTGGATGTCAATCCAAGGCGTTGCGCCTCGGCGAAACCAACCTGTAACTGTAATCTGCCGACCGATGAAATCTTGGAGATTTGGCTGCCCCAGCCAGGAAATATGGTGTAATTTCACCAAACCTGTACCGGACTGAAGAATGAAGTCTTGTGCTAAAGAGTTGCTAGTACCTCGACGACCTAATAACTTGCCAACAAGATGTACTTGAATACTATCAATGGGGATAGTAGATGGATTGGCTAACAAGCTGGGCAGGAGGTCATTAGTTGGTGCGTTAGTGCTTTTGATATCTGGGAAAAAAGAGTTCATCCGAATCACCATACCAATGCTAAAGCCAATTAGCAGGCAACCTATGACGAAAGACCAGTCTTCGTATATCCACTTTAAATTTAAAAACTTGAGTGAAAAAGCAGTTTGCCAAAGCAGCCAAATCAGACCTGCAAACAAAAAACCCAAAGGAACGCCTAAAAAGGGAGCGGTTTGTAATAAGAAGGACTGACGCGTTACTTCTAAAGACTGTTTACTCAATGATTGTTGGTTAGTCAGATGTAGTTCGGTGTCTATGTGCCAGTGCTGGGCTATTTGACACAGACGTTGGATGCGATCGCCAATTAAAGGATGGGTATTGTTAATCGCTAACCAGCGGCGATAAGGATTGAGATTATCCCATGTCAAAATAGATTCAAAGGTTAGATGACCCGCAACGCTACCCAAAGCAAGGCTTTGTTGATAACCTACTGGGGTCAGGATATTTAAGCTTTCTAACTGCCAACTAGTGTGTTCTGCTTTTTGAACGTCACCAGCAACACCAATAGCGATTTTGAGTAAAGCGCGAGTTAAAGCATTGGGATTACCAGTAATTTCGGCTGCAAGGCGATCGCTATAGTAAAGCCGCAGCCGCGATAACCATAAGGCAGTTCCAGTCAAGAAACACCAAACTCCATAAAAGATGCTGCTCAAAATAGTGAACGGCACGCGCCAAATTTTATTTGTTTTGTCTCCCCAGTGCGACACTTGCCGATACAACATGTACATTGGCAGTGTTACCAGCAATACCAAAGACATCACCACGAAATCCCAATGAGCAATATGCCCTAGCTGACCAGCATAGATTGTGGCTATTTCATCATCTGCCAATTGTTCTAACAGCCCTTGACTGACAACAATCCGAGCAGTACGGGGTAAATTCCCATAGGTCAAAGTCATTGGTGCTGCAATTGGTAGAATACGCAGTCTCGGCATCGGCCAATGGCGCTGTTGGCAATAGCGATGCAATACCCGCCCTGTCTCACGACTGTGGTTATTTAATACATCTTTAGATAACTCTCGCTGCCCATAAGAAGCTAATAGCCAATCAAGTAACCACGGCGAAACCACAACCAAGACGAACAAAACTATCATTAAAAAATAAGTCGGATCGCGGTATAAAAGCTGTAATGGCTCTAAGTAAGGTAATTTGACTAAAGTGTAGTTAATAAATCCCATTACGAACTTAATGATTTCCCGCAGCACGCAAAAAAGAGCAATAAATGTTCCTGCTGCCAGTAATCGCAAGGGTATTAAGTTGGGCTTACGCAGAGGCTGCCATACTTTGGCGCGTTTTGCTTGCCGCCAATAAATGCCGAATTCTTTAATTTGTGTGTAACCTGCACCCAAGAAACCCCCAGGTGGCACGGCAGGTTTTTCGATGAATGTTTTTTGATAACTCCCTGGTGGTACGGCAGTTGCATTGCGGGGAGTCACAGCTGCTACTTTTGTCTTTTGTGATGCAGCAGCTTGGGGATTATTTGAGCGGGAATTATCAAAAGCAACAAATCCAGTTTCTAAATTTTTTGATTCTTTGTTTTTTTTGCGTTTGGTTAAATGTGTGAGAGCACGTTCTGCCCACTCTTTAACTTGGGGATTTTGGCTGTGAATGAGACTTTCACACAGGGCGATCGCTTTATCAGCTTTGCCACTGCGCGCATAAGCCATCACTAAACCAACTTTGGCTTGTAAGCTAGCAGTTCCATTGCCCTGGCTACTAACTAGAGGCTCTAGATGAGCGATCGCTGTTTGGTAATTTCCTTGTTTGAGGGCAACTAAACCAGCCTCCAAAGACGATTCGGCATGTGAAGGCATAGAAATTCTGGCACTCCAATCTCTTTTAATTAATTCATGGTTTTGTAAAAACGCATTCAGATCCCTGACTGAATAATTCGTAATTGTAGACAAAGTTGATTTTTCTTTGTTTCTCAGCCTACGATTTGAGTCGTAGGGCAATAATTACGAATTTTATTGACGATTTGCGCTTCACCTCACGAGTGAATAATTATTCCACTGGTTGTTGACCGGATACCGGGGCGATCGCGCTTAACTTTAACTCTGGATGATCTCCCTGTAACTGTTGGCAATTCCATTCGTTGCGGAATAGCAATACTGGGCGACCCATGCTGTCTTTGACGGTGGTGGTATTAAATACACGTCCCACCTGATTCAAAGCTTCCCAACCCCCCTCAACCCAACGAGCAACACTGTAGGGCAATAATTCTAGCAGGGTTTCGACACCATACTCATTTTGTAAGCGAAACTGTACCACTTCAAATTGCAACTGACCCACAGCTGCGAGAATTGGATCGCGCTTGGCTTCATCAGTTGAGTACATAATTTGCACTGCACCCTCTTCTCGCAATTCCGAAATGCCTTTTTGAAATTGCTTAAATTTGGAAGGGTTGGGATTTCTAAGAGTCGCAAAAAGTTCTGGTGAAAAATACGGAATTCCTTCATATTCCAGCTTTTGCCCCGTGTAAATTGTATCGCCTATAGCAAAAACCCCTGGATTGTTTAAACCAATGACATCGCCCGGATAAGCTTCATCAATCGATTCTCTCTCTTGAGCAAAGAGTTTTTGCGGGCGAGATAGACGCACAACTTTGCCAGTTCGAGCATGATTGACTGTCATATCTTTTTCAAACTTACCAGTACAGACCCGGACAAAAGCCACGCGATCGCGGTGTTTAGGGTCCATATTCGCTTGCAGTTTGAAGACGAATCCGGAAAAATCGGGATAGGTAGGGGGAACTTCGCCAACGCTGCTATTATGAGAACCGGGTTTTAGAGCATAGTCCAAGAAATACTTGAGGAATAACTCTACTCCAAAGTTCGTCATGGCGCTACCAAAGAAAACTGGTGTCATCTTTCCTTGATGTACCAGTTCTAAATTCAGTTCCGGCCCGACTCCTTCTAAGAGTTCTAAATCATTTTTCAGTTGGTAATATAAGTCTTGTTCCAGCAATTCTTCAATTTGAGCATCACCCAAATCTACAGTGGTATCGCGGGCTTCGCGGCTACCGTGGGCGCTGCGTTCAAATAGGTGAATTTGTTGCATGTTCCTGTCAAATACGCCTTTAAAGCGATCGCCCATACCAATGGGCCAATTGACTGCATAGGTTTGCAATCCTAATTCTTGCTCAATTTCATCTAACAGTTCTAGAGGTTCTCTTCCCGGACGGTCGAGTTTATTCACAAATGTAAAAATGGGCAAACCCCGCAATTTACATACTTCAAATAATTTGCGAGTTTGAGGTTCTAAACCTTTGGCAGCATCAATTAGCATGACTGCATTATCGGCAGCAGCAAGAGTACGATAAGTATCTTCGCTAAAATCTTGGTGTCCGGGTGTGTCTAATAAATTGATCTGACAATTTTGGTATTCAAACTGCAACACAGTAGAGGTAATGGAAATTCCCCGTTGTTGTTCCATTGCCATCCAGTCTGAGGTCGCCTTGCGTTGTGCCCTGCGGGCTTTGACTGCACCAGCTTCGTGAATTGCTCCCCCGTATAGTAGTAGCTTTTCTGTAAGTGTCGTTTTACCTGCATCAGGGTGCGAAATAATTGCAAAGTTACGGCGAAGTTCTACTGCTTTATCAAGTTCTGACTGAAGTTCAGTTGACATAACTGTATTTGTTTGCTTGAAAATTAACTTAATTTTTCTACTCTAGCGAGTCTTTTAATCTTAAAGCAACGATGCTCGCGATCGAGTCGTATGCAACCAACAAGACTTATATTGAGTTTTACTTCCATTCAGTGCTGAGTCAGGGTTGGTGGAGACCAGAGGTATGAAACAGATGTGGAGAAGCGATCGCAAATTACTTCTCGGGTCTTTCTCTTCTCCAGATTCCTGCTTTGGGAAATATTCTTGAGGAAAACGCTACAGAATTTCTCAATTTTTACTTTTACTCAGCATTGTAGAGTCATTAAGCCAAGTAGTAGTCTTTAAAAGTCATCAGTCAATTAAAAAATTAAGAATTGGGTTTTTAGGATAATGCCTTATGCCTAGTTATCTAAATTTCTTTATTATTAATTTGCTGGATTTTGAATATAGTTATTTTAGTATCCGTTGGCTAGATGTTCGGTCAAGCTGTAAAATACGAAATTGCCCCACAACTTGAGTAAGAGTAGGGCAAGGACAGTTAAGCACTGTTTGTAGTCTGTCCGACAGCAGCAGCGTTTTGCCCTGCTTTTGTGACGCTTTGTTTTGTGTCCATGGCGTTTTTTATTTACAAAAATTTATGTTTCCAATACATCGCCCCCGCCGTTTGCGTACCCATTCTCAACTGCGCCGAATGGTACGTGAAACTGTGTTGACAACAAATGATTTAATTTATCCGCTTTTTGCTGTTCCAGGTGAAGGAATTGCCAAAGAAGTAAAATCTATGCCTGGAGTTTACCAACTATCGGTAAATAAAATTGTTGAAGAAGCAAAAGCAGTTTATGACTTAGGAATTCCCGCTATTATTCTATTTGGTATTCCTGCGGATAAAGATGTCGATGCCACTGGCGCTTGGCACGATTGTGGGATTGTGCAGAAAGCAGCAACGGCGGTCAAAGAAGCAGTACCAGATTTAATTGTAATTGCTGATACTTGTTTGTGTGAGTACACCAGTCACGGTCACTGCGGTTATTTGCAAGTTGGCGATCTGACGGGACGGGTTCTCAACGACCCAACTCTAGAATTATTGAAGAAAACAGCCGTTTCTCAAGCAAAAGCTGGTGCAGATATCATTGCACCTTCTGGAATGATGGATGGCTTTGTACAAGCAATTCGTCAGGGCTTGGATGAAGCTGGATTCCAAGATACGCCGATTATGTCTTATGCTGCTAAGTATGCTTCGGCTTATTATGGCCCATTTAGGGATGCAGCAGAATCGACACCGCAATTTGGCGATCGCAGAACTTATCAAATGGACCCAGGTAACGCCCGCGAAGCCATCAAAGAAATTGAACTCGATATCGCCGAAGGTGCTGATATGCTCATGGTCAAGCCAGCCTTGTCATACATGGACATCATCTGGCGCGTCAAGGAAGCAAGTAATTTACCCGTTGCCGCTTACAACGTTTCTGGTGAGTATTCTATGATTAAGGCTGCTGCTCTCAACGGTTGGATTGATGAGAAGCGCGTGGTCATGGAAACTTTAACTAGCTTTAAACGCGCTGGTGCTGACTTGATTTTGACCTACCATGCCAAAGACGCAGCGCGCTGGTTGTTGGAGTAAACTAGACAGTCGAATAATTTATCAAGAAATCTCACGCACAGAGAAGTTGCGTGCGGGGGTTCCCCCCCGTTGAGCAAACTTCGGTAGACGCGGAGGCACAGAGTTTTTCTTTGTGTTTTGGTGTTTGGGCGTGAGATAACTGTAATTTGGCTTTGTCCGCTGCGAAATTCAAAATTTAATCGCTCTGCGTTATACTTGTCATACTTGTATTGCAAGTACGATATAAAGTTATGCTCAGTGTCAGACTCGACGAAGAAACGGAACAGCAGTTAGCCGATATATTGGCTCACGAGCAAACAGACAAGAGCGAGTTAATTCGACGCTTGATATCTGAGCGTTGGCTGGCCTTACAAGCAGGTAAAACTTTGGTTGAGAGGCGGGGTGGACATCCCGAACACCTGCTGCAAGATGCACCAACCGATCTATCGGAACGCTCAAAGCGTAAGAAAGCGATCGCCGAATATCTCCACAAGCGCCATCCATGACCTATTACCCGCTCATACTCGCGGATAGCGGGTTTTTGTTTGCGTACTACAGCGCCAGAGATCGGTATCATCAACAAGTGCGGCGCTTCTTTGAGAACTGCACTTCTAGGCTGGTAACTACGCCTATTTGTATAGCACAAGTGGTGTGGTTACTCAACTTGGATTGGCGTACACAAAACGAGTTTCTTCTAGATGTTGCTAAACAACTCTATGAGTGCGAACAATTATTGCCGCAAGACTTTTCACGCATTGCTGAGTTGAATACTCAGTACAGAGATTTACCAGGGGATTTTGCAGATTTATCCTTAATCGTCATTTCGGAACGCTTAGATATTGCTGCGATCGCTACTTTGGATAGCGATTTTGATATTTATCGGCGTTATCGCAAAAAGCCTTTTGAGCGGGTGTTTTAGGGATGCGATCGCTACGTTGATGAATTTGAGCTTATTCATCAGTCTCAGGTACTTCTTCTGATGTCGTTTCATCCTCAGAAATGTCAATGGCTTGTAAAACCTGTTTCACTATTTTTGGGTGCAATACTTTTCCTGAATGAAAAGGAATCACCACTCTCACTTATTCTCGAAAATCAATCCTGTGACTTCCTTTACTTCTAATTTGAATAAAGCCTGCATCTAATAATAGTTTTTAAGCTTCTGTTGCAGCGAGGCGGGACAGCTTAGGCAACTTTTACCTCTAAGGTTATTGTGAATATTTCCTTGTTCTGAAGCGTCTGTTTTTCTGAAGTTGACAATGTTTCTATATAAAGTTCAACTGCTTCTTTAATATTTACCTGTACTTCTTCTAGGGAATCACCTTGAGATTGACAACCGGGTAGTTCAGGGCAATAAGCATAATATCCATATTCATCTTTTTCGGTAACGATACTAACTTTATACGACATATCAAAGTTACCTTATGTATCTTTGCTTGAGATAAATTTATTCATTTCGATTGTAAGTTATTACTCAATCAGGTTTTTCCCTCTTCCCAGCCTAGTATTTTTCAACTATAAAGTTATATAAACACAAGTAATGTAGATTTTTACCGTAATAATACATAAATTAAGCGATCGCTTCGTTTGCAATCGGGGGAGGCGATCGCTTATAAAAGAAGTATAGTTAATAAATTTTTTGCAATTGACTGTAAATGTCAATTGGTTTAATAAACAAACTGAAGTTTTCAAGGGGAGCATGGATATGGATATGCAAGTCCTGAGAGAGCGCGCGGGACTTAGCCGTGCAGAGGTTGCCTTCAGGCTTGTAATCAGTGAAACCAGTGTTCGCAACTGGGAAGCTGGGCGTACTGAACCCACAATGACACCAAAAAAATATTTAGACGCTTTGCGTTTGTTCAAATGCACGCCTGAAGAATTGGCAGCCGCCAGCGAGAAGTCAATCAATCAGCGACATAAACGCAAACCAGGCAGACCTAAACGCTTTCCTGACGAACGGGTAACTCAGGTAACTGATTCTCCAGTTTGCAGCTGATAGTATGCTATGTGAAAGTTAGAGCCATCCATAAAATCAAATGTAAGTTTGTGTGCTGTATATGCTCGCGTCTTTCAGTGCGGGTCGTTGCTAGCTTAATATTATTTGACAGAAATTAATTTTTACATTTCCAATAATGTTCTTACCGCCGAATCCTGAGAAAAACAGTAAATTCTTTAGATAATTGAAGTAATTTTAAACACATAATATTACGTTAAATTATGGTTTTTTCCATTTTGGGAACAGCTTTGAATGTGATTTTGATATAGTTATTTCGGTAATTACTCCCGACCATCGGCATAGCGATTAGATATACAGAGAAAATAAATAAGAATCTTTTTATCTTTAATCTTTTGTTTCTCTGTGTTTGGAGCAGTTGATTCAGACAACCCAAATTCTAACTAGTGCGATCGCTCACGGTATTGACCGCAGCGGCGCGATAAGATTCTAAAACAATAGTCGTACTAAAGGTCTAAATGGCAGAAACACTATTCTTCAACGCTCTGCGGGAAGCCATTGATGAAGAAATGGCGCGTGATTCCAGCGTGTTCGTTCTTGGTGAAGACGTAGGACAATATGGTGGTTCCTACAAAGTTACCAAAGACCTATACCAAAAGTATGGCGAACTCCGAGTTCTGGACACTCCCATTGCTGAAAATAGCTTTACAGGCATAGCAGTCGGAGCAGCAATGACTGGATTACGACCGATAATTGAAGGCATGAACATGGGCTTTTTGCTCTTAGCCTTTAACCAAATATCTAATAACGCTGGAATGCTGCGCTACACTTCCGGCGGTAACTTTAAAATACCAATGGTAATTCGCGGCCCCGGAGGTGTGGGAAGACAACTAGGAGCAGAACATTCCCAGCGACTAGAAGCTTACTTCCAAGCTGTTCCTGGGTTGAAGATTGTTGCCTGTTCTACACCTTACAACGCTAAAGGACTGCTGAAATCGGCTATCCGCGATGATAACCCTGTATTGTTCTTTGAACACGTTCTGCTTTACAACTTAAAAGAAGATTTACCAGACGAAGAATACCTGCTGCCTTTGAATAAAGCAGAAGTTGTGCGTCAAGGCAAAGATGTCACAATCCTCACCTATTCCCGGATGCGCCATCATGTGTTGCAAGCCGTGAAAACTTTAGAAAAACAAGGTTACGATCCAGAAGTAATTGACTTAATATCGCTTAAGCCACTAGACTTTGATACCATCGGTGCATCTATACGCAAAACACATCGAGTGATTATCGTAGAAGAAGGCATGAGAACCGGCGGTATCGGAGCAGAATTAATCGCCTCAATTAACGATCGCTTATTTGATGAATTAGATGCGCCAGTGTTGCGGCTTTCTTCCCAAGATATTCCCACACCTTACAACGGCAACCTAGAGCGATTGACAATTGTTCAACCAGAGCAAATAGTCGAAGCTGTGGAAAAAATGGTAGCGATGCGAGTTTAGGGACTGGAGACTGGGGACTAGGGATTGGGAAAGGGGTAAAAGGGAACAAACAACAGGATAGTTATTTAATCTATTTTCTTGTTTCCTTTGCCCTTTAACTTTTTCCCCTCATCCCCCTCATTTTCCGTTCGGCTGACGCTCACGGCGAAGCTTCATCCTCAGTACCTAATACCTAATCCCCAGTACCCAATCCCTAATCCTTGCTCATAACGCTGTAAAAGAGCGCTATCATAGCCTTTGTCAGTTGCGAGTTATGGTATGCAAAGACAGCGATCGCTATTAGCCTTGATTTTAGTCTTGGTAATCGCCGCCATTGTGGCGATTGTCAAAATTCCCATACCCTTGGGACTGGACTTACGGGGAGGATCGCAGCTCACAATTCAAGTTAAAACAACGCCGGAAATTAAGCAAATCACCCAGCGAGAATTGGAAGCTGTGAAAAAAGTCGTCGAAGGTCGGATTAACGGTCTTGGCGTTTCGGAGCCAGTCATCCAAACAATTGGTACGGACAAAATATTAGTACAATTGCCAGGAGTCAACGATCCCGAACAAGCGGAACGAGTACTTGGAGGTACAGCGCAGTTAGAATTCCGCACTCAAAAGCCAGGAACGGAAACTCAATTGTTTGCTTTCCAAGCATCACGAGCCGAATTGAAAGCTAAACAGCAAGAGTTGAGAAGCAGCAAAGACCAAGCTGCAATTACCAAAAATCAAGAAGAGTTGCAGAAAAATAATCAAGCGATTGTTGAATTATTTGAAAGCACCAATCCACCTCTATCAGGTAAATTTCTCAAAGATGCCTACGGCGAACCTACCCAAGGCAACAACTGGAATGTTGCCATTCGCTTCGATCAAAAGGGTGGCGAACTGTTCGCTCAATTAACAAAAAACCTCGCTGGTACTGGACGCAGTATCGGTATTTTTCTTGACAACGAATTAATCAGCGCTCCTGTAGTTGGCCCAGAATTTGCTGCTACTGGGATTACTGGTGGCGCGGCTGTGATTACAGGTAGATTTACCACACAACAAGCTAATGATTTGGGCGTACAGCTACGAGGTGGTGCGTTACCCGTACCAGTAGAAATAGCAGAAATTCGTACTGTTGGTGCAACCTTGGGTAAAGATAGTATCACTAGCAGTATCTATGCTGGGGCTGGGGGTCTAGCTTTGGTATTGATATTTATGGTGGTGTACTATAGAGTACCAGGACTTATTGCCGACATTGCACTCATAATCTACTCCTTGTTAACTTGGGCTAGCTTTGCTTTGTTGGGTGTAACTTTGACCTTGCCAGGAATTGCCGGTTTTATCCTAAGTATTGGTATGGCAGTAGATGCGAATGTGCTAATTTTTGAACGCACGCGAGAAGAATTGCAGGCAGGCAAATCTCTGTATCGTTCTGTAGAATCAGGTTTTTACCGCGCTTTTTCTAGTATCTTAGATGGCAACGTTACCACAGTTATTGCCTGTGCCGCACTATTCTGGCTGGGGGCCGGTTTGGTGAAAGGCTTTGCCCTAACTTTGGCTTTGGGCGTAGCAGTAAGTATGTTTACCGCAATTACCTGTAGTCGCACTTTCATGTTTTTAGCAATTTCAATTCCCGCACTGCGAAAACCACAACTTTTCTCTCCGAACGTGCCAGCCTCAAATAAGGCAGAGGTGGCTCGATGAAACTAAGTATTAACAAATCGCGATCGCTTTGGTGGAGTATTTCTATCGGCATCATTCTCGCTGGTATCATCTCTATGGTGATTTCTTGGCAAAACCCCAGCATCAAAGCACCTCTACGTCCTAGCTTAGATTTTGTTGGTGGTTCAAGATTGCAGTTTGAACGAGATTGTACCAAACCAGGTAACTGCGACAAGCCAATTGATATCAATGTCGTTCGGGAAGTAGCTAAAGCAGAGGGGTTAGGCGATAGCAGTATTCAAATTGTTGCTGATAAAGACACAAAAGCAGAAAACGGCATATTAATTCGCACAAAAAATTTAGATCGCGACCAGCGTACCAAGTTACAGAATGCTTTAAGCGAAAAAATTGGTACTTTTGACGAGCAAAAAAATCAAATCGATACTGTTGGCCCTACCCTAGGACGAGAGTTATTTACCTCTGGTGTCATTGCTTTGATCGTCTCATTTGCAGGCATTGTTATTTACTTGGCCTTCCGCTTCCAGTTAGATTATGCCGTATTTGCGATCGTTGCTCTCTTTCACGATATATTAATCACGGTTGGAGTATTTTCTCTTTTGGGATTGGTGCTAGGGATCGAAGTAGATAGCCTCTTTATCGTCGCCCTACTGACAATTACAGGGTTTTCAGTCAACGATACAGTGGTGATTTACGATCGCATTCGGGAGACGCTGCAAACTAATCCTAACCGCCCGATTGCTGACATTGTAGATGATGCAGTCAACCAAACCTTAGGCAGGTCAATCAACACAACTTTAACTGTGTTGCTGACATTATTTGCTATCTTTTTGTTCGGAGGAGAAACACTAAAAAACTTTGCCTTAGCTCTAATTATTGGCTTCACGATGGGAGCTTATTCCAGTATTTTTATCGCTAGTACTCTGCTTGCTTGGTGGCGAGAACGTACAGACCGACCGATAGCAGTAGCAAGCACTGATATTGATACATCTACTACATCTCAAGATAGTTAAGCTACCTTTGTATTAGATATTGCGTGAAAGCAATGTATAAATTACTTAACTAGGCATTGTAGTTTTCTTTCTCTATGGCTCGACCGGAACAACCGTTAAACTCTAACGATACTGAGAATATTGACCCATCTTTCACCCAACAAGTACAAAAGCTGCACCAGCTAACTGTATATGGCAGGTGGTTATTTGTCACTTGTTTATGGCTGACCATTGCACCAATTTGCTTGTGGAATTTACGTGAAGAAATCACGCTTTGGCAACAATACTTTACTTGGGTAGCAGTGCGCTACGGACTTTTCTACCACCCACTGTCTACCCTAGGTTTAGCATTTTGTATTGGTATGACAGTTGCTGTCTTAGTTTGGCAGAGTCGGAATATTTTACTTGGGTTACCAGCTCAAGAAAAGCAGCGTTTAGAAAAACAAGTTTGTCGGATACGCCAACAGGGCCCAACTCATCCTCTGTGGAAGTGGGTTTGCGATCAAATCATAGAATAATCAATAAGCTATCTTTGCTGATGACATCAAAGGCGGAGTTCACAATTAGTGAAAAGACAATAGATTACATCCAGTCCAATAGCTAATGCTAGCAGGATCGCCATGACCCATAAAGCCTGTGGGTCGGTTCGCGCAGTCTGAGCGCACAAAACTATGAGAGCAGCTACACATAAACAAGCACCTAGCAAAGAGATCCATCGACAGTTTTGAGTTTGCCGATAGAGCCGAACATTGGCTAGGTTCACCGCCGCAAAAATTAATAGAAATCCCGCACTACCCATTGTGGATATACGAGAGAGGTCAAAAAAATTAGCAAATATAAGAGTTAGCCCACTAATAATAAACAAACCCAAGTGTTGCTTATTTATGACCTCTTTCTCCAACACGTGAAGTTGATTTTTAGATTGGGCAATAACATAACTCAGGCGCGCTGAACCGTAAAATGTGGCGTTAATCGCCGAGGTGGTTGATAAAAGTGCCGCAATGGTCATAGATATAACGCCAAATTCCCCCATAACTGGGCTAGCTACTCTGGCTAAAGCATAGTCTCGTGCCGCTACAATATTTTCTACAGGCAAGGTTCCGACTGCAACTAGTGCAATTAACACATACAACACAATGACAAATACCACTGCCGAATAATAAGCTAGTGGCATCTGTCTGGGATTAATAACATCCTCTGCTGTATTGGCAATCAACTCAAAACCTTCATAGGATAAAAAGATAATCATTCCTCCAGATACCATTGGCAGCAGTGATGTCCCGGTTGCTTCTATCTGTGGGAAATCAATCTGCCAAATGCCTATCGCTATAAACAGCAGTAATATTCCAAGTTTAAAGCCGACAATCCATTTTTGAGCTTTGCCAACAATATCTGCACTCAGTAGATTTAGTCCACTAATACCGACTACCGTAATGCTAATTAAAAAATGCTTCCAAAAAGACTGGAACGATTCGGGAAATAAACTGGCTCCGTAGCTACCAAAAGCTGAAAAGTAAAGCGAAAGCATCACTACATAACTCAGCCACAGCAGAAGATTGAGACTACCGCTCACTAAACCTGTACCAAAGGCTTGAGTTAAGAAAGGCACTGTCCCACCTCGGCTAGGGTAAGCTACCGAAAGCTTGGCGTAGGCGTATGTAGTAATTAGAGCTACCATCCCTGCAATTGCAAAAGCCAATGGTGCGCCTTTATGGGTCAGCTCTACCGCAAGTCCTAAAACTGGAAAAATGCCGCCGACCATACCCCCTACACCTACTGCAAATACTGACCAAAAGCCCATTTTTCCTATTGACATTCAAATAAATCTCTTCTAATTTTTTAGATGACAGTAGATATTCGTAGGCGCAAGCATTTATTTGGATAACAGTGATGTATAAAAGCTTAAAAATATACTCGATAAAACTTTGATGTGAGTCAGCACTTGGTAGCAGTAATTGCAAAACTATATTTGTATATACACTACAGGCATCATCTGGCAAAATCTAAATTGACAATACCAAAGAATATATTGCTAATACATGAACTATTCTCAGATTCAATTTAGCGATCGCCACTCGGAAATTGACCTTTACCAACTCCAAGAATTATTCAATATTTCAGCTTTCTGGGCAATAGGGCGTAGTATTGAAGATTTGGGCATAGCTATTGCTAACAGCAACCCAGTAATTTCTGTCTGGGATGCGGATAAACTGATTGGCTTTGCCAGAGCTACTTCTGATTGCATTTATCGTGCCACGATCTGGGATGTTGTGATTCACCCAGACTATCGTGGTAGTGGGTTGGGAAGCAAATTAGTGGAAACTATCTTAAGTCATCCTCGCATCAAGTGTGTTGAGCGCGTCTACCTGATGACAACTCTCCAACAAGAATTCTACAAAAAAATTGGTTTCCAACCCAACAGTAGTACCACAATGGTGTTGTACAACCAAGCTAAATTTAGTTCTCTTTCGGCTACAGAGATTCAGCTTCAGGAGACGCTAGGGGGATAGACATTTGCAACCGAGTATGATTATTGCTGTTTTCGTTACTCCCAGGAGGTATAATTTCTAGCTCTCCTCCCATCACTTCTAACAGAGTTTGATTGAGCAATAGCTTCATTCCTGGTGAAAGACCGGGGTTTTCGCAATCAGTTTCAGCAAGTGTGTCTTCAGATTTGATGAAGTCAATTGGCTCGCTATCTGGTAAAGCACCAGTTGGCACATCCAAGCAAATCCAAACAGTTTTATTTGTAGGTGAAAGGCTGCTGGAAATATGGATACTGCCTTCCTCCATTTGAGCAATGGCAGTGTCTACTAAACTTACTAATACTTGTCGCAGCCAGCGTTGGTCTGCTAAAACATAAATTTCTGGGTCGGGAAGTAACACCTGCAAAGGAAAATTACGATTTGCCGCTAACATATAAGTTAACTGATTAACTTCCTTTAAGATTTCGACTAAGGAGCGCGGCTGAATATCTAATTTGTTAGTACCGTGTTCTATTCTGGCGATGCTGAGAATTTCATCGATGAGATGTAGCAGTTTCAGAGCTTTATCGTGAGCTTGGGTAATAAATTCTCGTTCTTCTGCTGGATCTTCACACAAATCTGACAAAATTAACTGATGCAAGCCAATTAGACTATTGAGAGGCGATCGCAATTCATGGGTCGTCCGCGCCAAAAAACCCGCTTTAAATTGGCCCATTTCCTGCGCCATTTGGTACGCTAGCTGCGTTTGCTTTATCTGTTGCAATTGTGGCAGATGCTGTTGCGCTAATGCCGTTGAAGATGAGCTAGAAGCCGCGTTTGACGACCGCATAAATAACCAGCGAATCCCCATCCCCAAAATCAATCCTGCTCCTAGATATAGCCAGTTGCTCCAATTCATAATTTGGCGATTATTAACTTGTTAATTGACCACAAGGACGCAAACTAAAGTTCCGGATTTTTTAATTCATCCGTTTCTAGCCTTGGTTGATGATTTTTTTGTTTCTTGTCTATGACTAAGAAAACAACATAATGATGACGATTTTTATTTCTTTGCCTAAAAATATAACACTCATTCAATTAACGAGCGTCACAAATCTATGCTATGTAGGCATTATGACGCGTCTTTATTCAAAAGGGTGTAACTTAATCGCACCTTGACGCAAAATTTGCCAATTCATTCCCGTCCATTTAGCAACAGTCGATGGCACACCAATTGTCGATTGACCTTGAAATTCTGTAGCTGCCACTAAAACTTCAGGAAACTGAGCCTCAATTTCTGCCATTGTTAATAAGGGTGGTTGACCGGAAAAATTAGCACTAGTGGTAGCAAGCGGCCCTGTTTGCGTCAAAATAGTTTGAGCGATCGCACTATTGGGAACTCGGATACCAATTGTTGTCGGATCGCTAGGGTTCATTTCTTGAGGTACGCGTAGGCGTAGCCCGTCGGAGACATCGCTTGCTGGTAATACCAACGTCAGCGCTCCCGGCCAATATTTACTTACTGTATCTTGCCAAATTTTATACTCCTTTTCATTACCTTTGACATAAGGCCACAAATCCTCTGCGCTAGCTGCCATCAAAATCAAAGGTTTATCTTGACTGCGTTTTTTTGCAGTAAAAATTAATGCTGCCTTTTCTGGTAAAGTTGCAATTGCAGGAACAGTATCAGTGGGAAAGCTCACTAATAAACCAGCACGTGCGCTAGCTATTAGGGCTTCTAAAGCAACTTTGGTCATGTTTATTACAGTTGGGAGTTAGGAATTAAGAGTCAAAAACAGGGTGTAGGGGGTAGGGTGTTGGGTGTAGTGAAGACGGCATTAGTCGGGGCTTGAACCGCCACCAATGCAATCGCCTTAAAAGATGGGGCTTGTACCCAAAGGTGGTTGGGGCTATCTCTTCCCCCACACCCACTCAGCCCGCCCCAACGGGGCTTGGTCATAAAGTGAGTAATTTGTTTTCAGCAGTCAGATAGGAATAAATTAAAGTTTGTGTTTACGCTTTGTTGTATCTCTTCAGTTTAATTATCTTGACTTGCTTATCCTCTTTTTAATAACTCCCAATTCCTTATGAAGAGTGCTGAGTTAAAAGACTGCCCACAAGGGGCGGGGCTTTTATCTTAGTGCGAAAATACTGGGTAATCTTCTTGTTACTCAGCACTCAGCACTGAATTTCGTAAATTAAACTTTCCAAACAACCTGTAAGGCTACTTATCCTTACTAACTTCTAACTTTTATAGGCAAGAGCAAAGCGTTCAATTCCAGCTAAATCAGTATGAATTTGAATATTGCTATAGCTTCCTTGGTTTTGTAAAAGTTCGCGGACTGCATCCGCCTGTCCCGCCATCATTTCAATCAGCCATACGCCATCAGGTCGTAAATAACTAGGAGAAATATCTATCAAATGGCGGATGCAATCTAAGCCATCAGCACCCCCATCCAAAGCTAAGTGTGGTTCGTGGTTAACCACTTCTGGTTGCAGGGTGGGCACGATATTGGTGGGAATATAAGGTGGATTAGACACCATCCCACTGAATTGGCCTTTTAAGCCGCTCAATGGTTCCCACCAAAAACCTTGATAAAAACGAATCCGTTCGGCAAGACCCAAATTATGGGCATTGGTTTGGGCGATCGCTAAAGCTTCAAGACTGCGATCGACCGCATGAATTGTCGCTTTTGGCAAGATGTCTGCTAGTCCCAAAGCGATCGCCCCACTTCCAGTACCCAAATCTGCCCAGTGTCCTGACTCTAAAGGCGGATTTGCCCCACTCTTAGCTGCGGCAATCGCAGCTAAATCAATCAAGCACTCTGTTTCTGGTCTAGGTATTAAAACCGCACTCGAAACAGCAATTTGAAATTGTCGCCAAGGTGTGACTCCAGCAATGTACTGCACTGGCAAGCGCTCATGCAATCGCTTTTGCCATAGACGATCTAAATCTTCTAAAGGCAATTTCATTTGAATTTGAGGTCTTTCTTTAAAAGACTCCAAACGCAATGCTAAACGGTCTAACCCAGTAATTTCTAAAAGCAGCCAATCGACTTCAGATGGCGGGACATCATGAGCGATCGCTGCTTGAATTGCTTGATTGCGCCACTGCCAAAGTTGTAAACCGGAAACTACCTTTGGCTGTTTATCCACCATGCGATCGCACTATGGATGCTTATTTTTTAGGTGCAGCCGCAGGACGTGCATTGTTGGGATTATTTCCAGGAGTTTTGGATGTGTTATTTCCAGGTAAAGTCCTGATATATTCTCTCGATTCTTGGGAAGGCACTAAGACTACCTGTTTGAGCCATTCATCATTTTTCTTTTGTAAAGTATCGATCACTCCGTCCACGTCTATTACCTGAATATCAGCTTTGGGATTTTTTTGCTTCACTTGGCTCAATAAACCTTGTGCATCTTGCTTGCTGAAAAATAGAGGAATAAGTTGCTGATTGTTAGCTGTCAGCTTAATCGGTACATATCCTTTATCTGGTGCAAATCTGACAGCAAAAACAGGTACGCTTTTAAACTGGTCTATCTTCTGACCGCTTTGGCGCAGCAAGTCCATCGCCCCTTTAAGTTCTTGGTCTACAGGTTTAAAGGCAAATACGAGACGGTTGGGCTGATTTTTAGTTTGTTGCAGTTGTTGATAAATCACTCCCAAAGGTAATGCTGTTACCTGTAAGCTTTTTACCAATTCTTCCATTTTTGGGTCTTTGCCTTTAGCATTCCGCAGCTCAGTAATAAAAGCCACAGCATCTTGGCGACTTAAATAAACACCTGTCACCGAACCACCCGATTTTTGACCATTTTGCGCCTCTGGCAGAGGACGACTCAATGGTAAACCTTTTTCATTGGTAATCAAGTATACTGGTACAGCGTCCAATTTTTCTTTTATTTGTTGTTCTGGCAATGCCAAGACTGGGACATTGCCGATAAAAACTGTTCCTAGCAGAGTACTTCCCACTAAACCCAATGTCGCGCCCCAGCGAACTAATGCTTTCATGACTGCTCCTCGCATCAATAAAATCAATTAAGTCAGACAAGTTGTTGGATTTGCATAGCACCAACTAGCTTTAGTTATATAGCAATCTCTTGAAGATGTAAAAATGTTGCGATCGCCGTTAAATGCTAGAATTCAACTCTGAAAACCTGATATTTCCAAATCTTAGAGAATTGCTATAGTTACTGTGCTTAAATTGCGTGTTTTTCAATTTTGGCTGGCGATGCACTGCGTAATATTGTAGATGCCTATTATAAGTTGCTCTCAAGGCGGTAACGATTTTCCCGACTGTTGAAGCGGCCAATGCCATTTGATTTGTCAATATTTAGGTGACGCTACTACATAATCAATCGTTCCACTTGCCACTAGTTCTATAACTCCCGCATACAAAACTTAAGTCAAGGATGCTCCCCTGACTAACGCATTCAACAGTCAAACAGCCAAAATGTACTTTTGGGTAAAATTGACAATTTAAACGTAGATTGTACCAAAAAAATTTCAGTTAATCCTTGGTTTGATAGATAGCAAATTTTAATTGTTTTATTGGGTATCAAAAAACTCCATATATTTTAGGATATGTGGAACTTATAGTTTGCAAATTTTAAATCGGGATGACAGGATTTGAACCTGCGGCATCCTGCTCCCAAAGCAGGCGCGCTACCAAGCTGCGCTACATCCCGGATATATTTACTTTGAAGGTTACTGGTTTTTAGCTTACACAATAGCTATTGCTTAAGTTTGGCAAAACAGCCTTACTCTACTATACCACATAACCAAAGTTATCATACCAGATTTAGAAAATATTGACTCATTACTTCGATCGTAGTCTAAGTAAAATTAATTATCGGCCAACAGCGATTCAAGTTTTAGTAGCAACTTACCTTTATAAATAAAGACATCTGGTTGCTTGTGGTTGCTTGTGAATTGTTCTCAGTCAAACCACATTCTAGTTAGAGAATTTACTTGCGATCGCTGAGTTTTGTGTGGCTTGCAGGGATTTGCTTTTCAACATTAGTGTGGATACCAGAACATACCTTTAATACCTTCTGGGTCGGACATGAAGCCCATACCACGATAGAAATCTACAACATGAGGGTCGGCAAAAAGAGTTACGTTGCTAATTTCTTCACTTCTAAGTTTTTTCAGCACGTATTTCATCAATGCCTTGCCCAGTCCTTTACCTTGAAAGTCTGGGTGAACTACCACATCCCAAATAGTGGCATTAAATGCGTGATCTGAGGTAGCACGGGCAAAACCGATGAGTCGCCTTTGGTTTCCTCGCACTTGCCACATAGAGGCTACGAGAAAACTATGCTCAATAGCTTTTTTTACTTTTCTCAAAGGACGACGCGACCAACCGACAGCATCACATAGTTCTTCTAGTTCATATAGATCGATATCTCGCTCCGTACTAAAAACGATGCGATCGCTGTTGGCGTTAGGGTCGCCCGCAGCTGCTGTATGGTCTTCAAAGCCTGTTGTCTTAGTTGCCGATACAGATTCAGGAGTACTAAACCAAGTTTTCCAAAAACCCATGCCAACGTGGTTCGGGTAGTATAACTAAAATCGGTTGCCACTCTCTATGAGTGTTGATTCACCTTTTGGTAAGCCAATACCATCTAAAATCAGCCTTACACTTAAATTGCTTTGGGTGTATAAGGAATTACCAGTGGCAACAGCTTTCAAAAGTGTGTTTCACACCAATCATTTTCAACTTTAGCATTTTGTTGTAAGGCCTAGGAGAAATTCCCCAAAAGGCAAGGACATGAAAGTGAATTGTATCTGACTAACTAGGGATTAGGGATTAGAGAATAATTTGTCACAAGCCCTTATCTTTAAAGAAAATGAAGACTATAGGACAAAAATTGGTAACACTACATGTTTACATATCAGGCGTAATGATTTTTTCTCTAGTGAATTTATAGTAGAGTTTCCCAATCCCTAGTTCGCAATTCCAGTCCCCAACCCCCAATCCTCAGTCCCCATGGCTTCTGGTTTAAAATCTTCCACTCTAGAACTCTTAAAGCGCTTCAATCGAGCGTTTCCCCAGTTTTATGAGCAATTCGTTAGCAGTGAAATTCAACTGCAAAACTTGCGGCTAGCTTACCGTCTCTATAAAACCAGACGCGCCGTTATAGAGTTAAAACCGGAAGGTAGCAAAAGTGCCCTACATTTTGCCTACCGCAACCAGTCGTTTCTTCTCAGCGATATTTTTGGTGTACTGGCAGCTTATGGGCTAACTATCCACGGTTTAAGCTTATATGGTCAAATTCGACCGCCGATGTTGGTTTTTATCAAATTATTGGTATCTCGTGGCAGCAAAGCCTTGACAGAGAAAACCGCAGAAAACGTTTGCCGTGCCATTCGTGAGGCTTTGGGAGGGCGGTTTGAGGTAGAAGAGATGCTAGCAGTAGAATTCAACTTAGACACTGGCTTAGAACAAGTACAGACAGAGTTTTATGTCGATCCAGTATTTCATCTTCCTGCTTTAGTAATTGAAGCTGATAACCAACCAGGATTATTTTATAAAGTCATGTATGCCATTTGGCAAGAAGATTTGCTGGTAGTCAATGCCAATTTATTGGTTTGGCGTGGACGTACAAGGCTGATTCTTTATTTGTTAGGGCCAAATGAAAGCTTAATTCCGGAATATCTGGGTCACAAAATTGCTGAAGGTGTGCGACAGAGGTTGTTAGGTAAGTGAACGTACAATTAAAAATTAAAAATGTAAAATTAAAAACTTTTAATTTTTAACTTATGTGTGTCATTCCTTATTTAGTCTTACCTCTGCTTGGGAGTACGATATAAGTATGGCAACCATTGAAATCTTGGGCGTTCCACACGCATACGAACTAACGGCTCCTACATCCTGCCCCTATGCTTTGGTATTTATCCACGGTTGGCTAAATAGCCGTGGATACTGGCAACCTGTGATTTCTCGCCTTTCAGTAGATTTGCAATGTCTTTCTTATGATTTGCGAGGATTTGGTGAATCTCAGTCTTTGCCAGAAACAGATTGTAGTCGAGCACAAACTTCTTTAGATTTGACTCCTAACTCTAGTAGAGCGCTCAACTCATCATTTGATTCCCTTTACACTCCAGCGGCTTATGCTCGTGATTTAGCAGTGCTTTTGCGACAGCTAAATATTACCAATGCTTGGCTAATTGGGCATTCATTAGGCGGTACAATCGCTCTATGGGCAGCTGCTCAAATGCCTGAGTGTATTCAAGGGGTCATCTGTATCAATGCAGGCGGCGGTATTTATCTCAAAGAAGCCTTTGAGGAATTTCGTTCCGCAGGACAGCGGTTTTTGCAAGTCCGTCCTCGCTGGTTATCTCAGGTTCCTTTAATCGATCTGCTATTTACTCGAACAAGTGTAGCCCGTCCTTTGGAACGTTATTGGGCACGTCAACGAGTGATTGATTTCGTCGTAGCCGACCCAGAAGCTTCTATGGGAGCGCTATTAGACTCTACAACTGAAGAAGAAATCAACCGTTTACCCCAGCTAGTGTCTCAACTGAAACAGCCAGTATATTTTTTCGCTGGTGCCAATGACAAAGTAATGGAACCTAAGTATGTGCGCCATTTGGCTAGCTTTCATCGGCTTTTTCAATATTGCGGAGACAATGTGATTGAAATTCCTGATTGTGGACATCTGGCAATGTTAGAACAGCCAGATGCGGTTGCTTCTCACATTCGGTCAATAGTTAACGCTCAAGAGTCAGTAGTCAAAAGTTATTAGTCAGTTATCGGTTGTCGTACAGACGCGACGCCAGTCGCTACAACGGGGGGAACCCCCGCAACGCGCTGGCTCATTAATCGCGTCTGTACAAGAGTCAGTGGTTATTAATCATTTAACTATCCAGCAGGCTGATATAGCTTCATCACCTGGGTTAAGGCTAACCGAGACTCAACACCTAAGGTGATTGGGGATGTATGACCGCGGGATAAATGGTCAGCTGCTGCACAGGCAATCATGGCAGCATTATCGGTACAAAATTTCATGGGGGGGAACAGGACGCGGAGGTTATGCTTGGCAGCGGTTGCTTGTAAAGTTTTTCTCAGCCCGCTATTAGCTGCTACCCCTCCACCAACAGCAATGGTATTTAGACCATAGTCTAGGGCACAAGCGATCGCTCTTTTGGTTAGCGATCGCGCTACAGTTTCTTGAAAGCTAGCCGCTACGTCTGTTATTGGTACTTCTCCACCATCTTTCTCTAACTGCTGCACTAAACGCAGTACCGCTGTCTTTAACCCACTAAAACTGCCATCATAGGGGTGATATCCACCGCTCGGTAGGGAAACTTTTCCTTCTGGTAAGGCAAAAGCTAGGGGATTACCCTCTTGGGCCAGCTTGTCAATTACCGGGCCGCCTGGATAACCCAGCTTTAATAACCGCGCTACTTTGTCAAAAGCTTCACCTGCGGCATCGTCGCGGGTCTCACCCAACGTTTCATACCTACCACAATCCTTGACATAAATCAAGCTTGTATGTCCGCCAGAAACGAGTAAGCTAAGAAAAGGAGGCTCTAAACTTGGTTCGCTCAAATAAGTAGCGTAAATGTGACCTTCAAGGTGATGAACGCCTAAAAATGGCTTTTTATGTACGATCGCCAAGGTTTTGGCCGCAGTTAAGCCTACTAATAGCGCTCCTACTAGTCCAGGGGCACAAGTTGCAGCGATTCCCTCAATTTGCCCCCAATCTAGTTTGGCTTGCTCTAAAGCCTTAGCGATCGCTCCATTTATTGTTTCTAAATGCTGGCGGGATGCGACTTCCGGTACTACCCCGCCATACTGCTGATGAACAGAGATTTGCGAGGCAATGATACTGCTGCAAACTTGACGATTGTTAACAATTGCAACAGCAGTTTCATCACAGCTAGATTCGATTGCTAAAACGATTGCCATTTTAAGGTTGTGCCAAATAACAACTTGTTTGAGAAGCTTTAACTTTTATTTACTTAAACTTTACTCGGTTCCCGCGCAAGAGTATGATGACATGCTAGTTATCCAAATAAAGACTGTACAAGCCGCTTCGTTTTGTACATAAAACTTTTTCTTTTGTAATAAAAGGAAATAACTTCATGCGACGATTGTTTGCTTTGATTTTAGTGATTTGTCTTTCATTTAGTTTTGCTCCACCAGCAAAAGCTTTAGGGGCCGATCTCGTACCCTGTAAAGACTCTCCTGCTTTTCAAGCACTGGCACAAAATGCCCGTAACACCACTGCCGATCCCCAATCAGGGCAAAAGCGGTTTGAGCGTTATTCACAAGCTCTATGCGGGCCTGAGGGTTATCCCCACTTGATTGTTGATGGTCGTCTTGACCGCGCTGGCGACTTTTTGATTCCTAGTATTCTCTTCCTTTATATTGCTGGTTGGATTGGTTGGGTAGGTCGTGCCTACATACAAGCTGTCAAGAAGGATTCCAATCCTGAGCTAAAAGAGATCCAAATCGACCTTGGCTTGGCATTACCCATTATTGCTTCAGGCTTTGCTTGGCCAGCAGCAGCACTCCAAGAATTTCTTTCTGGCAAATTAACAGCCAAAGATCAAGAAATTCCAGTTTCTCCACGTTAATTCGGTGTAATTCATTCATTTGTTTTGGAGGCTAAATTCATGGCGGACAAAGGCGATCAACCATCCTATTTGATTAAATTTCTTTCCACCGCGCCAGTGGCAGCTACCATTTGGCTGACAATCACAGCAGGTATTTTGATTGAATTCAACCGCTTTTTCCCGGATCTACTTTTCCACCCACTACCATAAGTAGAAAATAGATTGAAGACAGTTGAATGTGTTGTCTTTTGCCTAAATTTGTGTTGTTGAGTTGTTCAGCCTAATTAGGTTAAATTGTTGCCAAAATAGGCTGTGAAAATATCTTTTTGAAACTCGTAAGGCTACATAGCTTGCGAGTTTCATTCTATGAAAGCAATTAAATTAATTTTTTTTAACTTCGCAAATAAAAAGCATCTTTGGCTACGAATATTATTAATATAAAAATGCCACCATTGTAATTTAGAGGCGAACATAAAATATGGCGCAAGCAGTAGATGCATCAAAAAATCTGCCCAGCGATCCGAGAAATCGGGAAGTAGTTTTTCCCGCAGGGCGCGATCCTCAGCAAGGCAACCTAGAAACACCAATTAACTCTTCACCCTTGGTGAAGTGGTTTATTAATAACTTGCCTGCCTATCGCCCAGGTCTCAGTGTTGGTAGGCGTGCGATAGAAATTGGAGCAGCTCATGGTTACTGGATATTTGGCCCCTTCGCTAAGTTGGGTCCTCTGCGGAATTCAGACAATGCTAACTTAGCTGGATTACTATCAGCTATTGGCTTGGTTGTGCTTCTTACTGGTGCTTTATCTCTATATGCCAATAGCAATCCTCCTAAAGCACTTGCTAGTGTTACCGTACCCAACCCACCAGCAGATGCTTTTAACTCTAAAGAAAGCTGGAACAACTTTGCCAGCAGTTTCTTAATTGGTGGTATTGGTGGTGCAGTAGTCGCTTACTTTTTGACTAGCAATCTTGAACTAATTCAAGGTTTATTTGGTTAATTGAATTTTGGGTAGTTGTAACTTTGTCAGTAGTCAGTGGTTAGTAAAAAAATTAGCAACTGACTAATGACAACTGACATTACCAATCTAATTGTTGGCAATAAAGCAGAAATAAAAAATGTTTGAAGGACACAAAGAAACAGCTATGCTTTTTCTCTGTGTCCTTTACTGTTTGGTATAAAGAATGCTTGGTTGTCGTTTTCAGGAATTTTAATTATTTAAACAAAGCTGCTTCGATCGCATTGAGAGCTGTTTCAAAATCATCATTAACGATTTGAATATCAAACTCATCAGCAGCTTGAATTTCTACTTGGGCACGGCACAGACGACGAGCGATCGCTTCTTGTGAGTCCTGTCCGCGACCGCGTATCCGTTTCTCTAATTCCTCAAAAGAAGGCGGCAAAATAAAAATGCTGAGGGCGCTAGGAAAGGAAGCACGAATTTGTCTTGCCCCTTCTAGCTCAATTTCCAGCACTACCAACTTACCAGACAAAACCTGGTTAAGGACAGCTTCACGGAGAGTGCCGTAATAATTACCAGCAAATTCCGCCCACTCTAAGAATTGACCTTGAGCAACCAGTTGTTCAAACTTGCTGCGGCTCATAAAGTAATAGTTTTTGCCGTTGATTTCTCCAGGACGGGGAGAACGAGTCGTCACCGATACGGAATAATACAATTCGGGATGACGCTGTAATAGCGATCGCATTAAAGTGCCTTTGCCAACCCCGCTAGGGCCAGTTAGAACAATCAGTTTGCCTGGAGACTGACCTTCTTTGGTAGTAGCACAACTCTGGATTGGTAAAACTTGCATCATCCGTTTAACCTGTGAATTAATCAATAAATATTATTCCTTAGTCGTTAGCGTTGTGTTCGTTGTTTGAGCGAACTTTGACTAACAAGTTTGTAGCACGAGTGACAGAAATATCTAATTCACATGGTACTGCCGATGTGGTGCAAATAGGAGTGGGGCTATTGACCCACCCTGCGTTAATTATCTACAACATGATGCTCGCGGGAAATCACAAAACGATTTGCTACCGTTTCTGGTTGAATCGCTGAAAGAATTACATGGCTGGAATCAGTGATAATTACAGCCCTAGTCCGCCGACCATAAGTTGCATCAACTAGTTGACCTCTGTCTCGCGCATCGGTAATTATCCGCTTAATTGGAGCAGATTCTGGACTAACAATGGCAACTACTCGGTTAGCAGATACGATGTTGCCAAAACCGATGTTAATTAACTGTATTTCCATAAAAAAACTGACACCAGACGTGGTGTACGAAGATAGGAATTTATTCCCATGTTATCCCCAAAAAATCGGAGTTACAACGCTTATGGTCTAGCCAGCCTGAGTTTTTAAATAACCATTCCTTTTTTTAGCTATTTATCAATAAAATCACCTTAAAATCTTCCTAAAGGCACATGCAAAACCAAAAAAAGTTACTAATAAATTAAAAATTTAAAACGTCAGATCGATCGCCAACTGATTGTAGTCTTTTGATTTACAAAATGTAGGAGTTCATCGGTGATGGCTGCCGTCGAACTAGAAAATTTATGTAAGAAGTTTACCTTCAGCCAAGGTTGGGGATTCAACCGCACGCGAATAGAGATTGTTGCTGTATTAGTCTCAGCATTCTTGATAGTCAGGCGATCGCCTTTATCGGCCGCAATAGTGCGGGTAGGTCTACGATAATCAAAATGCTAACAAGCATACTACAGCGGACATCTCGGACAGTAAAGCTATGGATTTGTTACTTAGTTGCCGATTGAAGCATTGCGATCGCTATCTTTAATTCATGCCCTACTAGCAGTGGCTAGGTCAACTGCCGTGTTGTTAGTTAGTGTAAGTGTGTTTTAGGTTTACACCGACTCTTCAAGAAATTTGATGCAAATGCGAGGTTGAGTTCAATCTTGGCAACTTTTTTACCAAAGGTTTTGCTTGAAGTTGTCTATCGTTTACCGATAATTTCTGAAATAGCATTTTCAAGCATAAGTGAAATCAATAAAGCAAGGTTTACAACCAAGATTCAACGGACAATGCTCTTATCTGTTTAATCCGCTGAAAATCGCTATCAGCTGATACGACTGTAAGATTGTGTTGTAGAGCAAGGGCAGCAATCCAGAGGTCATTTTCATCAAAACCCAAGTCTGTTATTTGAGTTTTTCTCCGCTTGCTTTTTTCCTTAGGGCCAAACTGTCTCATTAAAGCTGCTTTGAGTTGACCATAAATATTAGCTGTGTCTTTCGTAACACTATAGATTCCTATATCTTCCAAAAATTCTGTTAAACGAGCGAGATTAGTTTCTCTTTTAGCAGAATTTTCCATCATATATGTAAGTTCTCCCTGCACAATTACACAGGTTGCAATATTTAATTCCCCAACTTCAGCTATTCGACGAATGACGCTCGGTTCTCCAAGAATGATAGCGCTACAGTGGTTCGTATCAAGTAGGTACATTATTCAAAAGGATTCAAGTCATAATCGAACTTGGCTTTACCACGAGTAGCGTAAACCAACTCAAGACACTCTTGAAAGTCCTCGCCTTCCCAAGTTCCTGCATGTCTGAGGATGGAACGCCCAGAAGGTGGGCGGTAGGATGATTGATAACTATTGGTTGGGGTTTCTTCTGACTTAACTTGTGGTTGCTGTGTATGTTTTTTGTCTGATTGTTGCTTGTTTTTAAGAAAGCGCAGAAAATCTAGAGTTTCTTCTAGAAGAGATTCTGGAGAGGATTCAATTTCTTGAAACAGGAGTTGTTTAATAGTCATAAAGATAAGGAAAATGGAAATAAACTTGTCTCTATTGTCTATTATCAGAATAAGTTTTTAATGTTATGACAATAGATTAAACTTTTAAATATCACTGTATTATTTATAGATTTGATATATTAGCTCACACCTTTGCGCTCTATACAGTACTGTTATGCAAGTTTGATTTCCAGACTTTTTTCAAAACTAACTATGCAAATATAGTTCGTTTGTACTAAATTTAAATTCGTAGATTTTAGTACAAGAGTATTATGAAAAGCAATCGTAACCCAAGCAAGAAAGTAAACAATAACACTGGGCTAAGTGTTATTTTCTCGGAAAAAGCTCTCATTACATTGTTGCATGTCATACTTGCCTTGGGCATTGCTCATTTACAATTTAGCACTTCAACTAATCAAGAACACCCTGCAAAAGTTTTGCAAAACAAACACAATTAGTAAGGTTTTTCTTAGGGAAAATTATGAGAAACTGCGAAAACTTGCACAAAGGATGATTGCTTATGCCGAGAGGCGGTTCCAGAAAAGGGTCAGGTCGTAAATATAAATTTGGAGAGCCATTTGCAGATATTGGTGTTCCTTCATCAATCAGTAATGACCTGATTGTGGCAATAGAGTACCTTTGGGAAAAGGGAATAACAGGAAAAGAACTTATAGATGCTCTACTTTCAGCAGAGTTTCGTAAGGTTAGGAAGTACGATTATGCAGTATCAGCAGGCACACATAGCACATCTAGTGTTGGAGGAGATTCGATGAACATCGATTATGAAGAAATTGATCTCTGTGAGGAACTGCTCAAGGGAGCAAATAAAATGATCATCTTGCCTGTAATGGGAGACTCAATGATAGGTATTGGTATATATCCTGGTGATTGGTTAATTGTTGAACAGATTAATCCTCTATACCAAAAGCCTAGGGAGCAAGAGATTGTTATAGTTTCTGTCGATGATGAAACTTTAGTTAAACGCTATACGAGAGAAAAAGGAGAAGTAGTTTTAGTATCAGAGAACGAGAACCACGAACCAATCAGACGTGCTGAAGGATCAATTTATATTTCAGGAATTGTAAAAAGTGCTATTCGTCGCAATTTATCAAAATTGTAAAAGATATGTTAAAGCAACTACGTCATAGCGAACGCCACAAGCTGCTGGTAGAGAAGTACTATTGAAATTAAAAAGGTTGCCCAATGGATAATCTTTTTATGTATTTACCAATGATTTATTTAACAGCCTTTTTCAAACCTTGCCATCTTTGTCGCAGTCGCTTCAAGTCAGGAGTATGATCGCCATAACGCCAGCCAACATAGGCTTGAGAAATTTCATCTATCACCTCGGCAGTTGCTGGGGCGTGATGCTGGTATGAAACTTTGGCATACTCTAGCGGTGTTTGTGCTGGATGCTTCCCTAAACCTTTTTGTGCCGTCCATTGCAGCATTTGTTGATAAAGGCTTTCCATTGCTGGTAATTTCTTTAACCAACGACGATTCATCCACTCTCGCCACTGCACCCAACCTAGCCAACCAAAGAAAGCTATGGTAGTACCCAAGATTGAGCCAGTCAATACACCCAGCCAACCTTGAGTAAATAAAGAGAAAAACCAAGCGATCGCTCTACTCACCCAACTAAATATTGTCCCAAAAACATTGTTCAATAAACCTGTTACCGGAGAAGGCAACCACCCAGCAACCCACTGCCAAAACTGCCGCAGTACGCTAAATGTTTGAGTATCTTCAATTGAAGGAGGAATCAAGGGATGGCCGGGAATTGGGTCAAAGGTAAACCAGCCATATTTGGGAAAATACACTTCTGTCATAGCGTATGCGTCTGTATTCTTGACAACATACATTCCTGTAAACGGATTAAATTCTCCAGGATTAAAGCCTGCTACCAACCGCGCTGGAATACCAACAGAACGCAGCATCACCGTGAGAACTGTTGAGAAGTGGTCTGGATAACCGCCTTTGTGCTTAAATAAAAAAGCTTCTACAAGGTCGTCTTTTTCTCCCAAGTAAGGCAAATCTAAGGGATTTTCAGGAATTGAGTAGTTTTGTTTGAGATACTGAGCTAAGTAGAGAACCTTTTCATAAGTTGAATCCAGAGTTTTTGTGGATTTTCCGACCTGTTCTCTGTTGTAATTAGTTAGAAGAATTTCTTCGGTGCGTTGCTTGACTTTTTCCGCAATTTCAGGTGGAATTTGTAAATAATGATTTTTAATCTGCTGCGGATAGTTATTAGCAGCTTCTCCTAACAAAGTCCGATCGCGGTACGGTACTTCTGAAATAACCGTGTAAGTAAGGTCTTCAGATAATCCCACAGGCGATCGCAACCCGTTTTCTCGATCGACAGCAAGCATTGGTGTGGGAAAATAAATTTCTTTGGGATTAGCCATCGCTGGAATTAAGTTAGGCAAATCCGACACGATTGTATAAGTTTGCACTACCTCTTGAGTTTTACCAAATATAGCTGGTAGAGGTAGATAAATTTGGTAAGACCAAGGCGATCGCTTGAGAGTAGTAACATCGTCATTGCGAGAAATTTCCCATCCCTTGCCTGTATAGTGGTCAAATGCCAGTACTCGCCAAAAACCCTCAGCCTGCGATCGCACCCGCATTACAACCTTGGGTTTCATCTCTCCCCGCAAATTTTGGTTAATCTGGTTATTAAAACCGTAATAAAAACCGTTATCTAAGCGTCCTGGTTGACCATTTTGGCTTTGTCCATCACCATTGCTACCACTGCCTTGATTATTTGCATTGCCTTGACGCACATAACCGGGATTAATAATGCTACGACCTGTAAAACTGCCTTTAACTTCAATAGGAGAACTGACAGGAAACGTCCGCAGTTGATAGCCCGGAAATCGGGGTAAAACAGCAAAAATTGCCAGTCCCAGACCGACAATAGTTACAAAACTTAAGACTAAAAATTTCAAATCAAAAATTCTAGAATTCTGATTATTTAATTTTTCACTTTTAATTTTTAATTGTTGCAAGCCGAGTTGCGAGCGGTAATTTAATACTAAAGTCGGCAAAGCGATCGCTAAAAATAACAGCAGCACCGGAGCAAATGCTAAAGTTTGGCTTAATGTTGCTGCGATACCTAATAAAATTAGTCCTATAACTATTGAATAACCCAAGTCCTTGCGTCGGGGCGTATCAAAACTGTGGAGTATTTGCAGTTGAATTAATAACTCTGCTAACGCCAATCGCGTATCATTCAATTCTCCTAACAATCGCCCAAAGAAAGCACCCAGTGCTATTAGCATTCCGATGGCGATACAGAATTTGATTGGAACGTTGGCATTGCGACGACGGTAGTAACTCCAAACCGCACCTACAATACTCAGTGGCACTGCCCAAAAACTAGATGTAGTCTCAGCAGCAATATCCGTCGCCACAATTCCAATAATTACCAACGCTAGCACTAGCAGCCGTAAGGGAATTGAATTTTCCACTTCTATCAAAGGCGACTTTTGCATATTTTGCCGCCAGCGATCGCCCACAGGTAGAGGCCAAAACTGATTAATCCTGGTTAAGTTAAACATTTAGTGTAAGCAAAGCTATGTAGTAGATGCTATGAACACAATGTTTGGCACGTAAACTGACCCTGCTTACATCTGTTATTTTTCGGGAAGTCCTTCTAATACCAATTTGGGAGTTGAGATTTGGAATTATAGCCATCGCCAGTAGTGTTAGGACATCAACGGACGATCGAACATAGACACAAAAAGACTTTTCACCCAGTCCCCAGCTATAAAAGTCTATTTTAGAAATCTCAAACAAGACTATCTTTGCTCATTTGGTATAAGAAAACAGGAACTCCCCGAAGGAAGCCTTTGGGAGTCTCAATGTCTTGTACATGTGTTTTTACGATTACTCGTTATCGTCGAAACCGCTAACGATCTTTTGTTAATAAAGTAGAAACCCTAACGATCGGTTATTAAAAAACGATATGGTTCAAACCACAACCATCATCTTATCTATTGGTGTTGGTTGACCTGGAATGTTAGCGGTGAAAATTGCGCTTAAATCGTGGGATTAATCACAAACAACAACGGCTTTCGATCTAGTTCTGGAAACTCGACTTCCAAAGTATAAATCGGGTTTGGGTGCGGACAGTGTAATTCTACACTCAAGCATCCTGGAGTCGAAGACTTCGCTGTTGCGCGATTACCACTTCCTTTGAGCTTTAAAGTACCTTTAGCGGGTAACTCAGCGTGAACATGCAGTTGTGTCACCTGACCCTGAGACTGATATTCTACTCTCAACGTCAGAGGACCCGCGCTGGTTAACCATTGTTTTTCAACCACTGGCTGGGATGGTGACACTGGTAGAGTCAGACTTTCTAGCAGTTGTTTAGCTGCCAGCAGCGACAATGCCATCTGTTGAGGCGGTTTTAGCTCAGAGTAATCGCTCTGCATGTTGGGCATTGTACCCAAGGTATCTACAGACCGATAGGTACTTCTCAGCACCAATCCAGCGATGTCATTAAGTGTCTGGGACTCGTTAGGGAAAAAGCCCTCAACTACTTGAACTAATTTCGCCCCTAGCGGCAGTGAAGAAGTAAGCAATGCTTGGCACTGTTCTAGCAATTCCCGAAAAACTTTTTCCGGTAGGGGAATGGGTAGACTCAGCTTTGATTGCTGCGCCATCCACCCCCAAGCAGGGGTTAATGCTAGCGATCGCTCTTCTACGCAATCTGGGTACTCTACTAATTGTGATTCCCAAGGGAATAACGGAGGGTGGTTCTCGATTTGGATTTGTAACCGACGCTTGAGGACGGCCTGGAAACGTTCTTGCACAGTAGGAATTTCTCCCAATTGAAAGGTTTGGGGGGTTCCTTCCAAGTCTTGCTCGCCATTTTTTGACCTAGCTGCTTCCTTGGTTGGGTTGTCCACCCCTGCAATATCCTCACTTTCTACCGAGTTTTGCTCGTGGGTATCGACATTATCTGCCAACACCCAAGCGAGTAAATGGTTTTGTAAGGATTCTGAGTCACTATTCATGGGTAGATGCACCCGATCCGGACACTAAGGAGTTACGAATTTCCCAAGCTTGTTCGAGGATCTTAAACCACCTTTTTTGAAGTTGTGCTGTTGACATACCTAAAGTTTTGGCAATTTTTTCGTCGGGTTGTCCTTGTTGCTTCAACTCTAATAAAGACCGTTGTTTATCTTCCAGTTGTGATGTGTAAGTTTGCCATTGCTGGGGAGTTAAACCCAAATTGGTGTGCAATGAAGCTTCTAGCCACTCATGAACTAATTCCCAACGATGCAACAAAGCAAACCGAATTAAATGATATTTAAAACGCTGCTGTAAGTAATCTCTCTGACGAGGGGTTAAACCTAAAACTGCCTCAATTTCCTGTGTAGACAGGTCTTGGAGGCGGAGGGAGAAATAATCAGCGCAATCGGATTGTTGCCGTTGTTCGAGATAATCCATCAACTCGGTAACGACAACCGAGCGCAAAGTATCTTCTTCTGGTTCGGGTGCTGCTTGCGTCGCCATTGTCGATCGCAATTGCTGTACAGCTGGCTCTTCCCAAGAACCATCGGCTTCGTTGCTGCTACCTTCTGCGGCTTGTTCTATATCAACGTTGGTTTCTGGGGGTTGCTGTTGGGAAAAGGTTTGTGCCCGCAGGATAATCAACTGCTGTTGACGGCCTGGTAACGGAATCCGCCGCTTGCCATAGCGTTCCGTAAATGCCATGTATTCTGCCAATTCCAAGAGAGTCTGGGGGCGATAGGTGGGGCCGAGTTGATTTTCCCGCCGAAAAGCGTTCAACGCCTCCAGATAAAAACCCTGTAAGAAATCTTCAATAATAGTCAACCGCCCCTGATAGCTCAGTTGCCTTTGAGGAGGATTAATGTAACGATAAATAATTGCACTCAAAGTACTGTGCAATTCCACCCTACCCCGATTAGAACCCAACTGATAGTACCTCAAACACTGCTGTAGCCGATGTTTGGCTAAGGTCATTGCTGAGTTCTCGATCGCACCGGAAGCTTGGATACGTTTACTTTCACTGCAAATCCGGTATACTTCGGTAGTAATTCGTGTAGCCACATCGTGGCAATTCTGGGCTGAAGCTTTGGTTGACTGTTGAAGCTCCTGGGATAGGAGTTGAAAGATCGCCTCCACGCCGATAGAATTTTCTCCCTGAGTAGTTACGCTTGGAATTGTTGCGGTTGGAATTGTTGCGGTTGCGGCTGAATTCATAGTCTCGGTTTTCAAAAGACCCTAACATGCTTAAATACAACCTGTACGACCGTGGGTATTGGCTTTTTGGGTTTTGCGTATAAGCTAAGCGCAGATGCCAATCCTGCGTTTAGGATGTGGCTTATTTTATTGTTCCCAAATCTGATGAGATTGTTCGCATTTTGATAAATGTTATTGCCATTACCCAGGAGTCGTTTACAAGTCATTATGGATTTAGAAAGACAAATTCAATTGCTGATTGACAATGCACCCCAGGATGGTATAACACCAAATCTTATCGCAGCAATTGCTCCTGCTCTTAGCGCGATCGCCCAAAAATTGCGCCACTCCCAGTACTACATTCTCCAGGGTTTGGAGAGCAACTGGGTTCTCACTACATTGAGCAACCGTGCAAATCCAGGATTGGAAAAGCGAGTGATTTACGCTTTTTCTACCATACAGGATGTTTCCCTAATTCCATCTGCTGGGCTTGACCCTCAAATCGTAGCAAAACCTCTTCCTGTGACCCATATTTTGTTCCAATTGGTGGCATTAGAACCCGTAGATAGTATCGTTTTTTTGGAAACGCCGGGTAAGACCACTCATACTGTTGAAGTGGAGCGAGATGAATTGCAAAAACTCATGCAACAACAGATAAAATCACAGCATCAGCGCAAAGAAATACCCCCTGATATCGCATAAATAAATTTGGAGTTGGGATTTATTAGATACACCAAAAATCCCAACTCCAAAAATCAAAATTTAAATTCTAAAATTTAAAATTGTTTAGTAAAGCCGACTCAATACATAATCAGTCATGTTAATCAATGCTTGGTGAGATTCGGAGGGTGGAAGAACTGCCAGATGTTCTGCTGCTAACTTGGCGTGGTGAGAAGCTAGTTCCCGTGCCTTTTGTATACCTTGACTATCTTGAATTAGTAGCAATGCTTGCTCTAAATCCCCTTCTTGAGCAAATTCTCTGTCAATTAGCACTTCCAAATAAGGTTTTTCCCTTAAAGCGAATAAAACAGGTGCAGTGAGATTACCGCTTTTGAGGTCAGATCCTGCTGGTTTACCCAAGGTATCTGTTGTACTGGTGAAATCTAAAATATCATCGACAATCTGAAATGCCAAACCAAGATCGCGACCGTAGCTATATAAATGTTCGGCGGTTTCTTGTGAAACTTCACTCAGTAACCCAGCTGCTTTAGAACTGTTGGCAATTAGCGAGGCTGTTTTGTAATAGCTCTTTTTCAGGTAAGTCTCAATCGAAATGTTAGTATCAAATCGATTTAATCCCTGTTGTATCTCTCCAGTAGCCAAATCCATAATGACTTCTGAAAGCAGTTTTACCACCTCTAAGTTGTCCAGGTTTGCCAAATACCACGACGATTGGGCAAAGAGAAAATCTCCTGCTAATACGGCAATGCGGTTACCGAACAGACTATGAACGGTAGGTACACCACGTCGCATCTGGGATTCATCAACCACATCGTCATGCACTAAGCTGGCGGTGTGAATCATTTCCGTGATTTCTGCTAGACGGCGGTGACGCAGCGTAATATCTTGTTCTAACATTGTTGCCCGCGATATCAGCAGAACAATGGCTGGTCTGATACGCTTTCCCCCAGCCCCGAATAGATGTTCGGCTGCTGCAAAGAGAATGGGGTGGCGATTTCCAACTAGCTGCTTTAAGTTATCTGCTAGTAGTAGCAAGTCTGCTTCCACAGGGGTAAACAGGGAGGTGGCTGGGGTCATGGACGGGCGGACTCTGGCTTAGGTTACGAAATTTTACATATCCTATATTCATTTTAAGATAATGCTGTGCCAGCGCAAAATTTTGATTAGAGAATACTCATTCATCCTAATTTGAAATTTTGTAGAAAGTTGAGCCTGTCGCTCGTGAGGTGGTTCCCCAAGTGTAGGAAGTGGGATCTAAGACTGCGACTGCCTCGCTGCGACTCTAAACTACAGCTTGTTTCCCCAACAGACTGCTTCTGTGTTGTAGCAAGTGGCGTTCCTAACTTAGGAGTTATTCTTTTTGTTTTCCCATCCTCATACCAACTCGTAATTAAGAAAGTCCCATTTAGTCTAGGTTCTGGTGAGTTAGCACCGTCTTTGGGCTTTCCACGCTAGTTACTACAATGAGGGAACCCCAAAAACCTACTGACTCTCGGCTATCCATGAGCGACTACATTAGCGACGTTAAAAGCATCACCCCTTCGGGATGTACGGAGTTCATCATAGGTACTTAAGTATTTTCCGTATTTCAATAATGTAAGTGCTAAAATACACTTTTAATGAATTAATTCTAGCCATTGATTGTGAAGCTAAGTCTTTGTTCTTGTCAGCAATCCTTTTTGATTAAGTAGCATCAAAATTTACATCAAGTCTGATTTATTAATATTTGTTTTCTGTTTTAACTATTACATTTTACATATTAGCTATTTTGAAGGTAGGACTAAGTTCTCTTAGCCTTGTGTGTAGCCATTTAGAAAATTTGAAATTTAGTCTCCAAGTAGGCTTAAAATTTAGTGTCGTTATGTTACGCTAAAATATAGGAATTTTAAATTTTTCAATTACTCATCTACCAAAAGTAAATCGCTATTAAGTGAAAATACTTAGGTAGTATTGCTAGCTAGAATAACTCATAGCTATAAATTGAAGTTAAGGAAGTATTTTTTAACTTCTGTTTATGGTAAGACAACTTCTACAGATAGAGTCATAAGGCTATCCTTTAAAGGATTCGCTAAACGCTCTTAGTATGCGTTGAGCAGCAAAGCAGCTCGTAAATCTATGGAAGTGAATTGAAAAATTATGCAGACTAGGTAGACTGCTGAGGAGTGCAGTTATGAATTGCCTTTTGGTAATTTAACTGCTGTAGGATGTGTGGTCTGCACAAAACTCAATCTAATAATAATTTCACTTACCGAAGAGAATATTACTCTACGGATTAATTTGCTATGGCAATCCCCAGCCATCAAGAATGCACTTGATTTGGTTGAGATTTTACTAATTTTATGAAACTTTATATTGTTCTAAGAAAGGTGGTGGTAAAAAAATGATTTACGGGAATGCGCCTATGATGATTTTTATTTTAGCTACTGGATATTTGTTCACTGTTTATCTATTATTGGCACTAGCAAAGCGAACTACACAAAAAGCTGTACCGAGGAATTTTCCTGCGCCATCTCAAGAGAAACACCAACAAAAGTTGGCAGTAACGCCAAAGGTGAGCGAGGTAGTCAATAGTCAATAATTAGGAGTTATGAGTTATTAATTCCAAACTCTTAACTCTTAACTCCTAACTTTATTAAATAGTTTGATTAAAGTTGGGATACTGTCTCAGTAAAACCCACGACTTCAACCATTGGGGTATGCCCCAGCCATTGCACTCCAGATTGAGCAAACTGTTGGGGACAGCCACTGACGACAAAGCGAGTTGGTAATGGGGGATAAGTATTATTTAAGCCGAGCAAGTCTAACTCTTGAGCACAAGCTACTACGGTATGAACAGCTGGATCGACTAGTTTAATCCCAGAAGGCAGAAGCGATCGCAGTACTGGAGCCAACAAGGGATAATGAGTACAGCCATAAACTAGAGTGTCAATTTCTTGCTGTAGTAAAGGCTCTAGATAAGAGCGTGCTACCTCAATAGTGTAGGGGTCGTCGATGCGATTTTGCTCGATGAGTGGTACAAACTCCGGACAACTGACTTGCCAGACTTGGACATTGCGATCGATTTCCAGAATAGCATTTTTGTAGGCATTACTCTTGGCAGTTGCTGGGGTAGCAATCACACCAATACGCTTGCCTTGCTGCACTGCTGCCTTAGCCCCTGGCAGGATAACACCCAAAATAGGTATGTTAAATTCCTGACGCACTATCTCTAGGGCTAGCGCAGAACTTGTGTTGCAAGCCATAATTACCATTTTGACGCGCTGCTGTTGCATCCAAGTGAGGATTTCACGCGCAAACTGTAAAATTTCTGCTTGGGAACGAATTCCGTAAGGAAGTCTAGCTGTATCCCCAAAGTAAACTATTGATTCATTGGGTAATTGCCGATAGAGTTGTCGCAGTACCGTTAGCCCACCCACACCACTGTCAAAAACGCCGATTGGGGCACGTTGAGGTTCTTTATCCGAAAAATCGTAAAGATTACCGTCAAAGATGGAAGATGAATACACAGGCAGATATTGATTGAGGTTTTTGGAATTTAAAATACAAAATTTAGCAGACAATTTGCTAACTGACCACTAAATTCTGTACGCCAAAGAAGTCTATATATCACCTCTTTAATAAGCAATTTGTACTACATTTTTACTTTAGCTGCACTTTTATCTTTGCTTTAAGTACTTGAGGATACCATAAGCGATCGCTTCTGCCATCCGATTTTGGTATTCTCGTGTTGCCAACCGAGGATTATCTTCCCGACCAGTCATATATCCTGTTTCCACTAAAATCGACGGCATAGAACTTTTCCTAAGAACATAGAATCTAGCTTTGCGCGTTCCTCTGTCCTTGATAGTCCCAATATTCTGGAGAATGTTATTGCGAACTACTTCAGCTAAAGCGTATCCACTATCGTAATAGTAAACTTCTAACCCGCTGACATCAGGGCGATTATCAACCGAATTAGCGTGAACGCTGACAAACACAGTCGCATTCGCTCGCTCGGCGATGTCTACCCGTCCTTGAAGTTCTACGAAAAAGTCCGAATCCCGCGTTAGCACTGCTTGTACGCCATTTTGTTCTAAAATTGACGCTATTCTTTGACCAATAGGTAAGACGACATCCTTTTCTAATAGTCCGCCTAAACCAGGCGCTCCAGAGTCTTTACCCCCATGTCCGGGGTCAATGACTACTATCACTTTCCCTGTTGGAACTGAGGTACGCGGTCTGGGTTGGGATATGGGAGGAGGATTGCTAGCGGTTGGATCTGGTGGTGTTAAAGGTGGTAAAGCAACTGGCGGTGTGATTTGACGAGAGCGCTGTAGTTGTAGAGCCAACAATTGGTTACCAACTTGATTGAGTTCGCCAATTTGCACTCCGGCTGCTGGTTGGACAAAGATAACAACCGTATTGGATGCTTGCGATTGCAAGCGTACCCGCAAGATAGGGCTATTAGCATCAAGAGCAGGGCCTGCAACTCTGGGAGCTAACTTAGCATTGGCAATAGTAATGCGAAACAAACCAGTACTTCTATCCCAGCCACCAGTAGCCGATAAAGTTTGGTCGGCTCTAATCAGCAGTTGCGTACCATTACCAGTCAGTTCCACAGACTCAATGGTTGCCAATGAGTCACTAGTAGATGATGTGGGGCTGGGGTTATTATCTCTAGGCAAACTCGCAATCCGACTGTTAGGCAAAACTACAAACCCACCAATGCTACTTGTGGTTGCCCGCCAGTCGGGGCTATTTTTTTCCACCTGCAATGCCATCCGAACGGTTGGTTGTCTGCTTTGCAGTCGGCTGAATTGAATGCGGCTGACACCAAAACGATTCACGGATAAATCTTGTTGCTCTAAACTTGGTGACAAAGAAGCCCCAGAAATATCAATATTTATTGTCTTCTTGTCTTGAGTGCGATTTACCTGAATTTGCGGACTACCACCGCTAGTGCGGACGAAAAAGCCATCGCCCGTGATACGTAAATTCTCTATTTGAGTTACTGTTGCTACAGTGTTGACAATTGGCGATCTGTTAGTTGGCCTATCTGAGTTTGTTGTCACCACATTGTAGATATTTCTTGGGGAAAGTGCCGGACTAGATGCTCCGGTTTCTGGAGGTGTGGCAGGTGTTGGCTGTACCACTGTTTCCGTTGATGAGGCGATTCCCTCAGCTTCTGGAGTTGGTAATTGTACAGTCCAGCGACTGGCAGTTGAGCCGACAAATTGCACTTTCTTTGGGTCTAAAGTATAGCCAGGATTGAGTTCAACGACGATGCGCGTTGTTTGGGGGTCGAATTGCCCCACACGAATTGCCCGCAGTCCACCACCCAACTGTTGCGTTAACTGTGGACGGCCAAATTGAGTTCCGGGTAAATCAATTACCAAACGTGTAGGGTTGAAGACAAGTTGTGCTTGAGGTTGAACACCTTCGGAAGTATTAATTTCTAAGCGGTTATGATTAGCATCAAAACGCCAAGATTCCAGTCTTCCTGCCAAAGCTGGCGACGATAGTAAGAAGATAGTTCCAATAGTACCCGGTAGTAACCAGCGTAATTTCACAGTCTTTGCTCCTGATTCGCGTTCATAGGAATCGTTAATATCTCGACATATTGGTTAAATCCTCACACCGTCACTGCCCTAACTTTAACTTTGAGAGGAAGTTCGTAGATGCTTTTGCAACTTTCCGCAGGTGCGGTGGCTATCATCAATCCAAAACTTCCTTTGCAGCAAAAGAATTTTTGTGCTGGTATTAAAGACACAGCTAATGGCGTAAGATTCTAGCACGCCTCTTTGATTTTGCCATGCTGTTATGGCACAAAAATTCCACCCACACAGCATTAGATAGCATCAAACAAGAGCTAATCAGAATTAACCGCACATAGTCAATTTCAGTCAAATGCACCGATCGCAAAATTACCACTCTTTTCAACTTTTGTAGTAGAGCTGGTGACACCCAACCATGAATATTGTTCCCAATATTTATGGTTGGGTGTATCTAGTAGTACAAGATATTTGGGATTATAAATTTTGCTGAGTCTGAGTGGTGTGAATTATCTCCATGCTAGCAATGCCCGTATAAGCATCCTCTATTAATGACGATTAATATAGGGCTGAAGTGGCGCAATCTCGATGTATTTTCTCGATTTTATCAACCAAAATGACTTATTTTCGTCCTAAGTACTTAAGTATACCGCGAGCGATCGCCTCAGCCATTTGATTTTGATAAGTTGAGGTTTTTAGCTTCGCCACATCCTCTCTACCAGTTAAATAACCTGTTTCCACAAGAATAGCGGGCATCGTATTTTTTCTCAGAACATAAAATCTGGCTCGACGCACTCCTCTGTCTCTGATATTTAAGCTTTGAAGAATAGTCCGATGAACAACGCGAGCTAAACTTAGACCACTGTCATAGTAATACGTTTCCAAACCACTAACATCTGGCCGAGCTGCACCTGCGGAATTAGCATGGATACTGACAAATACATCAGCATTCGCTCTCTGTGCCATCGCTACTCGTCCTTGAAGGCTGACAAAATAATCAGAACTCCTCGTCATCACTACTTGCAGCCCATTTTGTTGTAAAATTTGTGCCACCTTTGCACCAATGGGCAGAATGATATCTTTCTCGCGCACTCCGCCAATACCAAGTGCTCCTGAATCTTTGCCACCGTGTCCGGGGTCAATAATAACTACTACTTTTCCTTTGGGAATTGGGCGCGTTCCGGGCTGGGTTATGGGCTGGGGTCTATCTGTCGGGCTTGGTAATTGTCCTTGGAGTGGTGGTAGAGACAGCGTTCCGGGAATTGTACTTAATCCGCGAGAGCGTTGTAATTGTAGGGATAAAAGCTGGTTGCCTTGATTGAGTCGTCCAATTTGGACTCCCGCTGCTGGTTGAACCAAAACAATTACAGTATTGGGTTGTTGTGTTTGCAGCCGTACCCGCAGAATGGGACTATTGGCATTCAATGTGGGGCCTTTGACTTTGGGTTCTAATTTGGCATTGGCAATGGCAATGCGAAATAAACCAGAGGATCTATCCCAACCACCAGTAGCGGATAGAGATTGGTCAGCTTTAATCAATAGTTGCGTACCATTACCAACTAGTTCCACAGACTGAATTGTTGCTAGCGATTCATTAGCAGAAACGGGTTGTGGCTGATTTGCTTGTGAGTCTGAATTATTACTGCTACTAGGTAATGTGACAACACGACTAGGCAGAACCACCAAACCATCAGTACCGCTGTTAGTTACTCGCCAGTCTGGACTATTTTTGTCTACCCGCAAAGTCATGCGAACAGATGGCGGTCGGGTTTGGAGTTGGGCGAACTCGGCGCGGCTAACACCGTATTTGTTAATCGGTACATTATTTCCCTGCGCTAGTTGTGGTGCTAAAGTTGCGCCAGAGATGTCCATAAAAATAGTAGAGCGATCGCGGCTGCGAATTACTCGCACCGGAGCAGGATTGCTACCGTTGGTACGAATAAAGAATCCATCTCCTGTTACTTGTAATTTCTCTATTTGAGTTGTCCCTGTAGCGCTGACAGCATTCCTTAAAGACTGCGGTTTGGCATCAGAGTTAAGGGTCACGACATTGTAAACATTTTCCGGGCGCGATATTTGTTGTGCTTGTGGTTTTGGTAATTGTACAGTCCAGCGACTGGCAGTTGAGCCAACAAATTGTACTTTCTTCGGGTCTAAGGTATAGCCAGGACTGATTTCAATAACGATACGTGTTGTTTGTGGGTCGAATTGCCCCACACGAATCGCTCGCAGTCCACCACTTAGAGATTGTGTCAACTGTGGACGGCCAAATTGAGTTCCGGGTAAATCTATTACTAAACGTGTAGGGTTGAAGACAAGTTGTGCTTGAGGTTGAACAGCCCCCGAAGTATTAAATTCTAGACGGTTATGATTGGCATCAAAACGCCAAGATTCCAGTTGTCCTGCCAAAGTCGGCGACGATAGTAAGACAATAGTTCCAATAGTACTGGGTAGTAACCAGTTTAATTTCACAGTCTTTTCTCCTGATTCGCGTTCATGGGGCCGCCAATATTTCAACATCTCAAAATATTGGTAAATCGTCACACCTTCACCACTTAAATCTTTAACTTTGATATTTTCTTTGATTTTTATGCTGATATCAAGATGCAATTAGTTGCATAAATTCTTGGTATGTCCTCTAAAATTCTGCTTTACTATCAGCGCATAAAATTTATGCCCACATAGCATCAAATGCAACAAAAATATCATCATAATTATTCAGGTAATGATACTTGACCGAAGTCAACGCTCGACGTTGAGTTGTTTGATTGTTGGCAAGCAATGTCCGGCGACAAAAATTCTAACTACTTGCAAGATGATGTGGCAGTTGCAGGTACTACTTCCTAATTACCGAAAAAAATCTCTAAAAATGTCTAAATTGAAACTAGAAAATGGAGTATGACTGGCAACAAACATTGCGAATGCTAGTAGTAATGAGACAAAAACTAATTCAGGGACGCAGAATTGACAATAGAAGTTTCCATTAATAATTAGCAAAATCTTTCAAGTGGAATGAAGAGTAGGGAAAAGGTTAAAGGGTAAGGGACGAAGAAAAAGAACTTTGCTTAACATTCCATTTCTCTTTCCTCCTCTACGCTAAACTTGCTTACCCTTCCCCCTACCCAAGGGGTTTTGACTTCTAACTTCCTAAACAAGCACCCTGGAAAGATTTGTCAAACTCACCTTTGATTAACTATCCAAAGAATCCGGTATGACTTCTCGACTTCCTCCATCGTTTGAAGCTGACAATATCGACTGAGGTGATTCTATTGCTACCGATGTCCCAGAAGCACCGTCTAAAATCAATTTTTCTGAGTCTTGTACCGGGTTTTTTGATTCTGGAAATACCAAACGTAACAAGGGGGGAGCTAAAAAGGTAGTCAGGATAACCATCATGATAATTGCTGCCCCTAATGGTTTAGAGAGAACGCCGCTGGCAGCACCAACACCAGCAAATACCAATCCAACTTCACCCCTAGGAATCATTCCTACACCAATCGCTAACCTGTTAATTTCAGGTTGACCAAATACACTCAAACCTGTGATTACTTTACCGATAATGGCTACTGTAATCAGGAAAATTGCCATAATCAGTCCTTCTCGATTCTCAGGAATTGCTGGGTTCAATACTCCTAAATCGGTTTTTGCCCCAACAGTCACAAAGAAAATCGGTACAAGCATATCAGCAATGGGAATAACTTGCTTTTGCAGTTCTTTGCGCTTATCGGTTTCTTCTAAGACTAAACCTGCCGCAAAAGCGCCCAAAATCGCTTCTAATTGGATAACAGCAGCAAGGTATGCCATTACAAAAGCGAAGATAAACGCTGGTATTACCAATTCGCCGCGTGTCTTGAGTTTATCAGCGATCGCGACAAAGGTCTTATTGAAAACGTTGCCTAGCACGATCGCACCCAAAAGAAAGCCACTGGCACTGATAATCAGATAAATGACTTTGCCTACATCTACAACGCCATCTTTAGCTAAACTGGCGACTACTGCTAAAACTATGATTCCCAACACATCGTCAATCACAGCAGCACCCAGAATTATTTGCCCTTCTTTAGAATTGAGCTTTCCGATTTCTGACAACACTTTGGAAGTAATACCAATACTAGTGGCAGTCAAAGCCGCCCCAGCAAAAATTGCAGGCACAGCACCGATACCAAACAAAATCATTAAACCTGCTGTTCCCGCCGTAAAGGGTACTATCACACCCACGACTGCTACAATCGTTGCTTGAATACCAACTGCCATCAGGTCTTTGAGGTTTGACTCTAAACCAATCTCAAATAGCAGGATAATCACGCCCAGTTCTGCTAAAACAGAAACGACCTCCGACTGTGCGGCAAACACTGCTGGAGTGGCTTCGGGACTTAAACCAGCAGTGGTCTGGAGAAAAGTCACGATCAGAGAGTTAGAACTGTCTGCGCCACCTTCGGGAAACACTAACAGGTGCAAGACAGAGATGCCCACTACTACACCACCTACAAGTTCGCCTAAAACAGGCGGCAAACCCACTAAGTTGGATAATTCCCCACCAACTTTACTGGCGAAGTAAACTACTACTAAACTGAGCAGCACTGCTGCTACTACCATAGAACTGTCTGCTGTTTCTGTTGTGCTTGCCAACAGAGGAGAAGAGAAGTTGATTGCACTTAAAAACTGCATTTGTTCTCCGAAAATCCTTCTCTTTAATTTTTACTTCTTTAGGGAAACCAACTATTGGGAGATTTTCTTTAGATTAATTGGTGGGGTGTCTGTCAATTCGAGTAGGCGCTGCCAATGAAGCTGAGAAACTGGGACTACAGAAAGCCTGGGAAGTCGCACCAAGTCAAAGTCTGCGAATTTGCTATCCTGCTTGATTTGGGCGAGGGTAATGGGCACAGAGACTTTTCGCAAGGCTCGCACATCCACGACTACGAGTTTAGCGTCATTGAATTTTGGATCGGCATAAGGTTCGCTGATGACTTCTGCCACACCTATAATTTGACGTTCTTTACCTGTGTGATAAATTAATGCCAAATCGCTAGGAAGCATTGCACGTAAATGTTTGAGAGCTAAGGAATTATTAACTCCATCCCAAACTGTACTGCCGTCCCCTTCTAGGTCAAAGTATGAATAATCTTCTGGTTCAGTTTTCAGCAGCCAATATGCCATGACAAAGTTTCTCTAAATTTTGACGTAATTTTTTTAGTTTCCAAAAATGTAACCATTGCCACTTTTGACTGTAGCAATGTCAAAGTAGGAACATATAAATCGTATCTATCAATTGCAATTTAGAGACGCAAAGCTCATGGTGGCTGTTAACTGTTTGTAGTTGACAGTTAGTGATAATTGCTAGATACGTGTTATTAAAAGCATCTGTAGCTATTTTTGAGAGGAGTGCAAATTTTATGTATAGAGCCGCTTTATCGGGTTCTCAATTTCATGCTGGGAATTTTTGGAAAACCTTACCGTTAGTCTTGCTGCTATTTATGACTTTTGTCCAGCCTGCATCGGCAGAAGAGAAAGAAAAATTGTGGCACACCCTAACGGTCAGCGGTCGTGGTACAGAATCAATTCCTACAACTCTGTCGGAAGTTAATTTAGGAGTTGAGATTCAGGGGAAAACTGCACAGGAAGTACAGCAAGAAGCTGCCCGCAGGTCAGCAGCTGTGGTCGCTCTACTCAAAAGCCGGAATGTGGAAAAATTACAAACCACTGGTATCCGTCTTAACCCTGTTTATAGCTATACCAATAATGTGCAGCGAATTACTGGCTATGCAGCTAGTAATACTGTGAGTTTTCGGATCGCTACTGAGAAAGCTGGTACTTTGTTAGATGAAGCGGTGAAAGCAGGTGCGACGCAAATTAATGGTATCAGTTTTATCGCTAGTGACGAGGCGATCGCAGCAGCTCGCCAACAAGCACTCAAAGAAGCTACCCAAGACGCTCGACAGCAAGCTAATGCTGTTTTCAGTGCCCTCGGTTTCCAACCTAAAGAAGTAGTAAGTATTAAAGTTGACAATGCAAATGCGCCGCCACCACCTGTTTTGTACCGTGCTGAGGCTGCGAAGGTAGCCGACCAAGTTGCTTCCACCCCTGTAGTTGGTGGCGAACAACAAGTAGAAGCGTCGGTGACATTGCAAATTAGTTATTAGTCAATTGTCAGTGGTCAGTAGTTAGTAGTGCTGAGGAGCCACTGCGTTGCGGTGAATCAGTGCTGCGGGAGGGTTTACCTCCGCAGGCAACTGTGAACCCGAAGGGGGGTTCCCCCTGTTGAAGCAAGTAGTTAAGGAGTTTTATCTTCTCCTGCCTCCTGCCTCCTGACAACTGACAACTGACAACTGACAACTGACCAATTAAAAATTCTCTGGCGAGAAATCTCCGCCCCCATCTCTATCTTGCTTGGAACCTAATAAATCGAGTTGGTCTACTCTAATTATCGGTGTAGAACGGTTGGCTCCAGTTTGGCGATCGCTCCATGTGTCAAACTTCAAGGAACCCTTCACTCCTATCAGGCTACCTTTCCGCACGTAATTGCCTGCCACCTCTGCTGTTTTGTCCCATAATTCTAAAGTGAACCAGTCAGGTTCATCGCTGTTACGAGCTCTGCGCCTCACAGCTAGTGTTAATTTACACTTGACACTACCAGACTCAAAATATTTAATATCTGGGTCGCTGCCTACACGACCAACTAGAGTGACAATGTTGATACTCATGTGCGTTACCTTTTAGTACGGGCGTACTGATTAATTTTGACTTCCATCATAGCGAATTGTGAACCTATTGAAAATGTGTTAAAAACTGAACAACATTTTTGGGTATAACAATGTGAGAAATGACTTAGGGAAACTAAAAAACTATACGGATATACAGAATCAGCCAAAGAATATCGAAAGCATAGATGCCTGATATCTAGCAAGACTTGCCAAAAGTCCAATAAAATAGCCTAGTTGGCTGGACTCAGGATAAAAAACGTCATAAAATCCAGCACGATTAACATCAGACAGTTGTAGTCAAATAACGCAATAGGGGGCGTAGACACGCGTGGGTCTTTTTAGAAACTTTCGCTCTTCGTGGGATATGGGTATCGACCTCGGTACTGCAAATACCCTCGTTTATGTATCTGGTAAAGGTATTGTACTCCAAGAACCTTCTGTAGTTGCTATCGATCAAAACGAAAAGGTAGCACTGGCAGTAGGAGAAGAAGCCAAAAAAATGCTCGGTCGCACACCTGATAATGTGGTTGCCTTACGCCCCTTGCGTGATGGCGTAATCGCTGACTTTGATACTGCCGAGATCATGCTCAAAAGCTTTATTCAACGAGTAAATGAAGGTAGATCCTTAGTTTTACCTCGAATTGTTATTGGGATTCCCAGTGGTGTCACGGGAGTAGAAAGGCGCGCTGTGATGGATGCAGCCATTCAGGCTGGAGCCAGAGAAGTATATTTAATTGATGAGCCAGTAGCAGCAGCAATTGGTGCAGGACTACCAGTTGCCGAACCCACAGGCAACATGATTATTGACATTGGTGGCGGTACAACAGAAGTTGCAGTACTGAGTCTTCAGGGTACTGTAATCAGCGAATCAGTACGTATTGCTGGGGATGAACTAACTGAATCAATCATTATGTATATGAAAAAAGTTCATAACTTAGTGATTGGGGAACGTACTGCTGAAGAAATTAAAATTCGCCTTGGCTCTGCTTATCCCACCAACGATGATAACGATGCCATGATGGAAGTGCGAGGCTTACATATGCTTTCTGGCCTACCGCGAACTGTCACCCTCAAAGGGCCAGAAATTCGTGAAAGTATGTTGGAACCGCTATCAGTAATCATAGAAGCTGTGAAGCGGACATTGGAACGCACGCCTCCAGAACTAGCAGCAGACATTATCGATCGCGGCATTATGTTAGCTGGTGGCGGTGCTTTGCTGAAAGGCATAGATACCTTGATTAGCCATGAAACGGGGATTGTAACCCACATTGCGGCCGACCCTCTCAGTTGTGTTGTCCTGGGAACAGGTCGAGTGTTAGAAAACTTCAAACAGCTGGAACGGGTTTTCAGCGGGCGTTCTCGGAATATGTAGAAAAAATATCAGATATTGGGTTCTATTCGGCTTTGATTTGGGTTCTATATAAGTAGAATCCAATATCTTCTTGAAATTATAAAAAATAGGTATAGATGGTTACTCTACGTCGTTGGTGGGATCGGAAGGGGTTACAAATCGGGTTACTGGCTTTGGTGTTAGGTAGTGCATGGATACTGCGGCAGACTCAAGGTACGCTACTGCTAGAAGTTTACCAAGCAATAACCAAACCATTACAAATGTTGCAGGCAGGGCCGACTCCGGAAGAAAGGGTTAAAGATGCCCGATTCTTAGAGTTGCAAACGCGCATAGCAGATTTGGAAAGTCAAAATAAAAAGCTACAAAATTTGTTAGGCTACGTCGAGCAACAGCCACTTTCATCGCGCCCAGTCATAGCACAGGTAGTGGGACGCAGTGCTGACCACTGGTGGCAACAAGTTACTCTGAATCGTGGCTCAAATGCAGGTATTCAAGAAGGCTTTATTGTCAAGGCTGATGGTGGATTAATAGGTCTGGTAGAAAGTGTAACTCCGAACACCAGCCGCATATTGTTAATTAGCGACCTGAAAAGTCAAGTGGGTGTGACTATTAGCCGGACTTCAGCCAAGGGAGTTTTGCGGGGAGATTCTTCTCCGGATGGTGTGCTGGAGTTTTATGAAAAGGTTCCCAATGTGAAGGTGGGAGATTTAGTTTCTACCTCTACTTATAGTCAGAAGTTTCCCGCTGGTTTGGCTGTAGGACGGATCAAGTCTTTAGATTTAAAGAAACTCCCAGCATCAGTGGCAAAAGTTGAGCTTTTCCCGCAGATCGGGTCGCTGGAATGGGTTGCTGTATATCCCAAGCCAACAAACCAAGAACCGCAAAAGTCTAATTAGATTCGGAAAATTTCTCAAAATAATGAAGATACCTTCATTTGGTGGCAGCAAGTTTAAAAAGCCAAAATCATCACAGCGAAAATCTAAGATTTACAAGCCTCTTGCTCGTTGGCATCCAGCTATGCGTCAGTTACTAGATTGGGCGGTGACGGTTGGCTCTGTACTGCTATGTTTAATGATGTTGCCAACCCGCCTTCCTGGTATGGAATTGCTGGGAATTGGCCCTAATTGGTTGTTAATTTGGGTAGTGGCTTGGAGTGTCAAGCGTCCAGTCTGGGAAGGATTATTAGCAGGTGTAGTTATGGGATTACTTCAAGATGCGATGACATCACCAAACCCCACTCACGCTATAACTTTAGGGCTAGTGGGACTGCTAACAGGTCTAATTCAGAAACAGCGTTTTATCCAAGAAGATTTTATTTCTATTGCTTTAATTGTTTTCGTGATGGCAATTTTGGCAGAAACTGTTTTTGGGTTGCAATTAACTTTGATGGGCGATCGCAAAGCAGAATACATTTGGGGATATTATCAGCGAGTAGCTCTCGCATCTGCCATTCTCAGTAGTCTTTGGGCCCCTGTGGTTTATTATCCCCTGAATAGCTGGTGGCAGAAGATGAAATTATTCGAGCAATCTTAGCAAAGTGCTGAGTGCTGAGTGCTGAGTGCTGAGTAAAAACCCAATTTTTTCAGGGTTTTGAGGAATCAACATTGTCCTAACACTAGTGACTAAGACTATAGTTTTCAGGTGTCGTTGGCATTAGGAAAAACACCACTTTGCAATTAAATAAATCACCGTAGGGGCACAACAATGTTGTGCCCTTTTGATTATTCAGTAACATTCAGGCTTTGAGTGAGAACGTTCTTGTTTTGAAGTCGAATGTTCTCGTTTTGAAGTCAAATGTTCTCGTTCTGAAGTGGAACGTTCTTGTTTTGAAGTCGAATGTTCGCGTTCTGAAGTCAAACGTTCTCGTTCTGAAGTCGAATGTTCTCGTTCTGAAGTCGAATGTTCTCGTTCTGAAGTCAAACGTTCTTATTTTGAGGTGCAACGTTCACCTTCTGAACTCGAATCATTCACCTTTTAAAAAGATTAATTACAAAAATAACTAGATTGTACGGGCATGGTATCTAAAAATTGACACTGAGACAGAAATGCGATCGCTGCTGTGCTCCAACAGACTCGATAATTGATGTTTTAATATTTACTTATACCTGGAATAGCACGCCTAACACCATTTCCATTTAATAATGATGCAAATACGTTGGTGAGGGTACAACAATGTTGTGCCCCTACGAGAAATCTATATGTATCGCGGTTTTTGGGGATTACTATAAACCCTCACCGTAGGCGAAGAGGGCAATAACAGGTAATCTATTTTGGTACATGGGCAGACAATATTATTGCGCTTTTACCCCATTGTGCTGAACTATGCCTGATTTTCGCGTCCAAATCTCCATCTGCGATCGTCTTTAATTACGAATTATTTAACCTTGCTCCTCTAACAACTCGTTGAGCGTGTTGCGATCGGCAATACCCCGCAGAATAGCATTGATAATCGGAGCATCTGTCCCAACTAAAGGCTCGCACAGCACGTCCTCATCTCTCTCACCTTCTAATACCAAGCGAATGGCAGCTACGAGATTACCCCAACCATTTTTCACCTGATTTTCTAGAAAAGGTTCTAGCTGTTGCCTCACTTCTGCATCATTCACCGCCGCAACAACCGCAGCAATTAACTGCCCATACTGTCGCAACTCATAGCGCGTCCCAGCAAATGCTACTTTTGCCTGCCGTGACAGGCGACGATATGCTTTAGCTTGGGTGCTATCGCCCTGTTTATCAGTAATTTCAGCCAAAAGTCCATAATTTGTCCAGATCTCAGCTACAGCAGGGTCTAAAGTTTGCTTGATAGCTAATGCTTCTTCTGCTAATTGCCGCGCTTCTGGCAGGCGGTGGGGTTGGTTTTGTAGGAAGCCAGAGAGGTTGTTGAGTGAGATTGATACTTGTAACTTATCTTCCGTAGATTTTGCACCTGAGATCGCCTTACGATACCAAGCCTCTGCGTCCTTCTGTTTGCCAGTGTTTTCATTGACTATAGCTAATTGATTCCAAGTGCTTGCAGCACCTCCCAGATCACCTTGAGATTCCTGAATACGTGCTGATTTTCGGTAGGCATCTTCAGCTGCGTCCCACTGCTTGGCTTTTTCGTATACCATACCCAGATTATGCCAAGCTGCAGCTTCCATTCCTGGTTCATTCAGTTCCTGGGATATAGTCAAGATTTCACGGTAGCGTTGTTCGGCTTCTGGCAAGTTGCCTTGCCGCAAAGCGAGGCTGCCAAGTTGACCATTTATGACCACAACGCCACGAAAGTTTTCAATTTCTTTGTCAATAGCCAATGAAGCTTCATAAGCTGTTCGTGCTTCATCATAATTCCCCATATCTGTTAGCACATCCGCCAATTCAGTCTGCGAAATATTCATTAGCCACTTCACATCATCAGACTGTTCTAACTGTTTTACCACTGCTAATGCCTGACGGTAATATCTTGCTGCCTGTGCTGCTTGTCCTTGATCTAGTAAGCATCGCCCTAGCAAATTTAAAATCATACAGTGTTCATAACTTGGTTGCTCACCCAAAGCAACAAGTATCTCACCAAACACCTGCGCCGCTTCTTGATAGCGTCCGACCTTAAGTAATTGCTGACCTACATTAGTTTGGGCGAGAAACCATGTCCAAGAACCCACTTTTCCCTGAACCTTTTCAACTCGTTGCGTTAGTGCATCCCTATCGTTATTGAGTCCGAAGTAGTTGAGAAACCAATTTATATTATTAACAAACTCCAGTGCCCATTCTTCCCCTGCAAATAACGCACCTTGGACTGCATATAGCAAATTCGGCAGTTCTTTCTGGGCAATGAAACGGGCTTGATGAGGATTTTTTCTATCTTCAACATACAAATGACGAGATAATTGATAATACCGCAGGCGATGACGGGCAAGGAGTTCCCCCTGTGCCTCTGGTGAAAGGCGCGACCACAAAACGGGGGCTAAGGTGGGGTGAAATTTTAGGAAAGGAAAACGGACACCCGGCACATTTTCCGGTTGAATCAAGCCTGTGTTCTCCAGTGCTGGGCGTAGCTGTTGCCACTGTGAGTTAGAAAATTCGGTAATTGCTAACAAATCATCCTCAAACGCCCCTCCCTGAAACACGCCCAACTTCGGCAACAACTCCCGCGCCTCATCATCCAAGCGTTCCAAAGACAAATTCAAGGACGCTAACAAGGGATTATCGGGTGTTTCCACAATCAACGCTGCCAACCGTTCCCCCAACTCTGCTACTGGGCGAATTTTCAACTGTCGCGCCAATAAACCGAGGGAGAGAGGATGATAATCGACTAACCGAAATAATCGCCACAACTCTTTTCGTTCCGGCAGTTTATATACAGGTGAAGGCGGTAGCTTCCACAAACTTTGGATATACGCCAATGCATCTTCTTGCCCCAAGCCTGACAATGGCAATGACCGATGTTTTAAACTGCCCTCAATGGCATAGTCTGAATGATAAAAATTCGGTGTGCGGCTGGTGAGTAATAGGCGACATTGCCCTACCTCTGACCATTGTTTCGCCACAGTTAACAATTCTTGCAATGCTTGGGGCTGCAAGGTTTCCAAGTTATCTAAAATTAATAACGTCAGTGTTTGCCCTAAAGCCGCAGTCGCCGCCGCTACATCAATTAAATTCTGCCCCAACACCGTCGCTAAGGTACTCACTGCCAACCCTACAGCATCCACTCCCTGAAAGGCGGCATAATCCACAAAACATACTCTCCCAAACATCCCCGTGCGCGACAACCACCGCCCCGCCTCTGCTGCTAAATAGGTTTTCCCTTGTCCACCAAAACCCGATATGGTAATGCGCCGCGTTCCTTGGACAAACCAGCGTTCAATGTTCCATAATTCCCGACTGCGACCGAAGAAACCTGCTTCTTGGAGTTCGGGGAGGTTGGTGGAAGAGGAGGCAGGGCTGTTTCATTCCCGCTCAACAGGTAAAATTGCAAGTGTTGAGGGGAGGAAAATTATGGGTACTTCTCTGATTGAACAATTGAAGCAAGTGGAAGATTTTAGAACTCTAGATGGTCGAAGGCATCCACTCTGGTTGGTATTAGTATTTGTAATAATGGGCACCATGAATGGATACGTCGGTTATCGCGCATGGGGAGATTTCGTCAAACGGCATCGTTGGGCATTGATAAAAACATTTGAAATACAAAAACATGGTGTTCCTTCTTACTCAACAATCCGACGTGTAATCATGGGAGTAGACTTTGAGGAACTGGTGAAAATATTTAACCATTGGGCTCAGAATTCCGTTGATATAGCCGAATCAGAATGGTTGAGCGTGGATGGTAAAAGTATCAAAGGCACAGTCCAAAACTACAATTCATCCAGTCAAAATTTCGTCAGCATAGTATCAGTATTTGCAAGTAAAAGAGGACTTGTTATCGGCATGAAACAATTGAAAAATAAGGAGGAGAGTGAAATTCCAGTTGTACAAAATTTAATTACAGCTTTGGATATCAAAGGTGCTGTATTCAGTTTTGATTCTCTGCATTGCCAAAAAAAACTTGCCAGTTAGTTATAGAAAGTGGCAACGATTACGTAATTGCCGTTAAAGATAATCAACCAAAATTACATCGTCATATTCAACGCATTGCTGCCAATGGCTTGCCCAGAAGTCGTTATATAGAGACCGAAAAAACTAAGAATAGACTGACAACAAGGACTGTTGAAGTTTTTGATGATTTAAATGGAATTGACCTATCCTGGGCGGGAATTAAGGACTTAATTCGAGTTCAAAGAACTGGAACGCGAGGAGGTCAACCATATCATGAGGTTGTCTGTTACATTAGTAGCCTCATTCATTCGGCACGAGAATTTGCTTGTGGTATTCGCGGTCATTGGAGTATCGAAAATCGCCTCCATTGGATTAAAGACGTAGTTATGAAGGAGGA
>NZ_JAECZA010000288.1 GCF_016056275.1 Dendronalium phyllosphericum CENA369 | reverse complement strand
GACCCAACGCGTGCGCGTGAATTGCAGGAGCAAATGTTGGCGGCGGGGCTGCCACTTTGAGTCAATTGAAAGTGCAATCCGATGTAGGTTCATTTATAGTTGCAAATAATCCTGGCTCAAACCGATGATTGCAGGTTGGTTGCATTTAATCCTGGCTCAGTTGCAATTAATCCTGGCTGAAGCGCAATTATAGTTGCAAATAATCCTGGTTTGTAAATGTCTTGATTGCAGGTTTGAGCGATTAGCATTGCAGGTCGCTACACGTACCAGTTGGGTAACAAATCTGCCAGGGTTGCTGCCATTTCTACCCCTGTCGGCCCTGCCCCAACGATAGCAAACGTGAGGAGCGATCGCCGTTGTGTTTCGTCATCCGTTTGCCTAGCACGTTGCAAGCATTTTCGTAACTGGCTCTCCAGAGCGATCGCATTCTCTTGTGTCCGAAATGCGAATGCGTTTTTTTGTGCGCCCTCTGTTCCTAAATAACCCTGAATACTGCCAACAGTTAAGACCAGATAACCATAAATATAATCTGAGCCAGAAGCTAATTTAAGACGTTTTTCTTGCAGGTCAATTGCCACTACTTTGTCCTGTACAAAGTTGACATTACTGCCTTGCAGCAACTCTTTATAAGTCGGACAAACGGCATCTTCTGACAATTCACTTGTCAATAGTTCATATAACATTGGCTTGAAGATAAACCGTTCTTGTGGATCGATCAAAACGATCGACCGCAAGTCTTGCTGATAACGCAGATGCAATGCTGTAAAAAGACCTGCGAAGCCTACTCCAACAATCACTGTGGGGCGAGAAGAATTCATTTGAGAAAAATAGTGAATAAACAGCAGCAAGTACTTTAACCAACGGTTTAACAATGTTACTTCAAGGGGCGACAAACGCCTCTAAACCTAGCCAGATAAAGGTTTGAGAGGCACAGACCCCTTAACAAATGTGGGTACTTATTGAGAATGAACTGTACAGTTATTAAGCAGCTACCTGTATGGTACAGTTTAATGGTAAAAAAGAACGGTCTCGTAATTTAATTAAGACCGTCGTCATAATGCTGGCATCATTCTACCAAAACTTTTTAGAAAAATACCTAAATAAAGCACAGTTAATCACTCTGAAAATGTTGGTGTGGTTGTTACAAAATCAGAAACAGGTGAAGATAGAAAGACTGGCAGCAACCTTACCTCTACCAATACAACAAAACAGTCGTAGACGGCATATACAAAGGTTTTTAACATTGAATACCTTAAGTGTAGTATTGTTGTGGTTTCCTATCATTGAAGCAATAATTAACCAACATTTTAAGGTAGGATCACAATTAACTATTGCGA
>NZ_JAECZA010000287.1 GCF_016056275.1 Dendronalium phyllosphericum CENA369 | reverse complement strand
GATGAATATACAGCGTTTCCCGATGTTATGAGGTACAATAACAGCAATTAGTGAACCAGTTTTTTAAATGTTGAGGATTCATCAAGTAGAGAGCAACAGAGATAACTTTATCAACCATTTCGGTTGTAGTTGGAGAAAAAGTACGTAAAAAAGATTTCAGTTGTGACCACCATAACTCAATGGGATTAAAATCAGGAGAGTATGGAGATAAACATAAGACTTTCGCACCTACAGATTCAATCATTGGTTCAATTGATGCTAGTTTATGTGCAGGTAAGTTGTCCATAACTACCACTGCTCCTGACCATAATTGAGGCAATAAAAACTTCTCAATAAATACTTCAAATGCCTGACTATCCATTGAGTTATTTATCGTCATTAATGCCACCACTTTTTTAATACTTATTGCTCCAATTACCGTAACTTTTGTACCACGATAAAATGGTTTCATTTCGTATACTCTTGTTCCCTTCTCTGAACGTGCATGAGTTCTTGTCAAACCCAGTATTACCCCTGTTTCATCTAAAAATACCAAGTTTTCTGGATCTATATCCTTTACTTTTTCCCAATATTCTACCCGGAGTTTTTGTACTCTTGGAGTTGCTGCCTGGCTACTGTGCAATGTTTTTTTTTGCGATTTAATCCTAATTTTTGTAAGCAACGGCACATTGCCGTTCGGCTCACCCAATTACCTGTTTTTAATGCCAATAATTCACATAATTCCGCTATTGTTGCATCCTGATTCTCTGACACCAATTCTCTTAACTCTAATTCCGCATTTGTCAGATGACTAAATCGGGGCTTACCCGGTTTTAATGGTTGTAAATTACCATGACTTTTTTGTTGCTTTACCAGCTTTTGTACTAGACTTTTACTGACTGCAAATCTGAGTGCCACTTGCCGAATTGATATTTTTTCCTCAATATGTGCTGCAACTATTTTTTCTCGGATATCCACTGAATATGCTTTCATGACAGTATTATCTTTTTATTTTATTAGTACTAATTGTACCTCATAACATCGGAAACGGCTGTATA
>NZ_JAECZA010000286.1 GCF_016056275.1 Dendronalium phyllosphericum CENA369 | reverse complement strand
CGACACATCGTACTCGTGCTTACCCAATGAGCGTAGCTTGTACCCCAATATTCGCAATATTCCAATAATGTTGCATCTGGGTATTGTTCAACCATTGCAGCTAGTTGAGTTTCATATCCATCCAACTCTCCCTTTTGTGCTCCACCTTGTTGTTTGGGTTGTACATGACCTTGAGTCTTATTCATGGAGAGAAGTTTTTGTACAAAACTTTTGGCTACACCAAATCTATTAGCCACCTTCCTGATTGAGGTGTCACCTTGTGAGTAAGCCAAAACTATTTTTTCTCGCAAGTCGATTGAGTAAGCTTTCATTTTTAGAGTTGATGTACTGGTATTATTGTACCTCATTTACCTGCAATTTGCTGTAAATAGTATGCAAAATATTTAAAGTTGCTGTGCGGTTAGTACTATTGTCTGTTTTATCGTAGACGAATATGAGCAGCGAATAGCCAAGCCCAAATATTTTTTGCCGTGCAGATTTAAAAGGACATGATGATTGTGGTTGCCTAATGCTGGTTACTTTCACATCTACAAGTAACCCTGGAAAGTCAATACCGCTTGCAGAATTACCTTCTACAAACTCATATCGCTCTTTTAGATAAAGTCTAAACTTTTGTTCCAAGTACGTCCCGACAGCTTTACCATCAGTCACACCGTACAGTAAGGGTTCTGGGTGTAAAGACTCAGCATCTGAAAATATAGCAGCTTCTGAGCATAAGGTTTCTACGGTCAAAATTTTCATGGATAAAGCAAAAACTGGTGTAAAGTATCATATCCTAGCTTGAAACTACTGCTGTACAGTCACGGCAGGAAAATTCTAAAAAGCTTTTTATCTGGACGGAAAAATAGTATTTTGTGTAAATACGATGCATGTATAAAAAAACTAAACTGCGTAAAGCACTTTTAAGCCAAATTTGTTACAATTGGCGGTTTATAGGCGCATACAAACAAAAAACGCTAATTGTACTCTTTAAAAAGATACTTATATGTCTAACTTTGTGTATGTGGATAATTCCAATGTTTTCATTGAAGGCAAACGTGTTAGTGCTGTCCGGAAAGCTCTGGTAGCGAATATTTATGATGCAATGAACAAAAACATTATCGATAACAGCTATCGCCTTGATTTTGGTAAACTTCATAGCTTTACAGCAGGAAGTGACCCTGCCAAAATTAAAAGAGCAGTTTTGTTTGGTTCACGCCCTCCTGCAAATGATTCGCTCTGGGGAATCGCTGAGAGAGCAGGATTTGAAACTATAATTGTTGTTCGAAATGCTGCAAATAAAGAAAAAAAGTTGATACAGGTATTGTGACAGCAATGATGCGAGATGCTTACACAAAAATGGATAAGGGTGAGGATGTGATTACCTTAGTAGCAGGCGATGGCGATTTTATACCTGCTATTGAAGCCTTGCGTAATGATGGTTTTACCATTGAGCTATTTTTCTGGAATCATGCTGCACAAGAGTTAAAAGATGCGTGTAATCGTTTTGTTGAACTTGATCCACACCTTGATCGTTTAGCTTTGTAAACTTAACACAATAGACCTCTTGCAAAAAAGTTTTGTGGTAGATTAGAGGATTAAACAAATGGTCAAAAACTTAACTAGCATTTTGAAGATCATGATTATAAATAGCCGCAATTAAGTGACAACGCAATGCAAACCGTTTTCTGCGATTGCGGTATCGCTGGCTGAAAATCCGAAATATTTTTAATCTGCGGTTGACATGTTCAACAGCAACTCGGCGGCGTGCTAAATCGCGATTAAACTGCTTCTGTTGCTTAGTCAATTTACCTCCTTTCGGTTTCTTTTTCGGTATATGACTATTGGCATGAAATTTAGCAATTCCTTGGTAGCCACTATCTTCTAAGCTTTCAGTCTCAGGATGAAAACGAACCTTGCTGTGAATAAATAGCTTGAAATCATGTCTACGACCTGAATCATTGAACACACAAAGTACTTGTAAAGTTTCCAGGTCAATCACAAATTGAGACTTGAGTGGATGTCGTTTTTGTTTACCACTAAAAAAAAGTTTCTGACCATATTTAGGTCGTTCTATGGGACTTTCAGTCACATCCATTGCTACTGTTTTCGGTGTTTTTGATGGTGCCAACAATGACTTTTTTCCTCCTAAGCGAAACCTCCCGGAATTGACTAAAATATTTTCTACCCAATGAACAGTACGACAAACCGTTGCTTGTGACACTTGCCAATCACTGGCGATATGGAAATAAGTTCGATATTCACGCCAGTATGTTAAACACACCAAAGCCTGGTCTTCCAAACACAGTTTTTTAGAACTGCCCCTTGTTTGTCTGTGACTGGCAGCATCTTGTAGTACGTTGACTATCTGATTAAATGTGTGTCTTTGTACCCCAACTAGACGTTTAAATTCTCGATTGGACAGTCGCAAAGTTTGTTCGTATCGCATTGGCAGAGCAAATTTATGTCAAAATCTTTTACCTTACCATAAAATAATTCT
>NZ_JAECZA010000285.1 GCF_016056275.1 Dendronalium phyllosphericum CENA369 | reverse complement strand
GAGCTTGGACTTGTTACCTATACCAAGCGATACCCCAAATCAAAGCCATTTTGTTAATCCGTGTTGGCTTAATTCTCTTGGGGGTGTTACTGGGTCTATGAGCGAATTACACCCCTCCCAACTCCACCAACACTTGCAGATGTACACCTGTGCCAAGTGGTCATTTTGGGGTAGTTTAATTATCAGCGTCGGTTTACTGTCCTTGGGTGCTTCCAAGGTCGGTTCGCAAAAACTGTGGATCGTGGGGGCATCGGTCGGCACATTGGAAGTGGGACGGCGACAGCGCCACACAGCCAAGCTACTGCAAGTATCGCTAGGCGACATCGACCGAGCCTCGCGGCTTAACTTCCAAGCCTGGGCAAGACTGCGAACTCAGCCAACAGCACAGCTAGCCCTCACTGTTGGCGCGGTAGATGCCAACTGGCAACCAGAAAACCTGATTACTGACCCAGTTGAATACATCCAAAAAAAGCAGAAACACGTTGCTTTGATTGGTGGTACTGGAGATGGTAAATCGACTTTTACTCAGTTCCTCTCCTCCAAGATTGGCGGCAGGGTAATTGTCTACGACTCAGACGCAAAGCCAGAGGATTGGAACTGGCTCGACCAAAAGGATGTAATTGGGCGCAAGGGCAACTTCAAAGCCATTGATGAGGCAATGGGTAAAGACCTTGCAACACTGGAGGATCTCGTAGAGCTTCGCGGAGATGGGGGAGATAAGGCGATAGCCGGACGCGATCGCTTTATGATTGGGGAAGAATTCCCGATTTTGGTTGAGGAATGCGAAAATGCCGCACCCTGGCTGAAGAAACACGCCAAGCGGGGACGGCGATACAAGCAGTTTATTTTGGCTATAGCCCAGAATGATACAGCTGAGAACTTTGGCTTACAGGGGGACAAGGATACTCTGTACAGTTGCTTTGTCCTGGTGCGGTTGGGGCAGTTCGGGCGCGATTACGCCAGGACGAAACTCAAAGACCCGCAGTTAGAGCAATGGCTAAAAGCTGGAGGTAAGAAGCGATTCCTAGTTGATGATGCCCCTTGCGAACTCGATTTGAGCAACTGGGGGCACAACGCAATTGCGGACAGAATCACTGACTCAGGGGCAGACGAGAAGACGATACTGGCTAGCACATCCCTGAATGAATACGAGCAACGTCTCATCAACTGGGGACAGAAGCATCCTGGTAAAGTTTTGAAGGCTGGAGATGTGACGCGAAAAATTAGGTTTTTTGAGGGAATGCCGCCAGATGACATCAGAATTATCTTTCAAGCTCTAGCAGATCGGGGGGTGGGTCAAGTGGAGGAAGAAGGCGATCGCCTCGGCTGGAGGTGGTCGTAGTCTTGCCTACAGTCTGTCTACAGTCCGTCTACAGCCTGCCTACACTGCTTTACAAGCGAATTATCGAGCAATTCTCCAATACTGTGAAATTTTCAGCTAACCTCTTGCACCCAATTACCAACTAAGCAATAGTCCGTCTACACTGCCTACAATTTTTGAAATTCAAAAAATAGGCTGTAGGCGGCTAAAAACTTTTTACAGCAAGGTTTTTAGCAACTGTAGACAAATTTTGTGAACCCGTAAAATTGATTTTTTTTTTGAAAAAAACGACTATGGCGAACAATCATGATTACCGACGAGCAACTTAAAGAATTTGCTGAAAACTACATTTTGACCCAATACGCTCCTCCCGGCTTGACTGGTTATTTGTATGAAGATACAGACGACCCCTACGACGATACGAGCTACCACGCCTACTATTCCGAGTCGCCCAAACCAGACGAGGAAGCGCTTTCTAGCTGGGAGATTTTGGATACAGAAATTCAGCTAGTCACTGTAGAGGAACGCAACGATGAAGCCGGGGAGTATGAAGTTGTGGTGGAAGCGTTGGTAACTATCAGGGACAGCGATAACGAGGAGGAAGACGAGGAAGAAGAAAAGCAAGAGAGAGAGATTACTGTGTATGTCGGTGTTGACCGCAACGGCGAATTGTATGTTGAGAGGGCTGAAGAGTAAGCGTGATTGAACAGCGAATCAAAGAAGCTAACGGAAGACTGCGAAGTAATAATTACGGCGTTAGCATTGAACTGGTTGGAGGACGGCTATATTTACGGGCAACACTTCCACCAAAACTAAAGTCAATAAAAACTGATTGGCATCAACAAAGAATCAGTATTGCTCCAGCTAATACAGAAGGCGTAAAGGTTGCTGAAAAAGAAGCCAAAATCTTAAGAATTCGACTAGATACTAAAACTTTTGACTGGGCTGATTACGCACAATTTGCTGTTAATGCAGTCCCAACAATTGGACGATGGATTGAAGATTTTGAAAAAGATTACTTTCAGCGTCGAGCTAAAAATTTTAAATCAGAATCAACCTGGAAAGTTGAGTATGCATCAGTTTTTAAAATTTTGGATTCTAATAGTCAGTTGACTGCTGACATTTTAAAAACTGCTATTCTATCAACTGCACCGGATACCAGAACTCGTAAACGTTTCTGTTTGACTTTAGGAGCTTTGGCTAAATTCTCAGGAATCGACTTCGACCCTAGCCCATATTCGGGAAGTTACAGCCCAAAAAGTAGAAAAGCAAGGGATTTACCAACAGATAAATTAATTGTTGATTGGTATTACAAAATTAAAGATTCTAAGTGGCAGTGGGTCTATGGACTACTTGCAACTTATGGGCTGAGAAATCATGAGGTGTTCTTCCTTGACCTAGCAGAGTTAAGGAGTGGTAATAAAATTCTTACTGTACTAGAAGGTAAGACTGGCTATCGAAGAATATGGCCATTTCATCCAGAATGGTTCGATCAGTTCGGATTGCAAAATGTAAAAATTCCCGAAATCAACCGCGATCGCTCTAACTCGAACATTGGCGGAACTGTTAGCCAAAGGCTTCGGCGTAATGAGGGCTTGCCGTTCAAGGTTTATGATTTACGCCATTGTTGGGCGATTAGAACCCTAGAGTACGAGATTGATATCTCGCTGGCTGCCCAACAGATGGGGCATAGCCTTAGCGTTCATAGCAACCTTTACCATACCTGGATACAGGCTCGACATCATCAACGAGCATTTGACTTGGCAATCAGTAAAAGCAATCGCCCGATGCCACCAAAAATCTGAATTTAGATTTTTTGATATTAAAAATCTAGCAATCATTGTTGCTAGATTTTTGTGCTGTCATGTATGCATTAGTATGTCTCTTAATCTATTGGTTGCGGGTTCAAATCCCTCGTCACCCACTCAAACTTGTAAGTTTTCTTTCAGTTACATTAACTCTAGCCCACCTTGATAGCCCGTAACAATGCGGCTACCATCCTTGAGGATGTGAACTTCTATTTGGTCGCTAGCCCAAGTAATTTGGTCTGCAAAGGCTGGGTTGAACACGCGAACCTGTTGATTGCTAGAAGAAACGGGAGAATTAGGAGAATTAATTGCTAGAGACTGGACAAAAGGCCCGTCAATTAAAATATCAAGTTGTTCTAATAATGCTTGGGAATCAGGCGGCGCAGAGTCTGACTGTAGTTCCTTGAGGGTAAATCCACTAAAAGACATTACATTTAAACCAGCAGCTTTTACTTTGCGAGCCAGAGATGCTAATGCTGAGGCTTGCCAAAAAGGTTCTCCACCAGAGAATGTTACACCTGTATTGCGAGGTTTACTGAGGATCTTCTCAGCGAGAGTATCAACACAAATCAATTGGTCAATCTCAAAAGACCAGGACTTAGGATTAAAGCAGCCGGGACATTCACGCTGACAACCCTGTACCCAAACTACAGCACGACAACCAGGGCCATTCACCTCTGATTCATCAATGTAACCCATAATGTTCAGATAACCAGGGGGAATTTCTATGAGTTCTGGCGATGGGTTGGTTGGCTGAGTTTCCATCTGTCTATTTCCTCCTTTTAAACGTTATCTGTCAAATCAATTTTCGCTGGAGGCTAATGAACTCGCTGCAATTGATTTAACGAAATAGCATTTAGGAAGACAGAAAACTGATAGTGTTATTTTGAATTATTTTAAGTTTTTAAGTGCGATCGCTTGACTATTTATAATCGAGCTATATGCTTGAACTTGCAAATCAATACCAGTGATGGCTGTACCAACGACAACAGCATAAGCACCTAAATCTAAGGCTTGACGAGCCATTTGTGGTGAAGAAATCCCGCCTTCACAAATTGCTGGAATATCTAACTGTTCCACCATCTGTCTTAGAAGTTCCCAACCTGGAGGAGAAAGCTGCTTAGTTGGATTAGTGTAGCCGTAAAGAGTAGTTCCTACAATATCAGCACCAGCATCTACGGCGGCTTTTGCTGCCTCAATTGTATCCACATCTGCCATCACTGGTTTACTCAATTCATCATGAATTCGAGCAATAATATCTATCACTAATTCATCACCAGGACGGTTTCTAGTTGTCGCATCTATAGCAATAATATCTGCCCCCGCTTTAGCCACAGCAGCAGCATGATAAAACTGTGGCGTAATATATACATCAGATCCAACTATTACTTGCTTCCATAAACCAATAATCGGAACTTTCACTCTTGCACGCACAGCAGTAATCTGACTTGGAGTGTCAATTCTGACAGCGATCGCACTATTATTAACAGCAGCTTGTGCCATTGCTGCAATTACTATTGGCTCGTGCAAAGGTGAATCTACAGGTGCTTGACAAGACACAATCAGACCGTGATGCAAGCAGGTAATTAAATTGAGAAAATCAGTTGGCATGGAAGACAAGATCGGGGGAGCAGGGGGAGTAGGGAAAGAAATAACT
>NZ_JAECZA010000040.1 GCF_016056275.1 Dendronalium phyllosphericum CENA369 | reverse complement strand
ACCATGATCCGGATCATGGCAACGTAGATAAACGTCTGTGATGTTTCGGGCAATAACTGATAATCTCTAACCAATCGCCGACACCCCATAAGCCAACCGAAAGTGCGTTCCACTACCCAACGTTTTTTGAGCAACACGAATCCCTTGGTTTGTTCTGGTCGTAGCACCACTTGGACAATCCAACGGCAAAAGTCCATCACCCACTGCATGAATGGCTCACCGTTAAAGCCACCATCCACCCAGATGATTGTCAAACGACATCCCTGAGTGCGAGATTGTTTGACCCGTTTGAGAACTTTTTTGCCTCCTTCACGTTCACCTACATTGGCCGCCGTGACCAACACCCGCAAGACTAACCCCAAGGTATCGACTGTCATAAATCGCTTGCGGTCTTTAATTTTCTTGCCTGCATCAAAGCCCACTTGTTGGCTCACCGTCGCCGCACTTTTGACACTTTGACTATCAATGATTGCTTCTGATGGACTGCGATGACGCTCAATTTCGATTCTTGTCCACTCTGGCAGACTATCGTGAATGTGCAACCATGTCCCGTCTTTACGCCAGTTGCGAAAATATGTGTACACCGTTTGCCAAGCAGGAAAGTCACCTGGTAGCGAGCGCCATCTAACTCCTTCTACTAGGACATAGAAAATTGCGTTAAGCACTTCCCACATCTCAACTTCACGCTTGCGACCTCCGGGTTTTGCTTCTGGAATCATGTCACTCAGCAATTCATATTGTGCATGGGTCAGATTGCTGGGGTATGCTTTAGTCATCTTGCTCTCTTGGTGCTGTCTATTATCTATACGAGCGCGTATACCGAGAGAGCTTTTTTACAACCTGACAGACTTTTCAAACACCCTCTAATGTCTATTTTGACAAACGCTACCTAGCAATTGAGAAGATTGTTGGTATTGATACTCCTCAACTTAACCCATTTAAGGTTGTTTCAGCTAACAATCCTACTGGCAGAATTGCCACCCTTGATATTACTTACTTGGATGAAACTTTGAGAATTGGCCGTGGAGGAGATGGCAGTTTATTCATTCTGAGAAAATCTGATGATTTACCCGATAGCGCAGCTCCTCCAGTAGCATGAGGTACTTGCTGGTTGCGAGACTCTAACCTTAGAGTTTGTCAATTAACAACCTTGGCTTTTTTTGAGTTAGAAATGCTTTCTCAGTAAGCTTTCTAGATAGCAAATTGTAAAAGCTGTTTCTTGACAGGCTCTTAGCTACCCAGCCAGATTGTTAAATATTTCAATCAAATTGCCATCGGGATCGCGAAAATGAGCGGTTCGCAGCCCCCATGCTGGGCGGTCTTGAGGTTGAGTCACAATTATGGCGTTATGTTCTTTGAGGTGCTGATAGAACTCATCTACGTTATCTACAGCAAAAACTAAGGCTACTTTGTTGTGACATTCAATCGCAGAAGGTTGATAGGCGCTGGGGACTGCTTCAGCCATTAATTCTTTTCTAAACAAAGCCAGCTTGACATTATCTCCGGTGTGTAATTCGGCGTACCAACTATTTTCGTCACCCCAATCAATAGTAAATCCCAGCACATCACGGTAAAACAAAAAACAATCTTTGAAGTTGGAGACTAGCAGCCTGATGTGTGTTAACTGAAGCATCATATCTATTGCAATTATTATACTAACTATGAATTCTAGGCTCTGAATGCAAGTTTACTAACAACTCACTTTCGACTGTAGCCAATTCATCAAGCCGTTGCATGACAATTTCTCTGTCAAAATAAGTATCAGCTAAAACCCAGTATGTACCATAGTGCCGCGCCTCGGATGCCATCAAGCCTCGATAAAACTTAGCTAATTCTGGCTCAGGACAGTGTGTAGCTAATAACCCTAGGCGTTCGTGACTGCGCGCTTCTATCAAACCAGTAACTAGCAAAGAATCTAAAAAGCGTTCTGGTTCGTGAGGGCGCACTTGGGCTTTCAACCCAGCACCGTAGGGAGGCGGCGATAGGGGAGCAAGGGGAATATTTCGGCGTTCTAGCCATTGATTAACTAGTTCAAAATGTTCTAGTTCTTCGCGGGCGATCGCAGTTAATTCCCGTACCATTTTAGTATTAGAAGGATAGCGAAACATAAAATTTAACGCTACGCCTGCTGCTTTACGTTCGCAGTGGGAGTGGTCAAGCAAAATGATATCTAAATTAGCGATCGCTTGTTCTATCCAAGCATCACTCGTAGGTTGCTTCAGAGCATTGATTGTCGGTGACAAGGAAGTAAGCACGGGGTGACAAAACTCCAGAAATTTAATTCTGCTGATTATCCCAGCAAATTGATTTTAATAGCGGACGGGGCGATCGGGTATATGCCATCAAACTGAGTACTGAAGAAGTTACAATCGTCACAAGCTGCTATTAATCACACAATATGCTGTTTTCTCTCAGCACAACTCTATAGCTCCAAAAACAAAAGATCGCAAATTCAGATTAATATAATTTTGAAAAATAAAAAATAAATCACCAGTACGTAGGAAACTATTTAATACTCTGACATAAGCTTTACGGCTGATGCAAATCAATCGTACTTGCTTAGGAGTAATTCCCTATCGCTCTGGTGATTCTTTAGCGGAAATTTCCGCTACAAGGGTAAAAGTAAAGGGTGCTGAAAGCATATAACAGCTATCCGGAAATTATTGTATCAAGCCACACATTTTTCTTAGAGATTCTCAGGCTATTTTGTTACTTTCGGAAGATAGCATATTTCTGGGATCGATAAATAATATTAAGCGAGGAAAAAGAGTCTGGTAAGACAGAGAAAACTTGTATGAATGCCTTACCAGCTAAAGATTGTTCGGGAGAACATATATTTCCAAAAAGCGAACATTTTTGAAATATTTTGTTACCAATCAATTGGTTGGCGATCGCGGAAAAATCCTCCGGTAGCGCCGCCATCAGGAGTAGTTGCTAACCACACAATTGTATCGACTCCTTGTTCTGGAGTTCGTGGTGCTTCTGAACCGCCCATGTCAGTTTTCACCCAACCTGGGCATACAGAATTAACTAAAATATTTGTACCTTTCAATTCGCTAGCAAAAATTCGTGTGAGGGCATTCAAAGCTGTTTTAGAAATGCGATATGCTGGGGAACCTTCTTCCATATCATTTAGCTGTCCCATACCAGAAGATACATTCACAATTCGTCCATAATTCTGTTCCTTCATCAAGGGAATTAACGCTTGAGTCACTCGCAAAGGCCCGTATACATTTGAGTCAATTGTTTGTTGCAAAGTGTCAATCTTGGCATTAAAAACACTATTGCCACCTGCTTGATTATCAATGTATATGCCTGCGTTATTTACCAAGACATCGAGTTTGCCAAACTGCTGGTGAATGAATTCAGCCAATTTACGATTGCTATCATCACTAGTAACATCAAGAGGATGAGAAATTACATCTAATCCTTCAGATTGTAACTGTTGAGCCGCAGCTTTACCTTTCGCTGCATCTCGACTGGTAAGAATTACTTTATATCCTTTTTTAGCCAATTGCCGAGAGGCTTCAAATCCTAAACCGCGATTTCCACCTGTGACGACCGCAACTTTTTTTGTACTCATGGTAATTTTCTCCTGTTACTCATCAATCGAATTATTAGTTGACTGTTAACTGTCAACAAAATTAATTACTTCAATGCATACTCAGGGTTATATTCAACTAACTCAATTTCGTTACCATCTGGGTCGTTGACATAAATTCTGTGCTTGGTTTCCGGTGCTGTCATTGTGTAATATTCAATGCCTTCAGCTGACAGCAATTTTGTCATAGCTTCGCCGTCTTTGATTACAAAGCCAACATGATTAATACCGATGCTTTCGTAGGCTTGATGCACCCGCTCTTGCTCGGAATCATCATTCAGGGCAAGATAAAATTGATTATTGCCTAAATGCATCCAGCGATCGCCATTGAATACGCCTTCAGCGCGCACATACCAATCAGGAAATAGAGTTTCGTAAAACTTCTTGGTTGCATCAATATCTTTACAACTCAAATTGATATGTTCAAAACGAGTAAAGTTCATATTTAACTCCATTAAGAATGATGTTAGTTAACATCACTCCCCCACCAAAACCCAGCACGATCCCCTTAATTATGGGAGTCACGTTCTAAAAGGAGCGATGCCTAGCGGCAAGCCACTTCGTGTCTACCCACCCACAATAAGGTTTCCCTGCACTGGGGTTATTTATCCAATCCATCTAAATAAATCATAGTCAAAATGATTATGAGTTGCAACTAGCTCGAATAAAAAATCGCAGACAAAAAGTCTGCGACCAGTTTGCTTAGTTACTTTTTAGCTACGCCGATTTACTAATGTGGCGCTAGCCTGGTCAACTGGCATGAGTATGACTTCGTTGATATTGACATGAGGCGATCGCGTGGTGCAAAAAAATATCACATCTGCTATGTCTTCGGGTGTAAGTGGCTTAACGCCTTGATAAACCTTTTTGGCGCGTTCATCATCACCGTGAAATCTGACATTACTAAATTCTGTTTCCACCATTCCCGGATCGACAGAAGTCACGCGGATTGCAGTACCCAACAAGTCTTGTTTTAAACCTTCAGAAATGGCTTTAACTGCGGCTTTTGTCGCGCAGTAGACATTACCACTGGGGTAAGTTTGATGTCCGGCAATGGAACCTAAGTTAACTATATGACCGCGATCGCGTTTTACCATACCGGGGACAACATAACGGGTGAGGTAAAGCAAACCTTTGATGTTGGTATCAATCATTTCTTCCCAGTCTTGAAAGCTGCCTTCGTGCAACTTGTCTAAACCGCGACTCAGACCGGCGTTGTTAATCAGGATGTCAATTTCAGACCAAGCGTCAGGGAGGTTAGAGATGGCAGATTCAACAGCAACGCGATCGCGCACATCCAACTGTAACAAATGAACCTCTGCTTTGAACTCTTGCTTAAGTACATCTCTTAACTGCTGCAAAAGTTCCCAGCGTCGCGCCGCTAAAATTAGTTTCGCACCCGCTTCAGCAAAGATTCTGGCACAAGCAGTACCAATACCACTACTTGCACCAGTAATTAAAATAATTTTATTTTGCAAAGAAATCATTGGGAGTCATTAGTCAATTGTCAATTGTCAATTGTCTAACAATTCGGAACAAATGACTGATACAATCAAGCAAGTTCGCCAAAGGATAAAGTATAAAATATTTTTACTTTGCTATGGTCTTAAATCCATTTATTCAGCCACTAGTCGCAGATAATTTCTGCTGACTTCCGACTTTTGACTCTTTTATCGAGCAATTCTTTTTCAACTTGTTGATTTTTATTAAAGATTCATAACTAACAATGCTAGTTAATAAACCGAATAATCGGATTTCTAGGTTATTTTTTCAATCTCCTTGGTTGATTATAATTCTTTTTTCGGTTCTTGGTTTAATAGGTATTCTCAACCATTCAATGTGGCGAGATGAACTAAATCCTTGGCTGATTGTCAGAGATAGTCAATCTTTGGGAGATTTGATTGCTAATATTCATTATGAAGGACATCCTGTCTTATGGTATTTTTCTTTAGCCTTTTTGAGGGAAATTGCTGATACACCCGTTATTATGCAACTTTTTCATTTGTCTATTACAAGTGTAGCTGTTGCTATTTTTTGCTTATATAGTCCTTTTAATTATCGACAAAAGTTTATTTTTAGCTTTGGTTATTTTCCTTTTTACGAATATCTTTTAATCTCTCGAAACTATGCATTTAGTTTGCTGTTTACTTTTGCTTTTTGTGCGGTTTTCGCATCTAGAAAAACAACTTACCTTTACTTAGCAATTTTATTGGGTTTATTAGCTAATAGTAGTGCTTATGCTTTATTTGTATCATTTTCTTTGGCATTGACTTTACTAGTGGAATTTTGTTTTGATAGCGAACACCGCAAGCAATATTTTAGCCAAAGCCGAAAATATGATTTACTTTTGAGTCTTGGAATTGTCGTCTTTTCTTTTGTATTGGCGATTTATATAATTATTCCTCCAGCAGATAGTTATCTTCGCGGTGGGTTAGACAATGAATGGTTTATTAAATTAGATTTACCTAATTTATTAAGGACTATAAGTAGATTATTTGGTGGCTATTTTTTGATAATCCCTAAAAAAAGATGGTTAGATTTAATTGTTTGTACTTCAATCGCCCTATTTGTTTTTGGTTTAACTTTAATTAAGTTGGGCAAAAAACCATTTCCTTTATTTTTATATATTGTAGGAACTGGTATAATACTTACATTTACATATTTACGATTCGCAGGTGCGCCTCGACATTTTGGACATTTATATTTAGTTTTTATTGCAGCGTTATGGCTAGAAAATTATTATCAAGAGTCTGCATTTATAGCTAATAAAATATTTGTGCATACAAATACTATTAAGCATCTACAAAAATGGCATACTCTAGTTTTTATGTTAATTCTTTACGCACAGCTTTTAGGAGGAATTTCCAGCTTTTCCAGAGATTTAATCGTGCCATTTTCTGCTAGTCGTGAAACTGCTCGTTACATTCAACAATCTCGGTTAGAAAATGAATTTATTGTTGCCAGTCGAGATGCAAATATGGCTGCATTAGCAGGTTATCTTAACCGAAAATTTTATTATCCCGAACTAAAAGGAATGGGAAGCTTTACGCTGTTTAGAAAAGGTCGTACAGAAGTAGAACAAGCTGAAATATTACAACAAATTAGTTTGAGATTAAAAAATCAAGAAAACAAAAAGAAAATTTTACTGATTTTAAATAAAAAGCTAAATTTAAACAGAGATGATTTAAAAATTATTCCTCTGAAAAATTTTCAGAGGTCATGGGTAGATACCGAACGATATTATCTTTATTGGGTAGATGAAGCATGAACGGTAAAAGGGACTGGGGATTAGGGATTGGGAATTGGGTTATCAAACGCTCATATTGTGGAATTCTGCTTTAACCTCTCCCCACCAACATAAAGGTGTGGTGGGGGAATCCTTGCCGCGACCAGTTGAAATTTTATCCTTCACACTTCATCATTGATTTGATTACTATTTCACAACTTGCAGACGCTGAGTCACCATTGTGACACCATTACCTCGGAGGATCACCGCTGAAATCCATTGGCTACCGGGGGTAGATGGGGCGCGTCCCGTTTTAAAAAGTCCGCCAGATGTCAGTACTTGCAAATCTACAGGTGTGGAGTTGAGATATTTGTTTGCTTGGACGGGTTCTTCTAGTGCCGTTCCGAGGATAAAATCATCGCCCAGTGGTTCGTTAACGATCGCATCAAAAGTATACTGCTGTCCGACTTTTACTTGCTGTGGTAATTTAAAATCAACTTGGGGTGGCTTGCTACCAGATGTCAAGAGGGTACGTTCGGATAAAATATCTTGGCGGACAATTTTTGCACCGGAAATGCGCTGACGAGACACAATCGTAGAATTCAAGACCATACTATTACTATTGGTTGCGGGTAAACTAGTTATATTAGTTACCGTATCAGCCACAATGGCATTACCCTCAGATTTCCAAGATTGCACCTGGGTAGTGTATCGCAATTTGGGATATTTTTTCCATAGTGTAACTAAAGATTGTTCTAGCGTCTGACGGTTTAATCCATCCCCATGAACGAAACTTGGGCTATAAAATTGCATCACCTTGTTGATATCGCCCTGGCTTGCAGATGCATCAATTTGCGCCAATAAGTTTTTTAATTCAGCTGGTGCATTGTTAGCACTAGGTTGAACGGTTTGCCCTGCTTGAACTAATTGTTGTGGTGTAGTAGCTTGAGCAGATTGTAAGCCACTGATGAAATTAAGTGTCAGGAGGGACAGAATCATGCCAATGCCAACGGAAAAATTTCGTTGGCGGGTGAATAAAAAGGCAATAATGTTAGTCATTGGGTAAGAGTTTACTGATTTAAGTACAGAAGACAAGGAAATTGTTTTATCTTAGTGAAGCTAGGCGCTAAACGGTAGGGGTTTGATGGCAAACGCACCGATAAAATTACTCATAGCTGCCAGTGGGACTGGCGGACACTTGTTTCCAGCGATCGCATTGGCACAAAAACTGCCAGATTATGAAATCGAATGGTTGGGCGTGCCCAATCGGCTAGAAACTCAACTGGTTCCCCAACAGTATCCTATGAATACTATTGCAGTTGAAGGGTTTCAGCAAGGGTTTGGTTTTTCATCTTTAAAAATTTTGGGGAAACTCATTGGTTCGATTTTGCAAGTCCGGCGCATCCTCAAACAAGGGAATTTTCAAGGAGTATTCACCACGGGGGGTTATATCGCCGGGCCAGCAGTCATTGCGGCGCGTTCTCTCGGTTTACCTGTGGTTTTTCACGAATCTAACGCTTTACCGGGTAAGGTGACACGCTTTTTTGGCCCTTGGTGTACGGCGGTGGCGTTAGGATTTGAGGCAGCAGCTAAATATTTACCTCGTGCCAAAAATGTCTGTGTGGGGACTCCGGTGCGATCGCAATTTCTAGATGAAGCAAGTGTAACGCTGGATTTAGCCATTCCCGATGGGGTTCCTCTAATTGTCGTCTTTGGTGGCAGTCAGGGTGCAGTTGCGATCAACAAGTTAGTGCGCCAATCAGCGCCGGCTTGGTTTGCTGCTGGTGCTTATCTAGTGCATTTAACAGGCGATCGCGATCCCGATGCAGATACTCTCAAGCATCCGCAATACATAGAGTTACCCTTTTATAACAATATGGCAGCACTGTTGCGACGCGCTGCTTTAGCAATTAGTCGTTCTGGTGCTGGGAGTTTGACAGAATTAGCAGTGTGCGGAACGCCAGCGATTTTGATTCCTTACCCTTTTGCGGCTGAAGACCATCAATCTTACAATGCAGACGTATTTACTCAAGCTGGTGCGGCGTTAACCTTTAAGCAATCGGAATTAACGGCTGAGATTTTACAAACTCAAGTGTTGAATTTATTGCGATCGCCAGAAGAATTAGCCAAAATGAGCGAGAAAGCCAAGGCGATCGCAACTCCCGATAGTGCGGATAAATTAGCTTCTTTGGTGCGTGAGGTGGTGGAAAGATAAAAGACGAACCATCCAAAAAAGTTCGAGCATCAAATCCCAATTGATAAATTGCTGGATTTTGAGTTTCACTCTGGCTTGGATATGATTTTAGTAGACTTTAAAAGGTTCGCTGAAAAACAAAGACAATTAGGAATAGCTTCATGACAAGATTATTTTGGTATCCTCTCATGGCTTCTTTACTGTTAGGAGTAACAAGTCACTCGGATATTCATCAAATTCCTCAAGACCATTTGGAAATGGAGCTAAATACCTCACAACTATTCGCTAATTTAGATAAAATTAGCATTGCAAATCTGGCTCAAGCTAATAGAGAGATTAATGAAAAGAAAGCCCTTGACTTAGTTTGGAAACTGCCAGAAGTCCAACGCAAAGCTAGAGAAATTCAAAGACTTTCTAAAGGTAGTATACGAGTTGCTGCGATCGTTGATGGTTCTCCGACTCCAAATGAACCTTACTACAGTGTTCGAGTATTTGAGGATCAGCCAGACCACAATACAACAATTTATTGGTTTCGCGTCTTGAATCCCAGTGGAAAAATTCAGGTTCTAGATATTTTAGAAAACAAATATATCACCCTAGAAGCATGGAAAGAACAATTAAAACGCTAATACCGATTTAATAATTGATGGTGACAAATCCTTTGGTAGACACCGCATGTCTACCTGTCACCTTCTTTAGGCAAATTGCTATAAATTAAAGCATAATTTTACAAATTTACCGATAAAAATAATGTCCGAACAAAAACCTCTAAATCCTTGGAATTACAAACCTTGGTGGTGTCAGCCCTGGTCTATACTGCTTACAGGTTTGATATTAATTAGTGGTAGCTGGTTGTTATTTCAAACGATTTGGCTCACAATTTTGATTTCCATCCCTGTATTAATTTGGATGGGCTTCTTTTTGTTAATTTGGCCGCAACTGATAATTCGCAGTGGAATTTTGGAATCGGATCAAAATCAATTGACGAATGATAATGTACGTTGACAAATTTCACCTAATAACAGGGATAGTCGGTTTGAATGTCTTACTGGCCATATCTTTGATGAGTTGAACGTGTCGGGGTAGTAAATCAGCTAAGGCGTAGCGCTCTAACGCAGTTTTGCGAGCATTGGCGCGAATTTCTGCCATGCTGGTTGGATTATCAAGAACTTCATCAATTCGTTCCGCAATCTTTTGTGGCGAGAAGAAATCAACCAACAGACCATTTTTCCCATCTTGGATAACTTCTGTAACAGGTGCTGTATCAGAAGCAAGAACCAAGCACCCTGTAGACATCGCTTCAATCATCGACCAAGAAAGTACAAACGGTCTAGTTAAATAAACATGTACCGATGATGCTTGAATCACTTGCAAATACTGTCCGTAAGGCAAAGAGTCAGTAAAGTGAACTCGTGATAAATCGAGTGGCACTTTTTGCAGCATGAAGTCTTTATAGCTGCTACCATCTGGTAAAGATTTACCGTAGCAAACTCTATCTGAGCCAACAATCACGACATGGCAATTTGGTCTTCGCTCTTGGACATAAGCAATAGTTTCGATAAACTGGGGAAAACCCCGGTAAGGTTCCATCCCTCGCGCTACATAAGTCACAATTTCATCGACACCAGATAAGTCCAGATTCGGCAAGACTAATTTAGCTCCTGGCTTAGGTTTAAAGTATTCTGTATCGACTCCATCATGCAGCACAGAAATCTTTTGATGGAATTCTTGGGGAAACTGGGCTTTTTGCCAATTAGTTGGCGATAGACCGCGATCGCATGTATACAAATCTAATAATATAGGTGCATTTTTTGTCCGAATACGCGCTAAGTCATCGATACTTAGAGGATCTGTGGGATCGAAATCTGCATCAGCGCCATGAGAATTATAAAACCATTCAAAATAACAAATCAGTGGGCGATCGGGAAATGCATCTTTGATATACAAAGTCGGCCCCCAACCAGAATGACCGCAAATTACATCAGGTACAAAGCCTTGATGTTTGAGTTGCTCGGATAATTTAAACACTGCTTGACCGTGCAAAACCGCACTTTCCAAAGGGCGAATGTAATGATGGGTTGTAGGATGGGGATTGCGGCTAGGTTCAAAAATCGCTTTATAAATGCCAGGGAGATTGACATCTCGATTTTTAGTCCCAAAAACTACCTGATTGTTGGGGTCTTGAGCCAGAGCTTGGGCTACATGGCGATACTGAGCCGGAAAGTTGGTATGCAGGAAGAGAACTCGCATTATTTTACCTTGGTGTCTTTGTGACGGCTGTTGCTCCAACAAAGAGGCAGTCTATTGGGTCGCCAGACTTGCAGACGCACTACTCGCCTTTGTGGTTAAAAATTTTTACCACAAATACACAGAAACACAAACAAAAGAAACATTTCTCAACCCATCTACAACGCTACCTCTTCTGTGACTTTTTACGAAACTGAGTGTTGAGTGTTGAGTGCTGAGTGCTGAGTGCTGAGTGAGGAGTGTTGAGTGTTGAATAACAAGAAGATTACGAGCGCACTTTCGCACTCAGGTAAAAGCCCCGCCCGCAAGTGGCGCGGTCTTTTAACTCAGCAACGCCAGTCGCTTCAACGGGGGGAACCCCCGCACAGCGCTGGCTCCTCAGCACTTTCAACTCAGCACTCTTCATTTAGCGCATGATGGGACTGCCATGATGATGAACTAAATACCACTTTCCACCAAGAAGCTGAAATATATTCGTAGCCATTGATTGTGCTTCCACTCGCCTACCAGTAATGACTTGTAACACATTTTCTATTAACACTACATAAGCAATATTGTCGTTCGTTTCCGTAGTAATTATGTCGGTGTTAATCTCTAAATAGGCAGTGCTTTTAAATATCTGCTCCCAAGAAATGCGAATATCCTTCCAACCCCGTAATGCTTTGCGTCCAGGATGAATACAAAAACTGCCAGTTCCTTGTGACCATACAGCACTCATAGCTTCAATATCTTTTTTTTCAAAAGCTCGGTAAAAAGCTGTATTAGCTGCTAAGACTTCAGATGTCATGAGGATAACCGATCGTAATTAGAGATTTATTTATTATCTAATAATTTTAAAATTATATCTGAAATGATTTTTATTACTATCATCATTTATCGTTACTAATATTTAATTATTGGTTGTAACTGTGCTAATAGTTTGCAATAACTGGTTAGTTGTATAAGGTTTGGATAAAAAGGCTTTAATGCCTATTTCATAAGCGGCATTGACTTTATCACTTGTTGCTAATCCGCTGACGGCAATAATTTTGACATTGGGGTTAATTTTTTGCAACGTGCGGATAGTAACGATCCCATCCATAGATGGCATTACCATATCTGTCACCACTAGAGATATTTCATCGCGATGTTCTGCGTATAAAGCTATTGCCTCAATCCCATCACTAGCTGTAATTGCTTTATAGTTATGGTTTTCTAAGGATATTTTAGTAATATCTCGAATCGCAGCTTCGTCATCTACAACTAAAATTAACTCTCCATTGCCTTGAAGTAATTTCGGTTCGGTTTCTTCTAGAGTTTCTGTTGCTTCTTGTGCTGGCAAATAAATCTTAAATTCGCTTCCTCTACCTTCTTCGCTATATACATTAATAAAACCGCCGTGGCTTTTGACAATACCAAGTACTGTCGAAAGACCAAGCCCAGTACCGTTGCTAAGTTCTTTGGTAGTAAAAAATGGCTCAAATATCCGCTCTAATATTTCCGGTCGAATCCCAACTCCAGTATCTCTAACGCTAATCATCACATAACAACCAACTCTAGCATCAAGATTCATTTTTGCGTAATTTTCATCTATTAAAAGATTTTCCGCTGATATTTTTAATTTTCCGCCATTGAGCATAGCATCTCTGGCATTGACACACAAATTCATTAATACTTGATGCAGTTGAGTGACATCGCCAGATACAGTCCCCAGATTTGGCGAAATTTTGGTAGAAACTTCTATTAATTTGGGGAACGTTTCTTTAATAATTTGCTGAATTTCTCCGATCAAGTGCTTTAATTGCAAATGAGTGCGTTCTCCTTGAATGCCACGAGTAAATGATAGTACTTGCTTGACTAAATCAGCTCCCCGTTTAGCGTTAGTAATTAATATCGGCAGCAGTCGTCGAGTAGATTCGTCAGATATTTGTGTCTCTAGAAATTGCGCTGTCATTAAAATGGGAGCAAGAACATTATTCAGGTCGTGGGCAATACCACTTGCTAATGTCCCAATACTTTCTAATCGTTGAGCGCGGAGAAATTGAGCTTCTAGTTGTTTTTTTTGGGTAATATCGGTATTAACAATCAAAATACTTTGTAGATTGTTACCGAATTGTACTAATGTCCAACGGCTTTCTACAGTGATTTCTTGGTTCAATTTTGTTTTTTGATGTATTTCTCCTTCCCACGAGCCATTTTTCATCAGGTGTTGGAGAGCTTCTTGCAATTGCAACAAATTTTTATCTTGCCAGAGTTCTTGCGTCTTTTTTCCAATAGCTTCTTCTTGTTTGCAACCATACAAACGTTCGGCAGCTTTGTTCCAATATAGAATTTGGTCGTCTAAATCGCGGACAAAAATTGCATCAGTAGCAACATCTAATAAAGCAGCTTGTTCGCGAATTTTCTGTTCTGTTTGTTTGCGTTCAATGGCGTAACGGATAGAACGCTCTAGCAAAGGCGCTCCAATTTGAGCTAATTGATTTTTTTCTAAATAATCTGCTGCTCCTGCTTTCATCGCTTCTAGGTCAATTTCTCGATCTCCTTGACCTGTGAGTAAAATTATCGGGGCAGAACATCCATCTGCGATCGCTTCGCGCAAAAGTTCTAGTCCGTTTTGGATTCCTAAATGGTAGTCTACGAGATAAATATCATGATTTTTAGCAGCGATCGCTGCCTTAGCTGCTGCATAATTATCTACCCATTCCAACTGGCAACTAGCTACCTGAAATTCACTGAACCAATGATTAGTTAAAATATAATCATCTTCATCATCATCAACTAGAAGAACTCTGATACGGCTCTCGTTCATTTCTGCCTCCCATTACTTCTAGCGGCAATTCCACAATTTCAAACCAATATTTTCCTACAGCTTGCATTACTTCAACTAAAGAATCAAATGTCACTGGTTTGGTAATAAAGGAATTCGCACCTAAATCGTAGGTATGATAAATATCTTCTTCGGCACTTGAGGTTGTCAAGACAACAACGGGAATTTGTCGCAGGGACGGGTCGATTTTAATATCTCTTAGCACTTCCAGACCGTCTTTTTTTGGCATATTCAAATCTAATAAAATTAAACCCGGACGTGGAGCTTTACTTCTGTCTGTGTATTGACCGCGGTTATAGAGATAATCCATTAACTCTTCACCATTTTTGACAATATACAGTTCGATTGACAATTGACTTTTTGCCAATGCCTCACGCACTAACATACTGTCTTCTTCATCATCGTCAGCCATTAAGATTGTGACGGTTGATTGGCGACCATTCACTTCTTATTGTCTCCTTTAAACTGGTTTTTAGCTTCAATAAATTGTCAAATTGCCACAATTCTTGAGTATAGTTGTACAATAAACCTTATTTTGGGGTCTGATAGTAATCCCTCTCTAGAAAGAAAAATTATGAATAAGAATTAACTGCCAATATGACAATAAATTTTGCTCCTTGTCCTGGTTGACTTTGGGCAGTGATACTCCCATGATGACGTTCAACAATTTTTCGGCAGAGGGCTAAACCGATACCTGTACCTTCGTATTCTTGGCGACCATGCAAACGTTGAAAAATATTGAAGATGCGATCGAGATACTTTTCCTCAAAACCAATACCATTATCTTCTACAATTATTTGACACATTTCGGAACTGACAGCAACTTTGTCTAATTGATTGTTTAAAAGTCGGCCATAAATTTTGACAATGGGCGGTACTTGTTGGCGGTGGAATTTTAGAGCATTACCAATTAAATTTTGTAACAATTGGCGCATCTGTAAAGGATCGGCTTTAATCGTAGGTAATTCACCTATCTCCACACGTCCTCCACTTTGTTGAATACGCACTTCTAAATCGGATACTACTTCTTGAGCAATCTTTGTCAAATTGATTAATACAAAAGGTTGTGTCCTAGTACTGACACGCGAAAGTGTCAATAAGTCTTCGATTAAATTCTGCATTCTCAAAGCTGCATTCTGCATCCGTTCTAGATAATCGCGTCCCTGTTCGTTTAAACAATCGTTAGAAGTGGTTTTGAGTCGTTCGCTAAAGGTCTTAATTTTCCGCAGTGGTTCTTGTAAATCATGGGAGGCGATAAAGGCAAATTGTTGCAGTTCTTCATTAGAACGGGCGAGTTCTTGTCGTTGGCGAGTTTCTTGTTCGAGAATCGAACTTTGAGCTAAAGCAATGCCTATTTGATCTGCCAGTTGTTGCAAAAGGTCAATTTCCCAGTTCGTCCATTGACGGGGATGGGCGCACTGATGAGCAATTAGCAGTCCCCAAAGTTGATTTTGCAAGAAAATCGGTACAACCAAGTTGGCTTTAACACCAAATTGGCGGAGTAATTCCACGTGGCAAGGTTGGATATTAGCCTGTTCGATGTCGGCAATGGCGCTAATTCGCCCCTGACGGTATTGCTGGATGTAATCTTCCCCAAAACAAGGATCTGCAATCAACTGTCCTACAAAGATCGGTAAATTAGGAACTACTGCTTCTTTGAGTACCGTGAAAGTGTAATTAGGTGTTAGCCGCAAGATTAATACGCGGTCTGCTTGTAGTACTTTTTGGACTTCTGTAACACTAGTTTGGAGAATTTCATCGATTTGTAAAGACTGACGAATGTTGAGAGTAATATCGGCAAATAGTTGCGATCGCGAATTTTGGCGTTCTAATTCTGCGTGTGCTTGCTTGCGATGGCTAATATCCATCATCGCGCCAATCATCCGCACTGGCGTGCCTGTACGATCGCGAACAACATAACTGCGATCGAGAATATCTGCATAAGAACCGTCGCTGCGACGAAAGCGATACTCGCCCGACCAAAATTGTTCGCCGTTGGCGATCGCCGCATTGACATCAGAAATGATTCTTTGCGTGTCGTTCGGATGTATGCGATCGCACCACCAGTTCAAATCGGAACCTACTTCCTCGACTGAGTAACCAAACAATGTCTGTACAGATTGATTCCACCACACTTTATTAGTCAGCAAATCCCAGTCCCACAAAGCATCATTGGTAGCACGGGCAACTATCTGGAAACGCTCCTCACTTTGACGCAGTTGTTCTTCTGCTAGTTTGCGCTCAGTCACATCTGTATGAGAACCTGTCATCCGCACTACATTGCCGTCTGCATTCCACACAGCTTGACCGCGGTCTAAAATCCATTTGTATGTGTTATTTTTACACTGGACTCGATATTCGCTGATGTAAAATGGGGTTTTCTGAGCAAAGTGGTCAGCAATTGCTTGCGTTACGAAACCGATATCGTCTGGATGTATCCTTGTTAGCCATCGATCTAAATTGTCACAAATCTCGTTGTCTTCGTAACCGAGCATTTCCTTCCAACGCGTCGAGAAAAACACTTCATTAGTTCTTAAGTTCCAGTCCCAGATGCCATCATTGTTACCCCGCACAGCCAATAAAGCACGTTCTTCACTTTTTTTGAGTGCATCCTCAATCCGTTGGCGTTCAATAGCTGTTGCTAGCACATTAGCAATAGCTTGGAGAAAAGAAATATCATCTTTAGTAAAGGCGCGTTTGCTGGTGGTGTGTGCCCCAAGGACTCCAAAAGGATGCTCTTTGCCATGAATGACAACGCTAATGCCACTGATGACTTTATGGTTATGCAGCAGCGGCGGCCCGTTAAATCGCGTTTCTGTACGAAGATCGCTAACAATCACAGGCCCTTGCGAAAACAAGGTGTAGCCAGCTTGCGAATCCATACCAGTGCTGACAGTTGCTTGTCCCACAAGCCCAGATTGCCAGCCTACTCCTGCTCGTAAAAATAAGGCATTACCATCTGGCAGTAGCTCCAAAACTTTGCAGTATTCAACCTTCAGGCATTGAGCAATGAGTTTTACAGATGAATTCATCAGTGTAGTTAAATCTGTGCCAGCTAATGCTATCTGACTGAGTTCTGCTACTAGCTGCTGTTGATTGGCATGAACTTCTAGCGCTGCCTCTGCTTGCTTGCGCTTGGTAATATCCATGTCTACCCCAGATATTCGTAAAGCCTCCCCAGAAGCATTGTGAAAGACTACTCCTTTGCTGGCTAGCCAGCGAATGCTGCCATCGGCTAAAACAACTCGAAATTGAATGTCATAGTCTGTGCCTTGGCTAATTGCCTGCTGATTCATGCGTTGCACAAAATCGCGCTCTTGAGGATGAACGCAGTTAATCAAAGTTGTATAAGTGCGATCGAAAGTGCCTTTTTCTAACCCGTAAAGTGCTTCTAGGTTATCCGAGCAAGTCATTTCATCAGTCTGGAGATCCCAGTTCCAGATGCCCATGTGGGCTGCCTGCAATGCCATCCTCAGTTGGTACTCTCGCAGTTGCGCTTGTTCGGTTTGTTGGCGCAATTGCTGCATTGTGCGATCGGCTTCTAAAAGACGGCACACCCTTTGAGACAATACCGATCCCTGAATTGGTTTGGTAATAAAATCAGTTGCACCTACAGCAAAAGCTCGCTCTACGGATGCTCGATCGTAAAGAGCCGTAATCATTAACACAGGTACTCTTTCAGCGATGGGGAGTGCTTGTAATTTAGCACAGCAGGTAAACCCATCCATCATCGGCATCAGAGCATCTAACAGCACCATATTTGGGCGTAGGCGAGTATAAGTAGCAAGTGCTTCGTAACCGTTACTTGCTTCTATTACCTGATATCCTGCTTGTTTCATCAACTCGCATAGATGCATTCTTGTCAAGTCATCATCGTCTACAACCAAAATTAGGGCAGAATCTTTCTGAGTCATGAGTCAAGATTCAAGAGACGTTAGTTCATAGTCTAAGAAAATATGAAGAATCGAGGATGAAGATTAAGGATGAAGAATGAAAACTTAATCTTTTATTCTGGGGCAGGGGGCAGGGAGCAGGGGGAGAAAGAGTTTGAGCCTTATTTACTTTTCTTCACTACGCAGTACTGTACTCGGTTTATTTTGAGGGAACTTTCACAAATAAATTATCTAATTAATAACCTCACGTTTTATTCTTTCTATTATGAATCACTGTATGCAAAGCTGTTAATAATTGCTGCACTGTGTAAGGTTTCGGCAAAAAGGCAGTGTCTCCAGATGCTTTATTAATAGGTATTTGCTCGCTTGTTGCTAATCCGCTGACAGCAATTATTGGTAGTTGCGGATTCATCTTTTGCAATGCGCGAATAGTCGTTGCTCCATCCATATTAGGCACTATTATATCAACGATCGCCGCACTAATTTTATCTTGATGTTGGGCGTAAATTGTCATTGCTTCAACGCCATCGCTAGCACTAATGGTTTTGTAATTATGATTTTCTAGAGAAGTGGTGGTAATCTCTCGAATTGCAGCTTCATCATCAACAACTAAAATCCATTCGCCATATCCAGCTAGTATTTCTCTATTGTCTGATGACTGGTATGTATCTGTATGCACAGCTGGTAGGTATACTTTAAATGTTGTGCTGCCTACACAACTTGACACGGTGATAAAACCACCATGACCTTTGATAATTCCCATGACTGTTGATAGTCCTAATCCCGTACCATTACTAAATTGTTTGGTGGTAAAAAATGGTTCAAAAATTCTATCTAAGAATTCGTTCTTAATGCCCAGTCCTGTATCAGCGATCGCCAAAACGATGTAAGTTCCGATTTGGGCATCAAGATGCATCTTTGTATAGTTTCGATCGATGGAAATATTTTCTGCGGTGATTGACAAATTTCCCCCTTCAGGCATGGCATCACGAGCATTCAGGCACAAGTTCATCAGTACTTGGTGTAGTTGGGTACTATCCCCGCAAACTGGGAATAAGTCTAGCTGGATTTCTGTGGTAATCGCAATTGTTTTGGGAAATGTTTGCTGAACAATTTGTTGCATTTCTAAAATCAAATGCTTGAGTTGCAAGACTGTGCGATCGCCTTCAATTCCCCGCACAAAAGATAGCACTTGTTTGACTAAATTAGCACCGCGTTTGGCGTTGTTTTCTACGATTGAAAGTATCTGGTGAGTGTTGCGATCGCTGCATTTGTTTTTGAGCAATTGCACTGACATGACAATCGGTGACAATACATTATTTAAATCGTGAGCAATACCGCTAGCCAGAGTACCAATACTCTCCATGCGTTGAGCGCGGAGAAATTGCTTTTCTAGTTGTTTTTTCTGGGTAATATCTGTGTTGACAACCAATATCGATTTAACTTGAAAATGCTCGTCTAGTACCAATGTCCAGCGACTTTCAACTGTGATTTCTGCGCCAGATTTGCTGATGTTTTGCAATTCTCCTCGCCAAGAGCCATTTTTTAAGACGCTGTTGTAAATTTCTTGGTGCTGTGGCAAAGTTTTACCGTACAATAATCGATTGGCATTTTTATCTATAGCTTCTTCTCCCTTCCAGCCATAAAGATTCTCAGCACTTTTATTCCAAAACAAAATTTTGTGGGATAAATCTTGGACGAGTATGGCATCTGTGGTGATATCCAGCAATGCTGCTTGTTCGCGACTCTGCTGTTCTGCTTGCTTGCGTTGACTAATATCCTCAACTATATAAGCAAATTTTGGATGCTTGCTAGAGCTAATTGCGATCGGCGAGACTGTTGCTGATAGCCATATTTGTTTTTGGGGTGTATCGAAAGAATATTCAAACCTAACGGGTGCTTGGGTGCGTTCTGCTTGACGGTAGTAATGAATCCACTGGCTCAAATGCTTGTCTGTCGCACCCATTTCTCGCGCTAGGCGATTTTGCATTGCTTCTGGAGTGAGTCCAAAAAATTTAGCTGTGGCGAGGTTATCAGTAATGTGCAATATGTCATTATCTACCAATTCCACAATTCCCATCATCATCGGCGCACTGTTGAAGAAACTGCGGAGAATACATTCGCTTTGGTGTAGCGCTTCTTGTGTTTGTTTGTACTCTTTTTTGATGCTTGCTAGTTCTGCTAAATTTCGCCGGATCTCTAGTTGTCTAACTACCAAACGCCCAATCGATTCCAGTGCTTCCACTTGCTTAGGACTGATTTGGCGTGGTACGCGGTCTATGACACACAGCGTCGCGATCGCCTGCCCTTCTGGTACTATCAAAGGTACGCCGACATAAAATCTTGCATGGGGTTCCGAGGTAACTATTATTTCTGTGGCAAACCGTTCGTCAGCTAAGATGTCGGGAACAATTAAAGTCTGTTTTTGCTGGATACAAAATCGACACAACGCCAAATCCGCTTGGATTTCCTGAATATTCAACCCTACTTTGGCTTTGAACCAATGACGATTAGCGTCAATCAAATTAATCAAGGCTATTGGTGTGTCACATATCTGCGCGGCTAAAGATACCAGATCGTCAAATGCTTGTTCTGGTGCAGTATCGAGAATTTGATACTGATAAAGAGCCTTAAGTCTTGCTGCTTCATGGTTACACACTGAAGATTGCATTAAATTTTTCCTACGATTACAAAGAAAGGCAGAAGTACGAAGGCAGAGGGCAGAAGGAAAGAAGCATCAATAAAAACTTTAGTTCTGGGTTTAAAGCCCAGTCTAAATCAATAATTATATCGAGACTGTAGAGAGCGGGGTATAAAACGTCCTTGTTACAATCCCACTCTTTTAAGGGTGGGTTCCCTTCTGCCTCCTGCCTTCTTGAATGAATTACGAATTATCCTCGTGTCGCTCACAGTTATTTAAATACATGAAGCAGGGAAGGTGTAAGAGTGACATATTTAGGATGAGTCTGGTTTCAAGTGCCATACACATTGAGTAATTAGTAGCCTAAATGGGAAATTGCTCCCCAGTCAATTCAGCCTTCTCTGCACTTAGTCTAAATGAAGTTACTCTCGAAATTATTTAAAAGTACAGCAAAATTCAAGAATCAGAAGTCAGAAGTAAAATAGGCTTTATTACTAGCTAACAGACAAAGCTTGTGTGTTTCATCAACTTAAAATCTGCTGGCTTCAAAAAAAGCTTGGAAAATATTTTCATTATATCGCTCTATTATGGTAAATGACTCCTAGTCTTCATTACAAAGTTTACTATTATTGCCCAACTAATTGGAAATGTATTTATGGTAAGGCAATTTTAAATCATTTGTGAAAAGTCAAATACCCAACTTCTTTGAGAAGTCAGGTATCAAAGGCTTTTAATTCTCACAGGAAGAATTCAGAAATCATAATTTCGGAGTTAGAATGCAATCAATTCTGCCCCTCCGCCCCTGGAGCGGTCTTAATGATAAGTCTTTAACCGGACACGATATCACCAGTAAAGTTGCCATTCCCCATCGTTAAAAATTCCATGTCCTTGTAGAGTAATTCTCTCATCATCCATATAAACTTGCTCAACAGGTGCAATTTGATGGAGTGAATGACCAGAGTGAATGACAATTTTGCCAACCTCGTAAGCATGGAAAGTTTGCTTTCTGGAACTTTGCATTTCTTCTACTTCCATAACCAGACCTTGATGATAGGCATCGACAAATTCCTCATATTTTAAATGCCAAACATTTAATCCACCACCACATTGAGGAAGTTTAATCGGCAATGTAAACGAAATCGAACGAGTAAAATCAACTTTATTCGCATTTTGCCATTTGAGGTTTTGATATTGCAAGTCGAAGTGAATCGATGCTGTCGGCTTAGTAAAGATTGCTGGGTATTGCCAAATATGAAATCCGGGAATAGCTAAGTATTCAAAATATTTGGTTGGTGCTTGTAACTTTTGTTTAATAGTATCTTGAATCAGTTGATAAAGCCAACTAAAATTTTGTTGAAGAATTAAATTATATTTTTTTGCTCTTTGATAATAATCATCATTGATGTCGGCTAGTTCAGAAAAATCGAGGTAGCTGGCTGCTCCTAAAGTGAAAAAGTTAGCTTTTCCTCTTTGAATCCAAAATTGTTTTAAGTTATGGATGCCAGTGTAAACTTCTTCACACTGTGCTTTTGTTAAAATTTCTGCTACGAGAATTTCTTCTGTTACAATTTCTTGAGGCAAACTAGGATAAATATCTTTTGGTTGCACAGAAAATACTCTGGTATCATTCTCAGCAGCATCGCCGTGCATTAGTAATGCCAATAAGGAATCCGTAATCCGACCATTGGCTCTTTTATCGTAACCGTCATATCCCGGCATGGGATTAACTTCCAGACACCAATATTGGTTGTCATTGGTAACTTTAAAATCCCAACCTGCAAACTTTAACCCAAAGGCAGCAGTGGCATCAACAATTTGCTGACATAAAGATTCAGGTAATTGAAAAGCTGCATAATCGGCATCTTCAAATGACTGGCGGTAGTCAACCTCTAAACAGTTAATCAACTCAGCATGAACGCTATTACCAACTACATGCGCCCGCACATCTGCACCAGCAACATATCTTTGTAAATGCACAGGCCCTTGAGAGGGGTGAAAGTCGATAAATTCCTCTGGTTGTACTAGCCGACTGTCAGCGCGAATACCAGATGTAGTCTTAACAATTGTTGGTGATGCGGCGGCAAAAGCGGCTAATTTTTCGGCGTTGGAACTGGTAATACTAGCTGGAACTTGAAAACCAGAAGATTGTAGGCAATACTCGTGCAGTGGCTTGGAAAAGTTGTCACAACGGCCGCCAGGGCGATTAATAACTGTGCCTGGAATATATTCTAGCCATGCAGTTAAAGCTGTCATGAAACCGCGCCAACGCATCGCTAAGGCCAAGTCAGATTGCACAGATGAAAGGTCAATAATGCGGCAATAGTAAGAACCTTGGGGATCGAGTTGGTATTTTTCTCCCGCAACGCTAATATAACTATATCCATCATCAGGAAGAGTTAAGTGCCAGTCACCTTCTAGAATCACAGATCGCAGGTTAATTGCTTGTACTCGAACGCCACGCCGAGTCGCTTGGGAGACGAAATGACAGAAAGTCCGGTCTGAGTCGAGTCCAATTGCGTAAATCATGGAAAGAAAGCCTCAATGAGTGCTGGTGCTAAAGAATGCCAGACAAACTGTACTTGTTGGATAGCAGGAAAGGGATTGACGCTAAATAGAGCATAATTATCCAAATTGGGGGAAATGCTCCAGATAACAACTCCAAATGTCATTTCCAACTGTTGAATAATAGAGATACTCTGGCGTTCTAGTTGCAATTTCTCTAAAGGTGCTGTTGTGCAACGCCAAGCTTGCTTGCCCAAAACAACAACCATCTCGTAAGCTGGGTCAGTATCCGAGTCATAAGCGCGATAAGGCCCTTCACCTTCTGGAATTTCCGGCCATGGGGTATCTATATATGTTGTGAGATCCTGCACATTCCACTGCTGGTTGGCAAATTCTTGGGGTGGAGCGGCAGGATACAATGAAAAAACTTCCCTACCCTTGGGATGCAAACCAGCCCTGTGTGAAGTGAGAATTGAGGAATTTGCTGCACGTCCCCAAGCACTGAAAGGTGTAGGGCGATTAATTACAGTTGATTTCATCAGTGCAGCCGCAGCCCACAAAGTTGCTAAACATTCACCATACTGAAATGAACTATCGAAGTCTTGGCGAATAGTAGATGGTGCTGGCATCCGCAGTAGCAGGGGAATATCAGGAGTCACAATTGCCCGTCCAGAATCAACGCTAACTGTGAATAACTGTGCTGCATCGCATACATCGAGAATTTCGGCAACAAATCCTTTTTGTTTGGCGAAATTGACAACTTCAGTAGCGAAACGATCGCCGCGATCGCCAACTATAATCAAATCCATATATAATCAATTCCCGATTGAATCCTTGTTAATTTCTCTAAAGACGCGCCGTAGCGCGTCCCTACTATTTATCTAATCTGCGTTCCTTTAAAAAGGACATTTGATGGCACAGTTTGTAGTGGCTGATTTAAGATAGGTTGGTTGTCGCGGATCAAAGGATCGGGATTGCTCACTTTATTGAATAAACCTCCTTGCGGGCAAGAATCACAAGCATCTTTGCCTTTGTCAGAAGCATCTTTACCTTTATCAGAAGATTCCTTACCCGTGCCACCGTCATCACCTTGTAGAATTACGGGAGATATTTTTATCCTGTTCAAATTTTGCAGAGTATCGCGTCTAGCATCTGCTGTGATGAATGGCTGAACTTTTTGGCTAGAAGCAACTACACCAAGTTGTGTAGCTGACTGGGCAAAAGCCCCACCTACCGCCGAAAGCAATACAGCAGGAACGCTAAGACTTAGCATTAGCAGTAAACGACTAGATAAAGCAGATTTAAGATTCATAAGTAATTTATCCTTGGGTTGTTTCCAAATTGACAGACAACAGCAAAAAGCGATCGCGCTGCCATAATTCTCTATAGGTCAGTCAGCTGGCTTTTATGCACGCGATTCAATTAACAATTTTGGAAACACAGAAATTAATGACGGTGCGTTAGGACTTGCGTCCATAACGCACCCTACGAAACTACTAAAATTTTATTCGCCAGAATAAATAAAAATCTTTGATAGTAGATGATTCCAGCCGGAATTATCTAGTAAAACAATGTATTTATTAGTAAATAAGAAAATCAATATTTTTAGGAGATTTAATTGAATGTCACTCAAACAGGTTAATGCTTTTTATGAAGTTGTGATATCGGATCGAGCTATTTATGAACAATATTTAAAGAAGTGTTGTCGTCGAGGATTTTTAGGCAGTTGCCATTGGGATAAAACTAGGATTGTTAAGTTTGCTAGTACTCTGGGCTACCAATTCACTGAAAGCGAGCTAGCTCAAGTATTGTTTGAAGACGAAGCGAGCTTTGCGATCGCTCGTTAAATTTATCATAGCAGAGTCAATTATCTTAAAAATTTAGTGTTTTTTTGAGTGCAATACCTTGATTGACAAAAGCCAGAATCTAGGAGTCAGGAGAATTATATCTTCTGGCTCTTGAGTGCTGAATTCTTACCAAGTAATTAGTTGATGAGAGAAAAGCGATGCCTTCTCTTTCAGAGACCCTACCGCGAACGGCAATGTCTTCTCTTCTCCTTCGGAGACGCTAGCGCGAACGAGACGCTACGCGAACGAAGATCGCAGAAAAATACCTAATCTTATCTACTTTTTGCTAATTAGTCTTTTAATTCTCTTGCTTGTCGTAAGACTTGTTCGTAAAGACTACGACTTACCCAATATTGAGCAGTATTAATCATAGCATCTAGTAAGGGTTGCACCTGTGTAATTATATTTCTATTTTTTGCTAATAAGAGAATACCTAGAGTACCAATTACTTGTAATCCCAAACTTTGAGCTACTTGGCGTGCTTCACGTTCATCTAGCAAAATTTGCCGTTCTCCAGTTTCTAGCGCTAAGGCAATTGCTTCACGTTCACCGTTATCTAATTCTGGTGGTATGTTAAGTGTTATTGTTGAAACTGAGATAACTTGCAACCATCTGGCAGCAATTGCCTGCAATACAAATTCCGATCCTGGAAAACCTGCAATAGTAGTTTCATTATAAACAGCTTGGGGAATAACAATTTGTCTAAATGCAGTCTGCAAGATATCAAGACGATTAATAGCTGCAAAATTTATTAAAGGCGTAGCGTTACAAACAACGGTCACAATCTCTAAAAACCTGCTTCAATTATTTCAATATCTTGAGCTAAATCTGCTTCATTATAATGACGTTCGATTTTGTTTTCTCCTAAAAGTTGCTGAAATTCCCATACAGACAAGTTAGCTAGGTGACGTGCTTGACTAAAGGTAAAAATATTCTGTGCGTACAGTTGTAAAGCTAATTCCTGGAGAATAGCTCGTTCACCTTGATTTAAAGAATCAGGTGATATTTGCAAGTTGATGGGTTGGATAAATTGACTCATTACCAACTTGTGTTAACTAGGGTTTACTACTTTTATCATATAAATTCGTGTCTATGCACTCAGTAAAAAGAGCGATCGCAAGCAGTATTTTTGAGAATAGAGATCGCCCAAGTTTAGTAGATGGCAAACTTTCCTCAAAAGTGCGATCGCTTTACCCAGCCTTTTAATTACGAATTAATTTTTTAGCCAATCGCCACAGTAGGGAAAACGGTAGAATTAATATCGCCTTTAAGATTTTCACAAACTGACCTAACCTACGTTTCCAGATGGCACGAGGGGTAAAATGCTGTCGTAGAATTAGAATTGTCAGATTTTTTCTAACCATTACTGTAGAAAAATGATTAACCCCGAACACCCGTTTGCACATTGCCAGGGCTTTGCTGTAGAGAGGTTCAGCTTTCGTATACCTGCCTTGGCTATCGTAGAGTGCTGCTAAGTTGTTCAAGCTATTAGCCACATCGGGATGGTCGCCAACAAACAGGCGCTTTCTCATTGTCAGGGCTTCAATAAAGAGGGGTTCGGCTTTCGCGTACCGTCCCTGGCATTTGTAGAGTCCGGCTAAATTGTTCAAGTTGATAGCTACATCAGGATGGTCGCCAACAAACAGGCGTTTTGTCATTGCTAAAGCTTCATTGTAAAGAGATTCGGCATCGCTGTACCGCCCTTGGCATTTGTAAAGTGCTGCTAAGTTGTTCAAGCTATTAGCCACATCAGGATGGTCGCCAACAAACAGGCGTTTTGTCATTGCCAAGGCTTCAGTGAAGGGGGGTTTAGCTTCCGTGTACAGTCCTTGACCATAGTAGACTAATGCTAAATTGTTCAAGCTAGTAGCTATGTTAGGATGGTCGCCATCAAACAGCCGTTTTGTCATTGCTAGAGCTTCATTGTAAAGAGATTCGGCATCGCTGTACCGCCCTTGGCTATTGTAGAGTTCTGCTAAATTGTTCGAGATAGTAGCTACATGAGGATGGTCACCAACAAACAGGCGCTTTGTCATTGCCAGGGCTTCGCTGTAGAGAAGTTCAGCTTCCGTGTGCCGTCCTTGGCTATTGTAGAGTTCTGCTAAATTATTCAACCTAGTAGCGACATCAGGATGGTCACCAACAAACAGGCGCTTTGTCATTGCCAAAGCTTCGTTACAGAGGGGTTCGGCTTCTGTATACCGCCCTTGATTTTTGTAGAGTCCTGCTAAATTGTCTAAGCTAGTAGCTACATCAGGATGGTCACCTACAAACAGGCGCTTGATCATTGCTAAAGCTTCATTGTAAAGGGGTTCAGCTTCAGAATACCGCCCTTGGCTATTGTAGAGTAAAGCTAAATTGTTCAAGCTACTAGCCACATCAAGATGATCGCCATCAAACAAACGCTTTGTCATTGCCAGGGCTTCAGTGGAGAGGGGTTCTGCTTCTGTGTACCGCCCTTGGTTTTTGTAGAGTAAACCTAAATTGTCCAAGCTAGAAGCCACGTATGGATGGTCGCCTGCAAATAGGAGTTGGCAAATATTTACACATTCTTTATACCAATGTTCTGCTAATTTATATAAGCCTTGTCTTTCGTAAAATCTTCCTAACCCCACAAATATCCAAGTTACTTCATCATTGGGGACTGATGCTAGAGAAGCTATCTGTGCCTCATTTGCTTCCTTTATCTCTGCAATTAAACGTTCTCCTATGCCTTCAAGATGAGGAACAATATTATTGAAAAATTCGATGTCTTTAAAGCTAGGTGAAGCGGCAAAACCTTGAGCAATAGCTATCATGGCAGTGGTAAAGGTTGTTTCCAAAACTGATTGCATCTCGCCAGAGACCGTTAACTGCTCTTGCAAAAACCACCGCACTAAAGCATGAATTTTATAACATCCTTCTCTTTCTTCTACCAGTTGCAGCAAGTTCTGCCCATAGAGTTGCTTTTTAGCTTCGTTTAATTCATTTTCTGACCACGTTAGCTGTCTTTCTTCCTGATTTTCTGCTTCTTCCCCACCTGTTGCCACCCAAATTACCAAATCCCAAAGAATCTGTTGGGGAGCAAATAAACTCAAAAATCTTCCTAACTGTTGCGCCAGTGGGTCGAGTTCTTGCCAAGTTAAAGCAAAGGCGGCTTTGACTCCTAGTTGAGTTGAATTGATGGTTTCCCGGTTTTGTAAAGCTGCTTCTGCTAATTTACGTTCTTGCAATCGCCTAAACATGATATCTAAAGATATGTCCGGGTCGCGTACTAAATAACCTCCCACTAACTCTATGCCCAAAGGTAAATATTCCAGACATTCACATATTGCCGTTGCGGCTTTTGGTTGGTTTTCCACTCGCCTATCTGTTTTCCCCAACAGTCGTTTTAACAGTTCTAAGGCTTTGCCTGGTTCTTTTTGGGGCGAGAGAACATCTAAAGAAATTTCTTGAATCAAATTAGGGTCTAAACGCTGCGGTCGAGTAGTTACTAAAACTCGGAAACAGTTATCGGTGGGAGCAACTTCGGCTAGGTTGGCTAGGTCTGTCACATCATCGAAGACAATTAAGATCGGCAAGGGAGAGTCGGGATATTTAGACCAACACCAGGCGACTTGTTCTTTTAGGCTGCTTACTCTTAGTTCTTGGGGAATCTCAAAACCAAGCTGGAGGAAAAATTCTAAAACTTCGGCGGCGAGATTGGTTTCTCTGTCGTTGAACCAAGTAATGCCGCCATAATCTTGTTGATATCGTCTGGCGTATTGGGTGGCTAACTCAGTTTTGCCTACGCCTCCCATTCCGGCTATTGCCACATAATCTCCCCGCTGCAAATCTTGATGCAGCATTGCCAATTCCTGTTCTCGCCCGACAAAATGGACGGAACCGCGAGGGATAAATTTTGTGGGAGTTAACTGTCTCTGTCCCTCAATAATTTGAGTGCCAATATTAACTTGAGAACCAGGGGCGGCGAAAGCGCCAACTTTATCGGCGAACTTGCCAGAGTCTTCAGGCATACATTATTAAGCAACAACCGCGTACACACAAGTCTGATTTATTTTGTATTTCGGTATTACCCTACCCTAACCCTCCCCTTGGAAAGGCTACAGTGTACACACAAGTCTGAAGTAGCTTGCGAATTTGAGTTTTACCCCACCCTAACCCTCCCCTTGGAAAGGGGAGGGAACTAGATTTCCGGTTTCCCTCCTTATAAAGGGGGGATCAAAGGGGGTAATACGAATTTTAGAGAATTGGTATAATCGAGAATGCTGCAAGTTATTAGATTAAAAAGACATATTTTGGATGTTTCCTGTTCCACCTGACATGACAACCATACCAATTTTGTCTGCCAATTTTTCTAGGTTAGGCATAGCTAGAATTTCCGCAAGTTTAGGATTTGGTTCGGCTTTAGCTGCTTGTGCCAATTCTTGTGCAGCTTGAGCCACTTCAGGGTTAACTTTAGCCGCAGATTCTACCTCAGTTATTACCTTGCCATAATCGAGTGGTTGTTCTGGGGCTTTCTCGATCGCAGCTACAATATGGGGAGACTGTTTTTTGAGCGTCACAAGAAACTGACCAGTTTTATTCCAGAGAGTTTCGCCTATCTGTTCGCCCGTTTTTTCTAAAGCTTTAGTGGCAAGTATAGAGCCAACAGCGATCGCCGCAGTAGTTAAAGGTTCCATGTGCTACTTTGACTAGGGGTATCTTCTTTACTCATTAACACATGGCTTTGCTGCTAAATTCCGTAAATTAAGTTAAATTTTGCCCTTGTTGAAAGCAGGAGTTTACTTACATCGCGCTTGACGTTACTTACATCGCGCTTGACGTTACTTACATCGCGTTTGAAGTGACTTACATCGCGCTTGAAGTGACTTACATCATGCTTGACGTTACTTACATTGCGCTTGAAGTGACTTACATCGCGTTTAAAGTTAACGTGAGTTCGACAAGCCCTTTTTTGACCTCTCCCCCAACCCCTCTCCGACACGGAGAGGGGAGCCAAAACCCTAATTTCTCGTTACTCCTCCCTTTCCCTGTGGGAGAGGGAGGTTGGGAGGGAGAGGTTCATCGAACTCACGTTGAAGTTAGGACTGCTGAATGCATCTCCTGTTTTTAAGAGCAGCCGCACATTGCTAAAAGCTTGTTAAAAAATATACGATTTTCTGCGGATAATGCTGAACCACTACATAGCTTTAGTAAGACAAACTAGTTCTAGAACCATCTTAAAGGAATGCTTCTATGCCCAGGCAAAAACGTACATCTCGCGTTCTAGAAAAAGCTGAATTAAGATCCGCAAGTCTCAAATCAATCGACCCAAGCATGAATTTTGGGGATGTTCGCAACATGCAAAATTTAACACAGGTAATTGAACAGTTACGCACTACAATAGATGCTTATAATACTGCTCTATCTGTAATTGACTCTTCTAAAACCGAGATCGATCAACTAGAAAAAACCCTAGCCGATCTCACTGACAAAATGCTCATTGGAGTTGCCTTTAAATATGGCAAAGACAGCCGCGAATATGAAATGGCAGGTGGTGTTCGCAAAAGCGAACGCATCCGCAGAAGCATAGCCAGCCGACTGAAAGCAGGTACAGAAGAAGCATCTAGTAAAAACGCTCAAACATTATAGTATTCAGTTAGCAAATGCTAAGTAGCGATCGCTAATTCTGACACAAAAGGCGATCGTCAGAGAGTTTATCTATGGAAGCGAACAGACCTCCATGCTTTGAATCAGTCCATGCTCAATGGTGAAACGATGTCCCACACGCTCATCGGCAAGGATCGTTCCAGCCAAGTCGCGGACAACCTGATGCACTTCAACTAAAATACGTCCGGCATCCTCTGGGTGGAAGGCCGTCGGCTCCACATGCGGGTCGATCTCGCTCCATTGCTCCGTCCAATAAGCGCGGACTTCCTCCAATCCACGGACGAATCCACCCTTGAACGCTCTCGGCCAAGCCACGTTGGGAGTCATCAGGGTAAGGGCGGCATCGATATCTCGCGCGTTGAAGGCAGCGTAAGCTGCGTGCAGCAGCTCGATTTCTGGTGCAGGTTGATTTGGCATAAAGCAGATGGTTGAGGACAGGAAGCAGAGTCTCGCCATTGTAGATCCAGATCGAGGATTTTGACAAAGTGATGTCGATTAATGTGCATAGTTTTTAAGGGGGCTAGGGGGATCGACAAGTGTCTCAAATCACAGCTAACCCTTTTCAAACAACCTCTCAGGTACTAAGCAATCATTCAGGCAAGATGTTATCTATGTATAGCACTTAGCGATGTCTACGACGGGCTACGCCTACGCAAATATGCGAATCAATCAGCGTTATGCAAAACGCCTGAAACGACCAAATACCGTTATCCATATTATGGTTAATTTGTATAGTGCGTAAGAGTTAAAATAGTCTTTAAAGTTTTTTGGGCGATACTATACTCCTATCCCAAAGCCCTATTCTCTCGCGATCGCTGTCATTAAAATTAAGTTGTTGAGAAGAATATTTAGTGTGAACCCCTTGCTATTTCGATGTTTCACGGCTTAAGGGAAAAATCAGAATCAATTTACTATTAGAATTACTGCAAATGTGGTATATAAAACTAAAATATTTTTTTAATTTACCATAAGTTTTTATGAAAGAGATATTAACTCGAATTGAAACATGGTTTAAAAAGCATTTGCCAGAAGTCTTAGATAGTTTAAATCCCGCAGCAACTGAAGAGGAAATTCTGGAGTTAGAAAATCAAATGCAATTTGAGTTACCCCCATCATTCAAAGAATTATACAAGTGGCATAATGGTCAGATGAGTAGATACTACCCAGGACTATTTTATGGCTTAGAATTTTTGTCTTTACCTGAGATACATCGAAATTGGCAAGTCTGGGCACAACTTGTTGATGAGGGCATAAATAAAGATATTCTTGGTCAATCTCATAGCCCAGGAAAAGTTAAAGAAATATATGCTAGTAAAAAATGGATTCCTTTTGCCTATGATTGCGGTGGCAATCATTTAGGTATAGATTTAGACCCAGGAAAGAAAGGTAAAGTAGGGCAAGTTATCAATTTTGGCAGAGATGAAGATGTTAAATTCGTTTTTGCAGATGATTTAGAATCATTTTTAAATTGGTTTATTACTCAACTAGAATCGGGCAACTACATCATCAGTTCTGAGGACGAAGATTCTATAAGTTTTAGTACTAAAAATCCCGAAATGAGTCATTTTCTTGATTATTGGAAAGTTATTACTCAAGGTAAACTTTAAGAACTTATAAGTAGAAGGCAGGAGGCAGAAGGCAGGAGGCAGGAGGCAGTGGTCAGTGGTCAGTTGTCAGTTGTCAGTTGTCAGTGTAACGCACCGCCAAAAATTTACGGTGCGTTATGAACGCAAGTCCTAACGCACCCTACCAAACTCAAAGCTGTCGCGCCTGTTAAATGCGATCGAAGTATAGCCGTAGCCACAACCTTTAGGACAGTTGTGATTGCTCAAAGCCTTAAAGCAAGTGGTTTTTACTCAGCACTCAGCACTCAGCACTTTGCTATATCAACAATTCTATCTTTAATGCAATACGGTTCAGTTAAAGGTTATTGGCGTAGAAAATTGGTCTTTCAGACGCGATGAATCGCGTCTCTACATGAGGATTTGGGGCTTAACTGAACTGTATCGATCTTTAATGCACTAACTTAATGGCACGTTTCGTTAATGCCTCCGCAGTCAAACCATTAAACGCCATCAACTCACCAGCACTTGCTGTAGTTTCCCCACGCTTCCAAGCGAAGGTATCGCGCTTGGCTGTACTGCGTAACATGATGGGTTCTAGCATTGCTGCTGCACCACCTGTCACACCAATTAGCGCATCACCAGCAAATAATTCGGCAAATTTGGCATCATCTAAGAAACCGCCATCAGCTTCAGAAGAAGTTTCCCAGGCAGTATCATCAGGACGATACAACCGCCGAGGATTGATGACAGAAACAATTTTGACACCAATACCCTCATTTTCTAAGAAAGCGGCAGCTTCAAATACTGGCATTAATGTCATATCGCCAATGACAGCAAACACAACTTTGCGATCGCCTGCAACTTCATGCAACACCACTGCACCATCTTGCAATCCTTGATGAGTTTGGGCAAAAGTTGTGCGAATTGGTAATGGTGATTTACTTGCAGTAATGACAATTCCCTTATTCTTAGTTGTTAGCGCCCAGTCATAACAGACTTGAATACTGTTAGCATCCGGGGGAAATAAGGGGAAAACATTACCATTTCGCATCAATGAAGCAAAGTAAGCTTCAATTTCTGGACGTTGGTGAGTCCATCCGTTGCGCCCTTGTTCTAATGCCCCAGCAGTGAATAAAGTAATTGTTGAGGGTGTGGGACGACGTAATTCTGCCATTGCTTGGATGACGGTTTGCCAAATCGGTAATCCGTTAATGGCAAAAGATTCGTAGGAACACCACAAAGTACGCGCACCCATCAGCGACAAACCAGCAGCTAAACCCGCACAAGCATCTTCACTCAACGGTTCGTAAACTTGTCCGTTTGGTGCTTGGTTGTATAAGTCGTCGGTTGTGGGGTGGATAATTTTCAGTGCTTGGTTAATATTGGCTATCCCAGATGCTTCGTTACCATCGGCGTTAGTCACAAGGAAATTTCGATCTTTTTGTCCCACTATTCCTACTAACCGTCCCATGGCTGTTGTGGAAACTTTGGGTTCGCCACTAACTGCATATTCTTCTAAAGGCAATTCGCCTAACTCTGGTAATGGTAATGCAAATTCTGTCACCACGGTTTTCGCCGCCGGGCCTCCGCCAGCACGTTCGGCATTTGTCCGTACTAGTTGCCATTCTTCTGGCGATAAAGCGCGCGATCGCAATGCACTAACTATATGAGGAGCATCCAGCGTATCTTTAGGATAGAGGTTGTGAGATTTTGCACCTCTAGCATGGACTCCTGCACCTTTGAGTTGTTTAATAATAAACACCGTCAGTTTACCGCTGAGGGCGGAAGTTGCAGCTTTATCGATACTCACAAGTACAGCTTTGGTAAAGGCTAGCCGCTGCTCGAAGGAAAAAGCGGTACTATCAACGTAATCCCCTGGTTGGTCGCGATCGTCAAATTCTTTAGCATCTATTAACACGACTTCATCAAAACCGTTACCTTGCCAGTATGCCTGCATCTGTTCGTTGGTTTTGAGAGAAACCATACTGTGATGTTCCTGGCTGTAACCGTTCCATACCAGTACTGGCAAGAAGTTGGTGACATCTGGGTAAGCAGTGTGGAAGTGGGCGATCGCACTAACAATATATGGTTCGCCCAGTCCCCCATCCCCTAGGGTGAAAGGAAATAATTTATCTTTATGCAACAAGGCCGCTGCCATTGCAAAATGTTGTCCTTGCCCTAAAGGCCCCGCAGGTGCAAGAATACCGGGGATATAACCAGAAAGGTGTCCTAAAAGCCCGTGCTTTTCTCGAAAGCGATCGCGCAATTCTTGTACTCTAAAAATCCCCATATCCTCTAAAGAGCGATCGAGGAACATTGCACTATAAAATCCGGGAGCGTGGTGTCCAACTTCGGTAATAATATTCTTATATCCCAGCATGACAAGAGCCGCGTAAGCTTCCGCTTGACTGGCAAATCCACCTGGATGCCCAGAGGCTTTACTACCAGTAATTTGCAATGTCAGGTAGCGTAAAGCATCAGAAAATAGTAAAGTTTGATACACAGCATTCGCTTCTGTAGGAGATGCGATCGCGACTTTGCCCGACTCTACAGCAGGTGTTGCACCATAGGTTTCAAAACCAGGTAGCACTTCACCAAAATATTGAATTCCTTCGCAAAAATCGGGAAGTGCTGAAGATGCTTTTGGCGTGATTGCTGTCATGCTGAGTACCTTATTAAAAAAACCAAAATGATAGAAGATGCTCGTTTAATTTAACAAAAATTTTACATCTTTCAGCTTGTAACAGTTTATTGCTTTTTCGCAACCCCAAGATAAGTAGTTTAAATCGTTACTCCAAAAAATTTAAGAGTTTGAGTTAGTTAATGTAAAAAAAGAGATAAAGTAACAAAAAAAATTTATGAAATTACCAAACGGCCCGCAAACCCCAGCAGTAGTACAGATGCTGCGTTGGATTATCAGCCCCATGTCATTTTTGGAAGCTTGTGCTGCAAAATATGGAGACATGTTTACTCTCAAGTTAGAGAACAACTCTCCTCCCTTGATATTTGTCAGCAATCCCCAAGTGCTACAGCAGATTTTGACAAACGATACCAAGGAGTTTGCAGCACCTGGCGATACGAATCTGCTGTTTGAATCTTTACTTGGTAAGCGTTCTGTGATTACCATCAGTGGCGCAGAACACCAGCGCCAAAGACAGTTGTTATTGCCACCGTTTCACGGTGAAAGAATGCGAAGCTATAGTCAGGTAATTAGTGATATTACCGAGAAAATAATCAGCCAATACCAGATAGGTCAATCCTTCAATATCCGGTCTGCTGCCCAAACTATTACCCTAAGAGTAATTATGCAAGCCGTGTTTGGTCTAGATGAAGGGCCGCGCGCTGATAAACTACAACACTTTTTGGGCGAAATCTTAGAAAAGGGAAGTTCTAAGTTGAGTGTCGCTTTGCTTTATTTTCCTTCTTTGCAAAGAGATTTTGGCCCGATTAATGTTTGGGGAAGGCAGATGCGCCGCCAGCAGGAAACAGATCGACTTCTATACGCAGAAATTCGAGAACGTCGAGAACAACCAGATTCATCGCGCACGGATATTCTCAGCTTACTGATGTCAGCTAGAGATGAAGCAGGTCAAGTTATGACCGATGAAGAGTTGCGCGATGAATTAATGACTTTATTAATAGCAGGACATGAAACCACAGCAACAGCGATTGCTTGGGCATTTTACTGGATTCACAAACTACCATCGGTGCGCCAAAAGCTACTGCAAGAACTAGATAGTCTCGCAGATAACCCAGACCCCAACGCTATTTTTAAATTACCCTATCTCAATGCTGTTTGCTGTGAAACCTTGCGAATTTATCCAGTAGCGATGCTGACCTTTCCGAGGGTAGTGAAAACACCTGTATCGCTGGGTGGTTATGACCTCGAACCGGGTACGGGTGTGATTGGTTCGATTTATTCAATCCACCAACGCGAAGATTTATATCCCCAACCCAAGCAGTTTAAGCCAGAACGCTTTTTAGAACGGCAATTTTCTCCCTACGAGTATTTGCCTTTTGGGGGAGGTGCAAGGCGCTGTATTGGTCTAGCCTTTGCTCAGTTGGAAATGAAATTAGCAATCGCCAAAATCCTTACCAGTCGAGAATTAGAGCTAGTTGACAACGGTGAAATCCGACCTCAACGGCGTGGTTTGGTGACAGGGCCAAACCGTCCTATCGAGATGGTTATCAAGAGTCAGCGTCAGGTGAAGTCTCACATCTCCCAGATAAAGGAACTTCAAGAAATGAAAACAACTGCTTGAACTAGGGATAGTTGACCAAGCCCCGTTGGGGCGGGTGTGGGGTGTGGGGTGTGG
>NZ_JAECZA010000004.1 GCF_016056275.1 Dendronalium phyllosphericum CENA369 | reverse complement strand
CCCTGCTTCCCCTGCTCCCCCTGCTCTCCCCCGGCGGCGCAACCCAAAAGCAATATTGTCATACACCGTCATGTGGGGATAGAGAGCGTAATTTTGAAACACCATTGCAATATCGCGTTCTTTGGGTGGTAGGTCATTGATTAAGCGATCGCCCAACCAAATATTGCCTCCAGTCATCGCTTCCAAACCAGCGATTAACCGCAATAGGGTGCTTTTACCACAACCGGAAGGGCCTACCAGCACCATAAATTCCCCATCTGCGATCGTCAGGTTAATCCGCCGCAAGACATTTACACTTTCTGCACGCTCTTGTACTGCATCACTTTTCTGCCCGTATTTGAGTGGGGTTTGGGTTTGTGAAGCAACAACTTCCCCTTTACGCGAGGGAAAACTTTTATAAACGTTTTCTAAAACAACTTGCGCCACGAGAGTTTGAGTTATTGTCAGTGGTCAATAGTCAGTGGTCAGTGGTCAGTGGTCAATGGTCAGTGGCAAGAAAATTACAACTGACTCTTACGGGGCCAGTTGTTCCTCATGGAGAAATCCCCTTTGGGCGGACTGCCTCACAACTGACAACTAACAACTGACAAAGGACAGTTTAGCGCCATGATACACGTTCTATGGGAATACGAAAAGTTAAAAAAATAGCTCGAACCATAAAAAGCGAACTACGCTTGTATTTTAAGGCTGTCAGTAGGTATTGTTATGACTACCTATTTACCTGAAAATCTTTCCCAAGACCCAAGTATTAACCCTGTCCATGACATTGTAGACGTACAAACTACAGATTGTTGCATTGTGGGCGGCGGGCCAGCAGGAGCTATGTTAGCGCTGTTATTGGCGCGTCAAGGTATTTCTGTCATGCTTATAGAAGCGCATAAAGACTTCGATCGCGACTTTCGGGGAGATACAATTCACCCGTCGGTAATGGAAATTATGGAGCAATTGGGCTTAAGCGATCGCTTGCTACAATTGCCCCATACCAAAATGCACCGCATCCGGGTGCAAACTCCTCAAGATACCGTAACATTGGCAGATTTTAGCCATCTGAAAACTCGCTACCCTTACATTACAATGCTGCCTCAAGTGAAATTCTTGGAGTTCATTACCCAAGAGGCACAAAAATACCCTAATTTTCAATTGGTAATGGGTGCAAATGTCCAGGAATTAATTACAGAAAATGGTGTGATTGAAGGTATTCGCTATCGGGGAGGAGGTGGCTGGCACGAAATCCGAGCAATAATTACAGTTGGTGCAGATGGTCGTCATTCACGATTAAGGCAACTAGGTAGCTTTGAGTCAATTGACACCTCACCACCAATGGATATTCTTTGGTTCCGTCTACCCAAGAACCCAGAAGATGCTGAGGGAGGTATGGGACGCTTCGGGCAAGGTCATATTTTGGTAATGCTCGATCGCGGTGATGAATGGCAAATTGCCTATGTTATCCCCAAGGGAGGCTATCAAAAACTCCGCACTACTGGATTGGAAGAATTAAAAAAATCTGTTGTCGAAGTTGTACCAGAATTAAGCGATCGCATCCACAATCTACATGATTGGTCGCAGGTGGCCTTTCTGGCAGTGGAATCTAGCCGCGTCAAACGCTGGTATCGTCCCGGACTTCTACTCATCGGTGATGCTGCCCATGTCATGTCTCCTGTTGGCGGAGTGGGCATTAACTACGCAATTCAAGATGCTGTCGTGGCAGCAAATGTTCTCAGTAAACCACTATTGAACCGACATGTAGATGTTAAGGATTTAGCAAAAATCCAACGTCAACGGGAGTTGCCCACACGAATTATTCAAGCATTTCAGACTTTTATTCAAAAACAGGTATTTGCTCCTATTCTTAACTCAAATCGCATCTTCCAACCACCTGTTTTGTTGAAGGTTCCCATTTTACGCGATCTGCCAGCACGGTTCATTGCTTTAGGTATTTTCCCTGTTCGCGTCAAAATCTAACTTCGAGTATTTTTTCTGGCTATTGATGGTACAATTATACTATTCATGCAGAACTCAATGCTCGTTCCCAGTCAGGCGAAAGTGATGAATTGCATCTCAAATGCTGTTCAAGGCGATCGCTTGGCTTTTATGCTAGAACAGACTCAAAATAGAAAGTGGTTGTAGAAAATTAATTTCGATATATTAAAAAATTCAAACGACCAAACGTATCTAGGTATTGATTGACACTACATATAAAAAGCCACCTTTCCCATCAGCACTTTTTCCAGTCAGGAGGATTTAATGAACAGCTGCGTTTTGATGGCGGAAATCGTTCAAGAACCGCAACTAAGGTATACAGCCGATAATTTGGCAGTTACAGAAATGCTTGTGCAGTTTCCCAATTCCCAAAAGCAAGAAGATCAGCCAGCTACTTTGAAAGTTGTAGGTTGGGGAAATTTAGCCACAGAAATTCAGCAAAACTACCATCAAGGCGATCGCGTCATTTTAGTAGGGCGCTTAGGAATGCACACGGTAGAACGTCAAGAAGGTTTTAAAGAAAAACGTGCTGAATTAACAGTGCAGCAAATTCAATCTTTAACAGGTGATTTTAATACTTCATCGAGAAATACATCAGTTGCAGAAACTCCTTCGCGGCAATCATCCCCAGCAGTTTCCTCTGTTGTAGCAACTTCTCAAGATGTTCCTAATTATGAATCACCTCGTCCGGCAGCTACTCCAGCTAAAACCTCTGTTGGTGTCGTTCCCCAACCCACACGCGAACCAATCCCCCAATCCAGCAATTTCGATCTAGCCACCTATCCAACACCAGCAGCAGAAGAACCCGATCCAGATGATATCCCTTTCTAAATAACAAATTAAGTAGGGGCATACAGCTATGTGCGCCCCTAATGCTAGAAATTTGATTACTGACCTCGTTTAACTTCAAATCCCCGCAATCCTTCTGGTTCTTCGTACTCAATCACAACCTCTTTCACCACAGCTGCTGGTGGCCCTGAGTAACACCAGCGAATCATTTCTTCTACAACCTCCCGTGCCCCTTCAAAAACTGCTTCTACACGAGTATCGGGGAGGTTCCGCACCCAACCGGTTAATCCTAACTGGCTAGCTGTATCCACAGTGGCATAGCGATAGCCCACTCCTTGGACTCGGCCAGAAACGAATACATGGGCGCGGATTAGCTTTGGCAGGGGTGTAGAATTCTGCATAGACTGGTCTATTCTTTACGATTTCCAGTCTACCGAGTTTGTGAGTACACAATCTGTTTTTAACTTTAACTCGTGAAATTAATCGCCTTTTTGCTTTTGGTTGCTGTTCGCGGTAGCATTTCCTAAACAAAAGGCATCGCCACCCCGACGATATCGGTGCTAGCTATCTTCTTCATCATCGCCATATCTGTATTGGCTGTCTTCTTCATCTTCTTCCTCGTTGCCATATCTGTATTGGCTGTCTTCTTCGTTTTCTTCCTCATCATCTCTAGGCTGGCGATCGTCGCGTCTATCCCACTCATCATCGCGTCCTTTTCTACCACCGCCTATATTTCTAAATAGATCGCCTATCCCCATAATCTTCCTCCTGAATTGACCAATTTCCTTTTTTGCGGTCACTTTCATAGTTTGTCTAATGCTTATAGCAGACAAATCTTCCAGTAGGTGTAGATCGATATAAAATCACCCCTATCTTTAGGAGACTATCAAAGTAGTGATAAAGTATTTTTTACTTAGCTGTTGCTCCTTCCCAATTGAAAATTAACTCAAGTAGGTCATAGATACTCATCAGCCATCCATTACAGATTACCAATTTACTAAATCTTGATTAAATTTTGGATTCTTTATTGCTTATGTCTAATCTGCCACCACTCACCACAAAAACTATCTGGGCAATTCTCAACGATACAATTGATGATGCTACAGTCAATCAATTGGTGTGGTACTATTTAGGCTACCGTTATGACTCTTCATCAGAAAAATGGAATAATAGCGAAGTTGCCCAAGAATGGCGAGAGGAGTACCCACAACCACCAAATTTTATTGATAGTCGCCCTGCAACAATCAAGTTAACTCGTTCCATACCTACAGAAAACAAACAACTATTAAAAGAAAAACTGGGCTTTCAAGGTTACAAAATAGGTGAATTTGGGCCTCGGCAGACTCGCAGAGCAACAGCAGCAAACTGGCTATTAAGTTATTTGCAACAAAACATTAATTACTTGAATTAAATTTGCTGATGAAATCTTCAGTCATGAAATTCTAATTTAAAGTTGTATCTTTTTTTGATCGAAAAAATATTTTATTAATTATTTTGTATTTCTATCATCTGATAGTGGGCGAAGAAATATTGACTAATAGTCATAAAATTAAATTCCAAATAAACAATCTTTTTACATAGTAGATATTATTCCTATAGATAGAGGTAATACTTATATAATTATTTCTCTAGACTAATATGCAAAATGATTAATAATTTAGAAGATAAGTATTATTGAGATAATATATTCCAAACAATATTATGACAAAACCAATTGAATTTAACCTATTTGCGCCTTATAACAAAGGAGCTGCGCTAATTGGTTCTTTTTCTGATTGGCAAGAAATTTCAATGGAAAAAGGTGAAGATGGTTATTTTCGTACAACTGTTGAATTAAAAGATGGCGACTATGAATATAAATTCCGCGTTCAGTCTAACTCATGGTTTTTAGAACCAGAACAGTGGGTTGATGTCACAGATCCCTATGCAACTGATATCAATGAATTGAGTGGCAAAGATGACGGGATTGTACGCATAAAAGATGGAGAAAGGATTGTCGATACATACGTTTGGAAAAATGATGACAAACCTTTACCTGCCGACCACGAATTAGTAATTTATGAATTACATGTTGGTGACTTTTCTGGTGGCGAAGACGACCCATACGCTAGAGGTAAGTATAAACATGTTATTGAAAAGTTAGATTATTTATGTGAATTAGGAATCAATGCTATAGAATTGATGCCACTCAAAGAATACCCAGGTGATTATAGCTGGGGTTACAACCCGCGTCATTTTTTTGCAACTGAATCTAGTTATGGTTCCACTGCTGGGTTAAAACAGCTAATTGATGAGTGTCATGGTAAAGGTATTCGTATCATTATGGATGGTATTTATAACCATTCAGAAGCATCTGCACCATTAACCCAAATAGACCATGATTATTGGTATCACCATTCGCCACGCGACCCCGATAATAGCTGGGGCCCAGAGTTTAATTACGAACACTATGACGAAAATTTAGATGTTTTCCCAGCGCGAAAATTTATTGGCGATACAATCCGCTATTGGATTGAAAATTTTCACATCGATGGTATTCGCTATGATGCGGCACGGCAAATAGCTAACTACGATTTCATGCATTGGATTGTTCAGGAAGCTAAAAAAACAGCTGGGAGTAAGCCTTTTTACAATATTGCAGAACACATCCCTGAAACTACTAGCATCACCAACGTAGACGGGCCGATGGATGGTTGCTGGCATGATAGTTTCTATCACTGTATTTTGGAACATATTTGCGGCGATACATTTGATTTAGAACGCCTCAAAGATGTAATTGATTGTAAGCGTCAAGGTTTTATGGGTGCTACGAATGTAGTAAATTACCTTACCAACCACGACCACAACCATATTATGGTAGAGTTGGGCGATCGCCAGATTTTTGATGAGGAAGCATTTAGGCGTGCTAAATTAGGCGCAGCGATTTTGATGACAGCTGTCGGCGTACCTTTAGTTTGGATGGGTGAAGAATTTGGTGAGTACAAACCCAAACAGCAGGAATCAGCCAAAATCGATTGGACGCTACTAGGTAACGAGTTAAATAAAGGCTTGTTTAAATTCTACTCAGGGTTGATTAATCTGCGTAAAAATAATCATGCTCTCTACACTGAGAATATTGATTTTCTTCACGAAAATCCAGAAGCTAAAGTGCTAGCCTACAGCCGTTGGAATGATGAAGGTTCTCGTGTTGTTGTAGTCACAAACTTCTCAGAAAACTTCTTAGCTGACTACCAAGTTCCTAACTTTCCTGCTAGTGGCACATGGCACGAATGGACAGCTGATTATGATATTGAAGCTGGTGATGATGGGATCGTAACTGATATCGGGCCATACGAAGCAAAAGTGTTTGTTTGGCAGTAATAAAATACACTAACCGCAGTCAGCAGTTTAAATAAACACTGCGAAGGGGAAATATTTTCCCCTTTTTTATTTTAAAAATGAAACTAGCCATTATCAGTATTTATTGACAAATACATCTACATTTTGAGCGCAAATTTGTCAAGTAGTAAACTTTTTTGTCTAAAATTATCTGATTTGATGTTGTCCTTTTAATCTAAAATGTGTGTATGATTTTTCACGCATAGATGAAGTAGCCAAGAACGCAGGAACCGCTCCATGCACAATCAGTTATCTAACACTAACATCAAGAATTCTCACGTTTTATTAACTCCTAGCGAAGTCAAATCAAAATTACCTTTAACAAAATCGGCCGAACAAACGGTTTTAAACTTTAGACAGGAAATACAACACATCCTGGACTTTCAGGATCGCAGAAAATTTATAGTAGTTGGTCCTTGTTCAATTCATGACCCCAATGCCGCGCTGGAATATTCAGAAAAACTGAAAGTTTTAGCCGAACGAGTTCAAGATAAATTGCTGTTAATTATGCGAGTTTATTTTGAAAAACCCAGAACAACAGTAGGATGGAAAGGGTTAATTAACGACCCCGATATGGATGATTCTTTTCATCTCGAAAATGGTATATTAATTGCACGAAATTTACTATTAAAAATTACAGAATTAGGCTTACCTACTGGTACAGAAGCACTCGACCCAATAATACCTCAATACATTAGCGAACTAGTTACATGGTCTGCTATTGGGGCACGCACAACTGAATCACAAACTCATCGGGAAATGGCAAGTGGACTTTCCATGCCTGTAGGTTTTAAAAATGGCACAGACGGTAATATTCAAGTAGCTTTAAATGCGCTACATTCGGCAAAAAGTCCTCACAATTTCTTAGGAATTAATCAAAAAGGTCAGGTAAGCGTATTTCAAACTAGAGGGAATGCTTACGGTCATGTCATTTTACGTGGCGGTAGTCAGCCTAACTTTGACCCAGTGAATGTCAAATTGGTAGAAGAAAAACTTAAAGAAGCTGGTTTACCACCTAGAATTGCGATCGACTGTAGCCACGGCAATACAAATAAAGACTACAAATTACAATCTGCTGTCTTTGAAAATGTGATTCAACAAATAGTAGATGGCAACACATCAATAGTGGGAATGATGTTGGAATCTAATTTATATGAAGGTAATCAACCAATTACAGGAAAGCGAGAAGAATTACAATATGGGGTTTCTGTAACTGATAAATGTATCAATTGGGAAGAAACAGAAAAGATTATTTTAGCTGCCCACGAAAAAATTAAGTAAAGTTAATGCTTAGAGGGATTGAAAGTCACTTACAGGTTTCTCTGCGATCTTGCTTACTCAGTCAAATTTAGAAGTAGAGGTTATAGAGTTAGTAGCGACTAAGAGCTGATTCGTAAAGAAAATCTTAAGGATACTCAACTCATTACTATATCTGGGTTTCAGCGAATAAGTGATGTATTGGCTCAAACTCTTGAAACCCTTACAAGACAACTACTTTACTTGAGTTTACAAATTAGCTCTAACAAACAATAAATCTTCTAATACTAATTTGTCAGGTGAGTTAATGAAGTCAGGCACGATCTCGATCTAATTTGATAAGGTGCGTTATGCCGTAGGCTAACACACCTCACAAGTTGGCTCTTTTTTAATTTAAAATTCCTTTTTGTCTACCTCTGTGTTGAAAAAAATTAGGAAATTGCTCCAATTTCTTTCAAATAAACGCGGGTAAATGGTTCATCTTCTCCCAAGATATAATCTTCAATTAGTCCCTTGCGACGGATGGAAATACTATTGTCTTTTTTAATCACCACAGTAGAACCGTCTAAGATATCCCGCATTAATATCATTTCAGTTTCCGTGGGATTATCCAAAACTACCATATTACTCCCATGGTAAAACATACCTTCTTCTTCGAGGATGTCTTCCTGGTACTCGGCAATCAGCAAATCTAGTTTTGGATTGCGTAATAAACTTTGGACGTTGCTGTTGTACTCTTTGTGCAATACTTTTTTAGAGCGATTTACAAAAACTGTGTCACGACAAACAGCACCTATTGTCCATTCGGGATGCTGCAAGAGAATATGGTCAATTGTTTCTTGCAGTTCTTGAACAGAGATTTTATTAAAGGTGATAATCGGTATTCTGGCATCCGTACTCGAATTAAAAAAGGTTTCTAAGATATGAGACGGTACATCAACACTATCCCCAACAGAAGGATTAAGATGCATCAAAACGCCTGGTGCTGCGTTGATTTCTAAGATAGCAAAGCCACCAGATTTCCAAGATTCTGAGAGGTCTTTAGTAATGACATCAATTCCGAGGCAAGTTAGTTGGAAATATTGGGCAATGTCTTGCACCAAGATAATATTGTCATCATGAATCGTGTCGGTTGCATTAATGCTTATACCCCCAGCCGAGAGATTGGCAACTTTACGCAGATAAACTGTACGTCCCTTTTCAATGACACTATTCAATGACAAGCGTTGTTCGTCTAAGTATAGTTCCATCGCCTCATCAACCTGAATTTTACTCATTGGCGAGGTTGGTGAGTCTAGACGTTCGGGTTTTCGGTTTTCTTGACGAATTAACTCAGCAATAGTTAGATAGCCATCACCAACAACTGAAGCTGGACGGCGTTCTGTAGCAGCGACAAATCTACCATTGACGCATAACAAGCGAAAATCTGAGCCGGAAATACTTTTCTCAACAATTATCCGTGTTGGCTGTCCTTCGGGAATCGCTGCTAAAGCCCTACCATAAGCGGATTCTAGTTCTCTTGAGTCTTGTACGTCAGCAGTTACACCGATTCCTTTATGACCTACTACAGGTTTTACTGCTACTGGATAACCGATTTCTCTTGCTACTGCTAATGCTTCATTTTCGGAAATGACGATCTCACCTCTAGGTACTGGAAAACCCAAGGTGTTGAGAAATGCTTTGCAATCATCCTTGCGGGTTGTGAAGTCGGAATCTATATGGCTATCACAATTAAATGTTGTTGCGATACCTCGAATCTGTTTTTTTCCCAGTCCGTACTGCATCAGTCCTTCTTCCCACAAATAAAAAGAGGGAATACCTTTTTCAGCAGCGGTTCGCAATAAGGCATAAACTGTGGGGCCGCCGTAAACAGATGCGCGGAATTTAGTTTGCAGCCTCTCAAGCCGATCCTCGAAAGCAAAGTCATCTTGTTGAGTAATGGCTTCAAACCAATCCCAAGCCAAGTAAACTACTTCTCTGGTTGTACGTTCGTGTAACGATTGAATGCTAATCCGTGAGTATCTGATATCTGGCTTGACACTTGAGTGGCTGAGGTGCAAACCCATATCCAGTTTTCCTACCTCTAATGCCACTTGGGCAAACAATTGGGCATAGGATTCGTAGGTTTGCTCGCTAAGATGGGGATAGCGATCGCTAATAACTGAAATATAATCCTCAAGGGGCAGAGGCTCTTTATATTCAATTAGAGCAAAATCAAATACTAGCGCCCCTGTATCCAAATAGGGGTTCGGCCCGGCGTAATGCTTGAAGTTGAAAATATCGAATACATCATTTTTTCTAGCATTAATGCGGGTTAAACTAGTGCTTTTTTCTTGAACCATTGATGATAAACCTTCAACTAAACACCCTGAAATCTGGACTCTAAGTTATTGCCTAAACTTCTCGATTGTAGATTACCTCACATTACTTTTTAGAGAGTAATTTAGTTTGCCATTAAGATGATTAGCCTCAAACTAACTCCCGTTATCCGCGTTTTCAACTATCTCAGGGCATAATTTAGCCCTTTAATTTAGTTAGTACACTGATACTGACTATAAAATATATAACCTTTGAAAGGTGCAATTATCTTTTCAAAATTATATATTTGTCAGAATAATATAAATAAAATTTTAGGAGGAAAACAATGAATAGCACGCAAACTGCTTTGAGAGATGAAGTTAGACAACTTGCAGAGGAGGCTTTTCGCTCTAAGTTGATTTCTGGTCATGGAGACGGGCCTGACATCAAGGAGTATCAGATTGTATATCAAGGTAAACCCCGACATCTTCCACTAGAACAAGCGCGTCTTTTCTTAACTAACTTGCTTTATAGAAGTCGGATTGTCTAAGTATTCTCGCTCAAAATTCTAAATTCCAGATATGTAGCTAAATTTGGCTACCACAGTCTCTCATAAGTGTTAATTTGCCAACAGAGCTAATTTTGCAAAATCTATTACCTCATTCATAGTAGGTACTAACAGTACTTGAAACTAACATAACAAAGCTTAATTACCAAACAATCTTGCAATAATTAAAGCCTCTAGAAAATGTTTCTAGAGGCTGTTGAGTCTTTTAGACACATATCTCATCCAGTAATTTCTCAGAATTTATTCATGAACAAACTATATACTTTTTAACCTTATTTTTGACAGTGTAATCTACCAAATGGATGATTTGATAGCTGTAATTGTCATGCTTTATTGAAATAAGTTAACTCAATCTCAGGGAGGCATTATGACTGAAAGTAACAACAAACGGCAACTCGTGATTATTGGGGGAGCCGAAGATAAAGATGGAGATTCTCAAATCCTGAGGGAGTTTGTGCGGCGTTCTGGAGGTACGAAAGCGAACATAGTTATTATGACAGCAGCCACAGAATTACCTAGAGAAGTGGGAGAAAATTATATAAGAGTATTTGAGCGCTTGGGAGCTGAAAGCGTTCGTATAGTTGATACAGAAACTCGTGAAGATGCAACTTCTTCTACAGCGTTAGAAGCGATCGCAAAAGCAACAGGCGTTTTCTTCACAGGAGGGGATCAAGCCCGGATCACCAGTATTCTCAAGGATACTGAAATCGATACAGCCATTCACAAACGTTATGCTGAAGGCATAGTGGTTGCAGGCACAAGTGCAGGAGCCGCAGTTATGCCAGATAAAATGATTGTGGAAGGCGATTCCGAAACCAATCCCCGGATTGAAATTGTCGAAATGGGACCTGGTATGGGCTTTTTGCCAGGAGTTGTCATCGATCAGCATTTTTCACAACGCGGTCGGCTGGGACGCTTGATTTCAGCTTTGTTACAGGAACCAGCTGACCTAGGATTTGGTATTGATGAAAATACTGCTATGGTTGTGACTGATAGCCAAATTGAAGTGATTGGCCAAGGCTGTGTCACAGTCGTTGATGAGTCAGAAGCTACACATAATAATATTAACGAAATCTTGAAAGACGAACCGTTAGCAGTTTTCGGAGCAAAACTGCATATTTTGCCACATGGTTACAAATTTGACCTCAAAACTCGCCAACCTATCTTGAATAATGGGACTGTACCAGATGTTCCCACACCAGTGAGTGCAACCAGTGTCTAACTTTTAGTACATATAAATTAGAGTAGAATATCCCCCTGACTTCTTTAGTAAGGGGGCTATTTTATTACTACTTAGGTAAGAAGTATTAAATGTTTTAATTTGAAAAAATAATCTTATTAAGTATCAATATAGTAATTATTGCTTAGGTGTAATATGGCAAATTTAATTGAATTTAAGTTGTTTGCTCCTCGCAATCAAGCAGCTACTTTAATTGGGTCTTTTTCTGATTGGAAAGAGATACCAATGCAAAAAGGCGAGGATGGTTATTTCAGAACAGAAATTCAATTAGAAGACGGCAGTTATCAATATAAATTTCGGATTCAAACCAAAAGTCTAAATTTTGCACTTGATGAATGGGTAGATGTTATCGACCCCTACGCAACAGATGTTAATGAAGAGGAAAAACACAGTATATTAAGAATTAAAGATGGGCAGCGCATTGTTGATACTTACGTTTGGCAAAATGACGACAAACCATTGCCAAATAATCATGAATTAGTCATATATGAAATGCACGTTGCTGATTTTACAGGCGATGAGGTTGACCTAGAAACAAGAGGTAAATATAAAGGAGTAATTGAAAAGTTAGATTATCTGAGCAAACTGGGAATTAATGCAATTGAGTTAATGCCAGTCAACGAGTACCCTGGTAACTATAGCTGGGGCTATAAAGTCCGGCACTTTTTTGCTACAGAATCTAGTTACGGTTCTACAGAAGATTTAAAGCATTTAATTGATGAATGTCATAGTAGAGGCATTCGCGTTTTTATCGATGGAATTTATAACCATACAGATGAAGAATGCCCGTTAATGCTGATTGACCGAAATTATTGGTACTACGAAAACAAGCATTATCCTGAAGACCCAGATAATTACTGGGGGCCAGAATTTAACTATAATAATTATGACGATAAATTAGATGTTAAGCCGGCATGGAAATACATCGGTGATGTGGTGCAATATTGGATTAAAGAGTATCACATTGATGGGATTCGCTTTGATGCTGTGCGTCAGTTGGCTAACTTTGAATTTCTAGACTGGCTGGCTAAACAAGGGCAAATTCATGCTGGACCTAAACCGTTTTACAATATTGCCGAACATATTCCCGATACCAACGCTGTAGTACAACCAGACGGGCCTTTGGATGGTTGTTGGCATGAAAGTTTTCGCTACTTTATGATTCCTCATATTACTGGGGAAAAATTTGAATTAGAAAGGCTAAAGGAAGTTTTAGACCCCAGAAAGCAAGGTTATGCGACTGCGATTAATACGATTAATTATCTGGCAACCCACGATCGCCAACGTCTGTTGCGAGAATTAGGCGATCGCGGTATTTTTGACAAATCTGCATTTGCACGAGCTAAATTAGCAGCCGTTCTTTTAATTACAGCAATAGGTATACCGATGCTGTGGATGGGAGAAGAGTTTGGCGAATACCAAGCTAAAAGTAAAAGCGTTACTCAGCCACAGCCAATTTCTTGGTCTTTGTTGGCAAACGACCAAAATCGCGACCTATTCGAGTACTATAAAAAACTCATTGCTTTACGCCGACAAACTCCAGCTCTCCAAAATGGCAATATTGAGTTTTTCCACGAAAATGCAGACGCTAAATTACTAGCATTCCATCGATGTTATGAATGGGGTTCTAGCGTTGTCGTCGTGGCAAATTTCTCTGACCAAAATCTAAATAAATACCATATTCCTAACTTCCCAACTGCTAATTCTTGGCAAGATTGGTTTACTAAGGATGAGGTAAAGCTCAAAGAAGATGGTATAGTTACCGACTTGCCAGCCCTTACAGCAAAAATACTCATTTCCCAGTAGTTAAATTTAAGCAGCAAATAGAAGTCACAAAGTCACTGTAATTTCCCCTCTGCTCTCCTGCTCCTCTGCTGCCTAAAAGTATTAACCTTAACGTAAAACGTTATAACTCCTAGCTTCTGACTCCTAACCCCTGTCTTTTGTCAATCCCCCATCCACCTCCTGGGCTGCTGTGATATTATGAGAGACTGCTGCATACATTTAGAAAAACTAGAAATTTAATCGATCATGGCTCTGACGCAACAGCGCAAACAAGAAATAATTTCCAACTACCAGGTTCATGAAACCGACACTGGTTCTGCCGACGTTCAAATTGCTATGTTGACCGAGCGGATTAACCGCCTTAGTTTACATCTGCAAGCAAATAAAAAAGACCATTCTTCCCGCAGAGGATTGTTAAAGCTGATTGGTCAGCGTAAGCGTCTTCTAGCCTATATTCAACAAGACAGCCGGGAAAAATATCAAGCCTTGATTGGTCGCCTCGGTATTCGTGGATAGGAACTAGCGCTTATGTCTGCTGAAGAATCTGAGCGAGTTAGCGGATCTCCTGCTTCCGAGTCTCGGTTGCCCTTTGAACCGAAAACAAAGCGTCAAAAACCTGCTAAAGCGGCGAGTAAACCGCAAACACAGGCAAAACAGCCTGAAAAACCCAGCAAACAGCCGCCCTTTAACAAAGAAGAGATGGCTATTCCCCAAGTGGTTAGCCAGCGTATGATCCGGCGCGTAGCTGGATTTTGTGGGATACCCACAGCTTTGGGTATTATTACCCTCGTAGTCAGCTATCTGCTGACCATCTACTCTGACATCAAACTGGCTCCCATCGCTGTGTTACTAGTGAATATGGGATTTTTTGGTTTAGGAGTATTGGGGATAACCTATGGCGTTCTGTCAGCCTCTTGGGATGAAGAAAGACCTGGAAGCTTGCTAGGCTTGGGTGATTTTCGCACCAATTGGGGACGGATGAGCGCAGTTTGGCGCGAAACTCGGCAAAAGTAACGATGCTCGGCGCTTAGATATCAGAATAATTGCGGTTTTGGAATGTTGAAGTTTAGATTTCATAACTTCAACATTGCTACGTAAAAATTTATAGTACTTCAATAACTATGATCGTAGTCATGAAAAGTGGTTCCCCGGAAGCGGAAATCAACCGCATTAGCGAGGAACTAATGGGCTGGGGGCTGACACCAGAAAAAATTATTGGTCAACACAAAGTTGTAATCGGTCTAGTAGGTGAAACTGCCGCCTTAGACCCGTTACAAATTCAAGAAATCAGCCCTTGGATTGAGCAAGTATTGCGGGTAGAACTGCCTTACAAACGAGCTAGCCGCCAGTACCGTCATGGTGAAGCTTCTGAAGTAGTAGTTGGTACTCCTGATGGCCCAGTTGTGTTTGGAGAACACCACCCCTTGGTAGTCGTTGCTGGCCCCTGCTCGGTCGAAAATGAAGAAATGATTGTAGAAACGGCCCAGCGTGTCAAGGCAGCAGGAGCCAAGTTTTTACGCGGTGGAGCATACAAGCCCAGAACTTCACCTTACGCCTTCCAAGGACACGGCGAGAGTGCTTTGGAATTGTTAGCGAAAGCCCGCCAAGTCAGCGGATTGGGCATTATTACAGAAGTGATGGATGCCGCCGAACTAGATAAAATCGCCGAAGTTGCTGATGTGGTTCAGGTGGGTGCAAGGAATATGCAGAACTTCTCCTTGCTCAAAAAAGTCGGCGCACAGCCAAAACCAGTTCTATTAAAGCGGGGAATGGCAGCAACAATAGAAGATTGGTTAATGGCAGCCGAGTATATTTTGGCAGCGGGAAATCCGAATGTGATTTTATGCGAACGGGGTATCCGCACCTTTGACCGCCAATATACAAGAAATACGCTGGATTTATCAGTAGTACCAGTTTTACGCAAGCTAACTCACTTACCGATTATGATTGATCCCAGCCACGGTACTGGCTGGTCTGAATTCGTTCCTTCTATGGCAATGGCAGCGATCGCAGCTGGATCTGATTCGTTGATGATTGAGGTTCACCCCAACCCTCCCAAAGCTTTATCTGACGGTCCTCAATCGCTGACACCAGACCGTTTCGACAACTTAATGCAAGAATTAGCAGTAATTGGTAAAGCAGTAGGACGCTGGCAGCAACCAGCAGTAGCATTAGCACAAAAATAAATAGTGCTGAGTATCATTACAAGTGCTGAGTGCTGAGTGCTGAGTGCTGAGGCTACTCTATTTTGCGGGAACCCTCTTCTCCTGCAAAGACGCTAATGCGAACGAAGGAAGGAGAACAGCAAGAAGATAAAATTACTGACTCCTGACTTTTGACTTCTGCTTAATTTTCTACCACAAGTGAGAGTTGCAAATCAGCAAGTATTTGCAACGATCGCTCCTGAAGGTATAAAAAAGTAATTCATGCAAATTCAAACACCAGACTGGGTTAAGCACGCTGTTTTCTACCAAATTTTTCCAGATCGCTTTGCCAGAAGTAAACAGCCGCGCAAACGACTGTTGCACGAGGCTCGTTGGGAAGATTGGGAAGCTATGCCAACACTCCAAGGTTACAAAGGCGGAGACTTATGGGGGATCTTGGAAGAATTAGACTATATCCAGGGTTTGGGGATTAACGCTATTTACTTCACACCCATCTTTCAATCAGCTAGCAATCACCGCTATCACACCCACGATTATTATCAAGTCGATCCATTGCTAGGGGGTAACGAGGCTTTCAAAGAATTGCTAGATGCCGCTCATCAACGGAATATTAAAGTTGTTCTAGATGGAGTATTTAACCATTCCAGTCGGGGATTTTTCTTCTTCCACGACGTTTTAGAAAATGGCCCTCATTCTCCTTGGGTAAATTGGTTTAAAATCGAAGGCTGGCCCTTATCACCCTATAATGGCGAGTTTCCGGCAAACTATGTAGGTTGGGCTGACAATCGCGCCTTGCCAGCGTTTAACCACGATAACCCAGAAGTGCGGGAATATATCATGGAAATTGCCGAATATTGGATTAAATTCGGCATCGATGGCTGGCGGTTAGATGTGCCCTTTGAAATTAAAACTCCTGGTTTTTGGCAAGAATTCCGCGATCGCGTCAAAGCCATCAATCCCGACGCTTATATTGTGGGCGAAGTTTGGGGAGATTCGCGTGAGTGGCTAGATGGCACTCAATTTGATGGTGTAATGAATTATTTATTTGCCGGGCCGACAATTGCTTTTGCAGCAGGCGATCGCGTCGTGCTAGAACAAGTGCAAAGCCGAGATTATCAACCTTACCCTCCCTTATTTGCTGCTGAATACGCTGCCAAAATTCAGGAACTACTGCAACTTTATCCCTGGGAAATTCAGCTAACGCAACTCAATTTGTTAGCAAGTCATGACACAGCGAGATTAATTACCATCGCTGGTGGTGATAAAGCTAGTGTAGAATTAGCGACTTTATTGGTATTGACATTTCCCGGCGCTCCTAGTATTTACTATGGAGATGAAGTTGGTTTACCTGGGGCGATCGATCCAGACTCACGTCGTGGCTTTCCTTTAGAAGCTAGCTGGAATAAAGAAATTCTTGATAGTCATCGCCAATTAATTGCCCTCCGTCATACTTATCCAGCATTGCGTACAGGAGATTATCAAGTTATTTACGCTCAAGGTGCGCTGTACGTCTTTGCGCGGACTTTAGGTACAGAGGAATTGATTATTGCCGTTAATGCTGGTACAGCATCGACAAAAGCTAATTTCGATGTTAAAAGTTTGCGTACTCAACCCAACAAGCTGTTGTACGGAACTGCCGAAGTCGAGTGGAATAGTGAAGCAGAGACTCAGCAGCTTTCCTTAACACTTAGCGAACGTTCCGCCTGCATCCTTGGTTTAGGTTAATGGGGACTGGGGATTAGGAAAGAATTTAATTCATTAAAGGAGTTTTTCTCCTTCCCAATACCCAATCCCCAGTACCCAATTCCCTATTTTCCAGCCACCATTGCTGGCATCAACACTGCATCAATTGCGTGAATCACCCCATTATCGGCGAGAATATCGGTTTTGAGGACGTTGGCATCATTCACTTTAATCACGCCATTAGTAGACTCGATCGCAACAACTGAACCTTCCAGCGTCTCTGCTTCTTCAATCTGTACCAAGTCATCAGACCTAATATCACCAAATGCAACGTGATACATCAATATCTTTTTTAGTTTAGGGATGTCTTGCAGTAGAGAATCTAAAGTTTCTTTTGGTAATTGAGCAAAAGCCTCGTCAGTAGGTGCAAAGACTGTAAGAAAATCAGGACTTTTGAGAGTTTCTAAGAGGTTTGCAGCTTTAATAGCCTTTACCAGCGTGTTGAAATTTCCGGCGTTGACAGCAGTTTCTACAATATCAGCCATAAGGTCAGGTTAATTTATTAACTTACGGTTACAAAACACTTATAAAATGACGAAAAGCCCTCAGCCTCTATCAAGAGAGAGGTTAGCAATAATTCTTGACACAGCAGCAGACTTATAAGTGCTGCTAAACTGATGAATGACCCCAAGAAAGGATGAAGGTTGAAGTAAAAAGAATCTCATGGGATACATGCTGATGCGCCTGTTAGGTCTACTTCATACTTGATACTTCATCTCTTCTGATGACCCTAAAAACCACTGAATATGCTAAAGCGTTCAAAGTTCGAGACAACTCAATCTCAAATTATGCATCGTGCTGAAGATTTGATTGGTGCAGCTTCAAATCGCTACCGCATTACAGTTCAAGTGGCAAATCGTGCCAAGCGTCGGCGTTACGAAGATTTTGATAGTCCCGCGGAAGATGTGATGATGAAGCCAGTACTGAGGGCAATTATCGAAATGTCTGACGAATTGACTCAGCCAGAAATTATTGGCGAAATTTAAAACAGTGCTGAGTTGAAAGTGCTGGGTGTTGAGTACGAAAGTATTTGCATTAGACTTTCACCTCAGAATTTTCCCTATATGAAAAAGAAAAAACTTCTTTCTAAATCAATCCGCCAATTTATTCTCAGTTTCAACTCAGCACTCATCATCTTAATGGTGGTGAGTATAATTGTTTTGGCTTCAAGAGTGGGTATAACACCAAGCAATTTACTTGGTATAGAACCTGCTATGGCTCAGAGAATAAGTCCTGGCGATGTTTGGCAAAAAGTTTATCAACAATTGCCTGACCTCCCAAAAGAAAACAAATACATCAGCAAAGAGACGGGGAAAGTTGCTGAGAACAATACCTTGGCAAGTCGTTTAATTCGTTATCACATTTATGTAAAAGAACGTGCCCCAAATTATCGCCTAGATTGGAAATTAACCTTAGCCGATTACTTGGGTGCGAATGAGATTATGTATGAAACCAACTATCCAGGTAACGATACATTACGGCAAAATCCTCTAGAAAGTGATCGCAAAGCTATTGCCAATCTCACCCGTCGTCAAAGAAATACCCTGGTGCAAGTTTTAACCAATATTTTTAATCAAAATTATCAAAATACCCCAACCCCCACCTCAAACACCACACCTAGTCCTAGTAACTCCACGATTCCAAAGCAGCCCCAACAAGGTGGCGCTCAACTGTTGAGGTAATAAAATTAAGAATATATAGCAATTGAACCAAAGGTTAGGACAGTATTGATTGCTAGAAACTAGGTAAGCATTGGGTTTATACTCAGCGAGAAGTTGCGATAGCGCAGCGTTAGCGAGTCATCGAGCGTCGGAGGGTTTCCCTCCGGGCAAACTTCGGTGACTCAGAACTCAGCACTCAGCACTTTGCTAGAAGTCGATCGCTCCTGATTTTTAAGGCAAAAGTCAGAAGCGCTGAGTGAGAAATTTTCCCCTACTTCCCCTACTCCTAACTCTTAATGGAACGTTTAGTTAAAAGCGGATCTGGTTGGCGTATTGGCTGGAATCCCAATGCAGTTGAATTTAAAGGCTTAGTCGGTACTGATAATTGGGCAATTGAGTTAACAGAAGCCGAATTAGATGATTTTTGTCGGTTACTGGCACAGTTAGCAGACACCATGAAGCAACTCACAGAAGAATTGATGGACGAAGAGAAAATCGCCTGTGAAGCTGAAAGCGATTTATTATGGATGGAAGTAGAAGGTTATCCCCATGAATACAATCTGCACTTTATCCTCAATAAAGGACGGTGTGTAGAAGGTCAATGGTATGCTTCTGCTGTACCGGGTTTATTGCAAGCTAGTGGGATGCTCAAAGTTTTTTAAATCTGCCTCTTGATTATCCCAATGTTTTGTAATATGATAGAAATTCTGACCGGGGCGTAGCGCAGCTTGGTAGCGCGCCACTTTGGGGTAGTGGAGGTCGTGGGTTCGAATCCCGCCGCTCCGATTCTACAAAAGACCCTAACTGCTAATCTTTTAATGAGATTGGCAGATTTTTTGCAGTGAAATTTCAACGGCATTAGCGATCGCTTAATCATACGCTGCATTGTTTCAATCCCTAATAGGGAGTAAGTGAAATTTCAACCATCTTCAAAACTACAATCAGATTGTTTGTTTACTGTTTCAATCCCTAATAGGGAGTAAGTGAAATTTCAACGTGGTTCCTCGCTGTCGTCCCAGAAGATGCACGTTTCAATCCCTAATAGGGAGTAAGTGAAATTTCAACATAGGTCCATCAGAGGGATACGCAAGAGTAGAAATAGTTTCAATCCCTAATAGGGAGTAAGTGAAATTTCAACGTCTCTATTGGTCACATTGAAGTAAATGCCCTTCTCGTTTCAATCCCTAATAGGGAGTAAGTGAAATTTCAACCACTCCAAACAACATGCGATTGCCTACCATCTTTGCAGTTTCAATCCCTAATAGGGAGTAAGTGAAATTTCAACTTACAATCAGTAAATACAGATGCAAAAAAGGTAGGTTTCAATCCCTAATAGGGAGTAAGTGAAATTTCAACCTTTCAAAATTTCTTCGAGCATTATCTTGTAAAGAGTTTCAATCCCTAATAGGGAGTAAGTGAAATTTCAACGATGGTTGGAAGTACCACCAGGTGAATTATTTAAAGTTTCAATCCCTAATAGGGAGTAAGTGAAATTTCAACATTCTTTAAAGCTGCTGCTGGTTCTTTCACTGCTGTTAAAGTTTCAATCCCTAATAGGGAGTAAGTGAAATTTCAACTGTCCACGTGGACAGGTGGAAGTCCAACTTGAGGGTTTCAATCCCTAATAGGGAGTAAGTGAAATTTCAACATGTCTAATCCGCGACAGGTTTTTGAAATCGCCGTTTCAATCCCTAATAGGGAGTAAGTGAAATTTCAACCAGGCTTTTCAATCCGTTGCAGCTGCCGATTGAATAGTTTCAATCCCTAATAGGGAGTAAGTGAAATTTCAACGGATGAACGCTGCGTATGAAAGTTTCCCTTGGGGTGTTTCAATCCCTAATAGGGAGTAAGTGAAATTTCAACTACTTATGATAAAGCTTTGCAGTTGATTGCTGGTTTCAATCCCTAATAGGGAGTAAGTGAAATTTCAACTGCGGTCGCCTGGAATACAATCTATATTGGATTTTCAAGGTTCTGTTGCGCGAATGATGTAATAGTAGCATAAAAAATTGTTACCCAGTAATCAGCAAATAGCTAAAACCCTTTCTAGATAAGGTGCGCGGCAACTAAAAGATATATTTTGTTCGCAAGCCTGATGTTAAAAGGGTTTCAAGCTCATTTACCAAAATTTGATTTCAAACAGCTACCCATCCGCGCCTGTACGAATTACGAATTGGTATAACTTGCATAGCTAGGGTGGGCAAGAAGCCGACACCACTATAGTTTCATTTAATTAGATTATGCAATTTAGATATTTTTCAGCTTATTACTTTTCTGCCTGCAACAGCCAAAAGCCACTGTAAGTCATTCCTGAATCATCAGGCTGTACCAACAGAAAATGTAACCCTTGACTTTGTTGCTTGCGTTGTTCGTAAACTTTAGCTGCGGCTACAACTTCTGCATCTTCAAAAGTTGCGACAATCCACCTGTCTACCAAACCAGCTTCTAGTACCAAGCCATCGGGCGTACCAGCTAGATAATTTAGCGCTACGGGACTTGCTTGTTCTAACCATCTTGCTAAACGTAGCGATCGCCTGCCACCATAAATTACTACACCAGGTATAGGAAGTGTTGATGCCAAGCCCAGATTGATGGGTTTAAGAAATTCTGGCACGGACAAAACGGGAATTAAACGTTCCGCAAACACATCTACGAGTTCACCAGCCGCAAGTGTAGCAAAGCGCCATTCTTCCCCCCACAAATTCTCTGGTAATGGTGCGGGTGGTGGTTTATCCAGCGCTAAGGGATATTGCTTTTCTTGCAACCATTGTTTTAATGCCAAAGTGCGGCGGGTAGGTTCGACATTAATATTTAAATTGCGCCCAGCCGCCTGAATTAAACTCAAAGATTGAGGACGAAATACTTGAATCAAATCTGGCAATTGTTCGCCAGCTGCTAGCTGAATTTGCTCTGCAACCCAATTTGAATTCGCTGCTGACTGGGGACAGGTAGCTGTATACTCAAAGTTACGAGTTGCGTCACAAATTAACAACTCCCATAAAACTTGTCCAGATGTATCTTGTAGCGGACTTCGATAAAAATCGGCTTGCCATATACGCATATTAATTAATAATTTAAAGGCGATCGCACTCCTATTTTTCTTTCTGCAACTGCTGCACAAACGCTGCATGTTCTGGTGACTTCAACCCAGCTTGCACCACCTCTAACACTCGCACCATCTGATTATTTAATAGTTCCTCCACTGCCAACCATAAACCCGGAAATACCTGAGAGCGAATAATTCCATCTGCATCGGGAGATAGCAATCGATAGTCGCCATCGGTTAGGCAAAACCATTCAATTTGATTCTCGTAGGATTGCCAAATTACGTACTCTAACACCCCATTGCGGCGATAAACTTGTTTTTTAGTGCCTCTATCAATCGCCACACTACTCGCGGCAATTTCAACAATTAATTCGGGAGAGCCTTCAATGTAACCATCGCTGCTCAAACGGGTTTGTCCGCCTGCGTTCGGCTCAATAAACAGCACTGCATCTGGCTGTGGTTCGTTATCTAAATCTAGTCTGACTGTCGGTTCAACGCTCAAATCAACACCGGGAGTCAGTGATTGGTAGACTCCTAACCAAGTTATAACTCGACTGTGGGGTTTGCCATGCTGTTCGTGTCTTGAGGGAGATGCCACGTAAACGATTCCTTCAATCAGTTCTGCTTTCCTGATATGGGTTGCAGCCGCATAACGCCGTTCAAATTCAGGGCGAGTGAGGCGATCGCCACTTTCAAGCGGAGGCAGATGTCTTTGAGACGAATCGGATTGTATTTGGGGCGAGTATCTAACCATTTGCCAATCCTTGGAGTTGCCGGATAATTCTGACTTTAGCAAACCTCTAGTAGTCTGCCAAAGTCTTTTTGACAGACGGGAAAAGGTTAAAGGGGAAAGGGAAAATAACAAACCTTTCCCCCTTTTCCCGACTTTTGCAAGAAGTCTATTAAAAAAAGGGGTAGATAACCCACCCCTTTATCTAACCAGGAAACTGAAAATGCTCTATAGCAGAACCTTAGCTAAAATTGGTTCTACACGCGTAGCAATTTCCGGGACGTAGACTTGTGAAACGTAGTCAGCAATCATCCTGTCTGTGTTGAATAACGGTGCATTGGTCTTAATTGATGCTTTCATCATCTGCACCCAGCGATGGGGAATGCCTTGAGCATCTTGGTCGTAGTACAGGGGAACAATTTCCTCTTCTAATAGCTGATAAAGCGATCGCGAATCAATGCGGTCTTGTAATTCTTGGTCGCTGGTATGAGCATCTTCGCCAATTGCCCAGCCGTTAATTCCTTTACCATCTGAGCCAGCTTTGTAGCCTTCACACCACCAGCCATCAAGGACGCTGCAATTAATACCACCGTTAAAGCAGACTTTTTGTCCGCTCGTACCAGATGCTTCTAGAGGACGACGGGGATTATTCAACCAGACATCCACACCTTGCACGAGTTTTTGTCCGGTGTAAATATCGTAATCTTCAATAAAGGCAACTCGGTTGAGAATTCCGGAATTTTGACACCATTCCATTAAGCGCTGGATAATTCGCTTGCCTTCTTCATCGGCTGGGTGAGCTTTACCTGCAAAGATAATTTGTACTGGACGTTTAGCATCATCAAAAATCTTCAATGCCCTTTGAGCATCCCGCAAAATCAGATCGCCACGTTTGTAAGGGCTAAAGCGTCTGGCAAATCCAATTGTTAATACATTCGAGTCGAGGAGGCTGTCACTGGCTTGAATGAGTTTGTAATCTTCTCCGCGCTGTTCCCGTGCTTTCTTGACTTTGTAGCGAGTATAGGCTATTAGTCTTTCTTTGAGGATGAGATGCCGCGACCACAGTTCCTCGTCGGGAATCTCGTCAACTTTCGCCCACATCTGGGGATCGACAGCACGAGTTTTCCAGTCTTCTCCCAAATACTGATTGTATAGGTCAGCCAATAAAGGAGCAGTCCAAGTGGGTGCATGAACGCCATTGGTAATGTAACCAATTGGTACTTTATCTTCAGACCTTTGTGGATAGAGAACTGTCCACATTTTACGGGAAACTTGACCGTGCAATTCACTCACGCCATTACAAGCACGACACATCCGCAAGGCTAAAACAGTCATACCGAATGGTTCCCAAGGATCGCCTAGTCGCCTAGCGCCCAATGCTAAAAATTGCTCGCGGGAAAGTCGCAATTGCGGCCAGTACTGGGCAAAGTACGAATCGATTAAATCGGGAGAAAATACATCGTGACCGGCGGGAACGGGTGTATGGGTCGTGAATACGCAACTGTTCCGGACTTTGGCTTCAATGTCGTAGAAAGATTTGCCTGTACGCTCGATTTCGAGTCTGGCAATTTCTAAAGTGCAGAAGGCGGCGTGTCCTTCGTTGAGGTGATAGACGGAAGGTTGAATTCCCAAGGCTTCTAATGCCCGGACACCGCCAATTCCTAAGACAACTTCTTGGGCGATGCGAGTTTCTAAGTTACCGCCGTACAAATGTCCAGTTAGCCAGCGGTCGATGGGATCGTTATCTTCGCGATCGCTATCTAGTAAATATAAACTCACCCGCCCTACTTGCACTCGCCAAATCTGCACTTTCACTTGGCGCTGGCGAATTTCTAACTTAATGGTCAGCGGTTCCCCTTGTTCATTTTTAATTAACTCTATGGGCATCCGGAGAAAGGGATTATCCAAGTAGTAATCTTCTTGCCAACCGTGGCGGTTTAAGCGTTGCCGAAAATAACCTTGGCGATACAACAAGCCGACACCAACCATCGGTACGCCCAAATCCGATGATGATTTTAGGTGATCCCCGGCGAGAATGCCTAAGCCGCCAGAGTATACGGGTAGAGATTCATGGATGCCAAATTCCGCACAAAAGTAAGCTATGGGGCGGTCTGGGGAAACTTGCGGTGCAACGCGACTCACCCAAGTATCTTGCTGTGCCATGTAAGTATCAAACTCCCGCGCTAGGGCGGAAATTTGCTTGAGATAAAAAGGATCTTCTGCTAACTGAGTCAGACGTTCGTAACTTGCCGCCTCTAAAATTGCCACTGGGTTATGCCCGCACCGTTCCCATTCTTGGGGATCGATAGTTTGGAATAGCGCTATGCGATCGCTAGTCCAACACCACCAATAGTTATAAGCTAAATCTGCTAATCGCTTGAGCGGAAAAGGTAACTTTTCACTCAAGCGAAGCGCTGCTGTGATTGCACTTCTGCTAGTCATATAATTCTCCGCTCTTTGTTAATTTTTCAAATGCTAGGTACTAGGGACTGGCGACTGGGGATTGGGAACTGGGATGAATAGCATACATCTTTTTTTTCCCAATCACTAATCCCCAATACCCAATCCTTTCATTTCTCCTTCAGGCTAATTGCGACCGAGTCTTCATTACTGAATCCTCCCCTGAAGTTAGAAACAGTTTATAGACATCAAACTTTGTCCAAAATTAATGGTTGTTATGATTTCTGCCTTTAGAGATTATCCCTATTTTTTTGATATTTATCATATTTTTTTCAATCAATTTATTTGACCTTCTTTTAAATTATTTATTTTATTGTTAATATTTATTTAGAAATTTATAAAAACTTACTAAATATACATTTTTAGTTGAAACAACAATCAAAGATCATCAATAATTGTTGCTGTATATCAATATTTTTTATCCAGCGGTAAGGGCAATTATAGCAGGAGTCAGAAGGCAGGGGTAAAACATTACTATTCCTAACATCTACGCTTTCAAGATGTCCTAACCTTTAATTTGTTTGCTATATATTTTTATTCTTGATAAAATTAATGCCTCTTATTGAAGAAGAATTCAGAAGTCAAAAGAAAGAATTCAGCAATCTTTTATTGGGGGATTAAGACCCGCCACTAATTGAAGAGAATAGAGAAAAAAAGGGGATGGGAAACTGAGAAGATAGGGAGATAAGAGTAATTTCTGTATTATCTTTTTCTCCTTTGTCCCTCCACCCTCGTACTCTTCCTCATTTAACGTTAATTTTGCTGTTCTACGCCATTCACAACTGGCCTAACTTCGCCATTAGAAAATGGATTAGTACCACCAGTCCAGTTAAAGTCACTAATCCGAATGCTAAAGCCACCTAATTCCAACACTGGATTATAACGCAGGGTAATTCCATAGGTGCGGCGACTATATTCTAAAATGTAGTCAGTACTACTTTCTTCTCCTGTATCTAAATTCACTGATGTTTGAAAGCCTAAGCGAAATGGCCCGTAAATTTGTTGGGAAATGCCAGCACTTAGGACTCTATTATCAACAGAGCGGTCGAACAAAAAGGGTGATAATCCGCTGTTTAAGCCTTGAGAATAAGTAATATTAAAAGCGGTGTAGTCTAAATAAGGACGAGAGAAGTTACCAATTTGCCCTACTAAGCCAATTGTGCCAGTTAAAGTGCTTTGATTGTCTCCATTGCTGTAGTAGCTACTAGTAGCCGTCACCCCAGCGATCGCTTGCAAATAAGGAACTACAGGATTGGCTGTGTATCGTAATCCCTGTGTGGGAGTGGGTGGTAATGGTTTCCCTTGCCACAGTAAAAAGCCTTTACTGACAGAAGCGCTGGCTTGTAAGCGACCTAGTGAAATGCGATCGTTGTCTCGAATCGGTTTTAGCAAGTCTTGGCGGTCGGTGTTGGCGTTGATGTATTGAGCGCCTGCTTGATAGGTGAGATTAACACCACTCTTACCCAAAGGAATCACTGGCGAAAGCAGCACACCGCCGAGACTACTCTGAACGGTTTGATAACCGAGAGTACCGTTATAAAGGCGATCGCGGTAGCTATATTCTAAATTCAGAATATGGGGATTGGGTTTGCCTAATAACTGGCGTAATCGCAAACTCGCTCGCAGATTATCTTCTATCTCGCCCAAGTCAAGACTAGTTAAATCACCAGAACCTTGAAGTGTAGTCCGCGGGCCGAAAACAGCATTCACCCTCGACTTCAAACCAAATACTGATGCAACATCATCTACGCCTCCTTGTACGGCTTTTTGTACGAAAAACTGGGGCGTGATGGAAAAGCTTGCCTGTTCGGTATTTAAAGGTGTGAAGTTCCGTTCGATATATAAACCACCCCGGCGATCGCCATCATAACCAGGGGACACTATTGTAGGTGTAACTTCCCGCTCCCGACGGTCAATGGTTCGTTGATCTATAGGAATTGGCAGACTGAGTTTTTGGTCAAATACTAAACGCTGGCGCTGTGTTTTAATTCGGTCTATCAAGGGAGCTTCGCGCGTCACAGTTACTTTATCAGCCCGTAACTCTAGTTCTGGGGGTGAAAACGGGTCATTCGTGAGCCGCACATCCCTGGCTTGCCAGCCTCGTGGATAAAAATCAATGTGTTTAGCTTCAAACCGTACCCGCCTGACTACACCACCTGTTTTCTGGGCTGGGACGTTGCTAGCGTCTCGGCCACCACCCAAGGCAATGTCAATTCCTCCCGGACTGCTTACGCCAGCAGTGGGTTGGTTGGCTCTGATGCGATCGCTTGGCGGTCGCTGTGGTACTCCACCAGCGCTCACATCGGTGGAGTTAAAAGCGAAGTCTGTTGATACTGAGGGTATGTAAATCTCCCCTCTGCCATTTTCTAGTTCGCCGCTGTCTTGGACAAAGTTATAAGTAAAGCGTTGTCCTCGCAAAATCTGATCGCCGCGTGTCAATGCCACATTGCCTTCACCAACGGCAATCAAATTATCTAAATTTACTTGCAAGCGATCGGCATCGACTACTGCCCCATCAAATCGCACTACTACATTACCTTCTGCGGTGACAATGCGCCTTTGTTCGTCATACTCCTGCCTATCTGATGTCACTTCTACAATTCTCTGTGTTGGTGGCGTATTAGCAGGTGCAGGCTTTTGGGGAGTAGTAGTAGGTGGTTGGGTTGGCTTTGGTGACTGAAATTCTATAGTAGTGGGTGTTGAAGCTTCGCTTGTGAGGCTGCGAGACTTAAACTCTATAATATTTTTTACTGGCTGAGAACTTGCTGGATTGGGTGCGCGATCGACAGCAGAAACAGAGAGATTATTTTCTTGTGAAGATTGTTGTGCAGTCGGATTGAGTGGTTGTATTTGTTGGGTTAATTCTTCAGCTAAGACTTGCGTTTTCGCTGGCTTGAAGTTGCGATCGCTTGCGATGTTAGGAACAACAGCGCTATTTGAACTAGTGACATCACCGAAATTAGCAACTTTAACCTGCTGCATAGGATAACCAACAACTTGAGGCGAACCCAAATTTACAGCACTCCTAGAGGCGGCAAGAGGAGAAAATTCTGGTGGGAAAGTTTCCGGTTTATTGGGTGCTGCTAGTTTAGCAGTTAGGGAATTATACTGAGCGGTATCGTTAGAAATTACTGGTTGAGAATTTCCCACAATACCTGTATTTGGGATTGTTGGCGCTTCCCGTTTTTGCTTGGAGTCTCTATTTTCTTGGATACCGGGATTAGCTTGGGCGAGCGCTGGAAACTGGAGTTCGCTAGCAGATGTAGTGTAATTTACAGGTTGTATCGGTTCGAGGATAGGAGGCAGTGTAGGCGGTGGAACTGAATGAAGCATATTTGGAAACAATCAAGCTAGCAAATAGCCAATTGACAGCCGGAAGGATGAATTACACTTTTAGCCTTCCGACTTTTGCTTTTTGCTTACATGCAGCAAGCCGCCCGGAAGAAGACACTGCGTTGCCGAAAAAACTCTCATTCGCAAGTTTTAGAGCAACAACGAGCTTTGGAGAATTCCCTTCCGAACAATGTACGGGAGATTTCTCCGTTATAGCAACTGCCGTCTCGTTCAAACAAGTGTCTTTAACGTCTTGTGTTTCCCGCCTGCCGGCAGTCGCGGATAATTTATCGGGATTCTACTCTAAATCCCGACGACCGGGGTTACGAGCTGGGTCATTCGACAAAAATCCGAAGACGAAGATAGTCACGAAGAAAGCAACAACAATATAAACAACGATTTTTAAAGTCACCATAGAAATAGCTCCAAGGGTTTTGAGAAAAGGCTCTCTCAGTATCTGCCACGCAGAAAAGATAGCTCCTTTATCTTACCCAAATCTCGTCCCTTTTTCAGATGACACTGGTAGTAGTACAGAACCGTTACTCTTGAGACGTTTACCAACAGCGTAAGTTTCCAGTTCCAGCGAGAAAGAAGTAAAGGGACAGAGGGGATGGGGAGTGAAAGATGACTATACATGAACCGCTCTTATTTCCCATACTCTTTTTCCCCCTATCTCCTCTGCTCCCTATGCCCCTATCCTCTTCTTGATTTCTAACTCAAGCACTCATTATCAGTCAGAAGATGCTACCAAATCTTTGGCTATTCGGCTTTTGATTACCCGCGCAGGGATACCTACAGCAACAGAGAAGGCAGGAATATTTTTATTGACAACTGCTCCTGCACCAATCACACTACCCTTACCAATAGTGACACCATCTAATACTGTTACCCCATGTCCTAACCAACAGTCATCTTCAATCACAATTCCCTGACGAATAACTTCTTGATGTTTGATTAGCTTTTTTGGATCTGCAAAATTGTGATGATTGGCGTATATCCCTGAATGGGCTGCTATCATACAGTGCTTACCAATTTTGATATGTCCAGGGCCTGCAATAGAGACATCAGGGCCGATGAAGGTTTCTTCTCCAATATGTATACACGTATCTTCTAAGCAGCCAATATTCACATTGCGTTCGATCGCTACTCGATCTTCGAGATATATTATGTTATTTTCGTGTCCTTTAGCATCGATACGCACACCTTTAAAAATATATACACCTTTACCAATTGCTATACAGTTAGTCCCAATAAATTCCACACCATTTTGAATATAAACTTCGCTACCCATCCGAGCAAAAATCCTACTATATATCAGATTTCGTAACTTTGGCCCGAAAGCGATCGTGGGAATATCTCCTAAACAAGTGGTTACGAATAATTCTTGCAAACGCTGCCATTTTGAAGAAAATTGCACGTTATTCATGGCTAAATATCTCTCAACTAAATTCTTGGTTACAGTATTAAATGTTTGTTTGGGTTGTATCCTGTCTTCTGGTAGTCGCAGTTATTCTGATTCTTTATTTATGAATTTGATTTGTAGTGATACACAAATTTCCCCAACTTTTTAGGCGATTTCCCTATTGCTTGGGAAAACAAAAGTCTGGATTTGAATATATCAGCAAATCTCGAACTGCATCTGCATCTGATATGCCTGAAGAAACGATCAAAATCCTATGGCAGTATGTCTATATCAAAGCAAGCCAAAATGTTGCTGTTCTGCCAGACTGAATTTCCCAGCGACTAGTCAGTGAGTTGCAGCGTTTTATTTCAGACTATTAAATTGTAAAATTGGGTACTTTTGACAGAGTAATTGTAGTTTTTATAGCATATTTGAATAGCTAGACAATTAACTGTTAATACAGTTATTGGCTTTCAAACTGCTTCCTGTCAAGATGTTTTTATTTTTGCACAACCCAATTTAACAAGATTTATTCAATACAACTACATTTGTATTGGGCTATATCGAACATGACAAATTATTCTGCCCACGTATGAAAATGTAATTATTGAACTTATATTAATATGCTTACCCAAGCAAATCTAATGTTAGGGTGGAGTATCCCCAACTTCAGCCATCACATTAAAGTTCACCATCGGTGCAAACAAATAAGCACTTCCCCGACTGCGATGACGACTTTCTTGCAACGAATTTCTAGAGTATGCTGCTCTAATCATGTTGCACACCGATGAATTAACAGATCGACAAAATCATAATTACAGTTTAATGAAAAGTTTATAATCATGATTGCCTATCAAGATTAACACATTTTATTTTTAGTGGCTCGCTCTTAAGAAGTAAATTTACTTCTAGCTACTAATTCATAATGACTTGGATAAAATCTTTAATAAACATTTTTATACCAAATGAAAAGAGTTAGTGTTGGATAAATAACATAAATATTTATGCAAGCGATCGCTTTTTTAATAGTTTTCTTTTTAATTAACCGTATCTTGTTATACAAATTAGTCCAATAATTGCGACAAACCTAAAATAGCATTACTCGTTTGCTTATTAACCTTCCCAAGGAGAACATATTATAGACAATTGAAAACTGTCGTCCTTTTAATGTACTTGGACAAAATTTATTAAACACAAATAAAGAAAAAAGCAGTATTGAAGCTTTCCCAATAATAAATAAAATATTAAGATTACAACAAAAAAATAATTACTCTTCCCTTCAGTACATATAATTAATTTTGCTTAATCAATTCTAAAACTCCATCACACTCAAAGTCATATCTGCGGTACTTTTGACATCTGGAATAACTAAAAAAGTAAAAGAGTCTTCTTTCCCATTACATATCTTCCAAAACTTGTAAATCACCCGATCGGGCGATCCAAATGGGTGATGCGTACTAGGTATCAGTCATTATACATTTTGAAGACAATCTAGATACACTTTAGGTCTACAACACTATATACGAAAGACCAAACTTCCAAACGGAAGTATTACTATTAACTCACACACTTGGTTCAAATTATGCTTTTAATTCAAGAAATTGTCCAACAAGCTTTAAGCACCGGTTTTTTGAGTGTTGCAGATCAAAACCGAATACAAGTGCTACTTCAAAAAAGTTATGACTCAGACGACCTAGATGCCTTCATTATTTTGCAGCGAGCTATTAGCGCTGGCGATGTCAAACAAGAGGCACGCCCCCGAAAATCTTCCCTTTCTCATACTAAAGAAGCTGCATCTAATATTAAACTTGCTTATCAAATAGCAGCAGAAATTGCCTTTGCCGCCGCAGTTGCTTTGACTATGCCAAAAAATAGTCAGGATAGCCCTTCTTTGGGTACATAGAAAAATGCACAACGTATAGAAGTGCTCTACACAGATTACCGCAGGTTAGGGTTGAGTTAGGCTTTGTGTTTGCTTTCAGGGGTTCTTAAAGGATGTAATAACATACGTCTTGTTCCCAGCTATTGTGGTGCTTACGCTGTCGCTTAGGCCTTTGAGAAATTGGATATTTTGGAAATTGTAATTAGCTCAATAACAAACTTTTTCTCAAAAGACTAGAAATTGGTTCAATTTCCATAGTCGGGAAGGTTTACTAAATTTTATTTGTAAGAAATTACCTATAAAAATGTCCGCGATCGCGGACATTAATGAGGCTTTCTGTCACTTTAATCGTCTACAATCATGTTATACATGATATTTTTATTTTTCATCTTAATCAGTGATAATTCAAGGTTAATAAAATAGATACTTAGACATAAATTAGAGAATTTTATCTTTTATTTTCCACATTTCAAAGCTGATTACACTTGGATAAAATCCGAAATTATTTCACTACATAAATAGAAATGAGATTGGGCTAGTAATAATAACATTTATTGCTACTATCATTCAATAGCAATATCAGTTATATAGTAAGTATTTTTAGACACAAATTAGCTATTTAGGTCTTTGTAACTTCACCATTTATCAACAATTTCATAGATTTTTCAATTACAAATGTAAGGGTGGTCAGGTTAACAACCCCAGAAATTCCCAGTTCTGGGGTTTTACTTTATCTCTGTATGGAAAATTGTGCTGAGTTAGGAGTTAGGAAGAGGATAGGAGGATAGGTAGTAAAGGAGATAGGGGAAACAGTGCGTTGCAGTAAGGGGATCGCAGTTTTGGTGAGTCACTTGCCGTCTTGGCGCTTTGCGTCGTTAGCGCAGCGTTAGCGAGTCTTCGAGCGTCTGGCAAAGTGACGTTAGCGACGCAGGAGCGTCACCCGAAGGGCGCGTGCTTGTTACATAAATCGCAACAATCCCAGGTTTGTGTTTTTCTTCGGAGATACTGAGATTAACTTCATCCACCTAGGGGTAGATTATGTACATCTCAACTCCATTAATACGTAAATCTGCTTTGTTTGTGAGTGCATTGCTGGGAGGAGCAATTTTTAGTAGTTGTGCTTCTGTTCATTCGCCATCAAATCAGGCATTACCAAGTTCAGCCGATCGCGCAGCACCGATTGCTGAAACTGCTAGCGATGTCTCTCAAAAGACACAAGCAGCACCAGTATCTCGTCCGCGTCCGCAATTGATCAAAAAGGCATCAATGACTGTGATTGTGAACTCTGTGGATAAAAGTATTGATTCTGTATCGCAAATTATCAACAAGCAACAAGGAGACTTGATTGGGTTACAAGAACAACAACCCACACGTAATAGTTCGCGTCACACTGCTTCTATAGAGCTAAGAGTGCCGCAGAACTCACTAGAATCTACCTTAGAAGAATTAGCTAAATTAGGAACTGTAGAAAATCGCAATATTGCTGCGGAAGATGTAGGCGATCGCTTGGTGGATTTTCAAGCTAGATTAACTAACCTCCGGAAAACAGAAGCTAATTTGCAAAAAATTATGGATCGAGCGGGGTCTGTTAGAGATGTGTTAAGTGTTGCTCAAGAACTGAGTAATGTCCGGCAATCCATAGAACAAATTGATGCCCAACTGAAAAACTTACAAAATCAAGTTGCATACTCTGCGATCGCACTAAACTTAGAAGCAGCAGTATCTAGCAGCAGTCCTCAACGTGCAGTAGGTTCGCAAATTCAGGAAACTTGGAACAACTCCACTAACTCGTTTGGTGCATTTACTGTTGGTTTACTGAAACTGGGTATTTGGTTAATAGTTTACAGCCCTTATTTGTTAATTTTGGCTGCTGGTATTTATAGCTTTAGCCGTTGGCGGCGAACCCAATCACCACGTTTACGTTTGCTACAAACACCAGAATCAACTGATTCTGAATGACTAACAAACTTAATTTCCGAAATCGTTTCCCTTTAACCGATATTTTCCTGTTAGCATCTCTAAACTAAGCCATACTCAAGTATCCATTGGGAATTTCTCAGTACTACGTTGTAAGTCTGAAGATTGTACGAATTAACGCGAATAATCAGCTGGATGAATGCCAAGATCGAGAAAAGAACGCCCTGAAGGTATATTGTAAGTACTATGCCAGAAATACACCAATCGATTGCCCAGCACTACCACGAACGTACTAAATATGACCCTGAAACCCTTGCTGCCAAACATCAAGGGTTAGACTGGGCTAAACAGCCAGTGCCGTTTAAAGAGTACAAAATTGGCTCATCTGTCGATCTCAAACCCTATATTCAAGAAATACCACAGGTATTAGTTAACGATCCAGATGCTCAATGGTGGCAAAGATTATCAAGGTTACTGTTTCGCAGCTACGGACTGACGGCGAGAATGCCTTCTATGGGTAGTACGGTGTATTTACGAGCTGCCCCTAGTGCTGGGGGATTATATCCTGCTGAAGTCTATGTAGTCTCCCGTGGAACGCGATTATTGCCACCTGGATTGTATAACTACCAGTGTCGGACTCATTCACTGATGCATTATTGGGAAAGCGATGTTTGGCAGGCTTTGCAAGAAGCTTGTTTTTGGCATTCCTCTCTCGAAAGTACTCAATTAGCAATTATCGTGACTGCGGTTTTCTATCGTTCGGCGTGGCGGTATGAAGATCGAGCTTACCGCCGGGTTTTTTTAGATACAGGACACCTCTTAGGTAATATCGAGCTAGCAGGTGCGATTACTGACTATCGCCCGCATTTGATTGGCGGTTTTGTGGATGAAGCAGTAAACGATTTGCTTTATATCGATCCACAACAAGAAGGAGCGATCGCTGTCTTAGCTCTGGCAGACTTATTAGATATCAAACAAAATTTGCCCACAGGATGTACGGCTTTACCCTCTGCCACCGAAACTAGTTACCCAGACATTCCAGATGGCGAATTGCTGACATATTTTCATCAGCATACCCAACTCCCCAAAGGTATAGTTGGCAAACTCAATTTACCAACTATCAAACAAGAAAAGTCCTTAGAAGATAAATATAATTTTTCTTTTTGTTTGAAAATTCCCACATCTACGACACCGATTTTCTGGGGAGAAGAACTTTCAGACTTGGAAATGACTCTGCACAAGCGACGTTCTACCCGTGCCTACAGCGGTGACGATCTCACCTTCGATGAACTCAAAGCTTTACTTGACTTCACCTATCAACCGCAAAATTATATCGACCAAAATTTAGATAATTCTCCAGATTACTTTGATTTAAATCTCATAGAAACATTTATTGCAGTTTGCGGAGTCAAAGGATTAGAGACAGGTTGTTATTATTACGCACCTAAAGCCCAAGAATTGAGACAAATTCGCTTCAAAAATTTCCGCCGAGAGTTACACTTTCTCTGCTTGGGACAGGATTTAGGGCGGGATGCAGCAGCAGTGCTTTTTCATACAGCCGACCTGAAATCAGCTATTTCCCAATATGGCGATCGCGTTTATCGTTACTTACACATGGATGCTGGGCATTTGGGACAAAGGCTGAATTTAGCCGCTGTTCGTTTGAATTTAGGTGTTAGCGGTATAGGCGGCTTCTTTGACGATCGAGTAAATGAAGTTTTAGGCATTCCTATTGATGAAGCTGTTCTATATATCACAACTTTAGGGCGACCAAGATGAAATAAACCAAACAGATACAGAGATTCTTTTGTCTATATGTCTGTATCAAATATCATGAAAAAAAGGTAAACTCGCTGCCAGGGCTGGGTATAGAGGAGAAGTAAACGCTTACTAATTGGCTCGTTTGTTGATTTCAACTCTAAATCTCTGATAGCAAATCTACACTGTAAATATATTTGGGTATATCTGCGTTGAAGCGGCAGACATTTTGGCCTATCATAGCACGGCAAAAGCAAACCAACATTTAGTTGCAAACTGCTGTATATGTAAATTTTATAACAAAAGCTCTTTGGTATATTGCAAAAGCTAACCATAGTCTGCTAAAAGTGCTGATAGGGGATTATTAGTTTTTTTAAACAATCGTCTACGCTCGACCTCAAATATCATTCTCATCAGCAAAATTTTTGCGATCGAAGAATCGCTATATTATGTAGCAATGCTCTTATCGGAAAATGAAAACCAACGGCTAAAATTACTTTATCAATATCAAATTATAGATACACCACCTGAAGACATTTTTGATGAACTGACTCAGCTAGCAGCAGAGATTTGTGAAACACCAATTGCTCTTATTAGCTTCGTAGATGCTGAACGAGAATGGTTCAAATCTAAAGTGGGATTAACTATATTAGAAGTGCCTCGCAAAAATTCTTTTAGTAGTTACACTATACTGCAAAGAGAAATATCGATCGTCTCAGACACTCTACAGGACGAACGGTTTGCTGAACACCCTCTTGCAATATCAGCACCTTTTTTTCGCTTCTACGCGGGAGTTCCTTTGCTAACCGCAAGTGGTTTTGCATTAGGTAGTCTTTCTGTAATTGATTTTGTTCCTCGAAATCTGGAATTAAAAAAGCAAGCAATCTTACAAAAATTAGCAAGACAAATTATCGGGCTTTTAGAGTTACATCGGCAAAACCAAATTGAGGAAAAGCAGACAAATATAAGTTTTCTTTTCCAGAATTATCCTCATCCAATGTTGATTTATCACCAACAAAATTGGCAATTTCTAGAAGTAAATAAAGCTGCTATTACTCAATATGGCTACTCACGAGAAGAATTTTTGCAAATGCGAATTTCTGACATTTGCCCCTTAAAAGATGTACCAATACTGTTGGAATATTTAGCAAAAAATCAAACTGAATTTAATTTCTCAGGAAGATGGCAACACCTTCGTAAAAATGGACAGCTTATTGATGTCGAACTTTTTACACAGGCTATAGACTATGCCGGATGTAAAGCACGGCTGGTCGATATTAAAGATATTACAGAACACAAACAAATCAAAAGAAAACTTCAAGAAAGTGAAGCGAGATTTCGAGCAGTTACTGAAACAATTCCTGTACCGTTAGTTATTTCTCGCGTATCTGATGGATTAATTTTATATGCGAATATAGAGTTTATTCAAACATTTCGTTTTGCTCCAGATGATTTTGTTAATTGTTTAGTTTCAAATTTGTACCACGACCCACAAGATTTTCAAGTACTTTTAGAAGCTCTTACCCACCAAGGCTTGCTGCAAAATTACGAACTTTTACTCAAGAGGACAGATGGAACTTCCTTCTGGGCGATCGCTTCACTTCAGTATTTAACTTTCAATGGAGAATGGGCAATATTAGCTGTATTATCTGACATCACTGAGCGTAAAAATGCCGAAGTCAAACTTCAAGAACAAAATGAATTTCTGCAAAGCATTTTTGCTCGTATTCCCTTAATGATTGCACTTATTAATACTGAAGGTCAACTCCAGTGGGTAAACCAAGAATGGGAAGATGTTCTTGGTTGGCAAATGAAAGATTTTCATAATCGCGATCTACTTTCTGTGTTATATCCCGATCCTGAATATCGTCAGGATGTGATTAATTTTATTCAGTCTGCAAAACGCAGTTGGGCTGATTTTAGAACTCAGATACGTGATGGTAGAATGCTAGACACCTCTTGGACAAATGTTAGCCTTCCCAACGGTCAAATCATCGGTATCGGTCAGGATATCACAGAACGCAAGCAAAGCGAACTAGCTCTCAAAGCTCAGGCTGAACGAGAGCAACTGATGCGAACTGTTACTCAACGCATTCGTCAATCTCTGAATCTCCAAAACATTCTCAATGCCATAGTTAAAGAAGTGCGAGATTTACTTGAAGTAGATCGAGTTGTAGTTTATCAGTTTGCCTCAGATATGAGCGGTACAGTTGTGGCTGAATCAGTAGAGCCTGGCTGGACAGTTTCTTTAGGTCAAAAGATTGAAGATACTTGTTTTCAGACAGGTGGCGGAGTCGAATACTATCAGGGACGCAAACGAGCAGTTGCTAACATTTATCAGGTCGGACTCAGTGATTGTCATCTGCAATTATTAGAACAGTTTGAGGTTAAAGCCAATTTAGTCGTACCTATTCTGTTAGAAGTCGGTGGGGAAAAATCTGGTTCCCTTTGGGGGCTATTGGTAGCACACCAATGCTGCGGGTTCCGTAAGTGGGAAGAAAATCAATTAGATTTACTCGATGGACTGACAGTACAAATTGCGATCGCTATTCAACAATCCAGTATATTTCAGCAAGCTCAAAACGAACTTGCCGAGCGCCAGAAAGCTGAAATTAACTTAAGAAATGCCTTAGCTGAAAAAGAAGTTTTATTAAAAGAAATTCATCATCGAGTTAAAAATAACTTGCAGATTGTCTCTAGTCTTTTGCAACTCCAGTCTCAAACGCTTAAAGATCCAGAAATAATTAAAGTTTTCCGAGACAGCCAAAATCGAATCGATTCTATATCTCTAATTCACAAGAATTTATATACTTCACCTAATATTGGACAACTGGACATTGCTGAGTATATTGAAAATCTGGCTACTAGTTTGCTAATTTCTTATCAAATCGGAGGTGGAGAAATTAGTTTAGAAACTTATATAGATTCAGTCAGCTTAAATGTCGATCAAGCTATTGCCTGCGGACTAGTTGTCAATGAATTAATTTCTAATGCTCTCAAGCACGCTTTTCCCCAGCAGCAATCAGGCAAAATTATTATTGCTTTACACAATATCGGTAACAGTATTGAAATGACAATCCAAGACAATGGTATTGGTTTACCACATGATTTAGATTGGGATAATACAGATTCTTTAGGTCTTTCATTAGTTTATGACTTGGTAACAGAACAATTAGAAGGTTCTATTACTGTAGAAAGTAGACAGGGAATGATATTTAAAATCAAATTTCCAAAGTTAAATTTGCAGCATTAAATTTCAGATGGGTCAAGTGAGAATTTTAGTAGTTGAAGATGAAGTCATAGTGGCTAGAACTATAGCCAGCCAACTCAGTCAATTAGGTTACATTGTTACGGGTACAGCTTCTTCTGGGAAAGTTGCTATTACCAAGGCATCAGAGACAAAACCAGAACTCGTTTTGATGGATATTATCCTCAAAGGTGAGATGGATGGTATCACAGCTGCTAGTCATATCCGCGAGCAACTAGATATTCCCGTTATATATCTAACTGCTTACGCTGATAGTAATACATTACAACGCGCTAAAATTACTCAACCCTTTGGATATATTGTTAAACCATTTACATTACAAGATTTACGAATCGCTATTGAAATAGGTCTGTTAAAACATCAGCTAGAACGCGACTTGCGAGAGAATCGCGATCGCCTGGTAACTCTGTTAAACTCAATGAGCGATGGTGTGATTGCCACAGATGAACAGGGAATAGTAACATTCATGAATCCTGCGGCTGAGAAAATAACTGGCTGGCAGCAAGCAGAAGCTCTTGGATGCGACGTATCAAATATTTTTCATATTGTAAATGAAGTTACAGAAGATAAACTAGAAAACCCAGTCACAAAAGTTTTGCGCGAACAAGAGGTTGTTTATTTAGCAGAATTTACATCTTTAATTACTAAACAAGGATCAAGAGTTCCAATCGGTGATAGTGCTTCACCTATCATGCGGCAATCTAAACAGATAAGTGGTGTCGTAGTTGTTTTTTGGGATCTTAGCGAACGACGAGAAACAGAATTACTAGAACAAGCATTAAATAAAGAACGAGAACTCAATAATCTCAAATCCTTATTTATCTCCACTGTCTCTCATGAGTTCCGCAATCCTTTAACAGTAATTCAAACAGCAGTCGAACTCATAGAAATTCAAGGAGCAAATTTAACAGAAACAAAAAAAAATACCTACTTAAAGCGAATTAAAAAAGCTGTGCAATCCATGAAACAACTCATGGAAGATGTACTATTTGTGGGCAGGTCTGAAGCAGAAAAAATCGTATACGAACCTACTTTGATGAATGTCGAAAATTTCTGTAGAGAGTTAATCGAAGATTTTTCTGCTGTTACAACTACCGGACATCAAATCATTTTTACCTGTCATAGCGATCGCACAGACGCTTTAATGGATGAACGACTCTTGCATTATATATTCATGAATTTGCTGTCTAACGCAGTGAAATACTCCTCGGCAAGTAATAACATTTGGTTTGATTTAACCTGTGACTTCATTACGAGAGTAGCTATTTTTCGGATTCAAGACCAAGGAATTGGTATTCCTGAAGCAGATCAAACTCGACTTTTTGAATCTTTCTATCGAGCCTCAAATGTCCAATCAATTCAGGGAACTGGGTTAGGGTTAGTGATTGTTAAAAGGTGTGTTGCCGCTCACAATGGTCAAATTAGTGTCAGCAGTCAAGTTAGTGTTGGAACTACATTTACAGTCACTATACCTTTAAATTTTGAAGGATAAATCTCACATTCGTAAAAATTATAAGTAGGTGGACATAACTAAATGTAAAACGCCAACCTGTGAAATCTGCTCAGAATTTGGCTTTTCCCTTCTGCCTTCTACTTATCTACTGATTTACCCTGAGTAAAATTCTCTCATTGCCAGAAAAATTACGATTCAATAATAGAAATAGAGACATACCATAGCGCTTCTTGAGCGATTAAAAATAAAAGAGGGAGCTAAACTCCCTCTTACAAATAAGGTAATTATTTTAGTTATAGTCAACTAAGAATTATATACGGTTAGGAGCAGGAGGTAGCATAGCTATTGGGTTAACAGCTCCCTTGCCAGATGGATGGATTTCAAAGTGACTGTGCGGGCCAGTGCTGAAACCAGTACTACCCATTAGAGCAATTGTCTGTCCTTGATGCACCTGCTGACCAATTCTGACCAGAATTTTACTGTTATGACCATAGCGAGTCATGCTGCCATCAGCATGGCGAATATCTACAAGATTACCGTAGCCACCTTTGTTCCAGCCAGCAGCCTGTATCACACCGTCAGATGACGCATAAACTGGTGTACCAGTAGCATTAGCTACGTCAATTCCCTTGTGCATTCTTCCCCAGCGCCACCCATAGCCAGAGGTCATTACGCCTTTTGCAGGCCAAATGTAGGCTACAGTGGATGTCGAAGGTGGTGGTATCGTCTCGTCAATCGGTTTGGGCAAGTATTGATCTACTGCTGCCAAAGGCGGGAGTGAGACTTTTGGAGTAACAGTAGTTCCCCGTATGTTTCCTATGCCAGATGTTTTGCCAGGAGTTAACAGACGAGTTGCTTGATTGGGTAAGAACTCAGGGTTTACTGGTTCGTCAACGGAAAGATTAGCACGGAATTGAGGTTTAACTGATTGATTGCTATAGCTAGGTGCTATTGGGCTAGGAACGGCAATTGGCACTGCCAAATCTTGACGTATCGAAGCTGGTGTAGACACCGCAAAATTATTTGGACTAGCTACAGGAATAGGCACCGCAGCACTATTGCTTTCACTCTCATTAGGTGCTGACGCAACTATATTTCCGGACTGTTGGGCGCGGTATTTTTCCTGCAACCTTTGAATTTCCGCTTGTAAGGTGCGAAGACGTTCATTTTTTGCTGCTGCTACCTTTTGTTCTGGTTTTCTAGCCAGCTGCATTTCAGCAAAAGCTGTTGGTACTGGAGTATCACCGCCTAAACCGTGAGTGTTGGTATTGGCAGGGTCTTGTTTGGGTGCAATGGCAGTATTTGGCTGTACCTGATTTTTCGCAGTTTGTGCTGTTGGGACAGTAATGCTGCTGTTATCGGCTAAAACTGGTAGCTGTGAAGCAGCCGATAGATTCGGGTAAATATTTACAGCGTTTGCAGGGGAAGTAACTACCTGAGAATTGCTATTAGACTGGGACTGTACGTTGTATGGCTTAATTGCCACTGATGTCTGTGGGACATTGCTACGCTCAATCCTAGCAGCAGGAATAATCAGTGTTTGACTGATTTTCAGTTGATTGGGATCGCTAAGGTTATTTGCCTTTGCTAGTTCTGAAACTGAAGTATTATATCTGCTGGCGATCGCTGCCAGTGTATCTCCAGGTTTAACTTCGTAGGCTGTAGTGTTTGATGAAGCGACAACTTTTGGTGTGGCTGGTGCAGGTGTTGTTGCTACTTGCTGCATCAGCTCGCTTGGTACTTTTGGCTGTTTCAACCCCAATAAGACACTTGCTTCCTTAGCTTCTGTGAGAGTAGATGACTGTTCTATTACCGTACTACTCGCACTTAATGGTGGTAAGTTTTCTTGTGTTGTCTCCGTTATCTTTGCTTGTGCCACCTTTATGGCAGATTGTGATAAATTCTTGGACTCCCCAGACCGCAACTCCGCCAGACTTTTTCTTAAACGGTTCGATTTTTCTTGTAAATTATTTAGCGCCAACTCTTGCTGCGCCTTTAGTTGAACATTTATTTCACCACTAGCGACTGTGTTTTGCTGTGTCTGTGTTTGTGGTTGAGCTTTCGAGAATGCAGTTTGTCCGTTAGCAACACCATTAGTACTAGACAATTTTTCTACTGTCTCTCCTGACTGGTTACCCGCTTGCACTCCTCGTAACAACTGAGGTTGCTGGAAGACAGAGGTTTTATAAGCTGTCTTGGAAGAGGTTTCTGATGTCGGAACTTGTACTGATATTCCGCTTGCTGCAACTTGCAATTTAGCTTCAAGCCCAGGCAATTGTGAAATTGCTGTCGGTTCCACGATGACAGGATTTTCTGGCACGCTTGCTGATGAAATTAGTTTGTTCTTCAGCTTTGTGTTAGCAAATTTCACTTCAGTATCAGGAGCAACTGGAATACTTGAGGCTGCCTTTTGGCTGCCCACAGGTGCTGCTGCTTGGACTCGATCGCTTTGCCGAGTCACCAAAAGACTGGTTGCTCCCATTGAGATTGCCAAGCCAATCACGGCAGCTTTTGTCCGCGCCCGACGGTTAACAACTGTTTGATTAACTACATTTAGCTGTTTTGCCGGGGCATCGTCGTTGCTGGGGGTATTTTTCAGCACAGCCTTTACTCTTTTTTTCAATGCTCGTTTCAAAGACGACCTCCTATGATCGCTAGCGCTTAACTGATCTCGATTTTTCAGTCTGATACTAGTCAATGATTTAGATCACATCGAACTATGGATCAAGATCACATTCACCAGAGATACTTACGCAAGATTAACCTGCTTCTCTGATTTAGACAAGTTCACACTTGTTAGCAAAACTTAAGATTGCTGTGCTTACTTGTCCGCTTCACTCCTCAACACCCTAGAACATATTACTTTTTGCAGTTGTCTGCTCTTGCTTCACTAGCCGTAGCTGGAAAATATTATTTACCAGCTTTTCTTGCTGTCAGCAATTGAGTTGTTACGACTTCTGGAAAAGCGATGCCCCCTGCTGTAGATATCTTCAAGGTTTTTCTACCCGATCAGTCTTCCCAACACGAGACTTTACGTTGATTATTCCCTAAAAGACAACCGTACAAACTTCTAGCTACTTTTGTCCTCCCGAAAAATACTTATTCCAGCAAAAAAGCTCAAATGCTTCATAAGACTATGTCTTAGTATTTTTGTTCCTCCAGCTAAAACAATTCAAATTCATCAAAATCTATCATTCAAATTTGTTATACCCTGGTATCTACTATACAAATTTCTTATAGCAATACACTTTTTTGAGTAAGTATTTTTCCTAAAGATCGCCCTAAATCATAAATTTTAAGTATAAAAACCGACTAAGTTATTAAAATAACAAAGAGCTACTATAGTCAATTAATAAACTTTTTGCATTTATATTTTAGATTTATCTAAGTATTAATGCTTAGATAAATATTACACTAGAAAACCCAACTGACGACGGGCTTCAAACAAACTTATTGCCACACTTACAGAAAGATTCAAACTCCGAACCTGAGGTTCTGCCATAGGAATATGAAGAGTAGCATCACAAGCTGACAAACTTACTGGTGATAAGCCTGTGGTTTCACTACCAAAAAGTAACCAATCATCAGGTTGAAATTGAAAATTGACGTAATTAAAACTGCCACGAACACTGAATCCTAGACATCTGCCCCCACGCACTTGATGCATAGTTTTAAAAACTTCTAGTGATTCGTGATAATGCAGTTTGACGTAAGGCCAGTAATCTAAACCCGCTCTTTTGAGGTAGCGATCGCTAATTTCAAACCCCAAAGGTCCTACTAAATGTAATTCTGTACCCGTAGCAGCACATGTACGTGCAATATTGCCTGTATTAGGGGGAATTTGCGGATTAACTAAAACAACCTGAGGCATTGACCGTATATCTGCTGTTTCGTATAAAATGATATTTTTCAATTAAAAAATCTATCATAAGATAGAGGTCATATATAGGTTTTGTTAATAAATATCAACCGATCCCTATTCATTAGATTTTTAAAACAAAATATAAATTCTCCCCAAAATTAGGTATGAGCATTTTTATAACTAAAATATAATATTCTTTTTTCAGAAAAATTTATTGGCGAAGTTGCTCGCAGTTGTTATGTCTCCAAGAAACTCTAACACTTATATGAAGATAGGGGATGGAGTGTTAAACCATCTGGAGGAAGTTAAGAGTAAGTAGTGAGGGATGAGGAAGATGTCGAGACTACAAGTTGTCTCCTAATCTTTTAGGTAAGACCTGCAAACTCTCTCTACTCCTTTGCCACAGAAACAGGGCAAGAGAAACCTCACACAGTGTTTCTGTTGGTATGGAAATATCTTCCTCACTGCTGTTTTGCTATCTCAATGTACAAATCAAAAACACAACAGCTTAATAAGAGGATGATATTTGTGTTGCTAAATTCTCTTGCTCCTCTCTCTGCCTCTACGCCTTCGTAGTGTTAAAGCACTAGGGACGAACACAATTTGTTTTCTAATTCAATTTCACGTTCTTGAGTAGCAACAATCGCTTGAGTGATGACACGCCTAGAGTCAAAACCGACGGCGTGCAGTTGCAGCCATTGTTGGGCTTCATTGCCTTCGCGCAGGAGTTTTTGCAGAGGAGATAAAAAACAACTAAAGCCTTTTTGTTTGGCGATCGCCCAAACTTCTTGATACATTTGGGTAATCCAATCTCTGGCTAAGATGTTTCTGCCATTTTGCCAGTGCTTTAATTGAGCGTCAAGACTAGCGCTAGCCGCAGCTACTTCATTACTGGCAGTCAGGGCGATCAGTTCTTCTGGGGAGAAACTGCTTTGGCTTAAAGGATCGATGTCAGGATTATCTATAACCTGTAATAATCGCGCTTCTATCAAGGCAGTAATTGCGAGTAAGGCGATTGGATCGGTGACTAAATCGCAAATTCGCAGTTCTAGACGATTTAGGTCATAAGGACGGCGATCGCCATTTGGTCTTACTGAAGCCCATAGATGTCGCACGTTTTGCATTGTGCCAGCAGCTAGCTGATTTTCTACCCACTCTATATGATGAGCGTGGCTAGCAAATAAAGGCACATGGGAAGGCGTTTGCGGAAAGAGACCCCAACGGGTAGAGTGATAGCCAGTGGTTTTACCATTCAAGAAGGGAGATGAGGCGCTGAGGGCAAGAAATAAAGGTGCTTCCACACGGATGACCCGACAAGCCCGCATTAGTAATTCTGGGTCGCTAATACCAATATTGATATGAACGCTGGCAGTAACTACTTTTGTACCGTAAGTTTTTTCAATATAGTCGTGATAAGGATTGGCAGGGTCAGAACGAAAGAAGCGATCGCTCCCACTTAAAGATAGAGTACTCCCCGGAATTAGAGTATAATCGCCCAAATGTTTTAGGTAGTTTCGTAACTCCCGACGGGGACGCAGCAACGCACACAAAAGATTTTCATAATTACTAGATGGGCTAGTTGTGTATTCTACGTTACGGCTATCTGGCTCGCGCACAAATCCATCCAAAGCCCCAACAATTTTGTCAGAGAGTCCGACGATTTCACCTTGAGGCGTGCCGGTATACATCTCAATTTCAAAGCCTTTTGATAAGACCACTTCACATTCTCCTCGGCTCTCCTAGCCTATAAATTGTATCGAATTAGACGAATACCTGTATTCACCTTGGAGTCGATTTCAACTGAAGAATTATAGGACTAAAGAATTAGGGATTAGGTATTAAGGACTGGGGATTAAGGGCAATTGGAGACTAGAGAATATTGTTATTAACTTCTGACTTCTGACTTAAAAGTGTTAAGTCCTGAGTTAGTTGTTAGAAGTCAGAAGGCAGGAGGCAGAAGTCGCAAGTCGGAGGTCGGAAGTTATTCTCCCTCATCTCCCTCATCTCCCTCATCTCCCTCATCTTCCCACCCCCCAATCCCCTGCTACCTCCTACTTTCCCTGCTTTTGCCTCTTGTCTCCTACAGTCGCAAATATCGGTACACTTGACTAGCGGCGCGATGCAGCAAAGAATGTCGCCAGACAAGAGACTTCATATCATTGGCATAACCGCCACCAATGACACAGGCAACGGGATAACCACTACCTACACAAGTGCTCAAAACCTGCATTTCTCGCCGGAAAATACCAGCATCAGTCAAGGCTAATTTACCCAAGCGATCGCCTACATGGGGATCGACACCAGCATCGTAAAATACTAAGTCAGGCTTTACATTCGATAATAAATCTGGTAGATAACTAGCTAAAGTTTGTAAATAAGCATCATCTTCCATTCCCACTGCTAAGGGAACGTCTAAATCGCTTTTTTGCTTAGTGCCGGGAAAATTAACTTCACAGTGCATCGAGAAAGTGAAAACAGTCTCATCGTCCTGGAAGATAAAAGCAGTGCCATCTCCTTGATGAACGTCTAAATCTACAATCAGGATTTTTTGGACAAGTCCGAGTTTTTGCAAAACGCGAGAGGCGATGGCTAAATCATTAAAAATACAAAAACCAGACCCATAACTGGGAAAGGCATGATGCGTACCACCAGCAGTATTGCAAGCTAAACCCTGAGTAAGTGCCAACTTAGCAGTCAGTATTGTACCACCAACCGCTACACAGGTACGATTCACCAATGCTGGACTCCAAGGCAAACCGATGCGGCGTTGTGCTTTAGAATCTAGCGTACCCTCATAGTAAGCTTGCACGTAGTCTGGGGTGTGAACTGATTCGATTAAATCTTGAGGTGGGCGTTCGGGAATATGAATTTGTTCTGTTTGCGCTACGCCGTCAGCTAAAAGCAATTCATAAAGTTTTCGGAACTTGGACATCGGGAAGCGATGCCCTTCGGGTAGTGGGGCAACATAATCCGGGTGGTAAATTATTGGCAACTCCATAGTTATTAATTGTTAACCATAGTTTGATGCCAATGGGGAGATAGAGAGTGGAGGGGATAGGAAAACTGGAGTCAGAAAAATTACAATTGACAACTGACGAAAAGAACTTGTCATTTTCGTCGGATTGCGTCTATTGACTATTAGATAATTTGAGCAAATTCTAATTACTTACACAACCTATCTGATTAGAAAAACTATATTTTTGCTCTACCGGATGCAACAAAGTAGCTTCAAGTGAAACTAATCCTGTGTCCGAAAAATTTCAAGCTGCTGCTGGGGCAACTAAAAGAGTAAAATCTTTCTATAATGGCATCACGCTTAATATATATCGTTTTTTCAATTCTGACTCTCAAATTTCAACTTAGTATGATGAACTGGATTTTACCTTTAGCTTCGATTCCGACTCTCAAATTCCAACTTAGCATGATGGAATGGATTTTACCTCTAGTATTGATCTGCGTTGGCTTTTTGAGCGGAGTAATTGGTGAAAAATTTATATTTAATAAACTAAAAATATTTGCTGCCAACAGACATATTCCTGGAAGCGAAACTATATTTTCATCTCTGCAACGTATGCCATTCATTTGGTTTGTACTTGCAGGCTTTTTTAGTGCAATTATTAGTGCCCCTCTAAAACCAGATGTTATTATTTTCTTACGAAAAATAATTATAATAATTTTTCTATCTTCAGTTACTTTAGTTTTGGCAAGACTAACTGCTGGCTTTGTGAAGCTGTATACTTATAGAACAGAAATAGTTACAGCATCGCTAATTTCTAATCTTGCTAGAACTGCTATCTTAGTTTTGGGAACCTTAATTGTATTGCAAACCGTAGGTATTGAAATTACCCCAATAGTTACAACTTTAGGAATTGGTGGTATAGCCGTAGGTTTAGCGCTACAAGATACATTAGCAAATTTATTTGCTGGTTTTTATCTAATTATTTCCAAGCAAGTGAGAACTGGAGATTACGTAAAATTAGACGATGGACATGAGGGATACATCACAGATATTACTTGGCGAAATACTACTATTAAAGAACTTTCTAATAACGTAATTATTGTACCTAACTCTAAATTATCTTCAGCAATTTTTACAAATTATCATCTACCTGTAAAAGAAATAACTTTAACAATGAATGTGGGCGTTAGCTATGATAGCGATCTAGAGGAAGTTGAGCGAGTGACTGTAGAAGTAGCCAAAGAAGTCATGCGAGAAATTGCACCAAATTTAACAGAAAATGAACCTTACATTAGATTTCATACTTTTGGTGAATTTAGTATTGATTTTACACTTTATATGCGGGTCAGTGAATACTTTGACCAGCGGATCGGTAAACATTTATTTGTGAAAAAATTGCACAAACGCTATCGGCAAGCTGGGATTTCAATTCCTTTTCCTATTAGAGAAGTTTATGTACAAGAGAATAATAGCTAATTATTGAGGGATGCGAGCGCCAAGTATTTGCACCCCTCATCTAATTTATTAATTACTTGTACCGTTCTGCTTAATTGGCCAACTCCCGATATCGCTTTTGAATTTCCTCAATTGCAAATAATGCCTCAAACTTTAACCCAGCAGACTGGTATAATTCTGCTCCTCCTTGCTGGCGATCGACAAGTGCAATTACTTGCTCTACGGTATAACCTGCATCTTTAAGACGGTCAACAGCTTTCAGTGCAGATTGCCCAGTTGTGACCACATCTTCCAAAACTACTACTTTTGCACCTTCTGCCAAAGTCGGGCCTTCTATGTAAGCTTTAGTTCCATAACCTTTGGCCTCCTTGCGAATAATCAGTGCTGGTAGCGGTCGATTTTCATAGACAGAAACCACACTAACTGCGGCCACGATTGGATCGGCTCCCAATGTTAAACCAGCTACAGCCTGAGTATCTGTAGGTAGTAAAGGCAACAGCAATCGTCCCACCGCTAAAGCGCCCTGAGGGTGGAGTGTCACCTGAGTCTTGTTAACGTAATAAGAGCTACGCAACCCGGAAGCGAGGACGAAATCGCCCTCTTGGTAAGCAAGTTGACAGAATAAATCTAGTAGCTTGTGACGCAGAGTCGTCAAATCAGCAGTAGCCGCCCAGATATCTGATTGAGTAGGAGTTTCAGTAGGATACGTCATTACAAAACATTAAAAGTTATGCTACACCAAAGGTTGAACTCCGATGAGTTCTGAAATTAAGCATAAGTTAAGATTTGCTCAAAAATTGAGGAGTTAGGAATATGGGTATAAGAATTAAACCCTTGAGTGGCTTATTAGTGTTATTAGCGACTGGGATTGCTTTTCCCTCCATTGCATTTGCCGAGACAGAAACGCCAAATTATGAAACAACAAGCGATGTATTTGAGCGAGCTTATTTTCGGCACGATCGCAACTTCTACGAGAATAATAGCAGTGTCAAACGCCAGCTAGACTCATTTTTGGGTTCTGGTTCAGTTTTCCGCAATTCCTTCCCAGATAATGAAATTGCTCGTGATGCCGAATTGGTTAATACTCTTTATCGGGATGTCCTTACCCAACAGGTTGGCAACGATCCTTATATTCGTACCCCAGATTTACCGAATCCATATGATACCTCGCTGCTCATGTCTCCTCGCCTGAATGCTAACAAGCTGCAAGTCGGTACTGAATTCCGATTTAATACTATGCCACCACGCTAAGAGTGCTGAGTGACAAGCGATCTGCGGCCTTGCACCCGTACAAGAGTTAGGAGGTAAAAACAGAGCAGGAAAAAACAGGGCAGGAAAGTAAAGATAAACTCCTAACTCAGCACTAATTAAGTCCAGGGTGCAGGAGTTGAACCTGCCTTGGGCGAATTATGAGTTCGCTGCCTCAACCGCTCGGCCAACCCTGGTCGAATTAAATTGTAGCTTAAGTTTACAGGTTACATAACCTCAAGAATAACTTACCAGACTTTTATACTACATAATTTAAGCATGAACTAGTGCAAACTGGTTATTGATTAAGTTCCTTTAAGAATTGAGGCAGAGAGCTTCAATTCTCTTAATATAGACCAGCATTTTTCCGCAATAGCTTGTCAGCGATGAAAATAAATACCACTGTACTTCTTACGTTGATTTTGTTAATCCTGATGTTGGGAGCAGGTTCTGTAAGTGCGTTTTTAGGGTTTAATCTGGGAAGTTCAGCACTCAAAGGTGTAACAACACCAGATGGTCGTCCCACCACAAAATTTGCTAGTAGTAAGGCAAGTAATTCTCAACAGTCAGGGGTGGCTCTATTAAAAGAGGAAGATATTTTAAAAGTTGTTAAAGCACGGATAGAGGGTAAAACTAAAGCTGCAAAATCGGAAAAGCAAGAGGATGATGAAGAGGAAACCAAGAGCAACCGACAAAAGCCAGAGGGAAAGCCCCAAGAAGTAACTCAGGAAAAACTCCAACCAGGATTTCCTGTCTCTGCTGAGAATCAGGGCGTGAGTCTTTCTGTGCAATCTGCTCGCTACTCTGGGGGCGATTTACTCTTAAAAGTGAAAATGCAGAACAAAGGTAAGGATTCCGTGCGCTTTTTATATAGCTTTTTGGATGTTACCGATGACAAAGGACGAACGCTGAGTGCCAGCACGGATGGTTTACCAGCAGAGTTACCCGCAAATGGACCAACATTTTCTGGTACAGTGAGCATTCCTACAGCTTTATTGGATGACGTGAACAAGATATCTCTCTCTCTGACAGATTATCCTGCTCAAAAACTGAAGCTAGACGTATCAAATATTCCTGTAGAAAAGGCGGCGGGTCTATAGTTAAGAGAGCAGGGGAAGCAGGCGAGCAGGGGGAGTAGCGGGAGCAGGGGGAGCAAGGGGAGTAGGGAAAAAATAACTCTTAACTCCTAACTCCCAACTCTTAACTCAGCAACGCCAGTCGCCTCAACGGGGAACCACTGCGGTCTTGGGGTTTCCCCAAGTGGAGCAAGTGGCGTGGAAACCCCCGCATAGCGCTGGCTCCTCAGCACTCCTAACTCCTATAGGGGCATGAGTTTTACACGAGCTTTGGCGGTGAGTGGTTTTTCTGGCTTAATTTGGACGGATGTAGGGCTGCGATTGTTATCAGTTCTATTGCTGATTGCTATCAATGCTTTTTTTGTCACGGCGGAGTTTTCGATAGTCACGGTGCGGCGATCGCGCATTCACCAACTGGTTAAAGCTGGCGATATTCCAGCGATCGCAGTAGAGACGCTGCAACGTGGTATTGATAGACTGCTATCTACAACTCAGTTAGGCATTACTCTCTCTAGTTTGGCACTAGGCTGGATTGGAGAAAATTCCATTGTCGGATTGGTGAATTTATGGGTGAAATCCTGGCCATTACCAGCAGAGTTGATTAACTTCATAGCTCATTCTTTATCAATTCCGCTTGCCTTTTTTTTGATTGCCTATCTGCAAATTGTTTTAGGAGAACTGTGTCCCAAATCAGTGGCTATGCTGTATTCAGAAGAGCTGGCCCGGTTTTTGGGGCCATCTGTCAAAGCGATCGTCCGCTTTTTCCGTCCCTTTATCTGGATTCTCAACCAATCAACCCGTTATTTGTTGCGACTTTTTGGTATCGAATACACAGGTCAAAGTTGGAGACCACCTGTGACTCCTGAAGAGTTACGCCTGATTATCTCTACTGAAAGAGAATCCACAGGTTTAGAACTTTCCGAGCGAGAACTGCTGAATAATATCTTTGAGTTTGGAGGTGTGACGGCACAAGATGTCATGATTCCCCGAACCAGCATTATCGCTTTAGAAACAGACGCTTCTTTCCAGACTTTACTCCAGGAAATGACATCCACTGGTCATTCATGCTATCCCATCATTGGAGAATCTTTAGACGACATTAGCGGCATTGTTTACTTCAAGGATCTAGCACAACCCTTAGCTGTAGGTAAGTTGACTTTAGAAACACAAATCAAACCTTGGATACGTCCAGTTCGATTTGTACCGGAACATACACTCTTAAGCGAACTCTTGCCGATGATGCAGCAAGAAAAACCAGCGATGGTAATGGTAGTGAATGAATTCGGCGCGACTGTGGGACTGGTAACAATCCAAGATGTTATTGCTGAAATTATTGGCAACGCAGGCGAATCTGAAGGTAACGACGACTTGCTCATCCAAATGTTAGACAAGCAGACGTTTTTAGTGCAAGCCCAGATTAACCTGGAAGACCTCAACGAGGTTTTACATCTCAATTTGCCGTTAACAAAGGAATATCAAACATTGGGAGGTTTTTTACTGTACGAGTTGCAGAAAATGCCTTCCAAGGGCGAAACCTTCTTGTATGAAAATATCAAATTCACCATTGTTTCAGTCATTGGGCCGCGTTTGCATCAAATCCAATTACAACGGTTGGGGAGTGCTGAGTCGTGAGTTAGTTGTCGTAGAGACGCGATAAATCGCGTCTGTACAAGAATCAGATGTAATTATTCTCCCCCATCTCCCTCATCTCCCTCACTCCCCCATCTCCCTCATCTCTTCCTAAGCATACGGCAGTGGATCGATGAGTCCCAATTCAGCAAAAGCGGCTAGTCGCAAGCGACAAGAATCACACATACCACAAGCTACATCACTACCAGCGTAGCAAGACCAAGTTAGCTCCCAAGGAACTCCTAATTGGTTGCCAAGTTGAATAATTTCGGTCTTTTTTAAGTTAATTAAGGGTGTAATAATGGTAATAGGTTTACCTTCGCGTCCTTGTTTGGTTCCTAGGCAAAAAACTTCTTGCATCGCTTGGATATAATCAAGACGGCAATCGGGATACCCTGAGTAATCTAAGGCGTTGACTCCGATGTAGACCAGTTCAGCGGCGATCGCTTCGGCGTAGCCAAGAGCAAAGCTTAAAAAGATGGTGTTGCGTGCAGGCACGTAAGTTACAGGAATATTTTGCGACATTTCATCTAGAGAACGCTCTTGAGGTAAAGCGATCGCATCGTCTGTCAGTGCCGAACCACCCCATTGCCGTAAGTCAAAATTTACTACCTGATGTTGCGTCACTTGAGCTTTTTCAGCGACTGAGAAAGCTGACTGTAACTCTCTGCGGTGTCGCTGTTGGTAATCAAAGGAAATAGTGTGACATTCATGACCATCAGCTTTGGCTTGATACAAAACTGTGGAAGAATCTAATCCGCCAGACAACAGAATTACAGCTTTCATCTCGATTTTAAATTTAGGATTTGCGATCGCTAGACCATATTTAAACAAGATACCAACAGGAATGACAAAGCATTTCCTAAACCTGTAATTGTTTTAGTGGTTTTTACTGTGTCTTGTAGAAATCAACCAAACAGTAGATACCAGTATCTTTGATAAAACAAACGGTGCAAATTGTAGGTATTGCAAATAATTATGCAAAAATTATTTGAGTATTTCAGCGGTGACAAATCTAAGAACTAACTTTTTTCCATACAATAGTCCCAGTGTAAAAAACATTTCTTTGGTAATTTTAGCGACAAAAAAATGTTCTTTTTTCGATGGTGTCAGTTAGATATCAATCCTGGTAATTAATTGCCCAACTGTCTTGTGAGAGTTTTCACTTAGGTAACACTTAGTTTCGCTAGTTAATAAAAAGACAGTTTTTCTATTATGTAAAAAGTAAAAAGACCGAGCAATCTAGAACTAATGATTTAAAAGATCGCCAGATTGCGGGAACCGATCGTAAACTTTGAAATTCTTCATAAATAGAGCCTCTATGTTACCATCTGGATGGTTTTAGACGGATCGTAACTGGCTGTTAAGTATAAACGCCAACGGCCGTAGCGTCTCTAAATTTGGTGGTTGAGGAGAGAACAATAGTGCAAAATAGCATGTCAGTGGCAGAACTAAATTCATTTACACAGCGCAATCAGCCAAGACCGATTCGCATAGGCGTGATCGGAGTAGGTAACATGGGACAACATCATGCCCGCGTATTGAGTTCAATGAAAGATGTTGAACTGGTTGGCGTGGCAGATATTAATGTCGAACGAGGCTTAGAAACTGCCAGTAAATACAAGGTGCGTTTTTTTGAAGATTACTGTGACTTACTGCCCCACGTGGAAGCAGTTTGCGTCGCTGTGCCTACCCGCTTACATTATGCCGTGGGCATTAACTGTTTGTTGGCAGGAATTCATGTTTTGATTGAAAAACCGATTGCTGCCAGTATTAGCGAAGCAGAATCGCTCGTAAATGCCGCAGCTGAGTCTCAGTGTATCCTGCAAGTAGGTCACATTGAACGCTTCAATCCAGCATTTAGAGAACTCAGCCAAGTTTTGAAAACTGAGGAACTCCTGGCGCTAGAAGCTCATCGGATGAGTCCTTACTCCGATCGGGCGAATGATGTTTCGGTTGTGCTGGATTTAATGATCCACGACATTGACTTGCTGCTAGAGTTAGCTGCCTCTCCAGTAGTGAAATTGACGGCTAGCGGTACTCGTGCATTAGATTCCGGTTATTTGGATTATGTAACTGCTACTTTGGGATTTGCCAACGGTATCGTTGCTACTTTAACTGCCAGCAAAGTTACTCACCGGAAAATCCGTCGGATTGTTGCTCATTGTAAAAACTCCTTTACGGAGGCAGATTTTCTCAAGAATGAAATTTTGATTCATCGTCAAACAAATGCTAACTCCTTGAGCGATCGCGGACAAATGCTTTACAGGCAAGATGGTTTGATTGAGAAAGTCTACACTAGCAACATTCAACCTTTAAGTGCAGAATTAGAGCATTTTGTCAACTGCGTACATGGTGGCAATCAACCTTCAGTAGGTGGGGAGCAAGCTCTCAAAGCTCTGAGATTAGCAAGTTTAATTGAGCAAATGGCTTTGGAAGACCGGGTTTGGAACCCATTAGAGTGGCAGTCTGAACCGAGAGTGCAATCATTGACCCCGACTGTTTAAGAAGCAGGGGGAGTAGGGGGAGCAGGGGGAGTAGGGAAAGAAATAACTAAATATCCCAATCCCCAATCGCCAGTTCCTAATCCCCAATCCCTGTTACTTTGACTCCAGCCAGTGGGCATAATAATTAAGTTTTGAGGAAGCTAACGCTAAATTATCGATAGGACTGGTGTAGCAAGTTCAGGAATTGACTCAATGCTCGAATGGATAATTGATACTATCAACTCTTTAGGCTATTGGGGAATCGCTCTGCTGATGTTTGTAGAGAACCTCTTTCCACCTATTCCTTCAGAGTTGATAATGCCATTAGCAGGATTCACGGCCAGAGCAACCCCGGACAAACTCAATATCTTTGGCGTATTTTTTGCAGGACTTTTTGGTTCTGTGGCAGGCGCATTAATTTGGTACTATCCAGGTAAGTTTTTGAGCGAAAAACGTTTGAAAACTCTAGCTGACAAGTATGGTAAGTGGTTAAGTATATCTAGCCACGATATCACCAAGGTAAATGGCTGGTTTTACAGACAAGGTAAGAAAGCAGTTTTAATTGGTCGTCTTGTCCCTGGAATTCGTACTTTAATTTCCATACCTGCTGGCATAAGCTGTATGCCTTTGCTACCATTTATATTTTATACAACTCTAGGTAGCGCTGCTTGGGTAGGTTTGCTAACATACTCAGGGTACGTATTGGGTAGCCAGTATGAACTTGTGGACAAGTACCTTGCCCCTGTATCTAAAATCGTGCTTGGGATTCTGGTTCTGGCATTTGTTGGCTGGGTACTCAAGCGTCGGCGAAAAATTACTAGAAGCTGAAAAACAGCCACTTTTAGTTTGAAAGTGGGGGTTACATCTGGTTAAAATTCGCCTACACTATGCCAAATGATGTTGAATTTGCGATCGCCTAAGTTGCATTTAGCGTATTTGTAGCTACACTTGACGGAACCTAGAATTTCTGGTATCTCGCATGTTTGTAAGATGAGTACGATAATTTTTTACAGTTAAGTAAGGACTAGGAGCTTTTATGACAGACCAACCTTCCGCCGCTACACCGATGAATGCCGCTGCTATACCTCTGAATAGAGTGTCAGCGTCTACGCCTATCAATGCTACTGTTACCAAGCCTAATGGCAGTTCGGGCAAAGCCATTCTCAGTGTTGATTTAGGCAGAACTTCCACAAAGACTTGTGTCAGCCGCGAACCAAGCAGTGTGGTATTCGTACCCGCCAATGTGAAAAAAATGTCCATAGAACAGGTACGCGGGGGCGTTTTTGAAGCTAGAGCTACCGATCCTTTGATGGATTTGTGGTTGGAGTATCAAGGCAATGGCTATGCTGTTGGTCAGCTAGCAGCAGATTTTGGGGCGAATTTAGGAGTCGGCCAGTCTAAAGTGGAAGATGCACTGATCAAAGTGTTGGCCAGTGCTGGGTACTTTAAACTCAAAGACGAAATTTCAGTCGTATTGGGTCTACCTTTCCTTTCTTTAGAACAATTTGAAAAGGAAAAAGCACAACTGATTAGCCAAGTAACCGGGCCTCATGTGTTGAATTTCCGAGGCGAATCTTTAACGCTGAATGTTACTAAGGTTTGGGTAATGCCAGAAGGCTATGGCAGTCTTCTGTGGTCTGAAGCACAACCGAAAAAAAGTCCGAGCAGTGCGGACTTTACAAAAATATCGGTGGCAATTGTAGATATCGGACATCAAACCATCGATTTGTTGATGGTGGATAACTTCCGTTTTGCACGAGGTGCTTCTAAGAGTGAGGACTTCGGTATGAACAAGTTTTATGAATTAGTTGCTGCTGAAATCGACGGAGCTGATAGCCAATCTTTGGCATTAATTTCTGCTGTCAACAAACCCAAGGGCGAACGCTTCTACCGTCCCAAAGGCGTTAGTAAGCCTACTAACCTTGATGACTTTCTGCCCAACCTGATAGAGCAGTTTTCTCGTGAAATTTGTAGTCGCGTACTAGCTTGGTTGCCAGAGCGTGTCACCGATGTGGTGCTGACTGGAGGCGGTGGTGAATTCTTCTGGGAAGACGTACAACGTCTGCTCAAGGAAGCTCAGATTAATGCTCATTTATCTGCACCTTCTCGTCAAGCTAACGCCTTAGGGCAGTATATTTATGGAGAGGCACAATTGTCTTCCAGTCGCTCTTCTAGGGCTTAAAACTGATGTTCCAATGGTCAAAAAAGGTAGTTAAATCGGTCACGTTCAACCCTGGAGTTGCTGACGAAAGTTTATTAGCAGTTGTTGAAAGCCACTTGGAGCAACAACCAGACAAGACTTTCAGCGACCTCTGTAAAGAAGCCTTATGGCAATCTTTATGTGTACCGGAATCTGTAAAACCGAGTCCAAAAATGGCGGCAACAGAGTCGTCGGTTGAACAAAAAATCGATGAACTGCAACGTCAAGTGGCTGGCCTAGAGGAACGTTTTTTTGCTAAGGGAGCTCATCGTTTGGAGGCGATGGAACGCCATATTTTGCAACTGACGCAACAGATATCACATCTGGCAATTATAGTCAATGAGCGGTCTATCGTTCAGCCTCCAACGACATCAGCACCAGCAATCGAAGTAGTAAATACTGCTTATGCTGCAAGTCCGATGGAAGAAGTTGACCCCGTTATTAGCCGTCTCAGTCAGTTTCTTGATGACTTTTAAAGAACTATTGGGCTGGTAAATAAATATCTTTTGCCTTTATGGCAATCCTTAATAGTAAATACTATTAAGGATTATTAATATGTATATATTTTATTGAAATGCGATCGCTCTGTGTAATTCTCTAACAAAGCGAGTTGCAGCAGTTGCTTATCTAAGTGTCACTAAAGGTTTTATTAAATCAAATCCCGCATAGTAGTTTTTACTTAATACTAAATGTACTTAATTGCCGCTCAAGCTATCACTTAAAATTGGTTGTTCGGCTCAATCAAGCAGCAAGCTAGCTAGTACATTCAAAGTTGTGTCGCAAAAATTAAGAGTGTTTAGATAAAAGTACTGAAGGCGATATGATGTAACACAATAACAATTAAAATACATCTTTCAATTAGCGTAACCACTGTAATGATTTCATTAACAGAATCTAAAATCCAACATAGCAAGTGGCAGAAACACCGTATTTTTAAGCAAATTTTTGGTGTTGTTCTACTAACTGGATTATCGTCTGTATATTCACAAGTGCAGCCAGTATCTGCTTGTCCCCTCAATTACTCGTTCTGGAACGATTCAACTCAGCCTGGTAAAGCATTTGAACTCGATAACAACGCTGTAGAACTAGGATTAAGGTTCCGCTCTAATGTAGATGGTGAGATTAGCGCTATCCGGTTCTACCGAGCTGTGGCAATTGACAGTGGCTATAAAGTTAATTTGTGGAGTGCAACAGGTCAGTTACTAGGTTCGGGAATAGCAGTAGAAGGACAAGGTCCAACTCCAGGCTGGCAGACAGTCCAACTGTATCCACCAGTCGCTATCAAAGCAAATCAATTTTACGTTGCTTCCTACTATGCAAGTAGGGGAACATACTCAGTAAGCGAAAACTTTTTTACCAATACTACTGTCAACAGCGGCCCGTTGAGCGCCCTGCGAGATGGTGAAGACGGAAGCACTGGTGTATATACTTACAGTATCGGAGGCGGCTTCCCGACACTAAGTTATAATGGCAGCAATTATTGGGTAGATGTAGTGTTCAAGCCAAATTCATCTACCCAGTAGGAGTAGAATAAAACAGAGACAAGGTCCCCTATCTTTCCCAGTCCGCACTCGGCTCTTTCAAAAATGTCGTTGAAATCAGTTAATGATATTTTAGGCGTTCTGGAACAGCAGGCTCAATGGCAAGAGCAGCCGTTTCAGCGATTGCTCAAGTGTTGGGTAGAAGTTGTTGGAGCAGTAGTTGCTACCCATACTCGACCGTTGTCGATTCAACGTGACGTTTTGCGGGTAGCAACTTCTAGTGCTGCTTGGGCGCAAAACATGACTTTTGGACGACAGACTTTGCTTTTAAAGTTAAATGAAAAGCTGCCAACGCCTTTAGCAGATATTCGCTTCTCTACTGCTGAGTGGAGTTCTCTACCAGACAAACAAAAGCAACAACAAATTGTTTTGGCAGACGAACATCCTAGTTACCTGGGAAATCTCAGTAATTCTCACTATGAGGTTACTCCCCCTAATAAAAATGCGAATATCGCTTTTAGGTACTGGGCGAAGACAATTCAAAGGCGATCGCATGGCTTACCTCTTTGTCCCCAGTGTCAATGTCCCACTCCACCCGGCGAACTCCAGCGCTGGCAAGTTTGTTCTTTGTGTGCAGCCAAGCAGTTATCAGACTTGTAAAGGGTAGGGAAGAGGACTCCTAAATCAAAAGTAAATAATTAAAACTTCATCGAAAGCAACAAAATCTAACGACATCCTAAACTATCTCGCGTAGAAACACCCGTAACTGGATTTGTTCCTTCGGCTTTTTCGCACAGTAGCGAAACTTGATAGCGGTCAATCAAAGCGTCTGTGAAATCAGCACCAGAAATATCAGCATCGTAAAAGCGGCTACGCGTCAAAGTTGCTTCTGTAAAAATGGCATTTTTCAGGTTTGCACCATCTAAAGTGACGCGATCGACCAAAGCACCAGTTAAATTTGCACTTTCTAAATTTGCTTTTAATAAAACTCCCTTAGTCAGAATTGCATTAGTTAAATTTGCTTTTTGAAAATTTACACCCCGCATTTCCGCAGCTACAAAAGTCCCACCTGCTAGGTTAGCGCCTTTAAAGTCACGATTCTCTAGATTTATATTGCTGTAGTTAATTGTATTCATTTGAGCAAAAGCTGGTTTGGGATTGATAATTATCCATAACCAAGCCAAAATCAAAATCGCAATTAAACTAAACAATCTTAGTAAAATCTTTTTCATAACTTTATTATTTTGTTAGTGGTGAGCCAGTGTGGTCTTGGGGGTTTCCACGCCACTTGCTTCAAGCCGGTAAACCCGTCCAACGCAGTGGCTCCCCATGAACAACTGGCGTTAGCGCAGCGTTAGCGAGGAACGAGCGTCACCCGAAGGGTCAGTTGTTATTCGTCAGTTGTATGAAAGTTTATAACCACTGACTACTGACTACTGACCACTGACTAATGACTATTTCCAATCTTTACCAATACGAATTGTCAGGTCAGATTCCAAATCACCAGTTGAGGAAACTTCTAATTGACCTAAACCGATAATTTTTTGCAGGTCAATTCCTGGTTGTCGATTTCCTTTCTCAACAATAATTTGAGTTTGGCGTTGGGTATCTGGCCAATCCGGTACTGTGTAAATATTTTTAAAGCCTTTCTGTTTGAGATAGGCCATAACTTTTTGAGTTAATTGAGGTTGATTAGAAGCATTTTGAATAGCAATTTTGAGGTTAGAAACCGGACGCGAATCTTGTTTAAGACCTGGTACGTTTACCCCAACATAATTATTCAGTAGGCTCTGTTGTCCAGTCATATTCAGCCAATAACTATCAGGATCTTTACTGAAACGGCTGAATGTACCGGGCAACATGGTCATTTGGAAATTATCCCGCTCTAGATTGACGGAAAAATTCACCAAAGCCATCATTTCTTCTATTTTGAGGTTTGTATCAAAATACTTACGCATGACGCGGGTTAATTGCGGCAACCTCGGTAAAACAGTAGGACTATTAAGGCGTTGGAGTAATGCTGCTACGACTGCTTGCTGTCGCTGCACTCTTGGTATGTCTCCTTGCCCTGGTTCGCGCCATCGTGCAAACTGTGTTGCTTGTTCGCCATTCAAGGTTTGCCAGCCACTGACTAAAGTCATTGGTTGCCGACTGCTAGAGTCTTGATATTCCATAGATTTTGGAACAAATACCTCTACCCCACCCAACTGATCGACTAATTCCCGAAAGCCACTAGTAGATATGCGGATATAGCGGTCGATGGGTGCATTGTTAAGGGTGCGGCTGACTACCCTTGCTGCTAATACTGGCCCGCCTTGAGCATTTGCATCAGATACTTTAGTCAATCCCTTTTCTGGGATGGCAATCATGGTATCTCTGGGTATTGAAAGTACCCGCATCGATTTATCGCTGGGGTTGAGTCTTACTAGCAACATGCTGTCGCTTTTACCAGCAAAACTTTCTGCTGAACCATCAACACTACCTTTGACTGGTTCAATCCCCATAATCAGGATATTCATCGGTCGTGATAACTGGTACTGGGAAATTTTGCCCCACAACTCCCCAGGCAATGGCATTTTTTGCTCATCTTTACCAGCAAATCCTAATTCTTCATCTGTTCGATCCAAGTTGCTCCATAAAGGAGTCCACAGCGCCAAAGTAGACACCAATAGCCCTGATAAGACAATCCCGACAACAACTGTCAAGATCCACAGTAGCCATCGAGGCATGTTTAAGCCCAACCTTTCATAAAGCTCGTTGGGAATAGCACCCACAGACTCTACGACGCGACGGTGAGCTACTGGTTGTTGTGTTGTCTCTAACTCTGAAGTTACTGGCTCAAGCTTTCCCGGATTTTCCGCGAGTTGTATTTCATGAGGCCCTACCTCCAAATTTAATTCTGATATTTGTTGAGGCGCGACCTGATTTTCTGAAAATTGCACTTGTTTAATCACTATTATCTCCCCACTCAACCACTCCCTAAAAGTTATGTTAATGCAAGCTACAAATCTTGCCAGAGTAAAAGCTCACTGTACACTATGTATGTTCTCCAGTATGTGTGTTTGACAACATGACTAGTTCTTTGTTCCCAGTGATCCTTGCCGGAGGCAAAGGTGAGCGTTTTTGGCCCCTAAGTCGCCAAGACAGACCAAAGCAGTTTTTAAGTCTTGATGGTAGTTCTAGAAGTCTATTGCAAGCAACCGCAGATCGGCTACTACCGATCGCAGGAAATTGGGAGTCCTTATGGATTATTACCTCTAGTCAGATAGCTGAGGGAGTACGCCAACAGCTACCCGAACTGCCATCTCAAAATTTATTGATTGAGTCACAAGGTCGGGACACCGCCGCAGCCGTTGCTTGGGCAAGTTTAGAAATCAACAAGCGTTACGGAGAAGATGCTATTATCGGCTTTTTTCCCTCTGACCACTGGATAGCTAATCAAAAGGCATTTATACATACCTTAAGTGCTGCTACCCAGCTAGCAGCAAGCACCGCAGCGATTGTCACACTGGGGATCAAGCCTACTTTCCCATCAACTGGTTACGGCTACATTGAGCAAGGCGAAAAAATTGGTAGCTTTAATGAGTTGCCAGCTTATCACGTCAACCGCTTTACTGAAAAGCCTAACCGCGAAACAGCAGAAACTTTTTTATCTACTGGACGATTTTGCTGGAATAGCGGCATGTTCGTGTTTCGAGCTGGGGTAGTTCTTAAGGAACTACATACCCATGCTCCGGAAATCATCGAACCTTTAGAACAACAAGGGCCTGATATCTATCCCCAGTTACCTAAAAAGAGTATAGACTATGCACTCATGGAAAAGACAACCTTAGCACATGTTTTACCAGTGGAATTTGGTTGGGATGATTTAGGAGATTGGAATGCGATCGAGCGTTTACTTAAAAAAGAAGAGACTCCCAATGTGGAACTCGCTACCCATGTGGGACTGGATACGCAGGGGGCTATTGTTTATGCCACCAATCCAGAAGATGTAATTGTTACTATTGGTTTAGAGGATGTGGTAATCGTGCGCGATCGCAATGTCACCCTCATTGTTAATAAAGACCGCACTCAAGAAATCAAGCAGGTTTTGAAAACCCTGCAAAACGATCCCCGCTTTAGCGAACTCCTGTAAATGTAAAAGTTAAAACCCTTGACAGAGGCTCAAATACAGATTTTTCTATTATAACTTGACTGTCTGTAATTTTTAGGCGACAGCAATGGAAATCGTCAGTTTTGAGCCTCTAGCTAAGGCGATCGCCATTCACTCTATTAATGGCTATCAAAAATATATTTCTCCCGCCAAAGGCTTTTCTTGTCCTTATTGCCGATTGCATGGAGGTGATTCTTGCTCTAATTACGTCAAAAGAATGCTGAACCAACAGAACCTTGCACAAGCAGTCAAATCATCCAGACAAAGATTCCGAGACTGCGCCACAGCAAGCAAAGCTTTAGCCGATTCGGAATGCCGTTTTTTTATTATTCCTTGTTGCTTACCCCTCTAATCGCCCTGCGTTTTTGCAGTTCCTAACAAAAATGTTCCTCACTCAAACTGTTCCCCGTCAACGAGAAATTATTGAAGTAGTCCTCCGCAACGGCTGGGACTATATGCGGCGGTTGCTGACTGGTGGCAAAACCGATGAACCCCAGTTACCCACACCTGCGGTTTTAAAAAATATTTTGGTGGATTTGGGGCCAGTTTATGTCAAACTCGGTCAACTACTCTCCACTCGTCCAGATTTACTTAGTGCTAGTTACATTGAGGAACTTTCTACTCTGCAAGACGAAGTACCGCCAGTTCCCTGGTCAGATATAGAAGTAGTCATCCGCAAACAGTTAAAACGTCCCCTAGAAGAAACGTTCAGTACAATTAATCCCGTCCCCGTAGCTGCGGGATCGATTGCCCAGACGCATCGAGCTACATTAGTAGATGGTCGAGAAGTAGCGCTGAAAGTGCAACGTCCGGGGATTGATGCCACAATTGCTCAAGATATTGCTTTAATCCAAGGTATTGCCGATTTGGTAGCCCGCACTGACTTTGGGCAAACCTACGAAATCAAATCTGTCGCGGAAGAGTTTACCAAAGCGCTGGAAGCTGAGTTGGACTTTACACGCGAAGCTGGCTACACAGACGAGTTGCGACGTAATTTATCGCGCAGTCGGTGGTTCGATCCCACACAATTGGTAGTTGCAGAAATTTACTGGAACTTAACCACAGAAAAATTACTCGTAATGGAATGGCTGGATGGAGTACCTTTCCTGGCGGCAGATTTGAATAATAATACAAATGGTAAAGATCCAGTAGCCGAACGCCAAGCAATTACCACTTTGTTGTTTCGAGCATTTTTTCAACAACTATATATAGATGGATTTTTTCACGCCGACCCCCATCCCGGAAATTTATTTTATCTCAAGGATGGTCGCGTTGCGCTTTTAGACTGCGGGATGGTGGGAAGACTCGATCCGCGCACTCAGCAGATATTAACAGAAATGTTGTTGGCGATCGTTGATTTAGATGCAGGCAGATGCGCTCAATTAACTTTGCAGCTAGCAGATTCTCGCCAGCCTGTAATTATGTCTCGCCTAGAAAATGATTACGATCGCATGTTGCGAAAGTATCACAATGTCAGTCTGACGGAAATCAACTTCAGTCAGATAATTTATGAAATTTTGCAAGTCGCCCGCAACAATAAAATTAGGTTGCCTAGCAATATGGGCTTGTATGCCAAAACCCTAGCGAACTTAGAGGGCGTGGCGCGTACCTTCAATCCAGAGTTGAATTTTTTTGATGAGATCAAGCCATTAATTACAGATTTGTTTCGCAGGCAACTATTAGGTGATAATCCTGTGCGATCGCTCCTGAGAACAGCCTTAGATATTAAAAGTCTCTCTTTACAATCTCCTCGGCAAATTGAACTGTTATTAGACCGACTGACTTCAGAAACCTTGCAGTGGAATTTATCGCTACGTGGTTTAGATGGAGTGCGGCGAACTATGGATGATGCTGCCAATCGATTATCTTTTAGCATTTTAGTAGGTTCCCTGATTATGGGGGCAGCAATTATTACAACCAAAGCTCAGACATCCGAACTATCTTTTTTAAGTAGCGTCCTATTTGCTGCCGCCAGTTTGTTGGGATTGTGGTTAATTATCAGTACTTTGCGATCGGGGCGTTTGCGGTAAAATTTAGGCTTTTAACTTAAATAAAGAAGTGAGGAGTGAGTGAATCAAGAGTGCTGAGTTAAAAGACCGCGCCACTTGCGGGCGAGGCTTTTACCTGAGTTTCGTCAAAAAAGGCTTGTCGAACTCACATTAGCTTAAGAGCGTCGCTCGAATAAACCCTCTTTTAACGCTAAAAATGTAGCAACTGCAAAAAACTATTGTCCACACTGCTTTAGACAGGTCTCAAATAAGGTTTCCCGATGTTAAAACCTCCAAGGACACTTTGTTTCTTTGGTTGCACTATCGTCGAAGTTTGTGCATGGGGAACGCAGTAGTTTTTATGTGCTGACAATATATTTGACAGCATAAGCACATTGCAAATACGCCCTTTAGCAGTAATTTTTATGCGTAAGCCCCGTACACAAAGAATATATTTTTTAGGCAAAAAATTGAATATTTAGATAGCGATCGCATCGCATTCAAACCAGAATCAAACTTTAATCTTCAATCAGAATCTGTGCTTCTGTTTCAAATTAATATGTAGCTCGTTAACAAATTTCTCACAGTTCGCAGTGTGTATCTGTGGTTTTAACATAGAGTTTATGTCAATAATTATTGCTGAAAATCTAAGTAAATTTTATCCGGTAGCTGTCAAAGAACCAGGTCTTAAAGGTACAATTACCCACTTTTTCCGGCGTACCTACCGTTCAATTAAAGCAGTTCAGGACGTTTCCTTTGAAATTGCTCCAGGTGAGGTAGTGGGATTTTTAGGGCCAAATGGTGCGGGTAAAACGACTACGCTGAAAATGCTCACAGGGCTAATTCATGCTTCAAGCGGTGTAGTCAGGGTTGCTGGACATATTCCGTTTCTGCGCCAAGAGGCATTTTTGCAAAAAATTACTTTGGTAATGGGGCAAAAACAGCAACTTATTTGGGACTTACCAGCTTTGGATTCGTTAAAAATTAATGCTGCTGTATACAACATCTCTGATAAAGAGTTTCAGCGGCGAGTAGGAGAATTAACTGAGATGCTTTCTTTAGAAGGTAAGCTTACTCAACCTGTACGGAAACTGTCTTTGGGCGAGCGGATGAAAGCAGAGCTATTGGCAGCACTTTTGCATCGCCCTCACATATTATTTTTGGATGAGCCAACCTTAGGACTGGATGTGAATGCTCAAGTGGCAGTGCGTGATTTTTTGCGCGAGTACAATCAGCGTTATCAAGCGACAATATTATTAACTAGCCATTACATGGCTGATATTACGGCTTTGTGTCAACGGGTGCTGTTGATTCATCAAGGAAAACTGATGTATGACGGCAGCTTAGATGGACTGCTGGAACGTTTTGCCCCTTATCGTGAAGTTCGTGTAGAGTTAGCCCAACCTTTACCGCTAGAAAAACTTATGCTTTATGGTGATGTACAACTTTTGGAAGGGCGAGCGGTGTGTTTTATGGTACAACAAGAGGCACTAACTAAGACAGTTTCTCATATTTTAGCTGATTTGGAAATAATTGATTTAACAGTAAGCGAACCACCTGTAGAAGAAGTAATTGGACGAGTTTTTCAAGCAGGAGTTGTTTAAACGAGTAAGGAATTAATAAATGAAGCAAGCTATTAGGAAAGCTGTGACTTTGCTTTCTGTATACTACGCCTATATGCTTGAATATCGGGCGGAAATGATCTTATGGGTTTTGTCTGGGGCTTTACCAATTATCCTTATGGGTGTCTGGATACAAGCAGCACAAGGTGGTAAGTTCGGTTTGACACCTGTAGATTTTGCCCGTTACTTTCTCACAGTTTTTGTTGTTAGGCAAATTACAGTTGTCTGGGTAGTTTGGGAATTTGAAAAGGATGTAGTGGAAGGTAAGCTCTCGCCTAAGTTGCTACAGCCGCTCGATCCAGTATGGCATCACATTGCGGCTCATGTTTCTGAAAGAATTACTCGCATACCATTTGCACTTCTTTTAATAGCCTTGTTTTTCTTACTATATCCCCAAGCTTTTTGGCTGCCGAATTTGAGTCAACTGTTGCTATTTACATTAGCGGTGACGCTAGCTTTTATTTTGCGGTTTGCAATTCAGTACACTTTTGCTTTATTTGCTTTTTGGACGGAACGGGCTAGCGCTTTAGAAAGTTTCTGGTTTTTATTCTTTTTGTTTTTCTCTGGGATGATTGCCCCTTTAGATGTGTTTCCTGAGTCTGTACGGGCGATAGTTTTATTTACACCTTTTCCTTACTTAATTGATTTCCCCGCAAGTCTTTTAGTAGGGCTACCTGTAGATGTAGGGCGGGGATTTTTATCAATACTGGGTTGGATATTAATATTTGTAGGTGGCAACCGCTTACTGTGGCGTGCGGGGTTGAAGCGGTATTCTGGTATGGGAGCTTAATTAAAGGAAGGCAAGAGGGGCAGAGGTCAAAAGAGGCAGGGGAGCAGGGGACAGAGAGCAAGGGGGAAAACTGAGACGGAGCTTGTACTGCGCCCAGTAAGAGCGCCCCAGAAGGGCGGGGCTTCCCATGTTCCACTCCTTTCCACAGCCTTTGGGGCAGGGCTTGCTACCCTTGCTAAGAACTCCCCGCCCCGGAGCTTCTTGGTGAAAAAGATTGTATCTAAATGAGCTTCTTTTTCCCCATCTCCTCCGCTCTCATCCTCTATTATTTGGCTAAGTTGGGGAGAATAAAAAATCCTGAACTGCTGCTAAAACCTCTATTGGATATTCCTCGTGCAGCCCTAAGGAACCAGGAATTACCACGCTTCTTACTCCTGGTAAAGCTACTATAGCGTCCATTTCTTCTCGTGATTTTGGTGGGCTGGATTCGCCAATTACTATCATCAGGGGCACGGATAAGGACTGCACGAGTGTCAGAAAATCAGATTGCTTGCGTACAGCATCGATATTTCCAGTCACGAAAGCAGCAGAAGCAAATCTCGCTCCTGGCTGTTGAGTTGTTTGCCACTTTTTGTCAATGAAACTGGGAGTAAGTTTAGCCGCATCGGTAAAGACATGGCGACGGTACATGAAATCTAGAAAAGATGGCAGAGTGTTAAGTTTGTAAAGGATTTGACCGATGAGAGGCGATCGCACCAATCCTCTAACCATACCAGCTATCTGGGGATTTGCCCCCATTGTCGGCAAAGGCCCACGCCAAGTGGGAGCGGTTAACACAATTCGAGAGAAAATAGCAGGCTGTTTTACTGCTAGTCGCAATACGTAACTAGCAGCATGACCAGCTGCAACTACGGTAATTGCAGTATTAAAAACAGCTTTAACAAAATCTTCCAAAAATTGCTGATATATTTCTGGTCGGTAATCTAAACTTGGACGAGAAGATTCTCCAAATCCAGGCCAATCTACTGCTACAACTTGAAAGTGAGGAGCTAGTAATTTAGCAAGTTCGCCCATTTCCGAACGCGTCGAAACGCTACTGAAAGCTGGTAGTAGCAATAGTGGCGAACCTTTACCAATGGTTTCATAAACGACGTGCAGAGATTGGTTGTCCCAGTTCCAGCGATATTCTTGAACTACTCCACCAAATGCTACAGGCTCGTTAGTTGATAATAAATTAGTTGACATGACACTAAATTTCTGAAGTTAATAGTTAAAAATTAGGAGTTAGGAGTACCTCTAATAAGGTGTTGATTGAGAAATTATTCTTTTTTAGTATTGTTGCAATATAAGTGGAAAGAACTATAGAATATTGATTTTTAACCTTTTTAGTACTTAGTTTGGCAGAAATAGAGTTATGAATTCATAACTCATAACTCACAATTACTAACTTCTAACTTTTTAGTTAGGTAATTCTAATTTACATTCCAACGCTTTTTTTTGCATGGTTTTAAAAATGTTATAAAATCCATTCGCGCGAGAAGGTGTGAGGCTGACATTCAAACCAGTGGCCTGAATAAAATCTGGAGTAAGTTGGACAATTTCTGTAGGAGTTAATCCATTTAATCCTTCAACCAAAAGTCCTACCAAACCTTTGGTTAATTGAGAATCAGAATCTCCTTGAAACACAACCTTACCATCGTCTAGCACGGCTGTAATATAGACCTGAGAAACGCAACCAGGAACTTTGTTTTCTGGTACTTTATCAACTTCTGGAAAGTCGTTGAGCTTCTGAGCATACCAGATCAGTTGTTCGTAGCGTCGCTTAGGATCGGTAGCACGTTGAAAGCGCTGGACAATTTTAGCAAGAGCAGGTGGTAAAGAATCTAGAGTAGAAGACATAACAGAAGCTGCAAATAATCGCCATCACCTTGAGTGTAAATTATCTTTCGAGCGATCGCGCTTTTACTTCACTTTAGTGTATGAGCTAGCCATAACAACTATTGTTAACTATATGCTGTTCTAGCTAGGGAATTTATGCGATCGCCAATGATTATGAATCAAATACCGCTGTATCTATCAATACTAAGTCAACCTAGATATACGTCTATCAAGAAAATTTTTTGGTTTGCTACTTTTATTTTAACGATTCTGGCGATCGCGGCTTCTGGTGTCAGCCAGAAAATCTCAACCCTTAATTTCTAAAGCACCAGTATAAGATTTTTATTAAGTATTGAAAATAACTGTTAAATATTGATGCAAAAACAGGTTTTTTCTTGAATTGACTTCAGCAATTCTCAGATTATGTTTTCAATCATTAATAAACTTCAGGAGCAAATCAGGTGTTGACTTCAACCTTACTCGCTGCTGCAACCACACCCCTACAATGGAGTCCTACAGTTGGGGTGATTATGATTCTCGCCAATGTTATTGCCATTGCTTTTGGCAAATCTACGATTAAGTATCCTAATGCAGAACCAGCCTTACCATCATCCAATTTCTTTGGTGGTTTTGGTCTGCCTGCCTTATTGGCAACTACTGCCTTTGGTCACATCTTAGGAGTAGGTACTATCTTAGGACTGCATAATTTGGGGAGAATCTAGGGCAAGCAAGTAGAAGCTTAAGAAAGCTTGTCAAATAAGCTTCTTAACTTTTTCCGACTGGACAGTTATTTCTGTAACTGCTTCAGGTTGTTAGCTCAATTAAGCGTTAGATTGATTATTTTTTGTCTGATTTCATGAGCTAGAGAGTTTTTTCTCTAGCTTTTTCATATTAAATATACTAGGACTGAGGCAAAAAGGTCGTTTTTTAAGCCTGAGTGTAAGGGTTTTACTCACTTATACCCTCACACTCCTGTACCCTACACCTACTTTAGAGGTCATTATTCAAAGCTTTTCAAACATCTTCATCAATTAATTTCATTTGAGACGCATAATTTTGCTCGTTATTACTGTAGTTAATACAGACACAGAACAGCACTAACTAATCTGAGCATGGAACTTCCTTGCTCAGATTTTCTTGTGTAATAGATTGAGTACAACACAAGCATGAAAATATTTCTTTTTTAACTCGGCGAGAAGTTTAATCAGTTGCTTGCACAGAAAAATCTTTGCACGGTTTCCCCTCATGTAAACTTCGGTGACTCAGTAGTACGGGGGCAAATGCTTGCGTTTCTTTGCATTCAGTATTTTTTTCTCTACTTTCCATATTCAATCCGTGAGTTAAAATGACTATATTTTAATTTGATGATATGAAAAGAATAGAAGTTGAACAAAGAACGATTTTGATTGGTTTAGCAGGTAGCCACGGCTATGGGTTAAATCGTCCCGAATCAGACTTTGATTTTCGGGGAGTATTTATAGCACCCAAAAGATACTACTTGGGATTTGACCGCATAGAACAAAAAGATACTGGTTGGGATGAACCTGGTGTATTTCCTTTTCTCGATAGCAATAAAGATACAGTTATATACGAATTAAAGAAAATTTTGCAATTATTATCGGGTGCAAATCCCAATGTTTTAGAATTGTTATGGTTAAATAACTATCCTGTTTTAACTTCAGTAGGTCAACACTTAATTAGTCATAAAAAAATATTCTTAAGTAAAAAAGTAAAACATACTTACTCTGGTTATGCTTTTGCCCAAATTAAAAAGATGGAAACCCATCGGAAATGGTTATTAAATCCGCCGCAAAAGAAGCCACTACCATCGGATTTTGGGATAGAAGATGAAGCCCCGCTAATCAAAGATGAGTTAAATGCTTTTTTAGAGTATCTCTATAATTTAATTAGAGGAAGAATTGAGTTTCTGGAAGAAGCCGAACAATTATATCAATTGCTGACGGCAGATATTGATTTTAAAGGAGTACTGAAACAGTATTCTTTCCCCGATGTAACTTTAGAGTATACTCAAAAATTAACTAATAGCCGTAAGGATTTTATTCGACTGCTGCAAAAAAGTCAAAACTATCAAATAGCTTTGAGAGAATGGAAAGCTTATTTGTCATGGCAAGAAAATAGAAATCCGGTGAGGGCAGAAATGGAAAGAAAGTCTGGTTTTGACCTCAAGCATGGAATGCACTGCGTTAGATTGTTACGCAGTGGGCTAGAAATATTGCAGAAAGGGGAAGTCATTGTAGATAGGAGGATAGCTGGTGATGTTGAGGATTTAAGAGCCATCCTCAAAGGAGAGTATTCTTACGAACAGGTAATGAAGATGGCAGAAGATTTGGTTGCTCAAATGGAAATTGTTTACGAACAATCAAGCTTACCTTCTAAACCAGATTTAGAACGAATTAATCAGTTGTCTATGGAACTGGTAGAAATGCAGGGGTGGAGTTAGTTGTCAGTTGTCAGTGGTCAGTTGTCAGTTGTCAGTTGTCAATAGCAACTGACAATTGACAAAGAACTAATTAGAGAGTTTGAAGTAAATCGGCAAAGCCATAAAGGCTAATTAAAAGCAATAATAATGCTGTAAGTTGTGTGACTCGTGTTTGGGGTGAGGGCGCGATCGCTTCTCGTACTAAAATAGAGATAGATGCTCCGACTACAAGACTTAAGCCTAGTACTAAATAAGGTTTATCTGGTGAAATAGTCCCAATAGCCAACATTGCGATCGCTAGCATGAGCATCAGTAACTCTACAAACCGAGGTGGGTTGTATTGGCTAGCTAAAATAAAACTGTTTAACCAAAAATTCCAAAATCTCATAGCGGTTGATGAGTGCTGAGTTCTGAGTGCTGAGTTAGGAATTAGCTTTTCATTCAAAACTCTTGTACAGACGCGATTAATCGCGTCTCTCCTAAAACGCGATTAATCGCGCCTCTCCTAATTTTTAATTTCTAACCCCTAACTTTTGACCTACACCGTTTTTCTGTGCGGCATCATCGTCTAATAGTTCCACGCCAAAGATCCGGGCAAAAGCTTTTTCTACTTTGTAGCCGGAATCAATCGACTCTAAGGGGTCTTTCCGCAGTCTGTGACGCAGACATAAAGTTATGACGCGGCGGATATCATCAACTGTAACTTCAGTACGCCCTTCAAATGCTGTTAACGCTTTTGCGGCGCGGTTAGTAACAATGTCACCCCGTAAACCATCTACATCTAGTTCCGAACAGACCTCAGAAATTTTCACTCGCAAATCGTACTCACTTTTGACTTCGCTCAACAAATTTTGAGCGTTGACTATTTTTTGTTGCAGTGCTTCTTGTTCGGATTTATATTTTTCCAGAAATACTAGGGGATTTTGATCGAATTCTGCTCTTTGTTCGACGATTTGCACCCGCAAGGCTGGTTCTTTGACAGTGTGAATTTCTGCGTGCATCCCAAAGCGGTCTAAAAGTTGAGGACGCAATTCACCTTCTTCTGGGTTCCCCGAACCAACAAGTACAAATCTAGCTGGGTGACGGATAGAAATGCCTTCTCGCTCTACAGTGTTCCAGCCACTTGCTGCCGAATCAAGTAACACATCTACTAAATGGTCGTCCAGTAAGTTGACTTCATCCACGTAGAGAATGCCACGGTTAGCCTTAGCCAGCAGTCCCGGTTCAAAAGCTTTTACACCTTCAGATAAAGCTTTCTCGATGTCAATAGTGCCGCAAACTCGGTCTTCTGTTGCTCCTAGCGGCAGGTCTACCATTTGGACTTTTTTACGATCTACGGGAATTTCTCCCCCTTGTTCCAACTTGAGACGGACTTCATCGCTCATCAAATCAGGGTCGCTGGGGTCGCTATTGAAAGGGTCATTGGCAACCACAGGGATTTCTGGCAATAGGTCAGCTAATGCCCGGATAGTTGTGGATTTGCCAGTACCGCGATCGCCCATAATCATTACACCACCGATTTTGGGGTCAATCACGTTCAGCAGCAGCGCCAGTTTCATCTCTTCCTGGCCCACAATTGCCGTAAATGGAAATACCACGCGACGCGCACTTGACGTGGATTGAGCAGTTGGAGTCACTAAATTACCTTAATAATATTTTTCTTATTACAATTTTTTATTGTGCCACAGTTAGGGTGTAGGGGGATGAGGGAGATGAGGGAGATGAGGGGGATGAGGGAGAATTCTTGACTCCTAACTCAGCACAACTGACAACTGACCACTGACAACTGACTCTTGTACAGACGCGTAGACGCTCGTAAGAGTATAATCGCGTCTCTAAGACAACTAACCACTGTCCTGGTGATAGCATATTGTAGTCGGCGCTCCGCTCCTCGGTTTAGATGAACAAAGCATTGGATGAAACGCTTTCTCTCAAAATTGCTGAAAGCATTAAAAGCAAAGGCGATACGCCCTTTGAGAATGCTTACAGAGCAGCATTGGCAACTAAAGGGGCAATTTATGTCCAGGGATTTTTAGTTTTGGGCGAACAGCCATACCAACCTATTGAACACGGTTGGATTGAATTAAGCAATGTCTCTGACAACGAGTCTGTTGTGAGTATTGTCGATCCCACGCTACCACATATGGACAAAGATCCCCAGCAACTTTGGTATTTTGCAGCGCACAGCTTGAGTGTCAAGCAACTAAAAGCAGTAATAGAAGAATCAAAAGAAGATTATCCAGAGGACGATCCGTTACCAATTTATGGTGATGCGCCTTATGAATATTATGGTGATGTTATGTTGGGCGGTCAGGAATATTTAGCAGCATATCAAGCAGCAGAGGCAAAATGCAGAGAACTTAAAGAATTCAACAATCATTAGTCAGTTGTCAATAAAGATGACTTGCCATCGCTACCGAAATACTCTCGATAGCCACAAATTTTGTCTCCACACACATCAAAGGAAACTGCTACTCGATTCTTGTAAGGCTGTCCGAATAAAATACCCTCATCATGAAATTCAAAAATAACTGTCGTCTCATTGCTAGTCAAACGGTCTAAATTTATAGTAATTCCACTGGGAAAAGATGCAGAAACGTATTGAAAAAATTCTCTAGCTCGCTCTTTTCCCACATTTAAACCCTGGAATTTTCCTGTTGGGAACCAAAAGGTAAAATCTTCTGTAAGCATGTCCAGAAATGCTTGCCATTCACCTGTTGCTAAACCTTGGGTGAAATGCTCAAAACCCTGCCGAGCAATTTTTAAAGTGTTTTCTGAATTCTCTGTCATCTTCATTGCTCTAAAATCTGACGACTACTTTGCCACAATTTTTACCACTAAGCAGATATTCGACAGCAGTAGGAATGGATTCTATACCGTTAAATTGAGTTTGGTCAATAGTAACTTTGAGTTTACCAGAGTAGAAAAGATTTAAGAGGCGATCGCGTGCTTTTGCCGTATGTTCTTGATAATGAGGCATGAGAAAGCCGCGAACAGAAGCAGCTTTCCAAAATAGCTGATGATAAATTCGGGATTGAATAATTAATTCTGGATTTTTTGCATATTCAGAAATAAAGCCAACCACCACTAAGCGTCCTCGCACTGCTAAGTTTTCAACACAAGTATCAAAAACTTGTTTACCCACACACTCGAAAATCAAATTAATGCCATTGGGGTATTCTTGTTTGAGAACTTGATTGAGATTTTCTGTGCGATAGTTGATAATGCGATCGCAACCTAATTCTTTCAATAACTGTGCCTTAGCTTCAGAACTGCAAGTACCAATCACATGATTACCTGCTAACTTTGCCAATTGCACGGCAATATGACCGGTTCCCCCAGCGGCGGCTGTCACTAAAACCACTTCATTACTTTTCATCTCCCCCACTTGTTCCAATGCAACCAAAGCGGATATACCTGTAGGTATTAGTGTGAGCAACTCTGGTATTGTTTGGCGTACCTTCACCGCCAAGTTTGCATCGACAACCTGATATTCTCGATAACCACCCCCACGTGCTGTAGTGATAACAGCATCACCAATTTGAAAATCTTGAACATCTTCACCCATAGCTATAACCTCTCCCATCGCTTCCACACCTAGATCGAAGGGAGGAGTTAAGTTAATATAGGGAACATCACCACGACAAAGTAAAGTGTCAAAGCCACCATTAATTCCAGCAAATTTGTTTTGAATTAAAACTTGATTAGCAGCAGGTTTAGCAATAGAAATTTCGACAAATTCAACAGCAGATTTAAAATCTCGATTGAATTGCTTTGCTATTAACTTTCTGTATTTTTCTGCATTCATTTTTTCATTCTAGATTCAATTTGCTCTTCACTTAATTGTGTAGCTAAATATTTTTACCATAATAATTATCTAAGCTTATAAAGCTTTATCCCACTCTAATTGATGAGCTAAACCATACTTGATAAAATCTTCTACTTGAGCTTTATCGCTTTTACCGAAAACACCTAAACTGTAAGGATTATCTTGCATCCGCTGTGTTACTTGTTCTTTTTCAAATTGTATTACTTCCTCTCTTGGCTTATCTGGTTTAAAAAAGTCTATAACCAAAACAGTTCTGTCATAATCAGTATAATTATGGGGACAGTGGGGATAGCTATGATCTAAAACCATAATTTTACCTTCATGCCAATAAAGCTGTTCGTGGCAAATTTTCATAGCGATATCTCCCTCTGGCACAATTAATCCTAAATAGCCACGATTCATGTGAGGGTTATAATTTACATGCAGCTTAATATCTAATCCTGGATGGAACGTACCAAAATAGACATTTCTGAGGATGGCATCATCATGAGAGTTGACTTTTTCTATGACTTTAGCCAAATTTGGGAAATATTTCTCTCTTAATACCAGTGCTTTTTGTGATGCATCTTCTGAGCCATAATCGGGATACTCTATTTGATGTAATTTAATATATTCTTCAATAAACAAACCTTTAAATAAAATACCAAAAGCACTATATTTCGCGTTACCTTTAGTTTTAATTGTTTTATTTTTCGGCCCCAAAACCTCGTAAGTAAACTTTAATTCTTGATGAGATACACGATTGATAAAGTGTGTAAACTCATCTCTAATTACTTGCCAATTATCTTGAAACCTTTCTAGAAAAAGAAATTGCTGTGGATCGAGATGATACTCGTTAAAACTTTCCATTGTCTTGTCTCCCGAAGCTGATTGAATAAAAAATCATTACATAGCGATCGCATTGGGTCTGCGTTCCGGTACGATGTGGGAATTCTTGACTAAATTAAGATATTCATCACTAACTAAAACACCATGCCCAGCGTTCTGGCATTAAAACTTTGGGTTATGTACTCATTTTAGTCTGAGGTCTGTTGTGTCTGAAGCTCCCGTATTAGATCGAATTATCAAAAATGTGCGGGTAGTTCGTCCCCATCAAGATGCGATCGAACTACTAGATTTAGGAATTAAAGATGGAAAATTTACTGATATTGCTCCTAATATTAGCCCAGACACAGCTAAAGAGGTATTTGATGGCAAAAATTTGCTAGGCTTTCCTGGGGTTGTGGATGCTCATATGCACGTTGGTATTTATCAACCCCTGAATCAAGATGCTGTGACCGAAAGCAAAGCAGCCGCAATGGGAGGCGTGACTACTAGCCTCAATTACATTCGTACAGGGCAGTATTATCTCAATAAAGGTGGCTCCTATAAAGATTTTTTCCCAGAAGTATTAGCTTTATCCGCAGGTAATTTTTTTGTTGATTATAGCTATCACGTTGCACCTATAGCTAGCCAGCATATAGACGAAATCCCTCTATTATTTGAGGAATATGGCGTATCTTCGTTTAAAATCTTCATGTTTTATGGCGGTTATGGGTTGCATGGTTTGTCAGACCAGCAAAACCTGTTTTTGATGATTAACAAAGAGGAACGGTACGATTTCGCCCATTTTGAATTCATTATGCGCGGTCTAACTCGCTTAATGAAAAAACATCCAGAAGCGCGAGATACTATCAGTTTGAGTTTGCACTGCGAAGTTGCCGAAATTCTTAACGCTTATACCAAAATAGTTGAAAATGATTCTAGTCTTAGTGGACTGCACGCTTATAGTGCAGCGCGTCCTCCGCATTCTGAAGGATTAGCAATTTGTATTGCTTCCTATTTAGCGCATGAGACTAACTGTGTAAATATCAATTTGTTGCACCTGAGTTCGCGTAAGGCAATGGAAGCAGCTTTAACTATGCAAACTGCTTTTCCCCATATTAACTTTCGCCGAGAAGTTACCGCCGGACATTTGCTATTAGATGTCGATACTCCTAATGGTACTTGGGCAAAAGTCAATCCTCCTATTCGTCCCCGTGCCGATGTAGAATACTTGTGGCAAGCAGTACTCAACCATCAAGTAGATTGGATAGTCAGCGACCATGCTTGCTGTTCTGCCGAACAAAAAAGAAGTGCTAAAGACCCGAATAATATTTGGTTGGCAAAGTCTGGTTTTGGCGGTACAGAATATTTACTTTCTGGTGTGTTGAGTGAAGGTAGTAAGCGGGGAATGTCTTACAACCACATGGCTAAGTTACTATCTTGGAACCCATCCCGGCGCTTTGGTTTGTTAGAAAAAGGTGACATTGCCATTGGCTATGATGCTGATTTGGTGCTGGTAGACCCGAATGAAACATTTGTGGTACGTGCTATTGAGTCGGAGTCGCAACAAGGTTATACACCATTTGAAGGGATAGAGTTAACAGGGCGGGTGAAGAGTACCTTTTTACGCGGAAATCTTATCTATAACAACGCAGAGGTTTTAGGTTCGCCTACTGGAATTTATTTAAAAAGAAGTAATATCGTGTCTGGTTAAAGACTTCTCATGAAAAAAGAATAAATTTTCAGGCTTTCTGGATATATTCACTTAATTATAGTAATTAATTAGTCGCACTTGATGTAATACTAATTCTCTATACAGGACACTGGATAGCAGTACGAAATACATTACCAATAATAGTTTGCTCTTTTTTAGGGGATTTACGCAAAATTAATGTGAGTCTGCAACAAAGGCAAATGTTATTGTGAAAAGTTCAAGCGATCGCAGAAACTTTGCCTGTGTCGATATCGTAATAAGCACCAACAATTTTGAGTTTGCCAGCGTGCAATAATTGGGCCAAAATCATTGAGTTCTGTTGCAATTTTTCTGCTTGGTATTGAATATTGGCAATAACTGCATCATCATTGCGATCGCCTGTGCCAATTGTGGACTTGACTTTTGCTAAAGCTGGTTTGATACTCTCAACAACATAACCAATTCTGCCAGGAAGAGGAGCATTTTTAATCGCCTCTGCTACTGCACCGCATCTTCTATGACCCAAAACTACAATTAACTGCGTACCCAGTACGGCTGTCGCATATTCCAAACTACCTATAGCCATATCACTGGCGACATTCCCAGCTACTCGGACGACAAATAAATCTCCAAGTCCTTGGTCGAAGACAATTTCCGCAGGTACTCTAGAATCTGCACAACCTAGTATGGCGGCAAATGGATACTGTGCTTTGGCAACTAATTGCAGATGTTGTAGCGATTGATGAGGATATAATCGTCTTTGATGTACGAATCTTTGATTACCATCCAGCAAGTATTGTAAAGCTAGATTAGAGTTTACTGGATTAGTGTTAGCTGAATTAACATCAGCGATCGCAGCTTCTTTACCCCAAATCAGGCTACCACCCAAAGCAGTAGCGGTAATGGCGAAGCCTCCCATACCTGCTAACCTGAAAAAATTGCGTCGCCCGATAAATCCATTAATTCGAGTCATTAATCTACCTGACAACAGTTTGTTGGCCGGAAGATATCAGACTCAACAAGGATGCAAGAGTAGGCTTTTACACGGTTTAAGAGTCATTTAATTTTTTGTAAGCGTAGAGACGCGATTAATCCCGTCTGTACAAGAGTCAGTCGTTAGTAGTGCTGAGTGCTGAGTTAGGAGTCGCAAGTCGCAAGTTATTCTCCCTTGTCTCCCTTGTCTCCCCCTACTCCCTCATCCCCCTCATCCGCCTCTGCTCTCTTAATGACCTTTACCTGCTCCTAAATACAATTCACCTACTTTCGGATCGTTCAATAATTCTTGGCCGGGACCGGAGATGGCATTGCGTCCCGATTCAAGCACATAACCGCGATGAGCCATTTCTAAAGCTTTACGAGCATTTTGTTCCACTAAGACGATGGCAGTACCGTTCTGGTTAATTTGTTTAATCTGCTCGAACACTTGCGTTACTAGAATTGGGGATAAAGCAGCAGAAGGTTCATCTAATAGCAGCAAACTAGGTTCCAACATTAAAGCTTTGCCCATAGCTAGCATTTGGCGTTCTCCTCCAGAGAGAGTACCAGCGCGTTGATGACGGCGATCGCTTAATCTGGAAAACATGGTAAATATTCGATCTTTGAGGGGTTTTAGCGGAACGTTACGAACAAAAGCTCCCATTTCTAAATTTTCTTCTACGCTGAGGGATGGGAAAACATTAGCAATTTGGGGTACGTAGCACATTCCTTTTTGGACGATTTGATTTGACTTTAGTCCAGCAATATTCTCACCTTTAAAAGTAATTGTGCCTGTATGGGGGGTTAATAGTCCAAAAATAGTTTTTGCCAAGGTGGATTTTCCAGCGCCATTGGGGCCAATTACCGTCACCAATTCACCTGGTTCAACTAAAAAATTCACACCTTGCAGGATATCTACATCTTTAATGTATCCAGCGTAGACATTTTGAATTTCTAGTAGTGGAACCGAATTCTTTACTGAACCTGACATAAAATCCTTTAAATAGGTACAAAATATAGTGATTTCAAAGTGCGATCGCCGCTTCTTAGCCACGCCGAGTAACCAGAGTCATGCTCGAAGTCATGCACTGGCTACTAGAATATTAGAATTACACAACTTAAGATGTATGCGATCGCTTCTACTGAAAAACAAAATATCCTGAGATTAAGATACCTATAGGTTTCTTGCGATCTCGATCGCTCAACTAGAAATTATTGAGCTTTTGCTCTGTTGCTACGGACTGTAAAGTAGATTCCCATCAAAGATAAAGCTGCTAGGGTAGTAGGTTCTGGAATCCTCAGTGGTTCGTCTGAAACAGTAATTTGAGCTGTTGCTACCTCGCCATTATCACCTACCTCTCCGATATAAAGGTATAGCGAACCTTTTGTAGAAACGGGACTTGTGAGGTTAAATCCTGCTTTACCGCCATCACCAAGGCTAGCGTATCCAAAGGCATTATCATTCGTTACGGAATTGCCATCAAAGTTTTGTAATGTAGCAATTGAGTTGTCAATACTATCACCAGTAGTACCAAAAAAATTACCAGATAAAGCTGGATTAGTGGTAGGACGCTGGGTTCCAGGAGTAAAAACAGTTCCTGTGGAACTGAAATCAAACAGATTCAACCCTGTAATGCCGTTGACGCTTGCAGCACTGCTAACCAAGGTTCTGCTAAGTTTAATTGCATCTAAATCAAAGCCGCTAAATTTACCAGATTCTCCACCAGTACCGATATTGCTATCACCTATCAAGATAGAATTGATATTCTCAAAGCCAATATTGGAAAGCTCGGCACGATAAACAGCAGTTCCTTGGGGATTACCACCAGTCAAGCCTGATAGCTTGGTAAAGGACAAATCGAATGTTGCAGCCGTAGCATTTTCAGCGGACATCAGGCTCACTGCTAGAGTAGCCAAATTAAACATAAAGAACTTAGAAGTAGTTAGAATACTTAGCTTTTTCATCAGTTCTAGATATTATTTTGTACTTTGCGTAAATTTCACATACCTTGTGAAACAAGCTTAAGCGCTACTTAAGTTCAGCAACCAGATATTTACTCAATTTTTATAAAAAACTTGTTAAAACTTTATCAAATATTAATATAAATTATATTATTTAAAGTATACTTACAGAAAAAACAGGCTATTTCAAAGTATTTTAAACGCCTGTTCGATCGCAGATTTTTATCTATTAAGTATGATTACGGTGTTTTTTGTAAATCTGGTCGTTCTTCTGGAACGATCGCATCAGCGACAGGGCAAACTTGGATACAGATACCACAATCAATGCAGGTAGCAAAATCTATCCAGTACCAATCCGTTCCTTTAACATTTTTCCCAGGCCCTTCATGGATGCAAGCCACAGGACAGGCATCTACGCAGTCAGCAACACCTTCACAAACATCAGTTACAATCGTGTGCGGCATTTTTTCGATTCCCTCTCTTGTAAGTCAGCTTTTTCTAGCCTAGCAGGGGATTGGGGGTGGGGGGAGTGTGGGGAGATTAGAAAAAAGCTTCTCCCCTGCTCAATGGCTTTACAACTACTTGAAAAACTATTTGAACACTTGAGTAATCAAATTAAGAATGAAGACGACAAAGATTAGTAAAATGACGAATAGGAAAAAAGAAATGATAAGTGTATCTAACCAAGTATATTGAATTGCAAGAATCAGTTTTTCTTCAGGGTTTTTGATAAATTGATTAAGACGACGATTCAGAACTTTTAATTCTGGATCGTTGCGATTGGAGTAGGTTTTAATATCGCGATCGCCACTTTCAGAACGTAATACAGCAACATAATCAGTCGTCCTTACTTCGTTATCTGAGGAATAGATACGAGTCTCAATATCCATTTTTTAACATCTTTAATTTCCTCTTTTGAGGAACGCAGTCAAGCCTGATACGTCAGCGTGCAATCTATCCGATTGAATTCCACATTTTGACAGGTAATTTCGATTGGTTCACCTATCCAAACAAAGTACCCAACAAAGGTAAAGTAGAACAGGCCAAAATATTCTCCAATTTTGAAATGTATTGCTAATGCGCGATCGCAAACTTTGTGTTGATATGTTTGGCATAGATAGCTATACGACGATCAAATTTAGATTTTAGATTCTGGATTTATTAACGAATCTAAAATCTAAAAATATTTGCTTATCTAAGCCGCTTTACAGATACAGGAGAACATCGCTTTCTATCATCGCAAGTAATAAATATTGGTAGTTGATCATCGTCGGGCGAAATTGAAAAGAAAAAGTTGTCAGGACTATAAATAGGATGCGGTGTGCGAGTTCCAGCATAGACGGGGTTATAGCCCACGATAAGTAATCCTTCTGGATGGGGCTTGAGGTACATCGTCTGATCTACAGCTTCTGTCTGGAACGATTTAATGTTAAAAAATCTGGTTCTCATAGTTCCAGAATATCCATTCATTCTGAGAATGCTTTTATGAACAATTCCAGCAGCGCTATATGTTAGTTCCCAAGTTGCAGTAATTGGGGTGACTAATTCTGATAGTTGAGCAATAGTAACTTGCGAAGATTGACTAATATCGGTTGAAGATGCAGTTGTAGGTGCTTCGGTTTCAGCTTTTTTAGCATTCGCTGACTCGACACCAAACAGCCCCATGCTACTAACTACTAAAATCCAAATCCAAGCGGTTTGTTTGATATTCATAGTTTTATGTTGTGTGATAAATGGATGAGTTGAGACTATGTACTTTGCAAGGTCATAGTATTGACAGCAAAGCTTTTGCAAACGATAAAATCATTTGCAGAGTATGCAATTCACTTGTGAAAAATCTGATTTTTGTAGAGAAGCAAATCGCTGATTAATGATTGGATAATCAGTGCGCTTTTTACCCTACAAAGGACTATCGGAGGCTAGAGCGATAATCGCCGATAATATTTACTAATCTTCACAAAAAATCTAAACTACTGTAATTTAGAGACTATTTATAAAGTAAAGACAAAATTCTTCTAGTGGTCTGTCAAGCCTAAAATAGTGCAATGTATGTTGAGTTTCGCGTTGCTCAACCCAACATCTATACGAGTTTTGGGTTTCGTTTCTCAACCAATCTATAAAATCTATATCCCCGACTTTTTTGATAAATCGGGGATCTAACTTTTCGTAAATGATTTAAAACTGTTATGGAGGTTTTTTAACTTCTTATTAATTAAGATAAGGAACATTTTGGACATTAGAACAAGGAACATCTTGTTTGAGAATAAAATTCTTCTTTTCACTTACAGTAACGATCGCACGCGTAGTAATTTGTCTACGATCGTGATATTCATTAATAAAACTAATCAGTAAACCTTTAATAGCATCACTAGATGCTGCTACTTTATCTCCAATTCCTGCCTGAGATAACTTGTTTTGGATATCTTTTGTTCTAATCACAGATGAATTTGGCTCAATAGTTTGCAACACTGCCTGAACAGCCTCGTATGCTAAGGCTGTGCGTCGATTTAAATCACCGCCCCAGTATTGACGTATCTGATCTGCAAAATCTTGTGCACCACATTGCTTTGGATGCCAGTCAACTGCAAGATATAAGGCATCTACTGTGGTTTTTTTAGGCTGATTAAGAATTTCCTGAACGTAGAGAGTATTTGCTCCTAAAATTGGTTTTTTTCCATTGTTCCAATTGATAATGTCAATTGCCTTCTTAAATGCTGTGTCATTGTTAGTCTGACCATCGGGGAATACTGCTAAAGCATCTGCCGTATTTATAATCTCCTGTGGAAGTTTGCTAGGATCAAATTTTGCGTCTGATATATCAAACTTAGCAATTACAAGTCCTTTATACATTTCTCCTTCAAGCACGCTCCTAAACTGCTCGAACAAATCTTCGCTAAACAACTCTTTACTGTTACGAAAAACAACCACTTTTCGCTTTGATTGGTCGCGACCCTGGATGAAATATTTCACTAAGCTTTCGGCTTCTACGCGAGTTGATGAAACTGTACGGAAGAATACTCTATGGGGATCGCCACCGCAGTCCCACCTCGATGCAATGTCTCGCTTCGATGGAAGGTTAACAACGCTGCTGGTTGGAGAAATAACTACAAGTGGGTTTGGCTGTTGGGAATAAACTTTTAAAGCTGCACAAGTGTTCTCAGAGGTATAGTGCCCCACCACAGCCAGAATTTTTTTATCCTGGTAGAGTTTCTCTGCAATCTGCCGAGCTTGAGCGGGGTCATTATTATCATTAGCAATAACAACTTGTAAGTCGATCCCTTTCTTATTGACTGCTACATCTTGTGCTTGAGCGACTCCTAAGAAGATACTCGCATCAATATTCAATGGTGCGGCAACAGCAATGGTGTAAATTGGCAAGTTTGGGTTGTTCTTTTGCCGATTTCTCACGAAAGCATTGTTCCGATAAATTAGGATTTCAGGGTCTTGTAGCGCATTTTTTTCCTCTGTATCAAGAAACGAAAGGCGTGGAGCATCTTCATTGTTTTCTTTGGGACGAGGATGTAGTTTATCAAAAGTTTTCACTGCTTGTTCATATTGACCTTTCTGAAATTGTTCAATACCTTCCTGTTTTTGTTTGAAATATTTTGGACTCAGTTTTACTCTACTATTAGCAATTTGCTTTTCACCATAGCTAATAAAATTTTCTATGCAGGTTGAGGGAAAAACCTGACACACAATTGGTCTACCTACAGCAAAGACTAAAACTAAAATCAAGGTAGCAAAAAAAAGAACAATCAAATAATCACGACGGAAATAAGATCGCAAGCGTGACAGTAATAATTGGGCAGGCGAAACTAAAAATCTAGTAATAAATCGACGAAGGTTAGATAGTAAGCGCCGCAGTAGTAATAGAAGGCGCAGCAGGGGAGTTGGGGTAGGCCAAACTAACTCTGGCTGATTCGGACTGACGCAAATGACGGGTAGCCAGGAAGCCGCCGGAAAATCCTTGAGTTCTATATCTTCCAGACGATCACGAGCCTTACGCACTGCTAAACAAAGAGGCGTACCTTGAGAAAATTCCTTCAATAAGTAGAGCAAGAATTCACAGGCAATGCGATCGGGCACAGGTTCCCGCATCACAATCACAACTGGCACGTTCAACTCTGTTAAAAAATCTGCAATTCCTAAGCCATCACAAGAATTGAAGATTGCCAACTTTAAACCATTCCTTACCGCTGTCGTTAAGCTTTGACGTAACGCATCTAACTGTAAAGAATTGCCTTGACTAATTTGAATTGTGCCGCTGTTTCCCTGACTGGAACTATGTCCAGCAAAAAACAAAATATCCCAATTTCTATCAAATAACAGGCGAGACAGAATTTCTGGACTCGGCTCTGATATTCTAGTAATTTCTGCTCCACGCTGTTCTAGGATCTGTAACGCTGCTTCATCTTTATCTAGTTGTAAACCACCATCAGAACTACCGAAAATAGCTAAAATTCTGATCGGTGCTTTTAGGATAGCTATTGGACGATTATAGTTAGTGAATAAAGCAAACTCAGCATTAGGAAGCTGGCTATGGCTAAATAAATCCCATAAATGCCAGGGTAGTCTACGCAAAATATCATTTTCTGTGTCAAATGCTGTAGAGCATCTAATGATAATGGGGACAGATTGATCCTTGCGGACTCTTGCATTTGCCCGAATGCGATCGCGCAAACTACTGAAAGCAGTATGCCGAAACCATGTCCTACAACGGTCACGTAGGTCTGTAGTTCTTTGTCTCCAATCTGCATAGGATACGTTCGTTTCTTGTCCAGAAACCGCTTGAAGCGCACGACTGTGCTTTAGTGATATTTCCTGCCATTCTTCATACAATTGCAGCATTTCAGGTGCGGCAGGAATAGGAGGTAAATCATTATATTCTTGAATAGTTCGACCATCTTCTAAAATCTGAAGCGACAGGGTAAACCCCTCAGCGAAGCTACCCGTACTAATTCGGATAACGACAGCAACGTTTTGAGGGAATTGAAGGCTAGAGGGGGACTGCACCATAGACAACAATAGGAGAGCGCCTGGAGATAAAGAATTTCTTAAGAAACAATTCAGGAGTCAGGAGGAGGCAGTGCGTTGCGGAGGTTCCCTCCGTTGTAGCAACTGCCGTCCACAATTCACGAGAATTCTTTGCGACTGACGGATGATAAAGGGGTTTAAGCTCCCAACTCAATCTTCTCCTCTCAAATACGTTACGCAAACGATTTGGCGGTCTTCAATTAGGTAGTTGTCTAAAACCTTATCTAATCACATTGTGAATTCTGTATTCTTCTTCAATTAGATAAGCATGATTAAGCGTGATTATGCAATAGGAAGTTACAGAACAAAACTATCAGTAAAGCTGGCATCATTGAGAACGACACGGGCACTAAAGCGATCGCCTGCATCCGCTGTAAATTTGAACTGTATATAGCGATCTTGCTGTCGCGATTCCACTTCAGAAAACGGATTTCCGGTTTCATCCAGCACGATCAGCTTTAATCTCAACGGCAGATGAGATAGTTGCTGCTGAGGATACACTCGCAGGAGAATTAACATTTTGCCATCTGACTTAGGCAAAATACCGACCATCAGTCCTAGCGGATACCCTATCAGATAAATTCCTAAATCTTTGGCACTGATTACCGGACAGTCGGGATGTTGGGGATCTAGTTGCCACAACAACTCAGCCGACTGCCAGCGAATTTCATCATCTTGGGTAGTTTGGATCAGATTTACCAAAGCTTCTTGGGGATTTAGATGAAGCGGAGTAGATTGCACCAAATTAGAAGACTGTCCGCGATAGAGTTGTTCAACCCGCTGGCGAATGGGGTCTTCACCTCGTTGTTGAAGTTGTGGCTGATAAAGTTGTGTAATCTCTCCTTTAATAGTGATGAGTAAGTCTTGCGGGGGTTGCCAATCAGATTCAAACCTTTTTTTTAGCCATTGCCTGAGTTGAACAACTGGTTCTGCTGGCGGCTCTAACGTCAAACGGTCCAGTAATATATCGAGGGGTTGAAAATAGCTGCGCGGTAGTTCAGACACTGAGACGGATTCTACAAATCCTAAAATTTCTCCTTCTTGGTAGGGTTCATCAAGTTGAATCATCACGTAGCCAAAGCGTTCTGACCATACTTCTTGGGGAATTGTACATTTGCGATCGCTCTGACGAAGCGACCTACACTCTAAAAAGCCTTGCAAACTGGGAATATACAAGTCTGCAATATTTTCTACCAAGCGATTGAGAGGATTCCAGCTATGACTTGCTTCTAAATCGGTGTCGATGCCTAACAGTTGTAAATAACGCCTAGTCACTAACACGGCTAACGTATTCCGATAAACTTGTTGCGATCGCTCTTGAGTTGGCTGTTGTTGAGCAAACTGGTACGCCTGACATCGATCGGTAGCTGTAATGGGAATTGCGATCGGCATAAATTTTGCTGTGGTATCAATCATAATTTGTGTGAAAAAAGGGCCAAACTTTGCGAAATATTATTCAGGTAATAACTTTCTGAATAGTGGGAAACATCGTGTTTTACAAAATCTCTTCAGCGCCAATAATTCGACACCATACTTTTGGGCGAGATCGTCCCAAGAAAACTCTCCTGAATTACCCAATACCTTCAAAATATCAATTAACAAAACGTGACAGTTGACATGAGGATGACTCTGCATTCGACAATTACTCAACTGATGGGAATTATTTCCCACCAACTCCAACCATTCTTGGATCGTTTCATGCCAGCGATCGGGTTTTGGTGCAGGAGGATAAATCGACTCATTATCTTCTTCATCTGCTGGAAGATTTAACCGTCTACCCTGTTCCGTGGCTCTTTCTTGAATGACATCTTGAATGATCCATCTTAACTTTTGGTTAAACCAGGTGACAAAGCCTGCCAGTGCTGGATTATACTCATCAAAATGTTCCATAAACCATATCCAGGTTCGTGATAGCGCTTCACTATAGACATCTGGTAATATCCCTCTACCTTGCCAAATTGATCTGGAAGACCTCATCATATTAATAATGAGATCCTTTGCCCGCTTTGCTTGATTTAGGTTATCAGTTTGACATGCTTGCTCAAATATCCATTGCCGTGCAGGAATGTCGTTCATAATTTCTTGCAGCTTTTTTGGTTGCTGTAATAGCCTGCTGCTTTCAATTGGATAATTTAAAGCAGCCTGAAGCAAGCCAATCAGAGGAGAGTTATTACACATAAAGCAATACAGTTGAGTTAAGCATTTCTTCCTTCTCTTGATTTATCTCTTTGCGTTCTCTGCGCCTCTGTGGTTAGTTAAAAAAATTAACTTTGACAAAGAACTTTTAGCTTTCACTGAACCGTATTGACACATAGAGGTTATTCAGACCCCATCAGTTTAGGTTTGAATATTATGACAGTACCTCCCCTCCTCTTACTTGCCTGATAGGCTATCGAAGCGAGAGACTGGGATATTCTAGATTATTCACAAAACTTTATTAGAAGATGTCCAAGCAAGCAAAAAATGTTTAGCTAAAATTTGCCACTTATCCACTTAAGGAGGTGAAATGGAACCGACACCAGAGCAGAAGACGGTGATGTACAGGATTTGTCAACAATTAACAAAAATGTACACACCTATATATTTAGTAACTACCGACACTAGAACAGGCGACTTAATCATTATTGCTGGTGAAGAGATAGAAGCATCAATTAGCCCAGAAGGAAAGGTGAGTTATGAGTCAACCGAAGCCGAATTTTGAACAAATGACCATGAAAGACCTAAGACAGTACATTTTAGTTCATAGAGACGATGAGGATGCTATTCATGCAATGGCGATACGTCTTCGCAATCAGGGGAAAACAGTTACAGTTGAAGAGTTTTTAGAACATATCAAACAGCAAACTCATGAAAAGTAAAAGGGAGTAGGAGTCGCAGAGAAGGGGACAAGGTGACAAGGAGAATAACCAATCCCCAGTCCCTACTAACGCAATGTTTCAATTTTTGGTGAGCCGCTGGGTTCAATCCAAGCGATTTGGGCAATGCCGCGATCGCGTGCGTACTGCCGAATGGCTTGGGCATCTCTGCCACCTAAATCGATTTCTACTCGCACTAGATGGGTGGAATCGCGCAGTTTTTGCGCGTAGGCAAAGGTCGCAGCGTCAGCAGTTGGTGTCTGTGATACTACCAACCAGTTGCTAGCTGGGGTTCCTTGCGGTAATTGCTGAGTAGATAAAAGAACTTGGTATAAATCTTCAATGTTGAGTACAAAACCAATTCCAGGAATATCTTCTCCTTGAGGATGATATAGTCCCAGAAGCTTGTCATAGCGACCACCACGCCCTAAAACTCTTGTTTGCGCTCCGGTATTACTTACTACTTCAAAGACGATACCAGTATAGTAGTCGATAGTTTGAATCAAGCTGAGGTCTAAAATAACAGGGAAATTACCTCCTGATTCTAATAATTCTACCAGAGATTTCAGGTTATTTACTGCCTCTTGTTGGTCTGCATCTAGACCAAGATTGCTGACTTTTTGCAACACATCGGCACTCGTACCGCGTAAATCCAGCATGATGCGGGCGCGATCGCGCAGTTCGTCGCTTAAGGGTAGAGTATCTATAGTAATGCGGTCGAGATTAGCGATCGCATTCCGGACTTTCGCTTGGAGATGAGCGGGAAAGACATCAAGAAGCGATCGCGTAATTCCCGCTTCGCCTAAAATTAAATGCCAACCCTGTAAACCCAACGCTGACAAACAATTGCCTGCCAATAGCAGCACTTCTGCATTTGCCAGCAATCCGCCTCCACCTAACAACTCAACCCCAGCTTGATAAAACTCTTGCTGACGATTGTGCCTGTTTTCCCAAGTGCGGCGGAAGACGTTGGCATTGTAGTACAGTCGTTGCGGATAACGCATATCTGCCATGCGTGTGACAACCGCACGTGCGATCGAGGCTGTCAATTCTGGGCGCAGTCCTAACTCTTCATCTTGACCATTTTGCAGTTGAATTACCATTTGGCGTTGAATCGCTTCTCCTGCCATCAAGGTATCCATGCGTTCCAATGTCGAGGTGATAATCCTGTGATATCCCCAACGGTGAAACACTTGCTGTAATCTGTCTTCAATCCAGCGTTTTTGAGCCACATCTAAAGGTAATAAATCCCTGGCTCCCGCTGCTGGTTGATACACCATTAATCCTCCATTATATGAGTTCCGTTCAGCTGCAAAATCTCCTCATATATGGGATAAGATTACCATGGTATAGAACGATTAGACTGGTTCTCACACTAGTATGCAATAGCATCTAGCGTGAGTTGCTGACTACTTTTTCTTGCCACCAAATAAACCACCAAATAAACCCCCACCTCCTGGTTTATCTGGTTGTTTCGTTCCAGTATTTGGAGATGAAGTTACTTTAGAGGTACTGGATTGTTGCCCTAAAGCCTTCTCTATTTTAGGTTTCCATGTCGTCGCTACTTGGTCGTTGGGGTCTAGTTTCAGAGCATTGTCAAAATGAATTTTAGCCATCTTTAGCTGATTCTGCTTTAAATAAACCAATCCAATCAAACTATGACAGCGACTACTTTTAGGCTCAAGCTTCAAAGCATCTTGTAACTCTACCTTGGCTTGGGCAAATTGATTTTTATCGACCAAACTTTGAGCGCGACGAATATATTGTTCGGCTATGGAATCTTCTTTGGCTGGTACTGCTGGAGGTGGTGATGCTGGTGTGTTTGGCTTTGACGTACCTGAGTTAGTTGCAGGTTTAGCAGATGGCGGCGGTGCTGCGAAGGCTTTACCAGCACTCCGCATTAAGTAAACTAAATTCAACTCGCTAATTTGGCAAATGACTTGAATTGATTGCTGCAACGAGTCATATTGAGTTTCGGCAATTTTCGCGATCGCAGTTTTGTAGAGATGATCGATATTTGGGGCAGCGGCTAGCTGTCTAGCTAAATCGGTACTCAGTTCCACCGAAGCAGATTCTTGTACTAAACGCTTGCCCATTTGAGACAAAAGTACAATGTATTCGGTGCGATCGCGTTCTCCAGTCAGTTTTTCGTAAGCTGGGTTAACTAACTTTGATAATAATTCACTGGCTAGCTGCTTTTCTACGGCAGTGGTCATAGCACCGCTATCGGGATGTAAGCGGCGGGCGATTTGCAAATAGCGTTTACGTATATCTTTCACATCCGCATCAACTGAAACGCACAAAATTGCGTGATGGTCTATGAAATCATATTTAAATAATCCACGATCTATTTTTAATGACATAAGGCGGTTTTGCACCAAAGGAGCTGTTAGATTTTTTCTAGTTTAGTTTGCCCAATTAGCAATCCGGCAGTAGCAAATTTTCGGTAGTTAGCAAGAGTAATTTGCGTGTGCTGAGTTCCAAAGATGAGAATGCAAAGACTGATGTTCGCCAGATTTTAAAGAAATGGTATTAGATCGCACATCTGGCAAGACAAGAAGAAGGAATAAATACCTTGTTTGTAAAGCTAGAATAACTTTCTTTACATTCAATAATGTTCTTAAATTCCTTTAATGTCATTAATTTAACCTAAATACTTGAGTACCAGTACATTAATTGCTAGCTAGCTTATGGCTGTTGAGTCAAGCGATCGCTAATAAAAATCTTTGGAAATGAGACAATTATGCAAATCAAGCTGGTAAGTATAGAGTGCAATGCCTCAAATGTAACTGCTACTAAATGCAGACATAGCATTTAACATTTTTAGGAATAACCAAATAATCACATTATGGCAAATACTAAAAGCTCAAAATTACTGAATAGTCCAGCAATCTTAGAGAGCGATGAGACAGTGCTGGCTAAACCTTACCAAGTTATACCTGGGTATGATAGTCCTTATCCGCTTGGACTGACAAACATCAACGGTACTCTCTACTTCTTTACTTCTTTCGAGTTAACTGACAACCCAGACTACATAGGTATTCGCTTATGGAAGAGTGATGGTACAAAGGCTGGTACCATCCCAGTCAAGGATGTCTACAGTATCTCCGCAGTCCGGAATGAAGGCGTTGAACCCGATGCAGTGACCAGCATCAACGGCATCTTTTACTTCCTGAAATTTACTACATTGTGGAGAAGTGATAGTACTCCAGAGGGTACTGGTGCAGAAGTTATTTTTCCTAGCGCCGTTGGTATGTATTATGCTCGATTCCTGGCAAACATCAACGGCACTCTCTATTTCTCTGCTCCTAACCCCGATTCTGGACTATACAATTATGATTTGTGGAAGAGCGATGGCACTCAAGAGGGGACTTTCCGACTCAAAGAATTATACCCTGACGACAGTTTCGTTACTATTGACTCATTAGTAAACATTAACGATACAGTCTATTTTACTGTTAGTAGGACATCTGACGACGGAGAAGGCAACTCTTTCAGGCAAACTTCATTATGGAAAAGCGATGGCACTACTACTGGCAGCATTCTCTTGAAAGAATTCGGTAGTGACATTTATTCCTACGACTTGATAACGGTTAACAATATTCTCTATTTCACTAGCGATGGTTTGTGGAAAAGTGATGGCACTGAGGCTGGCACTGTCAAAGTCAAAGATATCAATGCTGTCAGTCTGAGAAACTTCAACAACACTCTCTACTTCCTTGGTAATGACGGTATCCACGGTTATGAGTTGTGGGCAATTAAAACTGACAATGTTATTAACGGCAGCGGCAGTCGTGACCCCTTGACTGGTACTGCTGGGGACGATCGCATCATTGGCGGTACTGGTAGCAAAACAATTACAGGTGGCGCTGGTAATGATGATTTTGTTTATACCAGCATCAAAGAAGTCGGTCAGCGCATCACTGATTTTACTGTTGGTGAGGACAAAATTGTGCTGACTCAACTTTTAGATAGTCTTGTGTCTGGTGGCTATAACGGCAGCGATGCGATCGCTGATGGTTATGTGCGATTAGTAAAGGGCAGCACAGCTAATACTACTATCCTGCAAATTGACCGCGATGGTGCAATTGGTAATGCCGTCTTCAGAAACTTCATTGAGTTAGACAATGTGACACCCCAGGCAATGAACAACCTCAGTAACTTTAGTATTCTAGAGATTCCCTTATTTCCAAAGCGATCGCACTTGAAAAATCTCTAGAAAACGGAACAATTAGGCAAATTAAGCTGGTAAGTGTATAGGGCGATCGCTTCAAATACTACTGCTAAAGATGCTGACATTGGCATTGAACATTTTTTGGAGTAATCAAACAATCACGTTATGGCAAATACTAAAAAATCACCATTACTTAGTAATTCAACAACCTCGAAGGACTATAGTATCGAACTGGCTAAACCTTACTTGGTAAGTGACATTGTGCCCGGCTCTGATGGTTCTTATCCTTTCAGCCTAACAAGTGTTAACGATACCCTCTATTTCTTTACTTCTTTTAGTTTAGATGACCCAGACGAGGTAGGTATTCGTTTGTGGAAGAGCAATGGTACAGAAGCTGGCACCGTCGCCCTTAAGGATATCTCCTCTTTCTCCTACCGTTACTATGAACCATATGACCTGACAAACGTTAATGATGTCCTTTACTTCCTTACTTACTTCTCTAGATTATGGAAAAGCGATGGAACTTCCGAGGGTACTGTTGCAATCGACCTTCCAGGCGGCTATGGATATCCTCCTCACTTACTGGCAAACATCAACGGCATCCTTTATTTCTCTGCTTCTAATGACGACTCCCATGATGATTTGTGGAAAAGCGATGGTACAAAAGAGGGTACTTTCCGCCTAAGAGAACTTTATCCTGGCGATGGATTTATTTATATTTCGTCAGCCACAAAGATGAACAGTACGCTCTATTTTGCTGTTGGTAGTGACAATGCACCACCGATATTGTGGAAAAGCGATGGCACTACTGCGGGTACCGTTCCATTCAAAGAATTTACTAGTGGGAATGCTTTCTACGAACTGACGACGGTTAAGAACATTTTCTATTTCACTAGATACGGTGAGTTGTGGAAAAGTGATGGAACTTCCGAGGGTACTGTCGAAGTCAAAGATATCGCAGCTTCATATTTGAGAAACTTCAACGACACTCTCTATTTCCTAAGCGATCCCAATCCTAACGACGGTATCGACGGTGATGAATTGTGGAAAACTGATGGTACAGCTACTGGTACTGTCCTAGTTAAAGATATTAATCCAGGGCCATCTGGTAGTTTTGCTTACCGCAGCAATAACTTTATAACTGAGGTCAATAGTACTCTCTATTTCTATGCCGACGATGGTACTCACGGTCTAGAGTTGTGGAAAAGCGATGGCACTGAGGCTGGCACTGTCTTAGTTAAAGACATCAACCCAGGCTCTGATAGTTCTATTGTCATCAACGGTAATAGTGTGCAAGATCCCCTACTAACAGGTGTTAATGGTACTCTTTATTTCTATGCTGATGACGGCACCCACGGTGGGGAGTTGTGGAAAAGCGATGGCACAGCAGAAGGCACTGTCTTGGTAGAAGATATCAAGCCTGGGGCTGGTAGTTCTAATATATCCGATCTAGCTAACGTTGATGGTACGCTCTATTTCAATGCTGACGATGGCATCCACGGTAATGAGTTGTGGGCAATTAAAACTGACAATACTATCAACGGCAATGGTAGTCGTGACCCCTTGACTGGCACTGCTGGGAGCGATCGCATCGTTGGCGGTACTGGCAAAAAAACAATTACAGGTGGTGCTGGTAATGATGAATTTGTTTACACCAGTATCAAGGAAGTCGGTCAGCGCATCACTGATTTTACTGTTGGTGAGGACAAAATTGTGCTGACTCAACTGCTGGATAGCTTGGTGTCTGGTGGCTATAACGGTAGTGATGCGATCGCTGATGGCTACGTCCGCCTGGTAAAGGGCAGCAGTGCTAATAGTACTATCCTGCAAATCGACCGCGATGGTGCAACTGGTAATGCCGTCTTCAGAAACTTCATTGAGTTAGACAATGTGACACCCCAGGCGATGAACAACCTCAATAACTTTGTATTCTAGTTCCTCACTTCCAGGCTGACAGTGGCGGGACTTGTAATAATTCATGGCTGAGGCTGTCGTGCAGATAACCATTAGTAGCTAGAATTCGACCTGTCTCAATTTTTAAGGGACTACCATCGTAGGCGGTGACTTTACCGCCTGCTTCTTGGACTAAAATTATGCCGGCGACAATATCCCAAGGAGAGAGTCCCCGTTCCCAATAACCATCGACACGCCCGCAAGCAACATGTGCCAAATCAAGCGACGCTGAACCGCTGCGTCTAACTCCTTGCGTAAGATGGGTGAGGTGGCAAAATTCTGCATAGTTGTTGTCAGAAGTTTCGCGGCGATCGTAAGCAAATCCTGTCACCAAAAGACTTTTACTCAGTTCTGATGTTTGCGAAACTTTGATGGTGTGGCGATCGCGTGTTGCTCCCAAACCAGCCGCAGCCTGAAATAATTCATTATGAAAAGGATCGTAAATTACACCAACTTGCGGAACGCCGTTAATTAGTAGCCCAATGGAAACCGCAAAAGCTGGGTATTGATGGGCATAGTTAGTTGTGCCATCTAAAGGGTCGATCGCCCAGAGGTATTGATTATCTTGATTGCCGAGTTTCCCTGATTCTTCGGCCAGTATGGAATGCTGGGGAAAATGACGACGCAAAACTTCCAAAATTACTTCTTCTGAAGCCTTATCCGCAGCAGTAACTAAATCTCCAGGTCGTCCCTTTTCAGTGACAGCATCTTCTAATTTACCCAAGTAGTCTTTTAACACTACACCCGCAGCTAGCGCCGCTTCCGTGGCAATATCCAGAAAAATTTGTAATTGAGTCATGAGTTAATTGTCAGTTGTCAGTAGTCAGTAGTTAATGGTCAGTGGTTAGTGGTTATTAGTCAATACAATTGTCAGTAATCAGTGGTCAATATTTGGTAGAAAACAACTGACAACTAATAACTAACAACTGACAACAAATTAACGATTCAGGCGGCGAAACTCAGCGGGAGTAGTACGCATGGGATTTTCTGAGTTCCAAATTCCTTGACCCATGATTCTAGCCAATTGTTGGGCGCGTTCTAAACGCCGATCGTATTTATGATTGGGCGATCGCCCCACAAACAATGCATACCCTTGCTTGACGACTTCTTCGTTCAACAACTTCCGATCTTTCCACACGTAAGCCAAAGTCCGCCCGATTTTATCTTTCGCTTCGATATCAAACTCCAGCATTACAGGCTTTTCTGTATTTCCAATTAACTTTTCTAAGGCTTGTTTTGCCCCATCTCCCCAAGGACGCTGACGCAAATCTGGCGCTTCAATCCCAATCAACCGCACTGGGGATATGAGATTTGGTTGTTCAGCCATACCTAATACTTCTAAACTTTGCCCACTCACTACCCGCGCTATCTTTACCTGGGCTTGATTATTTTCAGATTGATTTTTGGCTTGACAACTCACCAATAGTAATACACAAGCTAAAATGGCAATTTTTTGCACCCAAATGCTAAAACCTCCGGTCGCATTCATTGGCGTTTGTGCTATTCTCTGCAAGCTAGTCGCCTCAACCTTGGCAACCAAACCACACCCCTGGTTTCTCCCTGTCAACAAATTTCTAATCTTCATCTAACGGTAAACCCGCTTTAACTCTTCCCCTAGCAAAATAGCGCCCAAACTGGAGTTCATAAACTTCATCTTCATCTTGCGTTTCCACCTCCAAGTCAGAACGGGGATAACTCACACACAGCAAAGCGTAACCTTGTCTACGCAACTCTGGCGACAATCCGATCGCCTCTGGTTGGTAAATATCTCCTGACAGCACTCTCACCGCACAGGTAGTACAAGCCCCATTGCGGCAGGAAAAAGGCAGTTCTACCCCTTGATTTTCGGCCGTGTGCAGGATGTAGCGGTCTTCTGGGACTTGCAGCGTGTAGATTTTGCCAGTGGCGCGATCGCGAACTCTAATCGTATGTGTACGGGACATCTCAATCCGGGATTTATAACTAGAACTTTACAGATTAAATCTAAAATGTCTTTTTTTATCTTTGCATTTTCTCGGATTTTAGAGTACAATTGTAAATCGTGACAACTGGAGAGATGGCCGAGTGGTTTAAGGCGCAGCACTGGAAATGCTGTAATGCGGCAACGTATTCCAGGGTTCAAATCCCTGTCTCTCCGTTAATCCTTATTCTACAAGCATTGCAGCAAGCATAATTGCAATACTTTTAGCTAAATGGGTTGAACTTATAAATTTACTACAAATAAATAATAAATCCTTATCTTTAACCAGTCTCCAGTGGTTTGAGGTCGCTTTTATACGAACCGAACTTGAAAGTAAAACTATCTCAGAACTACGTGATTTGTGCCTAAAATATGGACTTAAGCCAACTGGGAATGCTGGCTATAACGTTGCTTACATCGCTAGTCTAATGGCATTCTCGGCGATCGCACTTAACCAGTACCAGGAAGCCAGAGGACTAAAAAGGTTAACTTGTAGCACCTCTGAGATAGACAGAGATAAGCAAAAGTAGCCTACCCAAATAAAAGCCCTAAAACTTATATCTGTTAGGACTAAAATTGACTCCGACTATTACTTGGAGTATTAGTTGGATCGAATGAAAAGACCTATAGATAAAAGGTCTAGAGGTCTTTTATTCAGTGCCATTATTGAATTTACGCTCATCGCACCTCAATGATGACGAATAGTTCAGCCGAAACTTTGATTATTTGAGACTATCCTCACGAATTGATAAATCTTGCTACACTCGGTTACATTAGAGGGTATTTTTAGATCGGGTATCTAAACTATGTCAAATTGTTATAGCTATCTAGTTTTACTGGGAGTTATTTTTTAAGTTAATTTAATAATTGCTGTGTTGTTATTAATGTAAATAAAGATATGTAAAATATTTTTTGTTACAATATGAATTCAATATTTGAGATCCTGCCGAAGACAATATGTGTATCAGGTTAATTTCAATAGCTATAAATTAAACTTGATATGTGAAACCGGAATCTTGAAAATGGTGCAAATATACCGAGGACTAGAACATGAAATTTGGTATTGATATCGGGCATAATTGCCCTCCAGATACTGGGGCTAGAGGGATAAAATTTGAAGATAATCTCACGATGGAGATAGGCACTAAAGTTATAGCTAAGTTGAAAACTTTGGGACATGAAGTAATCTCATGTAAGCCAGATAGCGCTAACACAGTGCGCGAATCACTTGCAAAAAGATGCGATAAAGCGAATGCGGCAAATGTAGATATTTATGTTTCCTTGCATTTTAATTGCTTTAACGGGCAAGCAAATGGTACAGAAGTATATGCAACTAGTGACAAAGGCAGACAAATTGCCAAACCTGTCTTAGATGAAATCGTTAAATTAGGATTTTTTAATCGTGGGGTTAAGAGTGGTTCCCACTTATTTGTTCTGAAAAATACAAATATGCCAGCGATCTTAGTAGAAAGTTGCTTTATCGATTCTCAAAAGGATGTAAATCTGTATAATGCTGAAGCAATTTCTAATGCGATCGTTAAAGGTTTAACTGGTAAAGTACCTACGACTCCCGTTCCCCCTGTTCCAGATGATGAGCAAAATACAAATACCACAACCTCTAGACTGAAACAATCCTTAAATCGACTAAAAATAACCGATAAAAATGGCAAACCTTTAGTAGAAAATAACTCATTAGATGAGTTAACAAAATCTGCGATAGAAAAATTTCAAAATATTGCCGGGATTCAAGCAACAGGAGTTGCTGGGGAAACTACATGGAATGCAATTAATTTGATTTTAGCTAAACGCATCATCAGACCCAACCATGCTGGCGGTACTGTTGTGAGATATCTGCAATACCGTGTAGGTGTTGAGGTTGATGGTGTCTATGGCCCTCAAACAGAAGCAGCAATTAAGACATTTCAAAGACAGAATGGTTTAGATGCTGATGGGATTGTAGGAGGAATGACCTGGCAAAAATTAATTGGTTAGTTAGACTCAAGAAGTATGAAGTGAGAATTTACTCGTATATACCTCAAGAGCAAGTAGAGTAAAAAATCAAATTTTACGGTACTTATAACCCATTGCTTTAGATGAGAGTAATTTCATACTTCATACTTCATACTTGAGTTTTGCTAACCACGATTTCGTTCTAACAGCAGCATCATCATTAAACTTAATAGAATTTGCTGCTCTTCGCGATCGCTGATTCGATCTACAGCTTTGATGGTAAATTTTCTAGAGAGGAAAGTAGGGATTTTCTCCAAGCGCATTACAATCGAGCCATCAGCTCGGCTAACTAAATACACTGGATTGAAAACATAACCAGTGAACATACCCACAATCGGAATTTCTGCAAAGAGCGCATCAGCAATTTTCACCCAGGGATTTTTCTCCTGGATATTTAGAGTAGTCGCGTCGCCATCAAAGATGTCATAGCGCGCCCGCCAAAGAGATTTTAACCCACGCCGTTTTACCGAACCGATATAAGTACCATTGCTATCGCTAAAGTCATAGCGTGCCGAGAAGTCGATGATGCGATCGGCTTTAATGTAGTATAGCGGACGACTTTGTTCGGCATCGGCAAAAATTGTAATTGCTTCTTTAAGCTTGAAAAGTTTTTGTTTGACATAGAAAGCCAAATTGTTCTGAGCATCAACAACAGATATTTGTGGAGCTAATGCCCAGAATTTAAAGGTGAGTTCTAGAGGATACTGCATAGTTTGGGTAAAACAACGAAATTATCACCCTATTAATCCCAATTCTGGAAGCGAAGTAACAGGCATTGTATAAAAGTGGGATAAATTTAGGTAGGCAAGGGAGCAGGGGGAGATGAGGGAGATGAGGGGGATGAGGGGGATGAGGGAGACAGGGAAGACAAGAAATAATTATTTCTGCCTGCTGCCTCCTGACAACTGACTTTTAACTCAGCATTTGCTTCTACTTCATCTGTGACTGTTAGCAGCAGGTTAAAAAAATTTAGGTGGAGAGTGCATAAACAAATAAAGGTCAACCTATTGAGTAAGTGAAGGGATTGAAACCCAAGATACACACCGACACTTAAATTTTAGGAGCATGACTATGAAATTCCGCCACTTAACTAGTTCTTTGTTAACAGCTACTGCACTTGTAACATCTACATTACCAGCTTTTGCCGGCCCGTTTAATGCTCAACCTGCTGGTATCTTTAAGCCAGTGAATGTGATTCCTGGAGCCGTTTTAGGTAATGGAACAGGCAACACTTCTACTACACCCAGCAATCCTGTTGGTAATACTGAAGTCCAAGGATTAGGCGACCATCAATCTTGGGTAGATCCGAAAACTTTGGCAAATGACCCTCGCGCCCTATGTAGTGATGTTGGCTTAGGTAACAACACCAACAGCAGTTCTACCAAACTTGCTCTAGCAACTTCTACTAGCACTCGTTCCAGTTCTTCGCGCAGCCATAATGATGGCGGTGGCGGTGGTGTTAGCTTCTTAGGTATTGGTGTTAGCGGCAGTGGTGCTAGCCAAGGTAGCCAAAATAACAGTGATTCTAAAGATCAACGCAGCAACCGCAACGAAGAAAAAACCAATAGTTCTTCGACAGTAGTTCAAGGAAAAAATTGCGATGCTTTTGTGAACTCCGCCGCTGCTAGAGATATGAACTACGAAGATAACCTTACTCGCCGCTATGAAATCAAAACTGGTCGTCGCGGACAACAGGTCAACCAACTACTAGAAGATAAGTAATTAGTTGTCAGTTTTCAGATTTGTCTTTGTCTGATTAAAACCTGTCATTTTTAAGTTGATAAAGTACAAGATTTTGAGTCGTTAATTTTTTTTGATTGTCGAAACGCCGGGGTCAGCACCCTGGCAATTGCTTTATTTTCATTAGGAAAAATTATGAAAAGCAAGCTAGACTTCTACAGGCAATTATTCATAACACAGGATAAAAATTCCTCTTCTTTACTCCTTGCTATCCATTTCCCACTTACCATTTTGAAGACAAGTGGAAGAATTATGACTCTCAGTACCATACTATCGCTATGTATAACATCTTTAGCAAGTGCTGAGACTCCATCTCGTACAATTCGTGATTCGCAAATCCTACCTTATTTGTTGGATAATCCTAATGACAATTCATTGGTGAGAGTGCGTTGTGTTTCTAAAAGTCAGCAGAAAGAAGAGAGAAAGCGGCGTATCATCAGAGATAGCCTTTTAAGATCCGATGTTAGCGATCGCAATGAAACTGTCACTATTGAAATAGAGGGCAGTTGTCGCAATGTCAAAATTCGCGTGCAAGACGGCTCAGATTTTTCTAATTACCCGAACTACAATCCCCACTTAGACGACAACCATACAGAATTTAAGGATTCTTCTTGGTTAACCCGTGAAGGTTCGGGATGGTATTGGTTAATGCACCATCGCTAATAAAGTTGAAGAAAATGCTGATTTAGGGGTCAGTTGTCAGGAGGTAGAAGTTGGAAGTTATTCTCCCTCATCTCCCCCTACTCCCCCCTACACTTCTGAAAAAAACATTTATTATGGGTGATAATGATTATCCATAAGGTAGGACAAGAGGCATTTAGAGTATGGTAGCTGACGTAATTACAAATTCAGTTCCCGTTACTGTTCTGACTGGCTATTTGGGAGCAGGTAAAACGACCCTACTCAATCACATTCTCACCTACGAACACGGCAAAAAAGTTGCTGTGATTGTAAATGAATTTGGGGAAGTAGGCATTGATAATCAATTGGTTATTGATGCAGATGAAGAAATATTTGAAATGAACAATGGCTGCATCTGTTGTACGGTGCGCGGCGATTTGATTCGCATCATCGGCAATTTAATGAAGCGGCGCGATAAGTTTGACCACTTAGTAATTGAAACTACTGGATTAGCCGATCCCGCACCAGTTATTCAGACATTCTTTGTGGATGAAGATTTGCAAGGACAACTGTCTTTAGATGCAGTGATTACAGTTGTAGATGCTAAACATATTTGGCAACACTGGGATGCAGACGAAGCACAAGAACAGATTGCCTTTGCTGATGTAATTTTACTTAATAAAACTGATTTAGTAGCGCCAGCAGAGTTAGATGAATTAGAAAAACGGATTCGGGCGATGAATGCTATGGCTAAAATCTACCGTACCCGCAACTCCGAACTAGAAATGGATGCCCTTTTGGGAGTGAAAGCTTTTGATTTAGACCGCGCTTTAGAAATCGATCCAAATTTCTTAGGTGAAGATGCCCACGAACACGATGAAAGCGTTTTTTCCGTGGCTTTAGTAGAAGCAGGCGCAGTCGATGGAGAAAAATTACACGCTTGGCTTTCTGAATTACTGCGTACCCAAGGGCCAGATATCTTCCGGATGAAAGGAATTTTAAATATTGCTGGAGAAGATAATAGATTTGTGTTCCAAGGGGTGCATATGATATTTGATGGCAGACCCGATCGCCCCTGGAAACCGAACGAAACTCCTAAAAACGAATTAGTCTTCATCGGTCGTAATCTTGATGAAGCCCAACTGAAACAAGATTTTCGTGCTTGTCTTGAAAGTGCTGAGTGCTGAGTGCTGAGTCAGTTGCCGTAGAGACGCGATTAATCGCGTCTGTACAAGAGTCAGTTATTATTCTCTTTGTTCTTAGTTCCCAGTCCCCAATCCCTAATCCCCAGTCACCAGTCCCCAATCTCCCACAGCTATGAGCTCTACAACTACACCCAAAGAATTTAAACAATACTATTCAGGGACGCTTTCAGATTATGTAACTGCGATCGCTTGGTCGCCAGAGGGTAAAACTCTCGCCGCGACTTCCGCTGCTGGGGAAGTAGTGCTGTGGAATGATGGCGAACTCACAACGTTGCAGGCTGGTAATGGTAAATCAGTGGATTGCCTTGCTTGTTCGCCAGATGGCAAGTTTTTAGCTGTTGGCGGACAGGATGGAAAAGTCAAAATCTGGCAGGAAACTGAATTAATTGCCACTTTAGAAAATGCCCCAGTATGGGTAGATAAGCTGGCTTGGAGTCACACTGGCAACCAACTAGCTTTTAGTTTAGGGCGTTACGTTCAAGTGTGGAATGCAGATACCCGTGAAATTGCCGTCACGCTGAATTTTGACAATTCCTCAGTGTTGGGTATTGATTGGCGTAAAGATGGACAATATTTAGCTATTAGTGGTTACAAAGGAGTCAAGATTTGGCACAGTCAAGACTGGGATGAGGAACCATACATCTTGTCTATGTCAACTGTCAGCGTAGCAATGGCTTGGTCGCCAGATGGCAAATTCCTCGCTTCTGGCAACATGGATCGCAGCGTCACCGTTTTAGAATGGAACAACCCCGACCCTTGGGTAATGCGTGGCTTCCCTGGTAAAATTCGCCAACTGGCATGGTCAGAAGCTACCACAAATCTAGGTGCACCAATACTGGCATCTTCCAGCGTTGAAGGTATCGTAGTTTGGGAAAAGTTAGAAGATGACTCTTTGGGCTGGGAAGCGCGAGTTTTAACTAATCATGTAGATGCGATCGCTGCGATCGGCTTTGCACCCAAAAGCTTTTTCCTGGCTTCTGCTGCTGCTGATGGCTGGTTATGTTTGTGGAACGATGCCAAGCAAGTAGCCCAAATTATCACGGGTGTTTCAGCAGGTTTTTCTAGTCTAGCTTGGCATCCCCAAGGCGAGTTTCTAGCCGCAGGTGGCGAAAAAGGCGAATTACTCCTATTGTCAAAAGTGTAACTTTGTCAAGGATTCGGACAAAGTTAAGCAATACTAAGTGTTCGAGGTTGAAGGTAGTCAATAAATTGGCTATGCTGTATCAACAATACTATCTAGATGTCAATTATGAAGATAATCAAATTGATTTTGCTTGCTTTTCCTTTATTTCTCGCATCTATACTATTGGTAGCCAATCCAGCCAAAGCATTGAGTCTAAAATCTGCACCCGCTACAGAAGCGATCGCGGTAGTATCTACGCAGCATACTAATTTGGCAGCACCAAAGTTGACTTTGGCATCCAATCCTAATGGCGATGGAATTGGTTGCAATTGTGCTAGTTGCGTTCAAGCTAAATTACAGATGCTACAAGGCAAGCTGCCATCTGTCGGCTTTTGATAAAGTTAAAAGTTATAGATATTTTAGAGGCACAGCAATGCTGTGCCTTTATATTGCTGAGTAAAGTTTAACTGTAATAAGAGTATATAAAATACTTTTTAACTTTGTGCGTAGACTCTAGCTTCCTGCTCCAAATATTCAATTTCTCTTTTCCACCGCTCAAGCTTGTGTTCTCGCTCTCGTAATTGCTCTGCTGTAGGGTTTCTAGAAGGCTGGGTATTTGGATTAGGCAAAATTCCATGATTTTTAAGCCAAGTGGGAGAAAATTCCTGCACCTGCCAAAGAAAAACATGATCGTGCTTATCGCCACCCAGACAACGAATCCGCTTGACTGAAAGTGCTGATTCACCAAAAAGGATTTGCTCATTTCTAGAATTTTTCGGAAACAGGCGCGTCTCACTACCTCTTCCGCGAAAGAACTCGACTACAAACCACTTACCAAAATCAAATATACAGACCTCTGTCGGGTCGCTACCATCATCCTCTAGTAAATCAATATCACCTTGGATTTGATACCCTATAGCAATTTGTGATGTCTTAGGTAACAAGATGCGAAGCCGTTCAAAGCGATTACTATAGTTAGCCCAGAATTTTCTGCGACTATATAGCTGATTTGACTCGAAGTCTTGTAAATCGAGCCTATTTAATATGAGATTTACTAACTTCTGAAAATCACTATAATTAATACCTCCAATCCACTCTCGAAGTTTTTGCCTTGCTGACTCTGAAAGTTTATACCAATTTTCATTATTTCTATAGTTATTTCGTAACCAATCAACCAGTAAAGAATGATTGGTTGCTATATTATTAGAAACATTAGTTAACAAATGATTAACAGCCTTTATTTGCTGAGTATCTGACATTTCATCCAAACAGCGTAACAGCCAATTCACCTGCTGCTGATTTGGAGAAATAATTGTAGTGAAATAGGGGGCTATATATTCTAGAAGTTGGCTAAATAATGGAATCCAAACAGGTAAATTCTCTCGGATTGTGTCTAGTAGTTCAGTTTTAGTTATACACTGTTCACAAGCAATCTTTGCCAATTCTCTACCTGCTTGTGTACTGCGAAGCGCCTGAATAATTCTAACTGGTAACAGGCGACTAACTAAGTGAGAATTAGCAAAAACATCAAAAGATTCAACCAGAGACCCTGCTAATACCTGTTCTTGTTGACCACTATAATAAAGAGCTAAACGCCACAATAGCTGATGTTGCAACCATAAATTAGAAATTGCTATTTTCCAAATGGCTGCTGATGTTGTTTTAGCTTGGTCAATATTTTGCCGATCCCACTGTGCTTTAGCATGGATGCAATAAACCCAGTCCAACTTACTTACTAGATCAACTTTACTTTGTTCAATAGCTTCCAATACTTTATCAACACTTGGTATTGATATTGTTGCATTTGGTAAGTTACTTGCAAGCTGAATAAGTTGATTAGGACTACACTGGGGAGTTTCAGGTAGGGAAGGAATAGAAAACTGAAAATCCAAAATTTTTGCTCCTTTAAAAAGAGGTTTTGGTGATATCTTTTTTTAACTCATCACTGCGAAACTGAAAGCGAAAAACTACTTTGCGATCGCCTGGATTATCACGTTTTTTATCAGATTCAATTTCTCCTCGACCAGCAGCTAGTATTTTCTGGCTTAAAGGTGCTTTGGTAGGAAAATTCATATCATAGAAAATGTATTTGTATACTGATGCCGAGCGCAATAAGCTCAGTTGTAGATTGGTTTTGTCATCTCCATCTGAGCTAGTGTGGCCTTCTATAACTACGCGGCTAATTTCCTTCTCAAATTCTGGTTTGGAGAAAATAACACCACTGTAAACAGGAATAAAGCTGTGTAGGAAAGCTTTACCTTCTGGTTTCAGTTCTGTACTTCCCTTGGCAAAAAGAATTGATTCTTGGATACTGACATCCCCAGTTTCTGGGTTGACTTTGACATTGATATTGTTGCTTTTCATTTGTCCCACAACATTACCAATTACTACACGTTTTGGTACATCTTTTTGTGCAAGCTGGAGTAGTACAGTGATAAATAGCAAAGCAAAAAACATTAATAAACTAGACATCATATCGGCAATAGACAGATAGATACTAGATTCATCATCTTCTATAATCTCTGCATCAATTTCACCTTTAATAAGATCATCCATGATTACTTTCACCAGTACTAAATTGGTGGTTATCAAGTACAGCACGTAGCACTTCTGCCGTTTTGAGTACATCTCCGCAAACTCTAGCCATAGAAGTATCTGCTTGTTGAAAAAAGCTTACCTGTAAGTCAACAGTTCTTTGCATAGCACCTTCAAGATGACCCTGCCAAGACTGAAGGCTATTATCAAATTTTTGATTTAAATCCCTGTATGAATTGTCCACTCTTTGCACTTCCTGTCCAATGCCACGAGCAAGATTTTCTAGCTGCATTAGTCGTTGTGCATCATTTAATCCAGCCGCACTAACTAATCTGTTAATTTGTTCAACAGACACCCGAATTTTATTCATACTTTCGTCTACTTCTTGAGTCAATTGACTACGCCTTTTAGATTCCTCCCGGAAGACTCGATCGAGATTGTTCACAACTTCAGATAATCCATCTCGTTGTTTACCTAGCGTTCTTTCAAGTAAGTCATTTTGTTGTTGAAAGAATGTCTGTAAATTGGTTTGATATTCTTTCCTAAATCTTGTCAAATCATCTTCTACTGTATGGCGAGTTGCTGTAAGTGTTGCATCGATATTTACTAAAGTATCCAGAAGATTATTCTTAGCATCATTCATCAATCCAGAAGCTTGAGCGCCCACTGTTGTTAGAGTATTAGTTTGCTCATGAAATGTTCTATTTGCTTGGGTGAGAATTTGGATAATTCCAGTCCGAGTAGCTTGAAGTATCTCCTGTTCTACTGCTGCGCGTTCTTGTAGCGCTGTTTGTAGTTCCTCTCGAATTCCTCGGAAGGTAGCAGCAGCTTGCACTGCACTTGCTTCAAAAGCACTTCGCTGTGTTGTCATTCCTTGAATACTCTGATCTACAGCTCGATTAATTTCATGAGCTGTTTGTTGTAAAACATCTTTTGTATCTGTTTGGAATTGATTTAGGGTGTCTCCCAAATTATTAGCAAATCCCTGAAGTTCTACCAAAGTTTCTTTTTGAAAATTCTGAATTGTCAAGATAGAACTTGCTAAACTTTCAGAAATACCACCTAGTTCCTTATGCAGCGTCAGCACTGCTGTGGAAGCTTGCTGAGTTAACTCTGCACTTTTATCTAATCGATCTGCAATGGGTTCGAGTACCTGAATTCGTAGATCCTTGATGAGTTCTTCTAAAACTTTCTGTCCCTGGTTTTCTTGGAGTTCCCGAAGTTTTTTTTGTTCTTTGAATATTGCTTCCAAGGCTGGGAAAATTTGCTGCCCTATAGCTTTACCAATAGCTTGACCTGACAACTGATTTAAACCTGCGAATTGTTCTGCGATACTCCTACCTACAGCTTGACCAATGCCTTCCGCATTTAATTGCTTTAATCCTGTCAAGTTTTTTGCTACAAGACCTAGTGATTCAGCTATTTCCTGATTGCTATTATCTGCGGTTTTTAAAGTTGCGATCGCCTTCAATTTTCGACGTAAACTATCACGCCGTTTCTGCCGTAGCGAATCACATCCAAACAAAAATAGAGTAAACAAACTACCAGAGCCAAGCCCAATCATGGAAGTGGAAAAAGCCGTTTTCATTCCCACCAGTAGCTGTTTACTGGCAGTCATCAATTCTTGGGTATTTTCTGTAGATAAATTGATTCCTTGAAGTCCCTGTTGTATACCATAAAAGGTTCCTAGAAGACCAATAGCAGTACACAAGGTTGTTACGAAACGTAGGGAACTTCGAGGTATTGGGTGGGTTAAGACAGATGGATACTTTATAAGTACAAAGCTACCATCCTTTTGCGCTTGTTGACTAATTCTTATTCTGTTTATATCATCAGTTCCTAAATGTTCTCCTAACCATTTACGGACTTTGTTTGAAAGCTTTACATTTTTATCCTTTTTCAAATTATTCAAGAATTTAATTGTGGCTTCAGTTGTGCCACATTCCAATAGCCAATACAACCATAATGTATAAAGCTCAACAGTAATTGCGAATACTAACACAAAAGCAATTGTCCAATGAAAAGGTTCGTTGTGCCAAATAATGTCCCAAACTTTTGCTATTTCCATACTGCACCCATCTTGTTGATGTTAGTTATGTCTTTCAAACTGCTCTAATTCTTTATCCGCAAGAATTTTTTGAGCTATCCGCATTGGCAGATGTTCTGCATACAGGCGGTTTCCTATAGATTCCCGCAGACGTAAGCTGTAAAGCGGCTCACCTTCTGATTCTTTATCTTCAATTAAATAAACCTGTTCTGGTGCATAGCTTCGCAACAAACGAACTTGCAAATAGGTTTTTAAATCTCGCGAAGAAATAGATAGGGGTGAATCTTGTCCAAATAATTCACAAGCCACTTTCCAAGCGTGGTTAACTGCTACAATCTCTTCAACTAACTTCTCAATAGAGGGGTACAACAGTTGCGTAGTTTCATCAGTCAATGCTTTTACCCTACTTGCCTAAGATTGAATAGTTTATTGTTCCCAAACATAGAAATTTATTTATATAAATTCAGCAACTACCTGTAACGAAAAGAGTGCTAGTCGCTAAACCCTAATCCTCAGTCTTCCCAAAAATCGAGTCATTTGCCCTTGCAACAACTAAAATGATCGCACTTTGCTAAACCACCGCTACAATTGCTTTAGATTCATGACTCGATCGGCAAAATCATCCCGTATGAGCAATACGCCCCATCACTACATTCCACACCTTAACCCCATCATCTTGGTTGATTTGCGACCTTTAGCGTAATTATTGCTTCAGAAGGCGGTAAAAACCTGCACTACACTTTTTACTGGAAGCATTCATCAAAACAGCGCTGAGTAAAACGAAGCATCTTAAGAAGGAATTGTAAGGGTTTTTCGGTCTGAAGCCTCCGACTGGAGTCTAAAAGAAAAACAAGCGAGTTCCTTATTCAATCTCCTAACTTTAATTATGGTGTTTCACTCAGCACTACTAAATCTAGCATCGCCTTTTATCATTGTGCTTTTACCCACAACCTTGAGACGCGCTAATATTTCAGCATTTACCAAGCATGTTTTGAAATAGCATTTCACTCATCTCTTACTAAATAATGAATATCATTTTTACAACTAGCAGGAGTTGATGATGTCAAAAAAACTACCATCAAATAATTCCTTACGAGCTAGCCTTATTGCTTTAACGATTGGATTTGCTGGGTGTGGAAGTCAAGTTATAAGTACTTCTTTTAGTCAAACTGCCAGCATAAACGAGAATCTCCCGCAAGTTGTGGCTACTACAAGTGTGCTGTGCGATCTAATTAAACAAGTTGCTGAGAATACAGTAAATCTTACTTGTTTAATTTCTCCAGATCGAGACCCTTATGTTTATCAACCCAACTCAGAAGACCGCAAAGCTATCGAGCAAGCTAATCTGATTCTCTACAATGGCTATAATTTAGAACCAAGATTAATCAAAATCATTAAAGCAACTAAAAACTCTGCACCGAAAATAGCCGTTGCTCAACTTGCGCTTCCTAGACCGCAGCAATTCCGTCAAGGTAGTCGCAGAGTCGCTGACCCTCATATCTGGCACAATGTCAAGAATACTATCAGTATGGTAGAGGTAATTAGCAACAACCTGAAGAAATTAGAACCCAACAATGCAGTAACTTATAGTGACAATGCAAGTGAAATAAAAAATCAACTGCTCCAAATTGATAGTTGGATAAAATCAAGAATTGCTAGTATTCCTCCCAAGCAACGCAAATTAATGACAACCAATAATGCGTTGAGTTATTACGCCAAAGCCTACGGTCTTTCTTTAGGAACAATAGAAGGTACTAGCACTGAAGATAAACCAACAGCTACACAGCTAAAAAATTCAGTTAAAGACATTCAACAGGCTAAAGTACCAACAATTTTTGCAGAGACGACGACAAATCCTGAGTTGATTCAATCCTTAGCCCAAGATGCAGAAGTGAAGGTTTCAGAAAGAGAACTGTATGCTGATGGACTTGGGGAATCAAGAAGCGATGCAGACACTTATCAGAAAATGATGATTGCTAATACCCGCACAATTGTAGAAGGTTTGGGTGGAACTTATTTAAGATTTGAAGCAAAAGCTCCCTAGATTATGCAGCACAACTTTTACTGCGATTAGGTAATCAAAAGCTATGCAGTTTAATGAATAATTAGACGTAAATTTTCTCAACTCACAAGTAAAAGGAGCCAGCGCGCTGGCTCCTTTGCTTAATTACCTTTACTAAATTGATGCTCTAAAAGCGATAGCCTAATCCTGCTTGGAAACTGACAGCATCTGCATCGCTGTTCTTGTAAGCGTCAATACCCCATTTAGCATCACCATAGGCGATGATATTTTTGGCAACTACTGATTCTGCACCGAGGGTAACTACAGGTGCATTTTCATTACCTAACGGAGTATTTTTACCTTTGTCTGTGACAAAAGAGTAACCACCACCAAAGTAAACGTTAGTGTTTTTGGCAATGGGCACATCGTAAGTCACTATAGGCATAATTGCTGTGGCATCGCCGCCAAACAAAACGCTACCTCGAAGTGAGACAGGCGCATTGGGAATAGCGTAGCGTCCTTGGACGTTGCCACCAAATTGAGCATCGTTACCTTGTCCGCCACTAGTTGCACCAGCGGAAATACCAGCACCGATATAGTTACTGTTCGTACCAGTTGTTGTGGCTGTTTGAGCAGAAGCAATTCCTGCGGAGAAGAGAATAGAAGCAACAGTAAGGAAAGAAGCGGCTAAAGTTTTAAGTTTCATAGGTTTCTCTTTACTAGATTAAGTTCAATTAATGTTCTCTAGTACTAGAGTCACCTTTTTAAAGGGCTTTCACCCTCCTGCACTTGGTTCACCCTGTAAGGTTAAAAATTTTTCACCTTATTGGGTGAACTCACTAGGCAATTTAAATGGCAGCTATTTTTTTAAGAAACGCTGGCGCATACGAATTACAAAAGAATTCACTTCTGGGATTTTCATCCATGAGGCGATCGCCCCAAACACCACAAGCCCGACTAAGCTTGAGATGCACAACTCTAATATTAGAATTAGTAAACCTTCTTTACCTAACACCTGTTGCAAAACAACCAAAGTTAGATAACTTGTAATTCCAGTTACGACACTACCCGCAGTTAAACCCAGAATTGGCACAGTCCATTCTCGCCAAGGTAAACCATTCAACTTGCGATCGAGCAACCACAATAGCATCAACATTGAACTGCAATTTACACTCACTGTTGCTAAAACCAAACCAGGAGCGCCAAAAGGTTTAACTAAAATCCAATCTAATCCAGCATTGAGCAAGATGTTAATAGTACTGATACGAAAAGGTGTTTGTCCATCGCCCAAGGCGTAAAACACCCGTACCAAGACATCACGCCCTAAATATACAAACATACCAATGCCGTAAGCTACTAGTAGCGAAGATACCAACTGCGTAGCATCTTGCTTGAAAGCACCGCGTTCGTACACAACCTGCACAATCGGTACAGATAAGGATACCAGTAGCGCTCCTAAAGGAAGCATGGTAAAGGCAGTAAGCAGTAATCCCTGGCGAATGCGTAATTTGAGATCCGGCCAATTTTCCGGTTCGGCAAGTTTGGCAAATATTGGTAATAAGGGCAGCAAAATAATATTAGAAATAATCCCTAGGGGAGTTTGTACTAATAAATTGGCGTAATTAAAACCAGCCGCAGCACCAGGAATCGGGCTAGCAAAGTAAAGGTCAGTAGCAACGTTAATTGGCATCATCCCGGAGGAAACGGTCGCTGGAGTCATAATTCTAATCACTTCTTGGACGCTGGGAGATTTAAAATCAAACCGCAGCCGCAAAGTGCCTAGTCCTAACCGCCACTGCACAACTAACTGCACCAGCCACTGGAGAATTGCCCCGATTAAGGTTCCCCAAGCTAGTACCATACCACCGATAAAAGCATATTCTGGCTTGATAATGTCCTTGCCATATTGCAAAACCATGACACCAATACCAACAATTACGGTGATACTGGATAACAAAGGACTAATGGAGAGCAACCAATACTGATTGGCTGCATTCAGAGTACCGAAGCCAATGCCAATTAATCCCGACAATACAGCCATCGGGGCCATAATTTGGATTTGCTGGATGGCGATACCTCTGGTTATGGTATCCAAGCCATGACCTACTAAATCAACAAGCTCATCTGCTAGGAAAAGTTGAGCAAATGTCACCAGTAAGAGCAATCCTCCCACCAGTGTTGTTACTGTTTCTACTAAGGGAGCCGCTTCTTCTTGTCTGCGCCTAGCTAAAACACTAACGACCGCACTGTGTAATGGCCCGTTCACACCGCCTAGTAATATTAATAGAAAGCCAGGAATAATATAGGCGTAACTATAGGCAGTGGCAGCCGCACCAACACCAAAAGCGGCAGCGATCGCTAACTGTCGCACTAAACCAACAACTTTACTAATTAATGTGGCTGCGGCAACAATGCCAGCAATCCCAGCGAAAGAACGAGAGGGCGTTTGCTCTTGATTAGTCACGAAAAATACCTGACAACTCTGCTAGAGTGCATATCTCTTGAATATTTAACCTGAAATCTTAAGGACTGTCAGCTTAAATTTGCCAAATTAGTCATGAGCTTTTAGTCTCATGGCAATAATTTTAAGTGCGAACGCTCAAAATTCAATTGCTGAGATGGCGAGGATTGTATGCATTTTAGCCAAAAAGTCAGAGGGGTAGGTATGGAAAAGGGGAAAGGTAAAAGGTTTTTCTTATTCCTTTTCCCCTTACCCTTTTCCCGACTTCTTTTTTAAGTCCACGATCCCAACGCTAGACAAAATAATTAATTGTGCGATCGCTGTGCTAACACGCCTAAGCTGACAACTGACAACTAACAACCAACTTTTGTATAGACGCGCCACGACATGTTTGTATTGTTTTTTCAAGACAGAATTATTTTTTGGCTCTTACAAAGATGCCTCGAAAAGGGGAACTATAACAATAACCATCTTCTCGGAAATAGTTAGACATTCTAATAATTGGAAGTTTGTCATAGTTTTAATGCTATTCAACCAAAGAAGTTTGGCATGACAAATATTTATAAAAAACCAAAATTCAAAGCAATGGAACTCAATTCAAACTTTGCAGAAAATTCACTTTTACTGTCAGACGTTCAACTTCAAGAGCAACTAGAGCAACAAAAAGCTTTAGCAAGTGTGATTGCACGAATTCGGGAGTCTCTTGACTTAGAGACAATTTTTCAAACTACCGTTATCGAAGTGCGTCAGTTGCTCAATGCTAATCGTGTAGCAGTCTTTCAGTTTGATATGGGAAAAAACTGGGAAGGAGAATTTATTTCTGAAGATGTTGCATCTGGTTGGATTTCGGCTATGGCAGTTAAAGTCCGCGATCGCTGTTTTGGAGAGCAATTTGCTGTTCATTACCAACAAGGTCGGGTACAAGCGGTTGCTGATATTTATGAAGCTGGATTAAGCGATTGTCATGTGGCAATTTTAAGTCAATTTCAAGTACGCGCCAACCTCATTGTCCCTCTATTAAGGGAGAAAGAACTGTGGGGATTGATTTGCATTCATCAGTGTAGCGAACCTCGGCACTGGAAAGAATCAGAAATTGAATTTATTCGTCAAATTGCTAACCATTTAACAGTTGCCATTCAACAAGCCAAGCATCTTCATGAAGTGCAATTACAAGCCGCACAATTGGCTCAAGCAGTTCAGCGCGATCGAGTCATCGATCGGCTTGTTGATAGAATTCGTTCGCCTCTTGACATTGACACTATATTTAAAACCATAACTGAAGAAATACTCAAATTGCTGCAAGCAGATAGAGTTGCGATCTTTCGTTTCAATGCTGATTGGAGTGGTAGCTTTGTTGCCGAATCGTTTACCGAAGGCTGGACTCCCTTAGTTAGCGTTCAAAATGCGATCGCTGATACTTATTTGCAACAAACCCAAGGGGGACGCTACGTAAATAACGAGACATTTATAGCCAATGACATCTATCAAGCTGGGTTAAAAGACTGCCATATAAACCTGTTGGAACAATTCCAAGCAAAAGCTTTTGCAACTGCTCCTATTCTTCAGGGAGACAAACTTTGGGGAGTCATCGCTGCTTACCAAAATTCGTCACCTAGACAGTGGCAATCTTATGAAGTTGAATCACTCAGTAAAATCGGCACACAAATAGGTGTAGTACTACGGCATCATGAATTATTAACAAAAGCACAGTACCAAGCAGAGCAACAAAAAACATTAACTAGCGTCATTACTCGCATTCGGGAATCCTTAGATTTAGACACAATCTTTCAAACTACTGTCACCGAAGTGCGACAAATGTTGCAAGCAGACAGAGTGGGAATTTTTCGTTTTAACCCGCAAAAAGACTGGGAAGGAGAATTTATTTACGAAGATGTAGCTCTTAGTTGGACTTCAGCAAGAGCAGAAAAAGTTTATGACCACTGTTTTAGCGAACATTTTGCACCACTTTACGCCCAAGGCCGAGTCAATGCGATCGCTGACATTTATCAAGAAAAGTTTCAAGCCTGCTACGTTCAAATACTAGAAAGATTTCAAGTACGTGCAAATATGGTTGCACCCTTGTTAAAAAAGGGCGAACTTTGGGGATTGCTGTGTATTCACCAATGCGATGCTCCTCGTTACTGGCAATCTTCTGAAATTGAATTTGCCAGTCAAATAGCCGAGCAACTAGGAGTTGCATTAAGACAGGATTCTTATTTAAAACAATTTCAAATGCAGGCTGTCCAGTTAGCAGAAGCTACCGAACGTGAGAAAGCAATGGAACGACAAGAACTTCTAGCTGCAACTATTGATAAAATTCGTCAGTCGCTAGATGTTAAAACTATTTTTAGAACGACTACCCAAGCTGTTCGAGAGCTGCTTGAAGTTGAGCGAGTTGCAATCTACCGCTTTAACTCTGATTGGAGTGGTAAATTTGTAGCAGATTCATTTAAAGATGGTTGGAAAGCTGTTGCACAAGCCCAACCAATGATTATAGAAACTTTTGAGCACCCAGACGAAGATGATAAATTGCCACGCAATGAAACTTTTGTTCCGATTCGGCAAGGCGAGACATTATGGGGATTATTAGTTGCTTATCAAAATTCGCAACCGCGCTATTGGAAAGATGAAGAAATTAATCTACTAGCACAAGTAGGGGTGCAGTTAGGAATTGCTATTCAGCAAGCAGAATTACTCGAACAAACCAAACGCCAAACTCTAGAATTAACTCAAGCATTGCAAGAATTAAAACAAACTCAAACCCGATTAATTCAAGGTGAAAAAATGGCAGGTTTAGGGCAACTACTTGCAGGAGTTGCTCATGAAATCAATAATCCTGTCAGTTTTATTTTTGGCAATCTCGTACATTTAAATGAATATATTAAAGAACTGCTAAACGTTATCAACATTTACCGTCAAAATGATTCTCTATTTCCAGATATTAAAAAACAAATAGATAAGACTGATTTAAATTTTATCCTTGAAGATTTACCTAAAACGCTTGATTCGATGAAGATTGGAACGGAGCGAATTAGCCAGATTGTGCTATCACTGCGAAATTTCTCTCGTACAGATGAAGCTGAATTGAAACCAGTAGATATTCATGAGGGTTTAGACAGTACTTTACTGATTTTAGGGCATAGGCTTAAAAATAATAATGAACGTCCAGCTATTGAGATTGTGAAAGAATATGGTGATGTTCCTTTAATAGAATGCTACCCCGCTCAATTAAATCAGGTGTTTATGAATCTCCTGAGTAATAGTGTTGATGCATTAGAGGATAAGTTTAAAACTATACATCAAAAGCATTTAAAACCATCAACAATTAGCCCCAAAGTGCCCTTAACTATTTGGATTAATACGCAATTTATTAATAAGCAAATTGTAATTAGAATAGCTGATAATGGTCTTGGTATTCCAGAAGAGGTGCGATCGCACATTTTTGACCCATTTTTTACCACCAAATCGCCAGGTAAAGGTACGGGCTTGGGATTGTCTATCAGCTATCAAATAGTGGTTGAAAAACATCACGGTCAGATTAAATGTTCCTCTAAACCAGGACAGGGAACGGAATTTTTAATTGAAATTCCCAGCGGTAATTAAAAGCAACTGGGTGCTAGAGATTCTTTGACCTGTCTATGAAATTATGACCCCATACTTATCCCAATGAATGACTTCTCAAACGAGGTTGCGATCGCTTTGAGTGGGGTCATTTACTTACTTGACTTATTTAGGCTCTCATAAGAAGGTAAATCTAAATTGTGCTTGGGTACTATTTAGATTTACCCAAATTATTTTGACACTTGAAACAATAATTTTGGATGGAAAGTCAACCACTTATGTCTATCTATACAATTCTCAACAAAATGAATTTTTTAGCAACAAAAGTAGAGAGATTGTTACCAATTTCATATTCAAGATGAATTTTAAAACCCTTTAAAGGTCGTACTTTGACAATTATTAAGAAATATGGATGTAAGTACGGATTCTGAGTAAAAAGTTAGAAAGTGTTGGGAAGGACTTTAAGTCTTAAAGGTGTAATAAGTTTTTTCAGATACCTCATCTAAAAAAAGTTTGACAGACCACTTATGAAGTAAATCTTAAGTAAGAAGGGAAAAAGTGGCGTGGATATTACTCCCGCTTCATTGCTGTTGCGTTAAGCTAAAGCCATAGCGCATGATGTTACTGACAGTGCATTAAGTGCTTTAATCGTGTTTTTTTATGACAAATCACATCAAAATATGTGCTTAATATACCCTACAGGAATTTTATTTTTACTTTAAATAACCTCTGACATGTGGCTTTATGACCAAAATCAAGTATCACAATATAGGTAAGATAAAATATTTAGTTTTTATCCAGTTATTAGCAAAACAATATTAGTACTTCTTAGTTCAATAAGATAAATTCTAAACCAACTTACAGCTTAGTAATACAAAAGTTCTCATTTTGGAACAAGCAAAAAATTTTATATTAAATTATGCCAGCCTAGCCAAATGACCGATAGGAATTTATTACAAATATCATTACTAAATTACGTCTTAGGGATGATGTAAAAGTTTTATTTAAATTTAAAATCATAGTTTTAACTTTGATCCCCAATTAGTTTTAGCAGAAAATTGGTGTGTATTCACTTGAGTAATCGTTTAAAAATATAACAAGAATCTAAAAACTTCCTAAAGTTTATTTTTTCATTGGGATCGCTGAAACATAGAGTAAATAAAGACTTTTGGCTATACTCCGTATTTATATCTAGAAGCAAAATATAAGGATGCAACTCAGCCATCAACGGCACTAAAGATGAACTAAAATGAAATCCAATAAATTCTTGACATCTGCCTGTCGATATTGTCGTCATTACAAGCCAGAGGGTCGTCGTGGGGGAATGTGTCAGCAGTTGGGAGCGCCAGTTCAAGCAAGTTGGAAAGCTTGTTCTTTGGCACTTCCACCTTTTGCACCTTCTTGGGAAACTTTGGAAGGTGTTTGGAGTTTACCAAATGCAACAAAAGTGTTAGCTTCGACTCACTCTATGGCTTCTAATGTTGTAGATAATGTGGTTCTTGTCCCTGTGGAGGAAATGGCTAGCTGTTCCTTACCAGAGGCTGAGGCTAAGGCAGTACGAATTTAGTCAAACTTTATTACTAGACTCAGTTTGTAGTCTGCTTAATATTAAGATTTATCTTTAAGATTTCTAGTGCTGTAAAATTTCACTTCTTGCTTGAAAAATCGCACCTTAAAATAAGGTGCGATTTTGGCAATTTTTAAGGAAGCCAGGGGAAATTGCGAAAATTCGGTGGACGCTTTTCGAGAAAGGCTTGTTTTCCCTCTGCTCCTTCTTCTGTCATGTAGTACAGTAGGGTGGCATTTCCGGCAAGTTCTTGTAAACCAGCTTGTCCATCACAATCAGCATTGAATGCTGCCTTTAGACAACGAATAGCGATCGGACTTTTTTCTAAAATTTCTTGCGCCCATTGAATGCCTTCTGGTTCTAATTTTTCTACAGGAACAACGCAATTAACTAAGCCCATTTCTTGGGCTTCCTGGGCATTATATTGACGGCAAAGGAACCAAATTTCTCGCGCCTTTTTTTGTCCTACAATACGGGCGAGGTAGCTTGCTCCAAAACCAGCATCAAAACTACCAACTTTCGGGCCGCTTTGTCCGAAAATGGCGTTATCAGCAGCAATGGTGAGGTCACAAATTAAGTGTAGAACGTGTCCACCACCGATCGCATAACCGGCTACCAAAGCAATTACTACTTTTGGCATAGAACGAATCAAGCGTTGCAAATCCAGCACGTTCAAGCGGGGAATGCCAGCATCGTCAACATAACCCCCATGTCCCCGCACGCTTTGATCGCCACCAGCACAGAAGGCATATTTACCATCTGTGTGCGGTCCAGCACCAGTAAATAGGACTACGCCGATGCTAGTATCTTCACGAGCATCACAGAAAGCATCATACAGTTCAAAGACAGTTTTGGGACGAAAGGCATTGCGTTTCTGGGGGCGATTGATGGTGATTTTAGCAATGCCATCGGTTTTGTGATACAGGATGTCTTCGTAGGTTTTGGCGGTTTGCCAGTTAATTTCCATAGAAATGAAGTGCGCTATTGTGCTTGAGAATTTTAGCGCGTAAGGGACAAGCGATCGCTAAGATTAATGTCTCAAACCTTTACAATCAGGCTGGTAATTGACTAGCAACCACAATGCGACGCGACTCCATCTTCTACAAATTGTTCAAGCAATTTCCAGAATTACTGTTTGAATTGGTAGACCAACCACCCTTAGAAGCTGCTGGCTACCAGTTTGAATCAGTTGAGGTCAAAGAAACAGCGTTCCGGATTGATGGAGTATTTCTACCTCCTGCTAACGCATCCCAAGTGGTCTTCTTTGCTGAGGTGCAGTTTCAAAAGGACGAAGATTTGTATCACCGCTTCTTTAGCGAATTATTTTTATTTCTCTATCGCCACTCTATCCGTTATGATGACTGGTTTGGTGTAATAATTTTTGACTCTCGGAAGTTGGAACCCTCTAACTCAACTATTCACCGCGCTTTGTTAGAAAGTGGTCAAGTCCAGCGGGTTTATCTGGATGAGTTGGGAGATTTACGACAACAACCTTTGGGATTGGGGTTGATGTTGCTGACTAGGATTCCGGAAACAGAAGCAGTGGAATCAGCTCGGTTTTTGTTAGAACAAGCACGGCAACAATCAGAGCAAGCGATAATTGAGTTAGTGACGACGATTATTGTCTACAAGTTTTCTACTCTGAGTCGAGAGGAGATTGAAGCAATGTTAGGACTGAATTTGGAAGAACCACGGGCTTTCCGCGAAGCAAAGGAAGAAGGACGTGAAGAAGGACGCGAAGAAGGACGCGAAGAAGGACGAGAACAAGAAGCGCGATCGCTCGTTCTGCGACTGTTAAATAGACGAGTAGGCGCAATTCCCGATGTGCTGCTGTCCCAGATTCAGGCGTTGTCCCTAGAACAGTTAGAAGCATTAGGTGAGGCGTTATTGGATTTTAGTGCGATCGCGGACTTAGAACAGTGGTTACAAAATCAAGCTACTGGTTGAGAGAGCTCGCTCATCCTACCTCTATCTCAGAAGCTCGATCGGCGCAAACTGACGCAAATTATCCTGTCGCCACTTGGCATCAGCTTTGCGATTTGTCCGCAACTCCAAAACCCGAATCCCCATAGTTGGAAGTGGGTTTAATTTTTGCTGCAACTGTTCCCAAGAAGTAATCAATTCATGCTGCACATTGTAAGTAGCGCATAACTGGGCGAAATCAATATCCTGGGGAGTACCAAAAAATTCTTCAAATGGTGGGTCGAATTTCGCAATGGGTAACATCTCAAAAATTCCACCGCCATTGTTGTTGATTAACAAAATTGTCAAATGTCCGACAAATTTATTTCTGATTAAAAAACCATTGGTGTCATGCAGTAAAGCTAAATCACCCGTTAACATCACACTACTTTGCTGGCGATGGGCAATTCCTAAAGCTGTGGATAACGTACCATCGATGCCATTTGCACCACGGTTAAAATGCGATCGCACCCCTAAATTATTCGGTTGCCAAAAAAATTCCACATCCCGCACAGGCATACTATTGGCAATAAACAGCGGCGTTCCTGGCGGTAGAGTCTGGGAAAGTAACCACGCGGCTTTGCCTTCAAATAACTCCTCCATTGTGTCCATAGTTTGGTCAACAGCTTTTCTAACTTGAGCTTCAGCAGTACACCAAAATTTTAGGTACTCATCAGCCAATGAATTAATTCTCCCCTGCTCCCCTGCTCCCCTGCTCTCCTGCTCTCCTGCTCCCCTGCTCCCCTGCTCCTCTGCTAACTGTTCCACCGCAACTCGTAAATGCGTCGTCCGCCCGTGCAAAGGGTCGAGGTTTTGGTCGCTGGGGTCAATTACCCAGCGTCGGGGTTGGGTTGCATCTATCCAGCTACGCAGTTCTTTACTCGTAGGCATTTCACCCACCTGAATTACCATTTCAGGCGCTAGCTGTTTCGCTAATTGCTGATTACGCAAAATTAGGTCATAAGTGGAAATTAAATAAGGATTAAGGTCGGCATAATTTCTCACTGGCGAAAGTCCCTCTGCCAGCACGGGCCATTTAAGAGTTTGGGAAAGTCGGGCGATCGCTCTACAATATTCTTGCGGCTGCTGTGGTTGAGCAACACCAGCAATGATGATACCGCGATCGCATTTTTGCCATTCTTGGAAAGTGGGAAGTAAAGAGGCGATTAATCGCGTCTGCACAAGAGTGGAGATTAGAGAATTGCTGTTTATTCCTGCAAAGAAGTCTTGTAAATGGAACTGTGACTGGAAATAACTCAAGTCTGTGCCATCAGGAACAGGTGCGAGAGGGTCACGAAAGGGAATATTTAGATGTACTGGCCCTTTTGTGGGAGTTTGTGTTCTTTCCCAACTGTGAATTACCGTTTGTCGCAAATACGCTAGCATTCCCATATCTGGGGAAGGTAAAGCTAACTCTGCTTGCCAGTTTGGATAGTTACCATATAATTTCCACTGATCTATTGTTTGCCCAGAGTGGCAATCTCGCAATTCTTGTGGTCTATCGGTGGTTAATATTAAAAGTGGTACGCGACTTTCTTTAGCTTCAATCAGCGCTGGGTAAAAGTTTGCTCCAGCGGTTCCAGAGGTGCAAACTATCGCCACCGGACATCCTGTAGCTTTGGCTCTCCCCAAGGCAAAAAAGGCGGCGGAGCGTTCGTCGAGAATGGAAATGGCTTCAATATCAGGTACTTGTTGGGCAAAGGCGACTGTTAGGGGTGTGGAACGGGAACCAGGACAAATTACGACACAACGCAATCCCAAAGTTTTTAGCGTTTCCGTCAAGATATAAGCCCAAAGTTGATTAACATTCCTAAAGGCGATTGGCATCAAATCAAGCATAGCTATTCAGATAATCTTAAATTTTAGATTTTGTATAGAGATCGATTTAAAATCCGTTTTGAAAAGTTTGCTAAGGAGGGAAACCAACGCCACTTGCTTCAACGCTCTTAACCCGCGCAACGTAGTGGCTCCTCCTTGCAACTTTTCGCTACAAAATTTGCTCTCAAACTTTTATGGATTGCATTCATTTAACGGGAATTCGCTGCTATGGCTATACTGGTTATCTGGCAGAAGAACAGGTACTAGGACAATGGTTTGAGGTAGATGTGAAGTTATGGTTGGATATCTCCACAGCTGCCAAGACTGACGCGATTGAAGATACTTTAGATTATCGCAGCGTCATTAGCTTAATACAAAATCTGGTTAAAACATCCAAGTTTTCTCTACTGGAACGGTTAGTAGGTACGATCGCAGATTCTATCCTCCAAGAGTGCGATCTTGTCACACAAGTCCAACTTACCGTTAGTAAACCCGCTGCACCTATCCCAGATTTTGGCGGCAAAATCAGCATTGAAGTGACTAGAACTAAGCCGGGATTTTGAAGCATACGCCTGCTTTTCCATCCACAGAATATAGCAGTCTTAAATGAGTTGTGAAAAACCTCTCCCTTGTCTGTTCACATCTTGCACCTAGCCCCAGCTCATGGAATTCGCGGCTATACAAACGAAGTCCCTCCGGGTGAAGCTCCTTCTCCCAAGGGGAGACGCTTACGCGAACGTCGCTAACGCCAGCCGCCTGTGGAAGGAAACCCTCCCCGAAGTCGCCTCAACGGGGGGGAACCCCCGCACGGCACTTCTCTTTGCAGCGCTGGACTCACCGCCTACGCGGACTAACATAGAATCAAGGGTTTGGAACCCGCGCAGGCGGGTAAAGTCTCGTGTAGCCGCGACTTCAGTCGCTTGGTACAAGATATGTGTCTGTTCTTCTTCACAAATCAAATAGGATTGCTATATTTCTATGCAGTAGGGAGAGAAAAGGCGTACACGATCAATACCGTTGCCAAAATAAGAGCATGAAGAGGTAGGGCGTTTCGTAGTAGAGTTATTGTCTCTCACAACGACAACTCAGAAACTACTAGCCGCCCATGCCCGACATCTTATCACTATTGCAATGTCTTCTACCGCAGATAAACGCCACAACGATGCGACAGTTGAACCAGATAATACAGGCCATGTTAGCGATGAATGGGCGAATCACAATGTTGGGAATATCCCGGTGGGCAGAAATGGGTGGTAGTTATCGAACAATGTTGAGGTTCTTTCATACAGTAATACCTTGGGCGACGCTGTTTTGGATATTTTTTCGTAAACATTTGTGGCGGAAGAATGAAGTATATTTA
>NZ_JAECZA010000284.1:1845-11039 GCF_016056275.1 Dendronalium phyllosphericum CENA369 | reverse complement strand
GTCTAGTCCAAAGGTCTTTTTCCCGCTTTTAGCAATGAATGAACAGTCCATCACCGCAATCATTGAGTGATGAAGAGACGTTGCTGCTTTGATTACTTCTGCGTTGAACTGAGCGAAATCAAACTGTTTTTTAAACTGTCGGCGATAACTTCTCTCTGTTCGTTGGCTGTAACGACTCAAGTTGGTAAAGTTTACCTTGCCACAGGCAATTAGAATCGTGGCAAACAGGGTTGTCAAGGCTTTTATCTGTGGTTTATGAAAAATCCCCATTTTGCTCAGTAAGCTTTGTACAATTTCCATATGGCTATCGAGTCGGTGCAAGTTTTTTCTAATCAGCACCTTAATGGCTCGATAGCTTTCTTGTCTATTCCCTCAACTAAAAATTGTCCGGAGTATTGTCTTAAGGTAGTTATACGGAAAAATTCCCTATAATACCCGAATATGAATGTTATATAGAAAGTTTCCGCATAATAAATAGTTAGGCAGCGTGATGGATGACGGTTGGAAAGGTGTCAACGAGGCGCTGAGGCGCTTTGGGCTTCCGGCGAAGCACGCCGACCGCCCGGCAATTGTCGCGGCACTGCGTGAGCAGATCCGACTTGAGGCCAATGAGGTCGGCGACCAGTTCCTGATGCGCCTCCTGTGCGCCCAGCTTTTCTCGCTGGGTGTGGTCGAAGACTCCCTGTTGGTTTGGGAGGCGAAGTCCTGCAACTTCGATACACACTGCGGGATTGATGTCCAGTTCCTATGTGGAGCGGGTTTGAAGCAGACCAAGGAGTTCCTCTGCGCCCACGGCAGTGACCCGGCACAGGATGCGTTGGAGTACATCGCCCGATGTGACCGCGACTTCGCCGACTTCTCGGTTGGGCGCGCCCTCCGACAGGCGCAGGAGTTCTATCAGGTGGCATGACTTGCTGCGGCTAACCGGCCGCTGAACGTCGGTTCGTTAGGCAGCCATAAGGTCGGTGTAGGTAGTTCACAAGCTAGCAATTCCGCGTTTCAACGCAATAATGGCTGCCTGGGTGCGATCTTTGACATCTAGCTTGCTTAAAATTCGGTTGATATGAGTCTTCACTGTACTTTCACTAATATTGAGAGCAGTGCTAATTTCTTGGTTGCTCATGCCCTGTCCGACTAACTGGAGAACTTCTAACTCACGATCGCTCAGTTCTGGAGCAGTCATCCGTTGGACTAGCTTGGCAGCTACATTGGGGGGAATATACTGTTGTCCCCTGGTTACTGTCCGAATTGCTGTCAATAGTTCCTCTGGCTCAGAGTCCTTCAGTAAATACCCCTTTGCCCCTGCTCGCAATCCTCGATAAATCTCTTCATCGGTGTCATACGTGGTCAGCACAATAATTCGGGCATTGGGAAACTGATTGCAAATAACCGTAATCGCCTGAACACCTCCCATTTCAGGCATCCGTAAATCCATCAAAGTCACATCAGGCTGCTGTTGCTGAAAAACTGCGATCGCCTCCTGCCCATTTCGCCCCTGACCAACAATGACGATATCTGGAGCCTTCTCTAACATTCCGATCAAACCCTGGCGGACGACGGGATGATCGTCCACAACCAGAACACGAATGCTACTGGGCTGATTCATGCTGACTTACCCCCGATCGATAGATACCACAATCTCTGTGCCTTGCCCTAAGTGGCTTTGAATCTTTAATTCAGCTCTAATGCGTTCAGCCCGTTGTGCCATCCCCAGTAAACCAAAGCCATTCCTCATCGCCTGGTTTTCTACATCAAATCCTTGCCCATCGTCTTTTATTCGCAAGCTGCATTGGGTCGGTTCATAGACCAGTTTAATGTGGATTTTACGTGTTTTAGCATGTTTGATTGCATTTGTCAAAGCCTCTTGCCCAATCCGAAACAGATTATTTTCTAGATCGGAGGATAGGGTATAGTTTGTACCAATGACTTCGTAGACAATTTGGGTTGCGATTGAGGAATTTAATTGAGCAACAAGACTGCTGAAGGCATCCTGTAAGTTATTACTCTCCAAAAGATATGGGCGGTGTAGTGCCTCTACTGAACGACGTGCCTCCGCCAGCCCAAAACGAGCTAAGTCGAGGATCTGGGTGAGAAGAGTTTGCGCTTTTTCTGGCTCTGCCGTTACCTCATGGGAGGCAGAGCGAGCATGAATGATAATGCCTGTAAACGCTTGGGCTAAAGTGTCGTGAATTTCCCGTGCCATGTGGGTGCGCTCTTCTAGAATGGAGGCTTCTTCGGCACGTTTACGATCGGTGATATCTCTTACCAGCCAAATGACAGAATGTTCTGAGATAGGTGAAATGCGAGTTGCAAACCAGGTTTTCCACCCTCCCATCATCAAGCTATACTCAATCGTTAGCGGCTGCTGAGTGTTCAATGCTTGCCGAATATAGCCAAGAAATGTATCGGCTTGCGCTCGCTCAAAAATTTCGTGTAATGTTCGACCCACCTGTTCGTCAATCGGTTTATATAATTTCTCTGACTTGATGAGGATTGCTCTCAAAATACGCCCTTCTGCATCTATCACCATCAGAGGATCGGGCATTGCATAAAAGAGCGCCCGCAGTTCTGCTTCAGAGGCTTGCAACGCTTCTTCTGCCTGTTTGCGTCTAATTCCTAATGCAATCTCACGGGCTGAAAACTCCAACGCCTCAAAGTTGGACGACGGAATGGGATGTCGAGTAAACATCGCTATAACTCCAACAAGCTGCTCATCCAGCAGTATCGGATAGCCCGCAAATGCCACCATGCCTTCTCGTTTTGCCCATTCTTTATCAATGGATGATTCATCAAACACATTGTTAATCAACAGAGGACAGCGTTCCTGAGCAATTTGTCCAATTTTGACGGTACCTACAGGAATTCGACTGTACTCACCGTCAAGACGGGTATACATCCCCGCACTGGCTTGTAACTCCAAAACATTCTTGTCTTTATTTAGCGTCCAAATCCGAGCAAATGCCGCATTAAAGTGCTCAACAACGGCTTGGACACAGCGATGCAGTATCAAGGGCAAACTATCACTTTGAGCCAAGGCACTATCCACATCGGCGCGAAAAGCGGAGAGTATTGCCTGTTCCCGAAATTGAGCCTCGGACTGGCGCAACACCTCTTCTGCTTGTTTGCGTTTACGTAGCGCAGCTTGCTGTTCGCTAATATCTGTCATGATACTGTAGAAGCCTCTTACCTGAGCATTGTCATCGAAATCAGGGATCAAGGTCGCGCTGATGCACCGCTTGTCATCCGGAAAAGGGATCTCTGTTTCTAGAGATACCGTTTGCCCTGCAAACACCTGATTAATGTAAGGCTCAACTCGTTGATAAACCGGCTCACCGAGAAGTTGGCAAACAGGGTTACCCAGAATTTCATCGCGGCTACGGTTGAACCAGACCTCATAGGTATGGTTGATGAATTGATAACATCGATTGGCATCTACATAGCTAATCAGAACTGGTAGAGCGTTGGCAATCAATCGTAATTCCTGTTCCCGATGGCGCAATTCTGCTTCACTTTGCTGTAAAGCTGCCGTTCGTTGGGCTACTTGTTGCTCCAGGGTACGATTGTAGTTGGCTAAGAGATGTTCGGTTTGTTTGCGCTGGGTGATATCTTGAAAGGCTACAATCGCATAAGCTACCTTGCCCTGTTCGTCAAAGACTGGCGTTCCCCATGCCTCAATGGGAATAATAGTCTCGCCTTGGTGAATCTCTAATTTATCCGTTCTTGTACGTTCGCCTTTTAACGCTCGGACGATTGGCATATCCTCAGGGGAACAGTTTCGATCCGTTCCAGCCAGGTAAACTTGATAAACCTCTGCAAGACGATCTGGTGTCGCGTTAGGATCGACGCCTTTACCCATCAGCTCAATTCCCTGCTGATTGACATAGTAAGGGCGACCAGTCGCATCCAAGACCCCAATTCCCACTGGAACCGCTTCTAGAAATTGATTTATCTGACTTTCGCTAGCGCGTAGTTTCGTGTAGAGTTTGGCATTTTCGATCGCGATCGCTGCTTGAGTGGATAAAAGATGTAATACTTGCGTTCGCGTAGCGTCTCCTTCGGAGAATTGTTCAGGTGTAAATGCCCCAGTTGCTATTTGATTCTCCAGATACAACACACCAACCAGCTTACTTTGTTTCAACAACGGCAAACAGAGCAGGGATTGTGTTTTGTTTTGTCGGATGTAGGGATCGTTGATAAAATTCCCTTCACGAGTTGCATCACTTAAAATTACAGATTCATGCGTTCGGATCACATATTGAATAATGGATTTAGGTACACGATTTGTCATTGGAATCGATTGCGGTACTTGCGTCGCATAGACTTGCTCACCCTCATTGAGTTCACAAGCTGCTTTGATCTCCCATTCGCCTGCGTTCTCCAAAAGCAAACATCCAGTTTGTGCCCCTGCGTTTTCAATTAAAATTTGCATTAGAGAACTAAGCAATCGCTCCAATTCAATCTCACTCGAAATTGCTTGAGCTGCTTTCATCACCGTTGCTAAGTCGAGAGCAGTATGTGAGGTATTTGAGGCGGTTCCAGCCGTGGTGCTAACTGGTGTATAAACTACGTTAGACAACTGAGGAAATAGTTGAGGATAACGAGTTTCTAAATCTTTAACCTTTGCCATTGCTCCCCAGCGTTTATAGCAATAGTGAGCTTCTTTCATGTATGTTTGGGCAAACTTTTCTCTACCACGAGCTAAGTAATGTTTGGCGGCTAATTCATAGGCTAATGCTTCTTCTTGCAGATAATCGTTGTCCTTGGCTCCTTGAATGGCTTGTTCATAGAACTCCTCGGCTTCAAGAACTTGCCCTAAGACTCGTGCTTTCTCTGCCTCAACGAGATGAAACTTGTGTAAAAAGTTTTCTGGACAGCTATCCGACCATGCCTTCAAACGCTCCTGATTTAATCGGATCTGTTCCAAAGTATGACTTTGTTCTGCTTGAGATAGACCGGAATACAGGTTGAGTAGAATCAGAGAACCATAGTAGAAATAACCACTATAGGTTGTAAAACCTACGATAGAATTTAGGATCTTCCCCGCTTCAACGAAATAATGGCAGCCTTGCTCAAAATCTGCTGTTAAACAGGAAAGATGCATTCTGAGGATGTAATAAAGACAAATTGAAGACCGTATTTGTGAGGTTTCACCCCGATCAACTATTTTTTTTGTCTCCTTGAGCGAGCGAGCGCTCTCCTGTGCCGCTTGCCCTAAAGCAAGTTTTGCGATAAAAAATTTAGCTCCAGCCAGTGCCACCCTCGAACGCTCGTCCTGAATCTGCTCTACCACCAACTGATATTTTTCGTTATCTTCTGCAACGGTTATTAAATTTTCTCCTTGAAATAAACGATTAAAAATGTTACCCAACAAGTTATAGGATGCAAATTGAACATCTCCCGACTCCATGCCTGCCAGAAAACCTTTGTAATTGATCGTAGCTGCCCCTGTTATAGGTTTTGACCAAACGTGAATCCAGCCTCCAAACAACATCTGTGCTTTACACTGCTGAGATTTACTGTTTAGCTTGTAGCTAAGTTGCACTGCTAAATCTGCAAACTCATAGCCTCGTTGGTGTTGCCCTTCCATCAAACCTAGAAGAAGACCATAGTTTGCATAAGCCTTAATCGACTCAGCAATATTTCCATGTTCAATGGAAAGACGAACTACTCTTAAACTGACAAAGCTGAAAAGTTCAATATTAGCCGTATGGTAGAGTGATATATCTACAACGACCAATTTAATCACTGCTTGGATGACCGGATCGCTCGCAGTTGGTAAAGTTAAAAGTGAGGAAATTGAGCGATTTTCTAAGCTTTTGGCAACAGCAGCAAACTCTTCACGGACTAATTCTGTCAAATTTTTGCCCTTAATCTCAATCCCCAACTCGTACAATCCGATCAGACCTGTTTGAACTGCTTTCTCACATTCGCCTTGTAAGGTATATTGAGTGATTTGAAATACACGAATATCTGCACGATCAACAGCAGAAGAAATGTGTTCTAAAGCAACCTTGGTTGTGGCGCTTAATTGCTCATAGCTAGCATTGCTCAACTGTGCTGTGCAGAGAGTCCGATACAGGTGGAACATCAAGTCGTACTGACTCATCCAAGCCTCCTCTTTGAGCAAGCCAATGCCAGTCTCAAGATACCGAATCGCAGCTTCATAGGCAGTAGAGGCGATGGCTTTTTGAGCGGCAGCCAAGTTGAGTCGTGCTAGTTTCTCTTTTTCATCTTTCTGTGTCAAAAGGGATTGACCATAGTTGATGTGGTTGACAATATCAAAAAGCCTTTCACTTTGTTCGACCTCAGAGAGCTTGTTCAGCAGGAGTTGTCCAATGCAGTAGTGCGTTACTTGCTTTCGATCCTCAGAAATCAAATCATAGGCGGCTTGCTGTACTCGGTCATGCAAGAATTTATACTCTTGAACTAACAAGTCTTCGTCTAATTCAGACAGGGTTTGAATGAATCCTTCTTGTATCGCTGGTAATAAATCCTGAAAAACCGTTTTGGGTGATGTGTCACACACGATCGCTAAAGTCTCTAAATCAAATTCAGCTCCGATACAAGCGGCTAAACGGAGAATTTGCTGGGTTTCTTCTGGTAGTTTCTTCAACTTTAAGAGCAGCAACTCCACAACATTATTAGTGATATTTTGGGTTTGAAGTTGAGCAATGTTCCACTGCCAGCTTAAGTGTGACCTATCAAAGGTCAGCAGATTTTCGCTATACAGCATCCTCAAAAATTCACTGACAAAGAAAGGATTACCCTGGGTTTTACGCAGCACCAATTCACCAAGGGAACCAACAGTGTCCACATCCCGATGTAGTGTTTCGGCAATCAACTGACTCAACGGCAAGAGCGTTAAAGGTGTCAGGATCATCTCTTGAAGCACTGCCCCTTTTTTTTGCAGCCTCTCTAGCGTTAAGAGCAGTGGATGCGTTGGAGTCACTTCATTGTCTCGATAGGCTCCAATCAAAAACAGGAATTGGTTTTGCTCATCGAGCAGCATCAACTCGATTAACTTCAGCGTCGCGGAGTCAATCCATTGTAAATCATCTAGGAAGATTGCTAGCGGATGCTCCTTGGAACAAAACACTCGGATAAACTGCTCAAAGACGCGATTGAAACGATTCTGAGCTTCCGCAGCTTCCACTTCTGGGACAGGCGGCTGCTTGCCCACAATCAATTCCACTTCAGGGATGACATCAATTATAAGTTGTCCATTGCTGCCCAACCCTGCAAGCAGGCGCGATCGCCACTGTTGCACAGACTCGTCTGGTTCACTAAGTAATTGCTGTACCAATTTTTGCAGGGCAACCGCGATCGCACTGTAGGGAATATTGCACTGAAATTGATCAAATTTACCAGATATAAAATAGCCGCGCTTTTGGGTGATTGGTTTATAAATTTCTTGCACTAACGCTGATTTGCCGACTCCCGCATAGCCAGATACCAACATCATTTCAACTTGGAATTTTGGCTTGTCTGTTGGTTGGGTTTGTGAAGTTGTTTTTAAATTGTTTGGTAAAGCAGCAACGGTATTTGACTCCGGACACGCTACGCGATCAAACGCCGCCAATAACATTGCAACTTCCCGATCCCGTCCATACAGCTTTTGGGGAATTTGAAAGCGATCGCAAACGTCTTGAAGTGCCAGTTGAATGCTATGGATTTGACCGATGTGTTCTAATTGTTTAGCACAGATTTCTAAATCCGCTTTGATGCCCCAGGCACTTTGATAGCGATTTTCAGTATTTTTCGCCATCAGTTTGAGAATGATATCTGAAACTGGCTTGGGAATCGTTGTATTTATTTCATTAGGCGGAACAGGATGTTTGGCTATATGACAATGGACTAGCTCAAGCACGTCTGTAGTGGGAAATGGTAGTTGTCCGGTGAGCAGTTCGTAAAATGTCACGCCCAGCGAGTAGAAATCAGTTCGGTAATCAAGCAAACGGTTCATCCGCCCTGTTTGTTCTGGAGACAGGTAGGCGAGGGTTCCTTCTAAAACGTGAAGGCTTTTAAAAGTTGGATTCGTGTAATTAAATTCAGTAGCAATTCCAAAGTCAATAATTTTGACAACCCCAGCATCCAGATTGAGGACGATGTTTCCAGGGTTGATATCTTTATGAATGACATTGGCTGCATGGATTTTGCCTAGAATATCGCAAAGGGCGATTGCAAAATCAAGAAAAGGCGATAAAGGCATGGGGCAGAAAATATCTGGACGCTTGTGCATCCATTTTTCTAGGGACTCTGCCCCAAAATCTTCTAAGAGAATCACCAGAGTACGTTGATACTCTTGCTGGCTGTATGCCTTGACAACTCCTTCTAAGTTGAGAGAACGAGTAATGTTATATTCCTGTCTGTAGCGGGTTAGTTCTTGAGGTGAGGGATAATCAAGCTTAAGCATTTTTGCTATAATCCCTACACCATCCTCTCTAATGCCCCGATAAACCAGAGAATTAGAACTTTCATATATTTTGCTTTGGATGGCAATACCAGGTAGAGCAATCATAAAGCTTCTCTGGTGAATATAATCTGGCTTACCTCAAACTATACAGTAATTTTCACAATGAAAATAATTACTTAGTATTTGGTAATTGAGGATAAATTTGATGAAATAAAAGATTTAAACTATGATTGCAGATTCCAACACACTCAGCACTTTCTCCTCCAAAGCCGTCAAATAAAACCGCTTCAGCCTCCCCAATGACTCCAAAAACCTTTGCACAGACTCCTCTAGCCCACTGGAGTACACTTGATTGATGCGATCGCAGATTTCTTGCAATTGTTCGCATTCCTGGGGCAGATATTCATAAGACTTCAAGTGCTGCACCCCAACAGTACATTCGCCATCCCAAGTTCTCACGTTACAGCTAAAATCGTTGACTTGAGTAATAATCGCCCAGCAACCGCCCTTACCCCTGAGTTCGGGATTATCCTTGACTAAAATTTGGCAGACTTCCCCAATCTGGTAGCTATTGGGTACTTTGCCCGGATTTCTCACAAAGATATAAAAAGGGGTCAAAAACTGCAAAAATGTATATATAGCAAGCATTTCAGCAGTTGTAAAGCATGACCCCAGCTTCAACAGATCGTATAGCAAAACAGTTCAAATTTGAACAGCCAAAATTACCTACAGTAGTAGTTAATTTCCAGGGTGGAAGAGTAATATCTGATGCCGGATTAAG
>NZ_JAECZA010000284.1:0-1830 GCF_016056275.1 Dendronalium phyllosphericum CENA369 | reverse complement strand
ATAGACAGAAAACTACAAATCACATCACAGCTTGCACAGTGTTTTAAAGATTACCGAAAACCAAACCGAGTTGACCATTCAATAAAAGACTTAATTACACAACGAATATATGGGTTGATCATGGGATACGAAGACTTAAATGACCATGAAAAATCCTAGTGTGGCAAAACTTACTAGAGAAGAGTGAAAATCCTGTAATCTTGACCTTGTAGCAAAATAATGGTGCAAAAACTTGGCAAGAAAAAGTCTAAAACCAGAGGCAACATCGTTTGAAGTACTCGACTGTGTTCAAAAAAAATGTCCTTCGTGCGGTCAAGCAATGTGGAATGAATACAATAATCCTCGACATATAAGAACGTTAAATGGGGTAGTAGAACTACAGCTAAAAATTCGGCGATGTCAAAATAAATCATGTTTGCGGTACAAAAAAGCATATCGACCAGAGCTTGAAGGGTCACTCGCTCTACCACAAAACGAATTTGGTTTGGATGTGATTGCTTATATAGGAGCATTACGCTATCAGGAACATAGAAGTGTTCCCCAAATACACGCTCACCTAGAATTAAAGGGTATATGTATAAGTCAACGAACGGTCACGTACCTAATTGACAGATATGACGAGTTAATTTCTTTGTGGCTAAAAGACCACAAAAGGTTAAAAGCAATATTTAAAAATCAAGGACGAGTGATATTAGCAATTGATGGGATGCAGCCAGAAATTGGACATGAGGTATTATGGGTAATTCGAGATTGCTTATCAGGAGAAATAATACTAGCTAAAACCTTATTATCATCAAGAAATGAAGATTTAGCGGCGTTATTATTAGAAGTAACTAATATTCTGGATGTACCAATTGATGGAGTTGTTAGTGATGGGCAACAATCAATTCGTAAAGCTGTTGGGATAGCATTACCAAAAATAGCTCATGGTTTGTGTCATTATCATTACTTGAAAGAGGCAATCAAACCCATATATGAGGCGGATCGACATGCAAAAAAGGAATTAAAGAAAAAAGTTAGAGGATTACGAGACATTGAACGTAATGCTGCCAATGAAGATCGGGAAATGGCGACTATTATTGAAGATTATTGCTCGGCAGTACGTAGTTCTATTACCAATGATGGTCATCCACCGTTAGAGGCATCTGGATTAAAGTTACAATCAAATTTGACGTTGATAGAGCAAAGCTTAGAACGGATGGAAAAAAAAGTGTTTTACCACCACCTTTAGTCAACCTAAAACACCTTCTAGCCAAGGGATTATCTGCGACTGCATCTTTATTTTCACCTGTGAGGGTTGCATATCAGTGGATTGATAAAGCTAGTAATATTCTCAACAATAAAATAGCTCTTGATGCTGCTGGAGTCCAACAAACTTATCAGCAACTGTTAACGGAAATGTTCCAACAAAAGCAGAAAGCTGGTACACTTAATACCGCAATCGATAACTTTATAAAAACCACCCAGAACTACTGGTCTGGACTTTTTCATTGTTACGAAATTGAAGGGTTTCCCAGAACTAATAATGACTTATAACATGCTTTTGGTATGCTACGTCATCATCAACGTCGTTGTACAGGTCGTAAGGTTCCTCCCTCATCTCTCGTTATTCGTGGTTCTGTCAAACTTGCTTGTGCGATCGCTACTAAACTTCATTCTTTTACCGCATCTGATTTAGCACAAGTTGATATTCATACTTGGCTCGAATTACGCTCTCAGTTGCAAAAACACCACAAAGCCAGAATTGAACAGTATCGATTTCGCCGAGACCCCAAGGCTTACTTAGCTAACCTAGAGAGTCGTCTTGTCTAGTGAATTTTACCACACTAG
>NZ_JAECZA010000283.1:6376-16777 GCF_016056275.1 Dendronalium phyllosphericum CENA369 | reverse complement strand
AGGTTATACTGCCTCGAAGTTTTAGTGCCGCATCATAGGCGTTCCAATTCTGAACTTTATACTGGGCTTTCGTCTTCATCTTGGGCTAAGGGCGGCGACAGGACACAGGATATAGGTAAAATTTACCATTTTCCTTATTCACGCAACAACGCCCTTTGTATCTACTGTTTTATACTTAATTTAACTCCGCGCATAAATTTTGATTGGTGATGTATCAAAACAAGGACTCACATCACGCCATACAATTTGATTTTTTACTGCTTGTGAGAAATCCGGGAAGAAGACTTACAGCATCTTGGCGGCTTCTGGCATTGGGTTTGGAAGAACAATGTGCCAGTGGTTATCGTAGAGGGTGCGAAAAAAGCTGGTTGTTTATTGAGTGCTGGGTATGCTGCGATCGCAATTCCTGGAGTAAACGCTGGCTATCGCACACCCTCTGATGAGTACGGGACTGCGATTGGTAAACCTTCGCTTATCCCTAACTTGAAACATTTCGCAACACAAGGTAGACAAGTTAATATTTGCTTCGACCACGATACCAAGCCTGAAACCGTGCAGCGAGTCAGAACCGCCATTAGTCGTATGGGGCGATTGCTCATAAACGAAGGTTGTCAGCTACGAGTGATTGACTTGCCAGGAACAGAAAAAGGCGTTGATGATTTTGTAGTGGCTCATGGTGAGGCGGCTTTCCATGCTCTCTACAATACAGCCGAAACTCTGGAGCTATGGGAAATCAAGCTGTTTACTCTGCTAAGTTACCCAAGCGCGATCGCACTCAACCAAAGATTCCTGGGTCAGTTGCTCGTACCCGAAGGCGAAAAGCTGATTGTCCTCAAAGCCCCAAAGGGAACGGGTAAAACAGAGTGGTTGTCTGGTGAAGTGGCCAAAGCACACGACCAAGGGCGGCGGGTTCTCATCATCACCCATCGCATTCAATTGGGTGAGGCTTTGTGCAATCGCTTCGGCGTTGATTACGTCAGCGAGATTCACACCTCTGACACAGGCGGTTTATTGGGGTATGGCGTGTGCGTAGACTCTTTGCACAAGGATAGCCAAGCTCGATTCAATCCCAACGACTGGTCTAACGATATCGTGATTATTGACGAATGCGACCAAGTTTTCTGGCATTTGCTCAACTCTACTACAGATGTAGCCAAGCGGCGGGTGTCTATTTTAAGGAATTTCAAGCAGCTGATCCAAAATGTCTTGGGCAGCGTGAGCGGTAAGATTTATCTGTCTTCAGCCGATGTATCCGATACTGATGTGAAATATATTCTTTCTCTGGCTGGAGAATATCGGGTCAATCCTTTTGTCATTGTCAACAATTATCAGCACTACTGGGGCAAGTGTTATAACTACTCCGGCAGTAACCCCAGGAATTTGATTGCGGCGTTGGACAAGGCGATCGCGTCGGGAGGACATCATTTATTATGTTGTTCTGCTCAAAAAGCTAAGTCCAAATGGGGGACACAAGCGCTAGAAGAAAGGTTTCGATGCAAGTTCCCTCATCTGCGGATACTGCGAATTGATAGCCATTCTGTTCTAGACCCGACACACCCAGCTTTTGGGAGTATCGCCCATCTCAACGAAATCCTCACCCAGTATGATTTAGTAATAACCTCACCTAGCCTAGAAACTGGTGTGTCTATTGATATCAAAGGTCATTTTGATGGAGTCTGGGGGATTTTTCAGGGAGTGCAGCCTGTGAACTCTGTATGCCAGATGTTGGCACGACTGAGAGAAACTGTTCACCGTCACATCTGGGTTAGCCAGTACGGTATGGGGACTGTGGGCAATGGTTCAACTTCTATGGGTGGACTGTTGCGGAGTCAAGATGTCGCAACCCAGGCGAATATCGCATTGTTGTCTGCAGCTGATAATGATGATTACTCGTTCATTGACTGCAATTTTCAACCCGAATCTTTGCAGACTTGGGGAAAACGTGGGGCTGTCATTAACGTAGAAATGCGCCGCTATCGGGAATCTGTGCTGGAGGGATTGGTGGCTGATGGCTACACTGTGATTGATGCGGATGATTCCGACTCTGATGAAACCAAGGAAGTTGTGAAAGAAGTGAAAGCGGCTTTCAAAGAATTGTATAGGAGTGAATGTCAGGGAGTTTCTCAATCAGAAGATGTGTCTGACGCTGAACTCAAGAAATTGCAGGAGAAGCGGGTGAAGACGAAAGAGGAAAGATATCAGCAGCGGAAGGCTGAATTGTCCCGGCGTTACGAAGTTGAAGTGACACCCGAATTGGTCGAGAAGGATGATAACTCTTGGTATCCCCAACTGCGACTGCACTATTACCTGACGCTGGGGCGGGAGTTTCTTGCTAACCGTGATGCAAAACGAGCCAAGGCACAGGCTGAGGCTGGGGAGAACTCGATTTGGAAGCCCGACTTCAACAAGGGGCAGATGTTAGCGTCTGTGCTGTTGCTCGAAAAACTGAATCTGTTGCAGTTGCTTACATCTGGGGAACGATTACGGGGTTCTGACGAGGCGATGCAGGAGTTGAAGCGAGTGGCACTGGAAAATCGTTATCTCATCAAAACTTGGTTGAATATCACCATTTCGGACAAACTTACTCCCATAACGATCGCGCAAAAGTTATTGAGCAAGATTAATTTGAAGTTGTCTTATGTAGGTCGGTTAGGGCATCGGGGTCACAGGGAGAGTGTTTATAAATTTGTTGCACCATTAGATGGGCGGAATGCGATTTTCGATTCTTGGTTGAATCGGGATGAACTATCAAATTGTAAGTTGGTGTCAGTCACTAATAATATAGAGTTACAAACCCAAGTTAGTGACACACACAACATTTCCCAAACATTAAATGAGGTGGAAAATCCTGCTGTCTGTGGTTGGAAGGGCTTAAAGCTGAGATTGCGGCAAGAGTTGAAAAGTGCAGGTCAGTTGTATCAACAGCTAATAAGCAAAGTGGGTGAGGCAATCGGTATTGCTGATGGGGAGCCAATATGGAATGGATATTTGGGGAACTGGATGATTAGTGTTAGCTTTGCTTCAGGCTGTAAGTCGGTTATGTGCGATTGGGTCGAGTGTGTGGGGTGATATACGATCTGAGCAGCATAAATACTTTGCACCAAGGTAAGTGACATCGCTCTGTTCCGGATGCGAGCGCCCTCGCAGGGCGAATGGTTGCAGCTGTTCCTGATTTGGTAGAGTGGATGGGGTGAGTTGGTGGGTTGTCATGGCGATCGCAACTTCTGCACCCTTTACGTTGTGAACAATTAAAATAAACCTAGAAATTGGAATTTTTTGTTATGAGTGTCCTGATTCCTGATGACATCCTTCGAGCCTTAAACATGACCGAGGACGAACTAAAATTAGAAATCGCTCATAATTGCGAATTGCGAATTGCGAATTGTGCTGTGTCAGTCACTAGTAATATAAATGTATCAACACCAATCACTGACATAACATCATTCCCCAGTAATGAGAATATGGAGGGACAGTAAAACTCTACTGATTCTAAACTTCAGTTTGAACCAAGTTTATTATCCTATTCTTGCGCTTTTTGTTGATAAAGTTGTGGTGATAGGATTACTTGAATTTGTTTTTCTTGACATTTTTCAGAAAAAGCCTGAATTTTTTCAGTTTCTTCACCCTCAATTAATAAAGATTCTAAAAAGCTATCAAATCCTAAAAATGCTAATTCATAAATTGCTTTTTGGCTAAAGTTACCTTCAAAATATCCAGTATGGGTATCAACTCCTTGAGGATCTCTGCTATTAATAGACTTCTGAATAAATGCCCAAGTTAGGAAAATATAATCTCCAAAATTAATAGCTGGCTTTTTAATAGCACAACTGACAATTCCTACTTGTTTACTGCGCTCATCTTTATAATCTGTACAATCAAAATATGAAAATAAATCTGCGGGTTGGATTTCTTGCTCTGATATCTGAGATATTTCTTGTAAACTTCTATGTTCGCTATTAGAAGAACGAATTTCTAGATATTTATAAGGATTATCAAATCTACAAGCTTGCTCGTAATCTTGTTTGACCAAATTAATTACTCCATATCTGGGTATGTGTCCTACTGAATCTTTTTTATTATTAAAATGCTTAACTGTAATATTACCAAGCCTGTAGCCACTAATACGGGTTCGTGCTGGAAAACTAAAATAATTTGCAGCAGTAGAGGTAAATCTTAATGCTAAATCTCCTTCATTACAAAATACGTAAGCTTCCTCGCAGCGACGTAAAGAGGAACGAAGAAAGTTAGCTCGTCCCGGTAGAATACTTTCTACCGGAATATCAGCTGCCACTAGTACTAATCTACCTAAGCGAAATACATTCCCAATATCAGAATCTGGTTTTTTATTAATAGATTTAACATCAAAAATATCCGAGAGAATACGAATTACATTCGTAACTACAAAGCATCCCATACTGTGACCAATAAAAGATAGTTTTATCCGCTTATGGGGAGGTAATTTTACATTATAATCAAGCTGCCTGAGCAATTCTATTAAATCTATAACCCCATAATTACTAGCTCTATAAATATCTCGGAAATAAGTTGATAACCGCAAAAGAATTAATGTAAAAATTGTTGAAGATACAATACCAGATAAAATCAAACTTATTGTAAAAATAGAAATATTAATGTTTTTGTAAAAATTAAAAAATAATAAACTTATAGTAGATAATATACTGATTGTTAGCCCTAAGCCTAAATTGATAGCTAGTAAAATTGGTAAAGACGAAAATGAGTTAATTACCTTTTGTATAAAAGAACCAGACTCATCGGTTTGTACAGGATTTTCGGATGGCCATCTATATCCTATAAAAACATATTTATTTGGCTGCTGAATATTTGTATTGATATAATCATAAATATTTCTGCATCCTATTTCTGTATCTGAGGGTGTAGAACTATACCCATGTATATTGATAATAATTTCTGGTTCAGAACTAGATTCCAAATTTTTAGTAATCTTCTTAATCATATTTTCAGTTGAAAATTCAGCTTCTCCACGATTTGTATTAAAAAATTCTCGATGAGTAATTTGTGTTAAGTTTCTACTAGAATTTTCTTCTTCTGTCTCAACATTTAGTTTAGCAGTACTTACTACTAAATAACCAGGAATACTTTCCTGATTAGTTTTTTTAATTTCATAAATTTTATATGGTTGGTTGTCTGCTAGATTATTTTTATTAGGAGAGTACATTTATCTACCTCTTACAAATTTATCTGGATTGGTATATTACTTTTAATTTAAGGTTTCAAGAGTCAGAATTCAAGAGCCAGAAGGGTTAAAGAATTAAAAAATATTTAATCAAATTAATTGACTCCTGGGTGCTGAATTCTTACAAAAAAACGTCGTCTCAGCTTACCGCCAAAAATGGTTTTGAGTCAAAAGATAGCAGTTTCGGATAAAGAACGGCGATGATAACCAGACTCTTGTTTCCATTGTTTACGTCCAACTTTGTTCACTCTTCCCAGGTTTTCATCTCTAGGGTGCGGTTGTGTTTGGCTGTTTGTGGGTTGTTGAATTTTCGCGTTGCTGCGTGGAGGAATTACAGCTTTCGCGCCACTTTGTGAGATGGTGTCGTAACAGTCGAATGTGTCATAGCCACCATCACCAGAAACCTGCTCTATCGGCTGCTCGATCTGCTCCAATATGTCTGTTAGCACCTCACAATCTGCGACATCATTAGTAGTGACTACTGCACCCAAAATTTCACCACTCTCCTCATCACAGCCAAGATGCAACTTACGCTCCTTTCGCCGTTTACCTACCCCATGTGTGCGGACTTTCCACTCGCCTTCACCATACACTTTCACACCAGTCGAATCCACTACTACATGAACAGCTTTGTCTTTTGAGATTACTGGCAGTTCCACAGACAGCTTGCTCAAACGACGAGATAGCGTGGAATGGTCTGGTACTCCTAGCTCAATTCCCATGAGCATGAATAGCGATTCCAAAAACCCCTCTGCTTGCCTTCCTGGTAAATGAAACACCGATTGAATTGTTCCCATTGTAGCGTAGACGCTCTTAGCGGCTTGTCGTCAGACATCGCCGTATCTGAGTAATAATTCGATGCTCCTTTTTTCCCCGTTTTTTGCTGGTTGCGCCACTGCTCAATTACGTCTTCGTCCAGCCAGAAAGTTATACTGCCTCGAAGCTTTAGTGCCGCATCATAGGCGTTCCAATTCTTAACTTTGTACTGGACTTTCGTCTTCATCTCTAAGCTAGGCGGCGAGCGAACATAGGCGATAGGTAAAATTTACCATTTTGTCTATTCACGCAACAACGCCTAAACTTTTTACGCTCTGTTAATGTTGGGGTCATGCTCTACAACTACTAAAATGCTTGTCACGTATACATTTTCGCAGTCTTTGACCCCCTTTTTTATCTCTTTGTGAGAAATTCGGGTGTATGAACAGTAAGTAATGTTCGGAGCAAGTATCTCCTTGGCTTACTCTAAATTTTCCTGGTTATAAGTCTTGTAGAATTGGAGAACAATAGGTTTATTTTGTTCTAATAACATTGAAAGTTTCTCTTAAGTAAAGACATTCAAGCTCGGTTGACTACTAAAAGTGTGAGGATGCCTAGTACTGTTTCCCTCAAGCACGGCTCTGCCGCTTCAATTTCATAATAGTAATTGCTGGACTTCGATTATTGACACGTTTGAATTTACGAAATCGATCGCAACTGGCGATTTATGCCAATGGGTGGTTAATCTTACACAAGCAGTGCGTCCGATCGCTGCAACACTGCCATATCCTCTTCATCTAGTTCCACAGGTATGCCGCTGCGGATCAGTTCAGCAAAATCCTCGTTGGGAACCATAATCGTTAGCGTATAGAGGCGACCCATCCCCGTGTTTTCAATCGCATGAATTCCGGTTGGCGGCACCATAACGCTGTCTCCAGCGCGAATATCTACAGCTTTGCCATCACACATGGCTACGCCCTCTCCCTTGAGGACAAAAAACATTTCCACCGCCATTTGATGACGATTGAGCGGCGTTTTCCCACCGACATCAAAAATTTCCACACAATACGTCAAAGGCATCCGAGTACTTATCGGATCGAACACGATCGCCAGCCGATTTGTAGAATCCGGACTAATCCGATAAGCCTGATAATCGCTTGGCGATTTGAACATCGGAATCACACACTTTTTTGTTCTTGTAGCATCATTCATTTGCATTCCTCCCTTTGAGAGTGACTAACAGTCTGTCCAACCCCCTTAAAAACGTGTTTTAAAAGTACTGAGGACTGGGTGCTGAGAAAGGATTAACAAAATTCGGCGCTTTTTTGTCCCCCAGTTCTAGAACTGGCAAGTTTTGTGGTGGGGTAACAGTCCCCATCACAAAACTGTACTTCCGACTTCCGACTTGTTTAATACTCAGTCCTCAGCACTCATTACTGTCTAAACCCAGATTTGATTTTTCAAACAGATCCTAAAGAGTAAACGACTCCTGCTGCTCCTCCTCGATCTGCTCCTCCTCGATTTCACGACAGGAATCGGCTTGACAAGTACGCAGTTTATTCAGTCGGTTAGTAAGCCGTTGGAGTAGAGCTTGATTGGCTGTATTAGCCAGGTTGTGCAACTGGTATGGGTCTTTTTTGATGTTGTACAGTTCCTTTGCTCCAGTTCTATACTCAATATAGGTATAATTTCGTGTTCGGAGCGCATCGTAAGTAGGGAACTTCACTTGTTGCTTCTTTTTTCGGCGCAATTGAAGTTGGGAGCGCACTTCATCTGTAAGCTGGGAGCGCGCCTCATCTATAAGCTCTGACCGCGCCTCATCTATAAGCTCTGACCGCATCTCATCTGCAAGCTGGGAGCGCACTTCATCTGCAAGCTGGGAGCGCACTTCACCTGCAAGCTGGGAGCGCACTTCATCTGCAAGCTGTGACTGCTCCTCATCAGTAAGCTGCGACTGCACCTCATCTGCAAGCTGTGACCGCTCCTCATCGGTAAGCTGTAACTGATCGTTGCCTAGATCCTCCTCTTCTTCAAGCTGTACCACATCGTTGTCTAGATCATCCTCATCTTCAAGCTGTGACTGATCGTTGTCTAGATCATCTTCATCTGCAAGCTGTGACTGCTCCTCTTCTTCAAGCTGTAACAGATCGTTGTCTAGATCATCCTTATCTTCAAGTGCATTCTTCTTACTTAGTGTGTGTTCTACCAAAAATGCAGAGCGCCACTTCCGAGGTTCTGTCGTACCCTTTAACAGGGGTAAGAACGAGCGTCCATCCACAAAACTGGGGGGTTGAACTCCAGCTATATCGGCAAAGGTGGGGAAGAAGTCGATATTACCCACTATCTGGGGCAGTTTCTTGCCGACGGGAACTCCCGGTCCGCGCACGAACAGATTCAAACGAATATCTTCCTCGTAGGCACTCTCTTTGCCTAAGCTTATCCGGTGAATACCCTGTTTGTAACCGTTATCGGAGGTAAAAACGATGTAAGTATTGTCAAGTTGCCCTGACTCCTTGAGCGTATCGATTAACTTGTTAACTGCATCGTCAACCGACTGGAGCGATCGCAAGCGCTTTCGATAACTTTTATCGACAAAGTCAATTTGTTCGCGATCGAGTCGATTCTTCAACTTCTTCTGCATGAATTTAGGCTTAGTATTAAAGCCACCCTCACGGTCGGTTTCGTTAAAATTGTCTGGGCGGGGCGCTTTAACACCATTGAAGAGGTGCTTATAGCGGTCTGCTGGCGTATATGGCGAGTGAATGTTGAAGGGAGCAAAATAAAGGAAAAACGGTTTGTTGTCTCTGGCAGAATTTTTGATGAAATTTCTGGCAAAGCTAGTATAAACGTCTGTACCGTAGTCTTCGGAATTGTTACCGTACTTGACCAGTCTGCCATTCTGGTTCAGTGTATAGCCGTACTGCGTGTAAGGATTGCCATAACCCTTGGCTTTGTTTTTCTTCTTGCCTTTTTCCATTGGGCTATACCACTCTGTCCAACCAGGCGGGACGTAGGTATCCGGGATTTTGTCCTCATCTTCGCGGACTGTGTCGGGGTAGCCGTTGAGGTACTTGCCAATCAACGCTGTCCGGTAGCCATTTGCCTTTAATGAGGTGGCGATGGTCTCTTGTTCTAATTTGTTTTTATGGGCTTGCTGGAAACCTCCTTCATGTCTTGAATTGTTCAAGACCCCCGTATTGTGGGCATACTGACCGCGCAAAATGCTTGTGCGCGATGGGCAGCACAGAGACACATCGACAAAGAAGTTGGGAAATGTTATGCCCTTGTCGATCAAAAGCCTCTTAATGTGTGGTGCATAGTTCTCCGGATCTTCGTTAATTGTGTCAGCGTCCATGTCATCGACTAGGACGAAAACGATATTGGGTTTACTTGTTTGGGCGAAAGCTTTTTGTGGTGCTGATAGTAGCACGTTGACTACTAAAACACCGATCATCATTAGAGCAAAGAACCTTGTTCTCAAACTCGATGTTTTCATGAAATCACCTCTCGGTTTACAGTGTTAGAATTCCGTCTTTGAGCATGGTAAAAACCAAACTTTTTTCAAAACAGAATTCAGGAGTCAGGAGTCAGAATTCACTAATTGAATTGGAGTCCAACTGGTGAGGCAGTCTGGAACAATTAGTAACAGGCTTCGCTGTGAGCGTTCGCGTAGCGTCTCATTCGCGTTAGCGTCTCCGAAGGAGAAGAGAAGCCGAACCGTTGATTCAGAACTCCTGAGTTCTGAATTCTGCTTCAATTCACAGTCATAGCATCGGAACCAAAATGTTGCTCTATGTACTTCTGAATGTCTTTAAGTAGGTGCTTGTCTTCTTCAGAGAAAAGATTTATCTCAAATTTGTTGACAGAAGTTAAGCGATCTTTGTAAGAGTTAACCGCGTGGTAAATAGCCCCAGCAGCATTTTGGCTACTACTAAAGTCAGGAATAACAACAACATGGTTTGATTCATGACTTGAGTGAAGACAGCTCATCTTTCTTACATCCTCAAAAAATTTTTTAGCCGCTTCTTCAGAACCAAAAGATAGCGAGATACTCTGAAACGATCCGATGAGAGCGGAAGTTTTGAATGTGCTACAGGTCATTAAAACCGTAGCAATTATCGGATTGCCATTCCTTGGATGGATGATCATTTGAAATTCCTCGTACTCTAAGAAGTGATGTTGTCTAAATGAATAATGCTGAAATAGTGCGATCGCCCTGGATATATTCCCCTCAAACCGATCGCTGATTTCTCACTTACAGTTGGCAAGTCTAGGGATGCGATCGCTCAAGATTTGCCTATGTCCATCGAGAATTATTTGAAGGGCGCGATCGCCCTGGATATATTCCCCTCAAACCGATCGCTAATTTCTCCTCTACAGTTGGCAAGTCTAGGGATGCGATCGCTCAAGATTTGCCTATGTCCATCGAG
>NZ_JAECZA010000283.1:466-6276 GCF_016056275.1 Dendronalium phyllosphericum CENA369 | reverse complement strand
AATTATTTGAAGGGCGCGATCGCACTATATAAAAAGAGTGATCGCCCTGGATATATTCCCGAATGCCACTAAGAAAACGTGAAACGTCGTCAGGGCAGGGTGTTGGGGGTAGGGTGTGGGGTGTAGGGAAGATCAAGAACAGTAAATATAAGTACGGACACAAATCAATCTCTGACTCACTATTCTTATTCACTACACCCAACACCCGACACCCGACACCCAAAGCCTTATAGATAGTGGGTTTGCCGTTAACTTAGCGCCATTCATATATTCCCCTCAAACCGATCGCTGATTTCTCACTTACAATTGGCAAGTCTTCGGATGCGATCGCTTTCTGTTTGCCGATGTCCATCGAGAATTATTTGAAGGGCGCGATCACACTATATAAAAAGAGTGATCGCACTTCGGTATTACCCTCAAACTCGTCTCACTGATTGCTCGTCTATAATTGGATGCGTAGGGTGGGTTTAACCTATCATCCTTCGCCAAGACGATAGTTTATTGGGCTTCGTGCCTCAACCTCATCTATGATACCGAGTGATCGCTTGTACTTTATTTACCTGCAAACTGCTGTCAAGCTGATTGATTGACAAATTCTCCGATTGATCGCCTGAACCGCTCTCACCCTAACCCTCTCCCAATATAGGAGTGAGAACCGGAGTTGAATCGCCCCTTTCCCACTTTGGCAGAAGTGTTGGGGATGAGGGCAAAAGAGTTTTGTCAGTCAACCAAGCTGTAAAGAGTTAATCTCCAAAACCTAACCGCCGTCGCAGATCCCTCAAAATTTCGTAAAACCAACTTTTGTCGCCGTCATCTTTCCATTGTCGAATTGTATCCCACTCACGTTCTAAGTTCCACAGATAAGCCTCACCTAATTCGTTGTCGTGAGGAGCATTCTCAAAAGTATTTCGTAATCCGCGATAATTCTCATCGTAATGATGTTGTCTAACTGCCTCGGCAGCCAGGTCCCCAGCTCGAAAATTTCTTCTAATCCTCTGAAACAAGCTGAGAAGTTCGTCTTGCTCAAGCTGAAAGTAGACACCGAGATATCTCCCACCTTCATGCTCTCGTTCTGGCATTATCCAATCGTCCAAAAATTCATTTGTCTCCTCATAAAACTCTCTCTGGGCACCCCCAAGCGGGGGTTCTCCTTGTTCAAGACCACCACCTGGAAGTGCGAAATCATTCCCACCATGTCGAATCGCACTCCCCTCAGGATAGACATCACCTCCGCCGTCTGCGTTTTCGCGGTGGTAAAAATAGCTCGCTCGATTTTTTCTACACATGATAAAGTCGCCTCGTAGATTGTAAGCGACAGCATAGACCTGTCTGCCATCTCCTCCCTTCTTCTTGCTTTTAGCTAGATCGGACGCAAACTCTGCTGCTTTATTCTTTCCCCCCTCTTTGAGTTTTTTACCTATAGTCTTAGCCACACCTGCTCCCGTGCTATGCCGCTGTTTTCCAGAGTACTTTTTGGGGCGTTTGCCTCCAGATTTTCCTACTGGACGAGAATCTAAATCAAGACTTTCTGCCATCCATTCCGAGCTTACGTCTGTCAATGACTCTAGCTTTGTGAATATATTTAACAACATAGCACCCAGAAGTACTATGCCAGCCCAGCCCCAGTATGCTGCTGGAACCCCAAACTCTACTGGATCCCCTTGAGTCACAGCCATCTCTTCTAAAGAATTGCTTAGGGTGTCTGTTATCGTATCGTACACGTCTTTAGACGGAACTGTATTGCATTCACAATGGAATCCCACACCTTTAGGCGCTGTCATCGTCAGCTTCCAATCACCTGGCTTGGGGTGTTTGATAATCAGACAGCGAACTGAATCACCGTGCATAACTACCAGTTTGTCTTTTTCTTTAATATGGTGATCGTATTTAGTTCCATCAGGTCCTTCAACTGTCAGTTTTGCGCCATCTGGGAAATCGATCGAGTGATTGTTTTTGGTAAGAGTTGCATGTAAAAAAGGCGCTCCCTTTTTGACCTTCATCGTATGGTGGAAGTCATGCTTTCGTTCGTTATCACCAGCACTACGACAAGCACAACGACAGTATGAATTTTCACCATGCAATTCATGCCAATGATGATGATGAGGATGATGATGATGAGAGGCTGGTAAGGTCAAAACTGAAGACCAAAGCTTGTCTTCTTTGTCAGTATAGTGAGTTTCCACTGCAAACCTTGCGTTGCAAGCAACCTTTGGCGAACTACCGTCACCATAACTTTTGACCCGATCTTTATCAAACCAGTCAATGGTGCGCTCTCTCACTCGACCGAGGCGATACTTCAGATTCTCCGCCCAGTGAACTTCAATTATTAGCCTGTCATTAGTGATGGCAATTGAAGTATTAGCTCCAATTGCATGGGTATGGCTCCTGTTACCATCAAACCAGTCGATCGTGTGACCCTTAATTTGACCAAGGCGATACTGAACAACATTATAGTTGGGGTACTCCAAATGGTGAGCTGCCACTACTAGCCCGTCATCAGTGATCGCAACTGAGGGAGTGTAAGCAGATTCGTATTCAATGCTCTTGCCATCATTACGCCAAACAATCCTATCACCCTCAACGTGACCAATGTTATACCAAAGAGTAAGTGAATCGCCCTGACTCTGGTGAACTTCAACTACTATTCCTTTATTATTGATGGCAACTGAGGGAAATTCTCCACTGTCATAGCGAATGCTGTTCTCATTACGCCAAGCAATCTTGTCACCCTCAACTTTACCAAGGCGATACCATAGAGTAGCGTTTAGTCCCTGACTTTTGTGAACTTCAACTACTAACCCGTTATCATTGATGTCAACTGAGGGAGGGTCTCCAAGGTCATAGTGGTGGCCTTTCTCACTCCAAGCAATCTTGTCATCGTCAACTTTACCAACGCGATACCGAAGATCATCACCATCCTGGTGAACTTCAACAACTACATTGTTATTATTCACAGCAATATCTGGGTATGTACCTGAAGCGTAGCGATGGGCTTTACCAAAAGTTTTATCTCCAACAGATTTACCATCTCCAGAACCATCTGGTAATGCTGGGTTTGAGCTTGGGTCATCGAAAGTCTTTTTGATTTCATTCTCCGACGAAAAACGGTTTGAGTCGTTAGCCATGATTTAACTCCGTAAACTAGTGTTGTAGTATTGAACAAAATACCAAACTGAACCAATGTAGTTATCAAGTGATTTTAATCGATGACAACTTGTACGGATATGGAGTGTAGAGTGTGGGGTGTAGGAAATTAAGAAGATGTTGAACTCTAGGATGCACTAAATTCAATTGTCTTAAACACTACACCCACTTAGCCACCCCTAATACCTCACTCTGAATAAATTTCAGCTTTTCTTAGTGCCATTCAAAGGAAAATGGTAGTTGAAATCTATTCTTCATTCTTGATATCTCACAGATGCCCGATTAAATACTTTGCCGCAAAGAGAATCAAGATTTAGGTGTAGTCAAAGCTCTGGGAAAACCAGTCACCAAGATGAATCTATCCTTTTTTTCGCACCTACTTGACAAATGTGCAATTCTCTTAAACTCTCACCGATGTCGGTATTTAAGTTGTCCATTTATATTTGCAATACGGCGATCTAAATTCAAAGTTGATAATTTCCAGTTACCATTTTCTCTACGAGTATTACACCTCAAAAATGATATACCATGTTGACTAGTTAATATACAATTTTTACTAGTTGCGATGTAACGACCATTCCTCCTCCAAACTAACTTTCCTTCATCATTTGCTATGTAATTATTCAGATTTATACTAGTCTGTGTATAACCTCCATTATTTTTTCTACAATAAGCTTCCAATATACGACCTTTCTCTATGCCTATATTTGCACATGAGCCGCTAAATCTACCGTCTGCCAATACGATATTTGATTGCAAAAGAATTAATAGAAATAGCAAAGCAAATGTTGCATATTTCAACATGATAAAACTCCTGAAGGATGTTAGTTTACACAAGCATAACCATCAGGACAAACGCATCTTATCAACAAGAATCTTTCAATATCAATAAGGGTGAAAATAATCGCATTAATGCCTGTTTATTGAAAATTATTTCAGCGTTTATCTTAACCTTTGAGAAACCAATCAAACAATAAATTATTGTTCCCCGGTTTCTAAACTAATTAATGTTTTTGTCAAGAGAAATTTAAGATGTGTTTGCCCTATACTTATAAATCAGCTCGAAATTCAAAAACTATGAAATCTATCCGAATTGCCTTTACCAAACTTATCATCTCCAACAATTGCGTTCTGCAATGGAAAACGATTTGAGTCGATAGCCATGATTTAACTCCGTAAACTAGGATTGTTGTAATGAACGAAATACCAAACTGAACTAATGTAGTTATCAAGTGATTTCGATCAATGACAACTTAGAGGAAATGGTCTCCAATTACTAGTCAGTTATTAAAGTTACAGTCTGGAATAACTGTGCTGATTGTCTGAGTTTCAGAGATGTCGGGTGCTACAACGTTTCTTTGCCTAACTGCTGCAACATAGCGAGTGAATCACCTAGAACCCAATGATCGACAATCTTGCCATCTGCTAGTCGATCGACCTGTACGCATGAACATGTCACCTGCTTGCTCGTCGGCGGAATACCAAGGAACTCTAGGCGATGGGTACCCGTAAACGTGCCACGAGTAACAACCTTATCGTCTTCAGCAATCACATCTTCAAATGTGTGGTAGCTATCTGGGAAGGTAGAGCGCATCTTCTGCATGTGCTCAAAAAAGTCATCACCACCGTGGATAACAGTTCCCAGTGTATGAACAACAATGTTCGGGGCAATCAGTTCCTTGGCTTGTTCTAGATTTCCTTGGTTATAAGCCTTGTAGAATTGAAGAACAATGGCTTTATTCTGTTCTAATGACATTGAAGTCTCCTTTACTGTTATGACTCGACATGTAAACGAGAGAATAATATTCTTCGCCGTTCAGCGATTGGTCATTCTCTCCAGTTTTTCGGGATACCGATCGTCTTGCACCGCGATCTTAGATGCCGCATCATCGATATCGCGTGAGTCGGAATAGGATCTCATTCATGTCCACCCTCAGCAAGACATGAATTGGAGTCAAGGATCTAGAAATTTAATGACTTGCAGCGACAATAGCTGGCTTCAATTGCTCGATGTTCCAGCGTCCGGAATACTGAATTCCATTGATAAACAGGGCTGGGGCAGCCGTTACTCCACTTTGTAATCCACTTTCTATATCTTCATTGATGCGAGCAATATGCACTTGTTTATACAGATCTCGAACAAACTGAGTGACATCAAGCCCTAAATTGTCAGCATACTCTGCCAGATAGCCATCCCCCAGCTCTTGCTGATGGGCGAACAAAATGTCATGCATCTGCCAGAATTGTCCCTGTGCTGCTGCTGCTTCTGCTGCCGCTGCTGCCTTTTGAGTTTGAGGATGAATTTGAGGCTGAGGAAAATGTCTGTACACTAAGCAGAGATCGTTTTGCTCGGATGTGTTATGCCGTTCTTGCATTGTCTGAATTAAGGTATGAAGTTCTCTACATCGAGGACATTGATAATCCCCATACTCAACTAGCACAACTTTGGCATTCAGCGATCCTTGGCGACGATCTCGCTGGGATGGTAGTACAGCTAATTGATTGCGATCGTCAGTTGCTTGGGCAGAAATATTGTCGCTCATTCTAAACCTCGACGAAAAAAGCATTCACTGTACAGGTGGCACTGTGAAATCTCCTTTTGTCAATCCTAACTAACATCTATATGACTTAATATATGGAGTCAGCTTCAAGCTGTCATCAATTCT
>NZ_JAECZA010000283.1:0-458 GCF_016056275.1 Dendronalium phyllosphericum CENA369 | reverse complement strand
TGAGTTTATATTTTAAGTAGCAAAAAGATCGTCGATGAGCAATCTGAAGTACTCAGATTTAACTGTACTTAAGTTCAGATTTATTTCAACTTAATATCAAGTCCGGGTAATAATTTACGCCTAATGTGAATTAGGAAAAAGGCAGGAGAAGTAAGAAGATGAAAGTTACCACACTTTTCAAATCAGACTTCCCCCATGACTAGCATAGACCTTGGAGAGCTAATTACAACCATCTTTGTGATAGTAGATGATTGGTATGAAAAGCAAGTAAAAAATCCAACAGTGTTAAAACCGGGGGTGAAAGCCAGAATGAGTGATAGTGAAATCATGACACTAGCACTAGTAATGGATTATTTGCCTATCCCTTGAGAAACGCAATTTCTTGGTTTTATCAGGGGAAATTACAAGGAATGGTTTCCGAATTTACTTGACCAAAGTCAATTTAATCGGCGGTACTT
>NZ_JAECZA010000282.1 GCF_016056275.1 Dendronalium phyllosphericum CENA369 | reverse complement strand
ATAAAATGCTTGGGAGATAAAGGTTATCAAGGTATTCAAAAACTACATAGCAATAGTCAGATTCCTAAGAAAAAACCTAGAGGAGGTAAGTTAACTTGTGAGGATAAAAAGAGCAATCAAGAATTAGCTAAAATCAGAGTTTTAGGTGAGCATGTAAATCGGAAGCTGAAGGTATTTAAAATTTTGTCCTTCACTTATAGAAATCGTCGAAAAAGATTTAGTTTGAGGTTTAATCTGATTGCTGCTCTCTACAATTACGAGCTTCGTCTTCCCCAAACCGAATTTGCTTAAGCGACTTTTGCAAGAGGTCTCTTATAATGTTCGCACTTGCCGATTTCGCACGCGTTCGGGGCTACCAGTAGGAATTGAAGCTATTAACTTTTGTGTGTATTCTTCTTTGGGTTCGCGGTAGATGCTTTCGGCTGTGCCTTGTTCGACAATTTGACCGCGATTCATAACCAAAATGCGATCGCTCATAAATTTTACGACGCTTAAATCGTGGGAAATAAATATATAGGTAAGTTGAAAATCTTCCTGTAATTCTTTCAGCAAATTCAATACTTGCGCTTGTACTGATACATCCAGTGCTGAAACTGATTCATCGCAGATGATGAATTTGGGATTTAGCGCTAGGGAACGGGCTATACAAACTCGCTGCCGTTGTCCTCCAGAAAACTGATGCGGATAGCGGTTCATGGCATCTGCATTCAACCCCACCCGTTCTAGAAGTTCGGCTGCACGTTCTCGCCGTTGTCGTTTTGTCTTACCAACCGAGTGAATTAACAACGGTTCCATCACTGCTTCCCCAATCTTCATGCGCGGATCGAGGGAACTAAAAGGATTCTGGAAAACTATTTGCATTTCCCGCCGCAGTTTTTGCAACGGTTCTCCTTTGAGGGTTGTAATATCTTGCCCATCAAAGACGATCTGACCACTCATTGGCTCGATTAATCGCAGCAAAGTTCTGCCTAAAGTAGTTTTACCGCAACCAGATTCTCCTACTAACCCCAATGTTTCCCCTGGTTTAACATCAAAGGAAACGCCATTCACTGCCATAGTGTAGCGTTTTGTTCCACCAAATACGCCCCGCACTGGGAAACCAACCTTAAGTTCGCGGATTTGTAACAGAGGGGACTTTTCACTAAGGGTTGCCCATCTTGCAGATATTTCCTCAGTTGTAACTTCCGGTGGTTGTTGGGGTTCTTTCTCCTGAATTATTAGCTGTCCTGTTGCCGTTTCTTCTGCAATCATGTAATCAGAAACAGTAAGTAATTTGTTTGGACGGCGGTTAAGCGTGGGACGACAAGCTACCAAGCCCTTAGTATATGGATGCTGGGGATTGCTAAAGATTTGCTCAGATACACCGTATTCCACAACTTTGCCTTTATACATTACCGCTACTTTGTCAGCGATTTCTGAAATCAGTCCTAAGTCGTGGGTGATGAAAATCAATGCCATGTCACGACTTTGTTGCAATTCCCTCAACAAATCAATAATTGTTGCTTGTACCGTTACATCTAAAGCTGTAGTTGGTTCGTCAGCAATCAATAGCAATGGGTTGCAAGAAATAGCCATAGCAATCATCACCCGTTGCAACTGACCCCCAGAAAGTTGATGAGGATAACGTTCCAGCATGGCATCTTTGTACTGCTTCACCAATTGTGCCAATTTTGACTCGTTTGGTTTAGATGAATTTGGGTCAGTTTGATGCCAAGTTTCGAGATACTGTTGTTTAATCAGCTCGTCGCTAGGTAAGAGTTTAACTTCTTGCAAGCCCGCGATCGCAAGTCTTTGTGCTTCAGCAACTGACACATTCTGATGGCGCATAATCGCTTCAGTCAGCTGAAACCCAATAGTGTAAACCGGATTGAGGGAACTCATCGGTTCTTGAAAAATCATAGCGATATCGCCACCTCGGTATAGTTGCATTTGCTCGGCAGGCAACTTCACCAAATTAATCGGATTAGAATTTGCTTGTGGATGAAACCAGATTTCACCACCGCTAACCCTACCAGGAGTTTGTAATAAACCCATTACAGCTAGTGATGTTACTGATTTACCGCTTCCCGATTCTCCTACTATCCCTAAAGTTTCACCTCGATTTAGTGTAAAGGAAATACCATCCACGGCTTTAACAATGCTGCCATCACCGGAAAATTCAACTTGTAGATTGCGAACCTCTAGGATAGTTTCTCTCATAGGAGTCGAGTCAGAATATTTACTTAAAATTATTTAGATGTTAACAGTAGTTTTAATGCTACCTGGGTAAATATAGCTTTTTTACCCGATCGCAGTGATTTTTATGAATTTTTACACTTGTGTTTTGCTTTTTTTGCATCACAGGCAATAACTACAACTGATAACCTATAACTATAACGGATGTAGACGATGCAGATACGGTTTTGTTCGCAAAAGCCACTTGGCGATTGCTAAGTCAAGTAAAGGAAATAAACTTTTTCTCCTTTCTCTTTACCCAACCAAGTTAACTTAGCGAACTGCTAGTCCACCACCAAAACAGCCGAGCCATCAATTTTGCCACTACGAAGCGCATCGAGAGCCTCATTTGCTTGAATGAGGGGAAAAAGGTTCACCTCTGTGCGGATGCGAACTTGGGAAGCTAGGCTCAGAAACTTTTCTCCATCTTGACGAGTAAGATTGGCAACAGATCGCAATACTCTTTCTTCCCAAAGAATATCGTAGGGAAAAGAGGGAATATCGCTCATATGAATGCCAGCACAAACTACTACACCGCCTTTAGCAACTGCACGCAAAGCAGTAGGTACTAACTTGCCAACAGGAGCAAAAATAATCGCCGCATCCAAGGGTTCTCGAGGTAATTCGTCTGAGCCACCTGCCCAAGTTGCACCTAGTTGACGGGCAAACTCTTGTCCCTTAATATCGCTAGAACGGGTAAAAGCAAAGACTTGACGACCTTGATAACTAGCTAATTGAATTAATATGTGAGCTGCTGAACCAAAGCCATAAAAACCGAGTTTTTCAGCATCACCTGTCATTGTGTAAGCCCGATAGCCAATTAAGCCACCGCATAATAGCGGTGCAGCTTGTAAATCAGGAAAACTGGGATCTAAGGGAAAGCAAAAACGATAATCGGCGACAGTGTACTCTGCAAAGCCGCCATCAAAGTTATATCCTGTAAACTCGGCATAATCGCAAAGATTTTCACGACCAGAGAGACAGTAAGGACAGCGATCGCCGCAAGTATAACCCAACCAAGGAACACCAACTCGTTGACCAATACTAAATTTATCAACGCGATCGCCAATCGCTTCAATCGTACCGACAATTTGATGCCCAAGTACCAACGGTAATTTGGGGTGTGTCAATTCTCCATCAACTATATGCAAATCTGTGCGGCACAGAGCACAAGCACGAACGCGAATCAGTACTTGTTGAGGATTGGGTTTTGGCACTGGTAATTCAGCTAACCGTAGGGGTTGACGTTGTGCCTCCAAAATCATCGCACGCATAAGCAATAGAAAATGATGATAAAGATATTTTTATTCTGCATTGTGAATGCAGATCGTGCCTGTATTTAGCAAAAGATAATTTTTTTATTTAAAAACTTAAATTTCTTGGCTTTTCTAAATTTTAACTCTTGAACCAACATCATACTAGGTGTGATTTAAAAAAATATAAAATAGTATTTTTTTAGCCTCATAACTAGTAAATCACTCGTTTTAGATAATTACTTCTGAAAATAGAGGAAAAAGCTTCCAGTTAGGCTAAATAGGATAATATTTGGCTGTAGCACAATAACCACAAGATAAAAATAGTAACGCTGATACACTGCTGACTACTGTCATCTTTATTTTAATACAACTATTTAGCTGAGTCACGGCACTACATCTACTAGATTTTTAAACAAATCAAATAATAGTCCTATATATTTATTTCCCAAAAATTTTTACATAATTATTCTTCTATCGATAGATAGATATAGAACTTACTCCCAACTATAGAGTATTTTACTTATTAAATAGTTAAATTTAATTTAAAAGCCAGCTCGCTTAGTCAATAAAGTCAAAAATTCAAAATTCAGGAAAACATCAAAATCAAGCGATTTTATCATCTATCTAGAAAATGAGTTGTTTAGAAGAGATTTATATAGTTATAAATCTTCTAATTGAGAGATTAGTGATAGCTAGTTTTCAACGAGCATCAGATTTTTTCTAAAAAATAATATTGGATTCAAATATGACATTTACACACCCTATTTTGCCCGAACCTATAAGCCTTGATGACTGGGTATGTCACATCATAGACATTCATTTTCATCCGACACATGGTTCACCGTTTTGGAGAGAGCGATCGCAGGAATTAAAAATCGATCCACATAAAGATATTCGTGGATATGAGGATTTAGCACTGCTGGGTTTTTTTGAAATTAACGAGTTGAGAAAAACAGACGTGCGTCAGTTTATGCCAGCTAAAGTCGCTAAGGAGCGTAGCAGGTTACGCGTATACGAAACAGGGGGAACCACTGGTTTGCCTGCACGAATCGCTTACCGAGATTACAGTTTATTGATGACAAATTGGATGGACTGGTACTACAACAATATAGTTAAGTTTCCACAAGAAGCTAACTGGTTGTGGATTGGGCCTACCGGGCCGCACGCTGTTGGAGATATGGTTCAGGATTTTGCAAATCATCGCGGCGGAATGTGCTACCGCATCGACCTAGATCCACGTTTTGTGAAGTTACTGTACCAGAAGAATGATACCCAGACTCTAGAATTGTACATGAACCACATTCGACGGCAATCCTATGCAATTCTAGATACGCAAGAGATAGAGGTTTTAGGAACAACACCAGCACTTTTACAAATTTTGGCTCCAGAACTCAATGAGCGCGGTTATCAGTTTGCTGGACTGTTCTACGGTGGAACTCATCTTTCCCAAGACCTTTATCAGCTTTTATGTACAGAGTTCTTTCCTAATGCTGTTAACACTGCGGTTTATGGAAACACACTTATGGGTGTTGCACCATTGCGTCCGGCTCAACCCGACGACCCTAACATTGTTTATTATCCCCTTGAACCATTTTTCAAGATTGAAATTGTAGATTTCGACGAGCCAAATAAGGTGTTGGGCTATCACCAAACAGGACGGGTCTGTATTTCTTTATTAGCGGAAGAACTATTTTTACCACGAGTATTAGAAAGAGATCGAGCTGAACGTTGGGAAGCGCTTCCGGCTTTGGGTTGGGATGGAGTGGCAAATGTACGTCCCTTGCAGAATAATCAAGCTACTGCGATCGAAGGAGTTTATTAGATCATGATGATTCCAGCGATTACTGGCAGACGCAAAGGCTACACCAGCGTAGAGACAAAGAAGTTAGTTGGATTCGAGGGGTCATTAGTGGGAGAGGCTACCATCACTCCACCATTGTTAATCAATACAGCAGCACGCCGTCAGGTAGAAGCTCTCAAGTCATGCTCAATACGTCAGTTGCTCGATATATTTCATCGAGCGGGTAAGCTATTTTGCGAAGGACAACCAGATGGTTTAGCGCCAGAAGACTATGTAAGGTCAGCATCATTGACATCTGGGCTACCGATTTCTATTGTGCGTCGTCGCACCTTGGGTTTTTTCCCCCAAATATTCCAAGATATGGAAAAATTTTTACTGATTCAAAGTCCAGGAGGCTTAGATGTTTTTGATACGCACCTCTACCAAGTTCAAGAAATTTTGGTGGGATTAGTGCCTCGTGGTAACAATGTCGGCTTTATTATGCCTGGGAACCATCCATCAACTAACTATATGTGGCTGTCCGCACTAGCGATGAAAATGCCACTGATCCTACGCCCATCTTATGACGATGTTTTCACGCCCTATCGGTTGCTGATGTCATTGCTTGAAGCTGGTTTGCCTGAAGAGTCCGTCGCATTTGTGCCAGGGACTCATGAATTAGTCGATACTATTGCTCAGGCTGCATCTTTGTCAGTTATCTTTGGCGGACAGCAATTACAAGAGCGTTATGCTAAGGATTGCAATATTAAAGTCTATGGGCCGGGGCGCTCAAAAGTTGTTGTTCCAGCAAATGCTGATTTCGATCGCTCTGTAGATACTATTTGTCGTTTAATTATGGATGATGGTGGGCGAGGCTGTATCAACTGTAGTGCGGTGATTGTTGAAGGTAACGCCGAGAAGTTGGCTGCTGCTGTGTCTGAAAAATTGAAGCAAGTGCCAGTACTTTATCCATTGGAAGAGGGAGCTAAGTTAGGGGCATTAGCAAGCATTGCCTCAGCAGAGCCGTATAGTGCGTTAATTGATGCTCGTTTGCATGATGGAGCTAAAGAGTGGACTGACGGAAAAACCAATAGAGTAGCACAGATCGATCGCGTTGCAATTATGCTACCAACTGTGGTGGAAGTACCTGACTTTCAACATCCACTATTTGGTGTTGAACTGCCGTTTCCATTTGCAGTCTTTACTTCGGTAGGTTCCCGCCAAGAAGCGATTCAGGCGGCTCGTAATTCACTTGCAGTTGTTGTGTCTGGAGAAGACAAAGAATTGGCCCAAGAACTATTGCTTGAGCCTGACATCGACAAAGTTTTCATGGGCGGTGCGCTGAGTACGGAATTCGATCCTAGAGAGCCACATGAAGGATTTTTGTTAGATTTTCTCTTCCAAAAAAAGGCGTTCCAAGCGGGGAAAGCGGCATCATACCAAACTACAATCTAGAAAACCGAGCGAATTCAGAGAGTATCTGTTTTTGGATAAGCTCAAGTCAATGCTCAAAAATAATCACCGTTTAATTCCCTTAAATCGTTCTTTTGCTGTCTGAAACGCCTCTTGCATGACAGACTGAATTTTTTGGGGATCTGGTTTCTTCCCTCCCATCAAGTCACCAAAGTAAACGCAGGCTCCTTCACCCAATGCCCAAGTGTAGGCAGCTGCCCATGAAGCTGCAATTACACTGCCGAAACCTGGTAGGAACTTTATTAACTCTCGTGCAACCGCCTGTGCCAAAAAACCACCAGCGATCGCACTTACAATACCCCCAGCTTGGGATGGAGTCAATGTCTGTCCATACAACTTACCCAACAGACTCACCATCGAGACTTGCAAGGCAGTCAGCACAGGCATTGTGGCAAATGGCAATGGCACAGCCGCTAAGGTAGCAGACATAATCGCAAATGGCAAAATGTAACGGCGACCAACATCTCGGTAGAGGTTGCCAATTTGCTTGCCAACTTCTTCTCGTTCCAATAATTGATAAATTGCTTGGGCTTCTGCTTCTGGAAGTAACTCGGCAAGGGTATCTCGCAGTGCTTCTAAACCATAAAATACAGGAGTGTAGCCGTCTTCTTCTAAAGTAAAGTCGATCAGAGCCGTGCGATCGCAAATTCCTGCAAAAGCTTCTATAATGCCAGCCGACGCACGATTGACTTGCTCATAATCTGGTGGATAGTCAGGATGATCGGCTATATCGGCAGGATAAACTTCATGCAAGCAGGTAATTGCTAGTAGACACGGAATATCTGGATATTTTTGACGCAAATTTTGAGCAATTTGTCGCAAGCTGTCAGTTGCAAAATCGTTAATTTTAACAGTTAGAATTAGGATTCGAGCGCGATCGCTTTTGTGTTGTAAATCGCCAACTAACTCTTGAATAATTGCTGAAGTATCCTGATTGACATCTCCCAGTCCTACGGTATCTGTAAAAACCAGCAATGGTAGTTCATCAGAAGGATACGCATAGCGCTGAGTATGTTGCGTATGGGGACGAAATCCTTGACCAACGATTTCGGCAGTTACTCCTGTCAATCCGCGAACAATGGAACTTTTGCCAGCTTGAGGCTTACCAATCAGTAAAGCTTCTGTAGTTGGCAGTTCTGCTTGAACCGCCTTTAGAATATCTGCAACTTCAGCATCGCTGACATTAAACCAATGAATAACCGTCTGTGCAACTTGCTCAACGGGTAGGCGTTGCATTAAAGTTGCTGTTGCCTTATTCCAGACACCAGCAATACGGTTTGTCCAGGAGACATCAGCCGACTTAGCGATCGCACTATCACTTGGTTCACTGACAGTTGGTTCACTGAACTGCTCAGATTCAGCTGATGGCAAGCTAGCATCATGTTGTTCAGTCATGGGCATCACAATGGTAAATAGCTTTTAAGACGCTTACCTGGGCTTACCATGTGGGATTTTTAGACCCAGAAAACCCTATTAGTAATTTTAGCTTTGTCAGTGATGTCTAATGACAAGCTAATTTGCGTCTACTTAGTTGCCTCCAGACAAGTTCCTAAATTCACGCCAAAAATTTATTTGTGGAGTTCCCTAAACCCTTCCTTGTTTGGGATGAAATTGCCCAGTGTGTAATATTACTTTCCCATAGTCTGGAATCCAGGCTAGCCATTTATCCGCTGAAATCGGACACAATAACAGTGCTTCGTCAAAACTAAAAGAGCTGGGTAGTTCCAGAAGTTCTACCCACGTCGAGATTAAAAAATCCTGCACTGACTCTTTGGCATAACACTTGCTCAACCAATCAAGATTCTGCTTTCTTGCCGATATAGCAAAATCTGGTTTATCAGAATCTAGTTTCATAGCTTTTTATTAGCCTTAACCAATGGGTTAATCTAAAATTATTTCTGTAACCAAGACTACAAAATAACAGTACTTTTGAAAAGCAACTGTTTTATAACTTTACGTCAGCTAGTGGAAGCAGGCAGAAGGGCAAAGGAGGTGGGGAGCTGAGGGGGATGAGGGAGACAAGGAAGACAAGGAAGTAAGGGTGAATAACTTGCGACTTCTGCCTTCTGCCTTCTGCCTTCTGACAACTGACAACTGACTCAGCACTCACTCTAAGTGTTTGCATATATTGCAAGCCAGACCAGAAGTGGCGCAGCTGGCTGTAGACTGGCAAATAGATAGCATTTTCAATGAGAACATGTCATTTACTTCCATCCCCTCACTGCGAGAGCAACAACATCCTTTAGTTCGTCAGTTAGCTGATTGTATTGAGACAACTTGGCATAAGCACCTGGATCTGTCGCCTTACCATTTGCCGACTGAGTTGGGGTATGTGGAAGGTAGACTAGAAGGCGAGAAACTAACAATTGAAAATCGCTGCTATCAAACACCCCAGTTTCGGAAAATGCACTTGGAACTGGCAAGGATCGGAAATATGCTGGATATTTTGCACTGCGTGATGTTTCCTCGTCCAGAATACGATCTGCCGATGTTTGGTTGTGATTTAGTTGGGGGTAGAGGTCAAATTAGCGCTGCGATCGCCGATTTATCTCCTGTCAATTTAGACCGTATCTTACCAGAATCTTATAAAGCTGAACTGATGGCGCTAGGAAAGCTGAACTTTTCTCAACCCCGCGAATTACCTGAATGGGGGCATATTTTCTCAGATTTTTGCATTTTTGTGCGTCCCATTTCCCCCCAAGAAGAAAAGATGTTTCTCACTCGCGTGCAGGATTTTTTAGAAATTCACTGTACGCAAGCGATCGCCTCTAGTCCTGTTTCACACGAACAGACGCTACAAATTCTCGCAGGACAACGCAACTACTGCACCAAACAGCAGCAAAACGATAAAACTCGCCGAGTGCTAGAAAAAGCCTTTGGTCAAGACTGGGCAGAAAACTACATGACCACAGTATTATTCGACCTGCCAGATTAAAGAAGTTAGTGCTGAGTGCTGAGTGCTGAGTGCTGAGTTATGAGTACAGACGCGATTAATCGCGTCTGTAAGTGATATTTTTCTCCCCTAGCTTCCCCTGCTCCCCTGCCCCCTCTGCCCTCTTATCCCCATCTGTAGGCTCCGCTACGTTTTCCCGTAACTGATAAATGTAGAATTCATTCAGCGAGAGTTTAATGGAGTAAGACAAAAACACAAGGTTTTGGGAGCAAGTATCTTACTAGATATAAGCAACTAATGCTAACAATTTAACCATAAACTTAAGGAAAATTTAATGTTAGAAATGCTCGATTTGATAGATATTTTTTAGTGAGTTGTTGATTGATGGAAAACTCACGTCCACAGCTAGATTGCGTTCAAATATGGCAACAGCTAATTTTCATATTCTTTTCGCTTTTGTAATTAACTGTAGCCTCCATTCATACATCTGTGGAAATAGGTCTGTCGTAGCAATATCAACTTCATCCTAAAAAACTTGCCGATGATACTCTAAGTCAAGTTGCGAAAGTTTAGGTATGTATATTTGGATGCAGCTTGAAACTTAAAATAATAAGCAACAAATTTCTGGCATCAACCAATATAACTATCAAAAACTTAATTAGAGTTAGTGTTACATTTTTTGACTAACTCTCATTATAGTTATATCACCAAAAATGTAGCGTGAGCTTTGCGCTTGCTCTGTTTACTATGTCTCTTGCAAAAGTATTTTTTGTAAGTAGTGAAAGGAAAAAGATTTGCAAGAATTTTATTGAATAGCCAGCGACCAATCGGCGCTATTTTAGAAAGCTGTAGCATCGAGCATTGATTGGACATTGGATTTAAAGTGGAATCCTACCACTTTAAACCAATGTTATTTGTCCTCAGCTGGCTGTTTACTAAAACCCTTTTTGACTAATTTGACTAGGCCTAATTCACTTTTTTACTACCATCAGCACAATTTAGATAAACAGGCAACATACTATGTCAAGGGTGACTGAGACAAAGTCAAGACAGCAGCCACTTGAGCAGGAACAATCTAAGGTTTGGTGGGGTATTGCTGTAGCCTTACCAATAGCGATCGCCGCTGGGCTACTAACTACAGCCAAAGTCGAGCAACTCAAAAAACTAAATCCCGCTGTACCCGTGAAACCAGTTGCTAACACCACTAGTGCTGTGGGGCGTTTGGAACCACAGGGAGAAGTGATTAAACTTTCTGCCCCAACTACAGGCGCACAAGCAGCATCACGAGTTCAGCAAATCTTTGTCAGAGAAGGAGAAAAGGTTAGGAAAGGTCAAATAATTGCGATTTTAGACAACCACGACACTCAAATAGCGGCATTAGAAGAAGCAAAAGCAAAACTGCAAGAATCTCGTGCTAATTTTTCCCAGGTAAAAGTTGGCTCACCAAGAGACATTCAAGCCCAAACAGCAGTGATTGCTCGCCTGCAAGCTCAGTTGCGCGGTGAAAGAGATGCTCAACAAGCAACGGTGACTCGGATTGCATCTGAGTTAAGTGCGGAAAAAGTTGCTCAACAAGCAACAGTCGATCGCCTAGAAGCTGAATTCAGCGGTCAAAAAGATACTTTAAGAGCAACGATCGCGCGCGTACAAGCCCAACAACGCAATGCTCAAGTCGATGCTGGACGCTACGATTACTTATACCGTGAAGGTGCAATTTCTCAGCAAGAACGGGACAATAGACGCTTAAATGCAGTCACTACTAGTCAGCAGGTTACAGAAAGCCAAGCAACTTTGAAGCAGACATTGGCCACTTTGCGCCAGCAAGTTGCCGAGGCTAGAGCTAACCAAGTGAAAACTTTAACAACTTTGCAACAGCAGTTGATTGAAGCTAAAGTTACCCGCGATAAAACTATAGCAACTTTGCAAAGACAAATAGACGAAGAAACAGCCAAACTCAATAGGCTAGTAGATATCCGTCCTACTGATGTGCAAATCGCCCAAGCTCAAGTTACTAATGCGATCGCTAATGTCAGACAAGCCGAAGCACAACTGAAATTAACCTACGTCCAAGCACCAAGCGCTGGAGAAATTTTAACTATTCATACCAAATCAGGAGAAGCTATCAGTCCCAATGGCATAGCTGAAATCGGACAAACCGATCAAATGATGGTTATTGCCGAAGTTCCTGAAGATAGTATTGGTAAAGTGCGTATTGGTCAAAATGCTACAGTCACTAGCGATAATGGAGCTTTTAATGGCGAATTAAAAGGTGTCGTTACTGAAATTGGTAGAAAAATTGGCAAAAAAGATGTGTTGAATACAGATCCAGCAGCAGATGTAGATGCCAGAGTAGTAGAAGTAAAAATTGCCTTATCAGCAGAAGATAGCCCAAAAGTTTCAGGCTTAACCAACGCCAAAGTTCTTGTTGAAATTAATAACTAAAGAAAGGCTCAAAATTCATCTTTATCACTTCCCACTTCATCAATGAGTCGTAAAATACCTTTATCTTGGCTACAACTCACGCGAGAAAGAACTCGTCTTGCTGTGGCTCTGGCAGGAATTGCCTTTGCTGATATTTTGATGTTTATGCAACTTGGCTTCCGAGATGCTCTGTATTATAGTAACGTTCGCTTACATACTAGTTTGGAAGGCGATATTGTTTTAATTAATAGTCAATCTAATGCTGTGCTGTCGATGAAAAGTTTTTCTCAACGGCGGTTATATAAAGCTTTAGAATTATCGACAGTGCAATCGGTACATCCTATTTATTTGGATTATACAAGTTGGAAAAATCCGATAACAGGTCGTACTCGTAACTTGCTTGTATTTGGAATTAATCCAGAAGTTAACATATTTAATTTGCCGGGAGTTCAGGAAAATTTAAATAAAATAAAACTACCTGATGTAGTTTTATTTGACCGCTCTTCTCGGCAGGAATATGGCCCTATAGCTGCTGAGTTTGAGCAGGGTAAAACTGTGACAGCAGAAGTGCGAAGGCGGAAAGTCAAAGTAGCAGGACTATTTACTTTAGGTGCGTCTTTTGGTGCAGATGGTAATTTAATTACTAGTGATGTCAACTTTCTGCGCTTATTCAATAACCGTCAGCAAGGATTGATTGATATTGGTCTAATCAGATTAAAACCAGGAGCAGATGCAACCGTTGTTGCTCAAGAATTACGAAATTATTTACCTACAGATATCCATGTTTTAACTAAACAAGAATTTATCGACTTTGAGCGTAATTATTGGGCTAGTAGTACAGCTATTGGATTTATTTTTACTCTAGGGACAATTATGGGTTTCATTGTCGGAACTGTAATTGTTTATCAAATCCTTTATACAGAAGTTTCCGATCACTTATCTGAGTATGCAACTTTAAAAGCAATAGGATATACACAAAAATATTTATTAATTATCATTCTTCAAGAAGCATTATTACTAGCTTGTTTGGGTTATATGCCTGGATGGGTTTTTACAATGTTGATGTACCAAAAAGCCAGAGATGCTACACTTTTACCTGTTTTCATGAGTTTTGATCGTGCTATTTTAGTGCTAATTTTAACTATTGTCATGTGCTTTTTTTCTGGTACAATCGCTGTCCGGAAATTACGCTCTGCCGATCCAGCAGATATATTTTAAGTAAAAGGGACTGGGGATTAGGGAGCCAAATGTTAGTAATTAACATTTGTTATTCGGAAGTAATTTATGATTAAAACATAAGAAATTATCACTTCTTACAGGCACTAAACTTCCGTCTCGGAACTATTAACTCACAGCGAAAAAATTTATGATGAGACAAGAACCTGTAATCGCCATTAAGAATCTTAATCACTACTATGGCAAAGGCACATTAAAAAAACAAATTTTATTTGACATTAACCTAGAAATTTATCCTGGAGAAATTGTCATTATGACCGGGCCATCTGGGTCAGGTAAAACAACATTACTGAGCTTGATTGGCGGTTTGCGGTCTGTCCAAGAGGGAAGTCTCAAGTTTTTAGGCGTAGAACTATTTGGTGCTAGTCAAAATAAATTAGTACAAATCCGGCGTAATATTGGTTATATTTTTCAGGCTCACAATTTGCTAGGGTTCTTAACCGCTACGCAGAATGTGCAGATGGCAGTAGAATTGAATGATAATATTTCTCAAAGCGAAGCAATTGCCAAGTCAGAAGCTATGCTTGGGGCTGTTGGTTTACAAGAACGAATTAATTACTACCCAGATAACCTTTCTGGCGGACAAAAACAAAGAATAGCGATCGCCCGCGCCCTAGTAAATAGCCCCCCATTGGTTCTAGCAGACGAACCAACAGCAGCTTTGGACAAACAATCAGGACGCGACGTTGTAGAAATCATGCAGAGTCTAGCCAAAGAACAAGGAACTTCTATCCTGCTAGTGACACACGACAACCGCATTCTGGACATAGCCGATCGCATTGTAGAAATGGAAGATGGTCTTTTAGCACGTGATTCCCAAAGTGTAGTCACCAGTTACGATACGACCTCTTGAGTGCTGAATGCTAAGTGCTAAGTTCTGAGTGCTGAGTGCTGAGTAAGAAGTTCTCCCTCATCTCCTTCATCTCCCTCATCCCCCTTAATCAATAGCTGCACCCTCAAACCGCAATTATTTCTTAGCACCAGACTGCTTCTGCTGTGGCGCAGCATTAGGTTGGCGACTAGTACGAAAAGTTACATTCACGCCTTCATTAGATTGCTCTAGTACCAACAAAGGCGTAGGTTTGGCCTTTTGATCCCAATGCATGGTGGCAATTCGGCCTTGAATCGTCGGTTGCCAAGTATCTTCATCTTCAATTGGACTCAGATAAGTTTCAAGACAATCAATAATTTGGCTAATAGTGGCAGAAGTTGCTTGCGTAGGTAACTTCATCAATCGAATTTGAATGCGAAACAGTACTCGCTTGGCTGAGTTTTGTGGAGTTCCTGTCTCATATTCGACATCAAAAATTTCATCTACTTGCCGTCCGGCGCTATTGGCAATTCCTACCGTTCCTTGTTGGGCTTGACTGGGACGTAGGGCTTGAGAAATTTTATCTTTGACCTTAATTTTAATTTGATTAACGATCGCAAAATGAAAAACTTCTTCTGACATCCGCATTCGCAGATAATCTAAATTAAAGTCCCGTGAGTTAACCAAATCGGGATTAGTTTCCATTTTACGGATTGTTTCCAGTGCCAGTTTAAACTTCTTCTCTAGTTCTCGCGCTCGGAATTGCTCAAACTTGAGTTTTTTCTCAAATTTATTCATTTGTAGTTTGCAAAACACAATTAAAGCAATCACCGCTACCGCTAGTCCTCCAGAGGTTATCAGCAAAAATGGAGGTATTTGAGGCTCGCTTGCTGGTACTTGCTGGGTAACTTTTTTCGGTTTTGACCCCAAAGACTGGGCAAGAAACATCGAATTTAGCATAATTGGCAAACAGAAATACTTAACTTATTATTTTTAAGATGCCCAAATCCTGGATGCCATCTTGCTGTATTATGTGTATTTTTTACAGCTTTCGTTAAACCACATATGTACAGAGACTCAAACGTTACTCCCAGGCATTTTAGCAATCCGCAACAACTATCTCAGGCTTTACCTACTTGCTGGAGCAATATTCGTCTCGTTGCTACAGATATGGATGGTACTTTGACAACGAAAGGAAAATTTTCTGCTGCGTTATTGCAGACTTTGGAAGATTTAACAGCAGTTGGCATTAAAGTACTAATTGTAACCGGACGTTCGGCAGGGTGGGTAAATGGGCTGAGTAGTTTGCTACCAGTTGCAGGTGCTTTAGCAGAAAACGGCGGTTTGTTTTATCCATCTGGAAGCGAACAAGCGATCGCCTTAACGCCTATTGCAGACCTAACAGTTCATCGCCAGCATCTAGCTTTAGTTTTTGAGCAATTGAAAATTAAATTTCCTCATATCCAGGAATCAAGTGATAATCGTTTTCGGATCACCGATTGGACATTTGATGTAGCTTCTTTAAGTCCAGACGATCTACAAGTTTTGGGTAATCTCTGTCAACAAATGGGTTGGGGATTTACCTACAGCAACGTTCAGTGTCATATTAAACCGCTAGGACAAGATAAAGCTGTTGGATTATTACAAGTATTGCAACAATACTTACCTAACTATTCACCAGAACAAATTGTTACCGTTGGTGATAGTCCCAATGATGAAAGTTTATTTAATCAACTTTATTTTCCTGTTTCTGTAGGTGTAGCAAATGTGCTGCAATATGCCAATCAGTTGCAACATCAGCCTACTTACATTACTGCTGCGACTGAAGGAGAAGGATTTTGTGAATTATCTAGTTATATTTTGAAAAGCTTAGAAAGAAAGAAAGAGTAATAGCTATAACAATTCTCAATAATATCGGACTTACGTATAGGTCACGGAAGAACACTTCAGTTAAAGGTTATTGGCGTAGAAAATTGGTCTTTCAGACGCGATTCATCGCGTCTCTACATGAGGATTTGGGGCTTAACTGAACTGTACTGTTACTTATTGGGCTTGATTTTCTCAACGGTTTCTCTCAGACCTTCTCGTTTGCTGGCGGGACAATACCAAACTTATTTAAACCTGCATCAATGTCTCTCAATAGTTTAAAGTCTTCCTCTGGCAAAAGATAACTATTGCTGAAACCTGCCACAGGCTGTTTTTCCAGAAAGGAAAATGCTTGACGAAACTGTTGCGGTGATGCTTGTATTGGTGAGTCAAAGTGGCAGGGAATAATTTGCTGAAAGTTCCAACTTGCTACTTTATTTGCCCAGTCAAGAGTTTCCCTTGGTGCGCGATTGAGAATAAGAGTTTGTAAAATGGGTGCTACAAATAAACGTCCGTTCCCGCGTAGGGCATCAAACGATCGCTTCCAGTCGGGATGCCATTTGAAGGGAAACAACCCAAAGTAAGCTTTTTTCGAGCGTTCCGGTGCTTTCAAAGCATCGCGAAATACCTGACTCCAAGCAATTACCTCCAGTACGCTTGGTTGAAAATACAAAGCAAACAGTGAGATGCGCTGCCATCCCTGACGGCGATTTTCTCGATTGTCGGCGACGATATCAGAGGCTTTATCTTTGGCATGGAACATCAAGGGGTATGGATCTAACTGCGCGATCGCTGGCGGATCTTCGGGGATGGAAATTACGGAATCTGTGACTAAAAGAGTATGCGATCGCTTGTGAAAAAATGCAACTTCCGCAAACCGCCCAGGGCCAAGTTCTATCGGGCCGAGGATTGCATAGTCAAACTCATCGGCAAACGGTACTTTGCTATTGTCTTCTGGGAGGAAGTGAGTACGTTTGGAAGGTAAGCCCAGCCAGCTAAGTGGCAGGTTCAACGGAAAACTCCACTGTTTGGGAGCAACAAATACCTGTGCATTGGCAAAGAATCTAGCAAAGGGGCCAACAAATACTTTGTGTTCTAGTCCGGAGATAGTGGGTAGAATGATGTACTTGACATCGCCGTGTTCTGCTACTAACTCATTCACCAGCCGGATACACTCGATTGTTGGTGCTACAGGGGCATAGACGAGAAGTCCGCCGCTTTCTAGCTTAGCTACAGTCATGCGAATCGGCACGACAACGTAAAAGATACCTTGCAACTGGTCAAAAGTCCAGATGGTATCCTTAACTACTTCTTTGCGAATTGTCCGCCGCTTCCCGTATGGGTAGAGTGGCACAACGGGCCAAAACTTCCATGAAAAGTCCCTTGGATGAATCTGTTCTATATTTTTCACACCTTCATCATCAGCCACTCTGCAACACCCTCCCGATTCCCGACGCTTAGACTATTTTTATTTGAACTCCAAAAGTTGGAGTTTAGCAAATTGTTGAGCCAATAAAATAACTCTTGTTAAAACTTTAGTTTTAAGGGTAAACGTCATGCGATCGCTGGCGGGGGTGTCAATGCGATTGCTTGGGGTGTCCGAAGAACATTGACTCATCTTTCTCAAATAGATAAGGTAAATGCGATCAACTCGAAAGTTACACTTCGGAACACAAATTGTCGAGTTAAAAGGGCGATCGCTCGACTTCAAAGCTTCATCATTGAGCTTCAGAACTCAAAGCTTGCACCTTGGAACACGAATTGTCGAGCAAAAAAGGCGATCGCTCGACTTCAAAGCCTCATCATTGAGCTTCAGAACTCGAAGCTTGCACCTTGGAACACAAATTGTCGAGTTAAAAGGGCAATCGCACCACCTCTAAACCTCATCAATAGTTTATTTTCACTCATTTAAACGGTCTGCGATCGCATTCACCAATCTCTCAAATTCTGATTCGCTGTGAATATCTTCAGTCTGAGTATTCATGTCTCTCAGTAGGTCGGTAAGTTTGGCGATCGTGTTGCGGATATCAGTGTATTGGTCAATTTCTTCTCGAAATCCCTGCAAATTAGCTGCGGAAACTCCTTTCATAGCTTCATCTAACTCTTTAATTTGCTCTTCCCAATACTTAATATATTTAATTCTTTCAATAGGTTTAAAAATATTGGCATTTGCTAAAATAATCGGAAATATTCGTTTATAAAATTCTTTATCTTCAGCGATTTCAACCAGTTCATACATACAATTTTCTGACTTTAAATACTGGTCGCTGATTACTAAAATTATGCATTTACCACGGCTTAAACGCTGCATGAATTCTTTAAATCTTTCTTTATAGCCAATTGCATTGGTATCGCGAATAATTTTGATGCCTTTAGCTTGAAATACTTGCTCTATCTTTGCTACAAGTGGTTTACTTTGTTGATCCCGCCAAGTGTAAGAGATAAAAACTTCCTTTTGATTGCTATTTCTTAGCCCATATGTCAATGATTCCTCTCTTTTTTGCTCCAGTTCGCTTTGCAACTGTGCAATTTCGAGGTTGAGTTGCCCATCTGTGCTAATGGATAGGAGTTTGATATCATCAATTAACCTGCGGACATCTACCATTTGATAGCTGTTTTCACACTCAATTTGGTAACGATTGGCGTTCAAGCGCTTGTAGAGTGCGTCCAGAGAATAGGCATGAGGTGTTTGACTGTTTTTGCAAAATTGGCAGTTACAGGGAACTAGAGTTTGATATTGCAAACGTTCATAATAGTTGTGGATTTTATCGAGTTCATGGGTGACGACTGCCATTAATTCTTTTTTGCGGTTTCCTGTGACACAAACTTTAATTTCCCGTTGATTGTAGTTTTCAATGACTTCCGCACGAGTTTGATCTTTGTTGAGAACAACACCGCTTTTCCAAACAAGTTTTTGCTGTTCAATCCAAGGGTGTGTTTCGACAATAAAGCGGGTGAGGATGCCTTTAGGCATGAATGTATAGGTATAGCGCAAGATGAGGTTGTGGCGACCGTCCCAAGTATAATCAGCTTTTTCAATAGGCAGCAATTGAGGGGCAATATAGGTGGCAGGACAACCGGGAATTTTGTAGCAAAGCTTGAACCGCATCATTAATTGCAGGAGTTCATCTCGCATGTCAGCATATTCGCCGCTTTTCCAAATATCTTCTAAATCGTCCTTAGTAAAACAACCTAACTTTTTTTTAACATTGTCATTGTCTAAAACTTTGTAGACGGCAGTAGTTCCCCATTCCGGTTTGAGGATGACGTAGTGTTTCAGCGTAGAATCGTCCTGAAAGTGGAGGCAAACACCGAGGTCGTGCAGATAGCTGCTCAAGCGGAGCATGTCTTTACGGTCAGTTAAATTATTAAGTCGGCAAAGGGTACAGTATTCTTCAAGGCTGATGTAATTGCGAGAATAGTTTTCTAAAGCTGCTCTGACTCTTACCCAAAGTTTTGGTAGAGGTGTACCAACGTGGTCAAGTCTGCTAATGTATTGCTGAATAGCGTCTTTAATCTCCGCTAAACCACGATTAGTATCCAAATTGGTTGCCAGAATTTTTTCTAGGTTGTCAAATTCTCCTCGTAATTGACCTCCGTCGACTTCGCACTGACGGTCTTGTTTTTCGTTTTTGATGATAAGAACTGGACTCTTGTCGCTCAAGAGTTCGACAACCTTTAACCACCAGTAAAAATCAGTGTTTTCTTTGCGAGTATCAGCAACTAAAGCATAGAGAGAACGCTTACTGAGGAAAAACTGATGGGTTTGGTGGTAGATTGCCTGACCGCCAAAGTCCCAAATATTGACGCGAAAGTCTTTGCCGTTGGGCTGTGTAAAGTGCCAGTGGATAACTTCAATACCTTTGGTTGATTCTTCATTTGGTTGGAGTTTGTAGGTTTCATCTGCTATTTTTTTGGCTAAAGAAGTTTTACCTGCTCCTCCTTCGCCAACAATTAGTAATTTTGCCTCGTAGAAAAGTTCAGTTTCGGCTAGATCTTGCACCCGGAAATAGAAATCGAGAATTTCATTCACATCGCCAGGATCTTGCGATAAATCCTTCGTTCCCAAAATCTCAGGTGGAATAGGGACTGGGTTTCTGCGAAGATCCAGCTTGTTCAAGTTTGGCAGTTGCCTAATTTCTGGTGGCAAACTGCTTAGTTGATTTCTGCTGAGGTTGAGTGATTGCAGGTTGGTGAGTTGAACTACTGCCGATGGCAGATTGCTCAGTCTATTAACACTGAGGTTGAGTGATTGCAGTTTAGTGAGTTGGACTACTTCCGGCGGCAGACTGCTCAATCTATTAACACTGAGGATGAGCGATTGCAAGTTGGTGAGTTGAACTAGTTCCGGTGGCAGACTGCTCAGTTGATTTCTGCTGAGGTTGAGTGATTGCAGGTTGGTGAGTTGGACTACTTCCGGTGGCAGACTGCTCAGTTGATTTCTGCTGAGGATGAGCGATTGTAGGTTGGTGAGTTGGACTACTTCCGGCGGCAGACTATTCAGTTGATTTCTGCTGAGAGAGAGTGTTTGCAGGTTGGTGAGTTGAACAATTTCCGGCGGCAGACTGCTCAGTTGATTATTGCTGAGGATAAGCGATTGCAGGTTAGTGAGTTGGACTACTTCCAGTGGCAGACTGCTCAGTTGATTACTGCTAAGGGAAAGCGTTTGCAAGTTGGTGAGTTGGACTATTTCCGGCGTTAGCGTTGTTAAGCTGTTGCCTGAAAGGTCTAATGTTATCACGTTGTCTCTGGCAGCTTTTTCAATAATTTGCAGCAGTTCTTCGTTAGTCATTTCGGGTTTTACAGAGGCGATGCCTGATAACGAGTTGCTGCTTGGACGCGCAGCAGAGAAATTCAGCTAATTAATAATGTAGCTTTTATCAAGGATTGCATAAGAACAATCGCCCACTTCCTACATCGGGATATTGAGCGATCGCTATACCTGCGTTCAGTATATTGTGTTGTAGGCGTTGTGTTTTTACGGAATGATTACGCCAAAAATCTTTCTCCCTGTTTTCCTGCTTCTCTAAGCGCTGAGACACTCTATCATTAAAACACCAATTGTCGAGCAGAAAAGGCGATCGCTCTACCTCTAAGCTTCATCATTCAAGTTCTGAACTCGAAGATTGAACATTGGAAGGGAAATTGTCGAGTTAAAAGGGCGAAAGTTTGACCTTTAATCCTCGAAGTTGCACCTTTAACCCTCGAAATTGCACCTTTAATCCTCAAACTTGCGGCTTTAACCCTCATTATTCGAGCTCGGAACTTGAAACTTGCACCTGAAAACTTAAATTGTCGAGTTAAAAGAGCGATCGCTCATACTGTATTCTTTAATTTCATTCAATGCTTGCAAAAGGCGATCAATCTCTTCAACGGTGTTGTAATGCACCATTCCAATTCGTACTAAGCCGCCAGTTGCTTCCACACCTAATTTCTCCGTCAAATTCAGCGCATAGAAATTACCGTGCCAAGCAAAAATACTGCGATCGCCTAACATTTTAGCTGTGGTTGCAGGCGTTTGCCCCGCCAGTCGAAATGCAACTGTTGGTGTCCGCCAAGCAAAACGACTCGCATCGCTGATACCATAAAAGCTCAAGCCAGGAATCTCCAACAATCCAGAAATCAGCTTGTGGCTTAATTCTCTTTCGTATTGCTGGATTGCTGACATTGCTGCTACTAAGGCAGCCCGGCGACTGTGATAGGCAGATGCTAACTCATGGTTAGGCCGATCCGCTGAAGTAAGGAAGCGGGGACAACTGAATGTTTCCAAGCCCTCCTTGTCAGCTTCTGCCAAGGCTGAAACTAACTCGCTGTCAACTGCGGGTGAGACATGACAACCAAGTTTTGCCAAATAGTTAACCGCGGCCACCATACCTGCCAAACCCTCGTGATTCAGCGTTCCCGTTTCCCAGCGCGATGGTACTTCTTCTGGGGCTGGTTTGACTTTGTATGGAGTGAATCGGGCAAGATGTTCCCGCTTGGCATACAAAATACCAACGTGGGGGCCAAAAAATTTGTAGGCAGAACAAGCGAGAAAGTCACAGCCCAGCGCATGTACGTTAATCGGAGCGTGAGGGGTATAGTGAACTGCATCGACAAAAACCAAAGCACCAACGGCATGAGCAAGGCTTACCACCCCTGCCACATCGTTGATTGTCCCTACAGCGTTGGAAGCATAACTCACCGCCACCAACCGCGTCCGCTGATTAATCTGCTGTGCTAAATCGCTCATATCTAAGGTGCAGTCCTTGACGTTGATATCAACAACGCGGACAATTACACCTCGTTCCTCTAACGCATACCACGGGGAAATATTAGCAGAATGGTCTAGTCGGGTAACAATAATTTCATCGCCCGATCGCAGTTCCCGACCAATAGCTCGACTCACAGCGAAAGCGAGCGTAGTCATATTAGCACCGAATACTACTTCATCGCTATTGCACCCTAAAAAATCAGCGATCGCAGCGCGAGCCGAGGTGATGAGCGCATCTGTACGTACACTTGTGGCAAAAGCCCCATGAGCGTTAGCGTTTGACCTTACCAGATAGTCACTCATTGCATCCAATACCGCTCCCGGTACTTGAGTGCCACCCGGCCCGTCAAAGAAAATAGCAGATTGACCGTTGATTTTTTGTGTCAGCGCTGGAAACTGAGCGCGTATCCATTTCAGGTCAAGAGGCTCCATAGCAAACTCCTCTTTTAATCGTATTTTTCTATGTTTTTAGCTGAAATAACACATTATGACTACTAGTTCACCACGCAAATATGGGGAAGGGGAAAAGGAATCAAACAAACTTTTTCCCCCTTTAACCTTTCTCCTTTTCCCAATCCCCAATCCCTTTTTCCACCATAACTCTGATTTATATTAGTTTATCTAAACCTTTTTACCTTCCATTAAACCCGACTTACTAAATTGTTAACTTTCACACTGATAAATTTAGGTTGAGACGTACAGGTATTTAGGTATCCAGAATGGTGCTTTCAGCACAAGAGCATTTGACTGATAGCTCGGCATTCAAGCCAGCTTCTAGTCAGTCTCTCAATTCAGATGCAGTGCCATCAAACGAGGTTAAGCAAAAAGTCCAAACTCTATGGACTGCTCTAGTGTTATTAAGCACTTTTTTTTGTGTGGAATTAAGTGCAGGAATTTGGAGTCATAGCTTATCCCTTTTAGCAGATGCACAGCATATTCTTTCGGATGTAGCTGCTTTGGGTCTGGCACTATTGGCAATCTGGCTATCTAATTCTATGTCCCAGCGGACTGTGTTTGGGCGCTATCGATTAGAAGTTTTAGCAGCTTTGGTTAACGGCATTGGTTTAGCTTTTATTGCTGCTTGGATCGTCAAAGAAGCTTTGGTACGGCTGCAATCTCCAGATACAGAGATTCTTGGTTTACCAATGTTAGCAACTGCATTGATTGGACTGGCAGTTAACAGCCTTAACGCTCTGTGTCTACACAGTTGTAGCCATCATGACCTAAATCTCAGGGGTGCATTTCTGCATCTGTTGGCAGATTTAGTCAGTTCCGTAGGAGCCGTACTGGCTGCGATCGCAGTTATCTGGCTGAATTGGACTTGGGCTGATGGAGTCATCAGCTTGGTAGTGGCAGGGATGATAGCGCTTTTTGCTGCTTATCTGGTGATTCAGAGCGTTAATTGTCTGCGCGGTCAAGTCGCCGATATTAGCAATACTTCTTGCCTGTGTAACTTACAAACAGAGATGTGTAGCGATCGCTCTTCAGCACAAAAGCTATTATTTCCAACTTTACAGGAGCTGATTCGATGATTTCATTACTAAAACAGTACAAACGTTCATTGGTTTGGTTAATATCAGGTTTGGTTTTTGCAGTCTTGTTATCTTTAGCAACACCAGATCGACAAACAGCTACTGCCTTTAACCAAGTTAAAACCACAACGGTCTCTAGACAACCACAACAGATTCCATCTTCCGACTTTGCGGCTACACATCTAGAACCCAACTTTTATCAGTATTAACCGCTAACAATTGCTCGATTAGGTATAAGAGGGGCACTGTAATGATTTCACTTTTGCGAAAGTACAAGCGATTTCTAGCTTTAACGATGGCTGGATTGCTTTGTACCGTTTTACTGGTATTCGGGAATTCTGTTTTTCAGCCGACCTTAGCGGCTGGCAATGGGATTAACGTGATTATCATGATCGGCGATGGTATGGGTTGGAATATGGCGCGGGCCGGGGCACTTGCCAAGGGCGCTCCTTTTTATACCAGCGGTAAAGGCTCTGGTTTGAGCTTTCAAAATCTGACTGGATATGGACTAGTAACCACCTACGGGACAACCATTCAGGGAAATACACCAGAAAATCCCAAAGACCAGCCTCATTTAACAGGTAACTCTGCTCTTGATGGCTCCGATCCTCTCACAGGTGCAAGTCCTGTTCGCCCGAACTTCTCATTTAAGCCTACTCCTTTTAATCCTGGCGATCGCCTAGATGGCAATAGCCTAGCAGATGGTAACTTAACGGGTTATGACCCAAATAAAGGCGGCCCCGTTCCCTGGATTCCTCTCACCCCAGCCAATCCCGGTTCCTACGACAAAGAATACATCAAACATAGTTATCCCGACTCTGCTAACACCGCTACAACTCTTTATACAGGTGTAAAGAGCTATAACAATGCGATGGGAGTAGACATTTACGAGAAAAAGTTGAAAACCGTCCTGGAAATTGCCAAGGAAAAAGGCAAGTCTACAGGTTTAGTAACTTCCGTACCTGTTAGCCACGCTACACCTGGTGCTGCTGCTTCTTTCGTAAATCGTCGTAGTAAGTACGACAGTAAATACGATCCCAGCAAGACCAACCAAGACAGCATTTTGCAACAGACATTACTAAACTTCCAGCCTAATGTTTTGTTGGGTGGCGGTCATCCTAAAGACTTTGACAATAAAGATAGTACAAGTTCAGCAGAAGGTGTCTTTAACTATGTGTATATTACAGAAGACACTTACACGCATTTGAAAAATAACCCTACTTCCAATCGTTACGGCTACACCTTTTTAGAACGCGGCCCGAATGCAACTCAGAAACTATTAAATACTGCTGCTAAAATCGACCCGAATAAGGGAGGCAAGTTATTTGGTCTATACGGTGCTCGCGGACAAGAAGGCAACCTTCCTACTAGCTCTTCTAAGGGAGACTACAGTCTCACAGGTCTAAACAACGCCTCGCTCTATAGCTCGGTTGTGAAAGCAGCAACTCCCTGTCCATCAGGTCAGATAATTCCTGGCACAGCTGCGGATTGTGTTCCTGTAATTGATGCAGCAGGTAATCCGACTTCTGGCCCGACACCTGATACTGTGCGTCCTTTAGCTCCTGGTGAAACCGACGCTAGCTTTATCGCTAGAGAAGTTAACGAAAATCCGACTTTAGCTGATTTGACCAAAGCTGCCTTAACTGTTCTGGGTAAAGACAAAGATGGTTTCTGGCTGATGGTTGAAGGAGGCGACATTGATTGGTCTGCTCATGATGACAACATGGATAACCTGATTGGTACCATGAATGATTTTGATAAAGCAGTCCAACAAGTCATTACCTGGATTAACAATAACGGTGGTTGGAGCAAGAACTTGCTACTCGTTACAGCTGACCACGACCACTATCTAACCTTAAATGATGACTTTGTATCAAAGCTGACTCCCAATCCTGACCCCAGTAAAGCCAGAGGCTTGAAATATAACGCTAAAGATATCACTTTCAACAAGCACAATCCTAAAGATGCCGGTCACTTTTGGGGGGCAGATCCCAAGTACAAGTACCTCTGGGGTAGCCACAGCCGACGGATTGTACCTGTGTACTATCAGGGTGCTTATTCATCAACTCTAACTCGATATCTAGGACAAAATGTGCAATTTACCGATAGTTCTGGTACTTACACTGCACCTGGCGTTCGGGGAGTGGTCGATCAAAGTCATCTTTTTCAGACTATGAAAACAGCCCTTACAGGGTCGCCACTTTCATAAATCACTTCACTGAATACTGGCGTAAAAGCTTCAAGAGACGTGTTTTACCACGTCTCTGCGCCATCAAACTTTTCGGTACTTTTGCACTGTTCTTTAATTAAGGGAAAAAATGACTGACTCCATCTTCAAGAAATTAGCAGTTGCAACAGTGGGAACTGTTCTGGTTTTTTCGGTAGGGGAGACTTTGCCTGCCCAAGCTGCAAACCTCACTTATAGTTTCGCTAACGTTGATAAAACTCTCACAGGCACTTTTTCGTTCGATGAAGCGGCCGCAGCAGACCAACAAGTAACAATTTCAGAGGGTTTAAAGATTATTGCTACTTACAATGGTCAGTCCTACACCGAAGCGAATGATTCTTCAGCGTTAGTGTTGACGAACTTCTCAGGCAAAATTCCCCAAGGACAAGGATTAGGATTGCAATTTGTAGTGCCTGATGCCTTCACAGTTTACAGTGGCAATTTTATCAACCCGAAAGATCCAACTGATGCAGGTGTTCAATCAATTACTTATACTCCTGTTCCAGAACCAAACTCTATACTTGGGTTGTCTGTGCTGGGACTGGGTTTATTCTTAGGTAAAAAAATTGCATCTAAATCATCCAGTACAAAGGCTTGAACTGACCTAATTCTTCAGTGGCGATTTGAAATAGAAGAATTTTCAAGTAAAAATACTCAAAAATCAAGGGAGTGGAGATTTTACCACTCCTTTACTTTGATACTGCAACATTTCTCAGAATGGTCATTGGACCTTGGTTTTTCAGAAGCTGCATTTCTGGCTCGTTCCGCACCAACAAAGCACCCGCGAATCCTAATGAATTTACAGAGATAGACTGAAAATGCTCCTGCGATCGCGGTACGATTAACATCCATTCTCGTGTAGCTAAAAGATTGTAAGCTCCAGATTGTTTATTGTCTGCAACTGCATCTAAACCTACAGCAGACAACAAAGCACGATAACACTTGAGCAACGCTTCTGCTGCTATTAACGGAGACTGTACCCAATCGGGATCTAGTCTTGCAAAAGCTTGCACAAAAGGAAATCCAGGTATAGTTGCAATAGAATCGTGAAATTGTGCTAGTGCTAGCAGCGGTTCAATAGGTATTTGCGAACCCGAAGGCACAAGTGGTAAAGGTACGAGTTGCAAGTGTTTGTGTGGCTGACTAGCACCTGCAATTTTGCCACCATTATAGAACGCTAAACCATCAAAGTCAGCTAGACATGCCCATAAGGCTGCAAAATCTGACAGCGTGAGTAAGCTTTCCTGTTCCTCAAAAGCACGAGTGATAATCAGCAAGTGATAGTCAACAACGTTGAATTTATTTAAGATACACACATGAGTATCAGAAATATCCGCAACAAATAAATCTTCTTCATAGGGAAGGAAGGGATTGAAATCCTTACCAGAGTTAGCAGTTTGTTTGTCTTGTTTTTCTTTGGCTGCTTTTTTGCGGTTCAGGTTAGACAAAATTCGCACCAGAAATAGCAGACCATCCTGTTCTACAAATTCAAAATCTGTTGGTATTGGCAGCAACGCCCCACATTGCAAAGCGCGTTCAGTCGTTTCTTTGACACTTGTCCATAAAGCGCCAGGATTAAGCAATATTTTCCCTTGTGCTATTTGTTTTTTTTCAGACATGGTGAAATATTGTAGCAGTATCGCCACCCACTTATATAACGTTCGTTTAAAGACCACTTGTTAAGACCCTAGGCAGAGTCAGCAAGGCTTGGGTTCGGGGAAAGGGAATTTTCAAATAGCACCTAGATGTTGATAATGAACTATATGCCAAGAGGATAGCCAAGGCTCATTCTTACTTGGATATATGCACGTTCAAATCACAGATTTGAATAAAACTTACAATTAAACACACACTGATCCTATTTCATTTGCTTGAATAGCTATATTGATAGGATTAAGATTCATCATTGTTGACTATGGCAAGTAAGTTCATTGACGTTAGAGAATACACAGTCAGGGCCCACAAACGACAAATTCACACTCGTGTTTTCAACTTTGTCTGTAAAGAATGCAATCAGACTACAAAACGCGAGACTTATGGCCCTCGTCCGCTATATTGCGAGCAATGTCGTCCTCCGCAAGCACCGAAAAAGTCCCAGCAGCCATCCCAAAAAGCCAAACCTCGACCAATGACTTACAAAAGTGATATCGATTTAGGTTGATTTAAAGCGTTATGAATAGTCAATTGCAATTAGAACCTCCTCCTCAAGCCTTAATCTCTCCACTGGTGGAATTACGAGATTACTATGCTCGCCTCGTAGAAGAGTATGAAAACTTATACGCACAGGCGCGATCGCACCTTAACCATGTAGAAGCTTTGTTGTCTCACTGGTCTTTTAGCTTGAATGTTAACGGTAAACTTTCTACATTGGAAACGATTCAAAGGGAATCTCCTCATCAAAGCTTACTGGTATCTTTGCCAGATCGCATTTCTCACACTGACAATAACTCAGTATCAATTTCTAAATTGTCAGATGACAATTTAGAAATTGATAATTCTGCTGGTATGGCTGAAGATACCAAGAAGTCCTCAACGTCAACCAGAGAAACACTTACAGAAGTTAAAGAATACTCTATCAAGGTAGCTGATATTCCGATGCTACCCGAACATCAACCTCTAACTCGGATGGAAGCTATTAAAAAGCTACTGGAAGAACATCTTGGTACTGTATGTCATATAGATTTCATTGTGCGATCGCTTTATGGAGATTTAGACCCGTCTGTGTTCAAAGTAGTTAAAGGTAGAGTCCAATCTTCGCTAACACAGGGTAGAGAAAGGAACGCTTGGTCAGCTATTCCTGACGAACCTGGTTGTTATACTCTGGATTTAAGTTTAGTAACCTCTAATCGTACTAATGGTTACTCTCAAGCTGCTAAAAACAAAAAGAAGAAACCTGTAATACTCCCGCAGACAAGAATAGTCCCAATGCTCAAAGTATATGAAGGACAATTTTTGATAGATGCACTCACCTCTTTGTTACAGCAAAATCCTGGCAAAGTTTTTACTGTTGCTGAAATCATTGCTGGAATTTATGGAGACCTAGATTCTGAGCAAGTCAGAGAAATCAAAAGCAAGGTGCTGAATGAGTTATCGCGGGGTTATCGCACAGGTCGATTCTCTAAAGTACCTGAAAAAGTCGGTCTTTATACTTGGGACTCGACTTTCATCTTAGAGACTAGTTCAAACTAAAACATATCTTTTAACAGGCCGATTGTTATTATCTTCGAGAATGCTTTTGGCATCAAGGAAGCTATTTTCAGTGCATATACATCTAATTTGTTTGGCACAATCCGAAACTCTAATTTAGTTATGTAAAACAAAAAAGATTGTTTTTAAGCTAGGCAAATGAAGAGAAAACGAAAAACGCGGTCTTGGAGAGACACTGCTTTGCTAGGGTTCTTCCGATTGCAACAAGTGTCGTCTTTACCTAATTGGAGCGATTTTTCCAGACTAGGTGTCCTTGTTTCCAGCACCCAAATTTATGATAATGTTGGCGCAATCAGGAGTGTTAACCAACAAATGTCGTAGAGGCACAATATTATTAATATTGTGCAGTAATCAGAATATTAATATTGCTGTGTCTCTCTCAGTTACATCCCAATTTAATAAATAATGACTCACTTCAATGATTCATTTGAAAACCAATTTAGAATTGCGATAGAAGATTAAGAACAGAGAAAGGTAGTATTAACCGCTAAAATTCAGCTTTTTTGGGGTCTGAATTTTCAATTATTTGGATTTTCTATTCCTTGAATATTATATGTTTTTTCAAGTCAAAACTAATTAAACCTTGTTGTTGTAATTTACCTATCAACCGTGTAATTGTAACTCTAGTGGTGCAACAGGCGCTAGCGATATCTTCATGAGTCAAGCGAACACTTAAGCGAATTCCCTCCCCTACAGGTTCGCCGACTTCTCGTTTCAAAAGCTGCAACAGATGGTGCAACCGATCTTCTACTCGTCGCCTACCAGAAATCACTAAAAAAGATTCAGTTTGCTGTAACCGTTGATTCATTTTTGGTAACAAAGTGTAACTAAGCATTGGAGTTACTGCTACTTCTGCTACGTAGATTGATACTAACTCTACATCTGACAAAGCTATGGCTTGGTAAATAGGTAAAGAAGTCATATTAGAGCCAAAAACCATTTGTGCTGTTGCTAATCCAATCAACACTTCTTCACCGCTTTCACAAAAAGTACTTAGCTTGACTAAACCCTGACTAACATACCAAATTACTAGTGGATTCAGAGGAATCGCTTCTCCTTTGGAATATTTTAATACAGGGCGACCTTGACTGAGATCGCTATTTGTCTCGGCTGAGACTAATTCTGTTCGCTGGCATTCATTAATATTACGCAGCAGCCAGTGAAGAGAGCTGACTCTCCCATATTGATTGCGAACCACTGCTACTGTTAAAGCTGCGTCGAAAAATTCGCCACAGTGTTGCTGCAACCGCAAGACTAGTTCTTTAATTCTGTCTGACTGCGATAGCTGATTAAGTTCAGTACGAAAGCACTGTCGTTCTTCAAGACTGATGAAGTTTGTCATGAGTTTGCCAATCAGAAACTGTTGTGAAATGTTGAGCAACTTAGCTGCGGCTGGATTCGCTTCTTTAACGATTCCTTCCGCATTAGTGACTAAATAGCCATCTGGCGCAAACTCAAATAAATTCTGGTAGCGTTGGCGTTCTGCTTCTAGAAGATTTCGTGTTTGTATGAGTTCTTCATTTTGTTGATAAAGTTCTTCTGCGGCTAGCTGCACCATTTTTGAGTTGCTGTAGAGTTCCTTAAAAGCTTGTGGCAGAAGATCGGGTGGAATCCAAGGCAAAACGCTAGCTGTCTGGTACAAATCTGCCAAACGGTGATGCAATGCTTCTGCTCTTTGGATAAACTGTTCTATGTTCACCTTAAAACTCCCACTACTTGCTTGCAGAGTTCGATTGAAAAAAAGTTCAATATGGCGATCGCTAGAGAAATTGCAACGCTCCTGAAGTCACAACCAAAAAGTGAAACTTTTGGGAAGCTACAATTGCTGCTTTAATGAACTCTCAAAATCTACATTTCTGCTGGTATTTCGCTAATTTCTGAACTTCACACAAAGTAGGTAGCCTAGTACTTGGAACACATTTAGACACAATATATTGCAATTATAGTTAAATATTCAACTGTAGGCGTAGTTTTGAGAATTGCATGAATGTAAATTGATTGTTTGAGTTATCATCAATATTTTCCTTGATTCTATGGTTTTTTGCTAAAGACTGCTTATCAATGCAATAGAAAATTCTCTAGTCAGAGCTAAATAAAAACGTAAAAGGCGCTTTTTTTCAGGAGGTTTCTCAAGAAATGTAAAGATTCATTCAATCAGAGATATCTAACGAAAAGCTCTTGATGTTTGCATTCATATTAATGCCAGATTAGTTTAATATTAAAGCAGGTATTAAAATCTGAATCAACTCCTCGATAATAATTTGTAAATATCTGCCTAAAATTGAAATTACACAAAGTTCTTTCAATACCTAATATTATGTCCCTTCTACGTTTGCATACTTTTGTTGTATAGAATCCCAATCAACAGGTTTTCTTAGACCTCAATAGTATCGAATGCTATCGCGTATGGAATTAAAAGCCATGCATAAATCATATAACGTCGATCCTATTTTTCTAGATATTTGCACCTGCAAACTCATCTTTTGATTCCTATCTTTTAGTTTCAAATAGTTTGGATTTTTTGAATGCATTATTGTTGATATGCTAATTGACTAGTCGCCATAATCATTACAATTTTTCTTTAGAATAACTTTCACACTTGCTCCCAGCTTCCACCCCAGGAATCAAGCTACTACTACCGCAGGTATAGGACTTTTATTAAGCTTCCTTGTTGTTGTGAATACATTCTACTTGCTACTACAGCAAACACAAACACAAACAACGTATAAATCAATACGTAGTAAATTAATAATCAGAAATATCTTTGGTTAGAGGAAAGATTAAAGAGTAATTTGCTGTACTTTCAATAAGCATAACAGCTTATCAACGCACAAAGTTTGAGGAGTGATGAATTGAGTGAAATATTATCACTTTTTGTCACTCCCTTTTTTAAGAATTTAGAAGTCAGAATTCAGGAGTCAGAATGCAATCAATGGGGGATTAAGTCACGCACTCATTCAAGATTGCCCTTACGGGTGACGCTCAAAGACTCGCTAACGCCAGTTACTCATGGAGGAAACCACACCACTTGCAAAGGCTGTCAGGAAACCCGTTTAATTTAGTGGCTCCCCTACGTACCCGTTCTTGCTCACCAAATAGTAGATTTGATGGGGGTTTTAAACCCAGTCATTCATCCACTGTCGTATAGATATTTTAATTACTATATTTTACTTTGTTAAACTTTTATATTTTTGAAAAGTGATTTACCTGAATCTACGAATAACTAAATAATTTTATCGAGTTCTGTTAAATTCAAAAATCAGTATTTTTTCTCTTATTTTTTTAGAAATTATTCATGTATATTTATTGACAGTTGCGTTTTACTAGTTGGCAAATAGTCAACAAACATAATATCAGTCTCCATTTACTATCTAAATCTTTTGTTGCATTTCTGGTAAATCTTCTCTTATTTAATTAAGTTTACCTGAACTACATAATGATTTATTTTTTATGAAGATAAACCCAATATCTTTATACAAAAAGTATAACGCAAATTCTCCCAGTCTTTAGTCCTAGCTTTTGATAAATTACGATGAATCAATACAGTTATCATCTGTTCTTGCTGGTATTAACAGTAATCTCTGCGTTGAGTGTTTGCCCATGTCAGGCAAAAACTCCGTTGGAATCAAATAGCGACCAGAATAATATTAATCCCGTATCTCCTGAAGTATTGACCATAACAAATACAACAGATAGAACGAAGTCTTCTCAAGCTAGCAATTCAGCTAGTAATACTAATAGCGAGCAAACAATAGTATCTCAAACTACTAACGATACTTCTTCTACGAGCAGCACCTTGGCTACTACTAACACTAGTTTACGTATTCCCATATCTAGCAGGATTTTTTCAGTGCCTTCGATGCAACAGTGATTTTAAATTTGATTTCAGATAAGAATTAAAAACAGGACTTACGTAAAATTATGAAAAAACGAACCGCAAAGGGCGCAAAGGACACGAAGTTATAAGAGTTTCAGAGAGTTATTGCGTAAGTCCTAAAAAAAATGTAGAAGCCCCTAAATACCAAGTGGTTTCCATCTGTATATTCTGCAAAGTAGGCTAAGATGAAGTTTCATCCGGAAAATTTCATCTTAGCTTTTACCATTATCTCCAATACAGACTTGCTCGTAACGTTTACCGGCGATATTCCAAGTAAATTCCGTTTCTACAAGTTGTCTGCCGTTGCGAGATAATTCCAAACGCAGTTGTGGATTATCAAATAGTCTACTAATAGCGGTAATATACTCTGCTGGCTCATTTGCTCGTAATGCTTTTAATGATGTACCAGCACTATCTACAGTTAGCCCTTCTAAACCGCGATCGCTTGCTACTATTGGTATACCAGCTGCCATTGCTTCTAAAGTTTTATTTTTAATGCCAAACCCCGTCCGCATCGGCACTACACAGACGGTTGCTTTGTGTAAGTACTCTACCATTGAAGGCACTTTCCCAGTAACGTTAATCCCTGGTTGGTTTTGCAGTGCTAAAACTTCTGGTGCAGGACGAGAACCGACAATATCGAAAGTTGTATCAGGATAAATTTTTTGAATTTCTGGTAAGATTTTTTTACTAAAAAAACAGACAGCATCAATATTTGCTAAATTATCCATCGCACCGATAAAGACTAAACGATGTCCTGCTGGGTCGGCGGTACGGTTGGGAAATGAAACTAAATCTACACCGTTAGGAATAACTGTAATTTTACTGTTAGAGTTAAATGCTTGTAGTTGAATTTTATCCTCTTCTGTAGTCACTACAATTTCCGAAAATTTAGAGCAATAGCTTTGCTCGTAACGACGTAAAAGCGGCAAATTAATTTTGTCTCGCAATGTATTTTCAGAAACGCCAGTTGCTAGCTGATTGCGACAAGTACCGTAGACAGAACTATGAATATTAACGACTGTTTTTAGCTGTTTTCGGAAATGCGATCGCACATAAATTTCATTGACACTATGTTCGCAGGTAATTACATCACATTTTCTCGCCTGCACAAAGCTATCAACCCATTCCTGTATCTCAACTGAGTAGCGATTGAGTACGCTTGGCGGTGTACCTTGTTGCACAAATGTACTAAATCGCTGTATTTTATTCAGTATTCCTGCGGTAGCCCCAACATCTGGAGGACGTTCAAAAATGGCTAGATGCTCCACGCAATCCCGCAATCCTAATATTTCTGCTTCTGTAACATCGCGATCGCGTTGAGTCACTAGAGTAATAGCATGATGTTGGCTGAGATACTTGAGTAAGTTAAACGTTCTGACTTGAGTTCCTCCCCGCGTTGGGGGATAGGGAAAGGTGGAAGATAGCATTAAAATGTTCATATAACTGAGATCGGGAATAACACTAAGTAAAGTGATGATATATATAAAATGACTTTAATTAAGCCTTAATGTCATCACTAATATCCCTTATATGCTTTTTTCTAAGCAGATTAAAACCTAATTACCATCTAAGTAAAATTGTAAATTTATTTTGTGAGATGACATCTTGCCATACCTTATGCCATCATTGGGCTGTCTACATAATTCTTAAAAAAAGTTTTCAAACACAAACACAAAGGATTTGTGAGAATGGAATTTTTCGGTGTTTACACCCTTGCCAATGATGTTGTCTACGATCAATTGGTCGCATTACTCAACAGCATTGAGGTGAATGTTAGCCCAGATATTCCTATTTGTATTATTCCCTATGATGAGCAGTTAACTCGTGTTAAAAAAGAAGTAAATTCTCGTAAGAATGTAACGCTTTTTGATGATTGGGAGGTAATTCAGCGCTGGGAGGAATTTGCTCATCAAGTTTGGGCTGCTCATCCTAGGGAAATGCAGAATAAACCGCGTCCTAGTTGGTACAAAAGTCATTTACAAAGAAAGTTTGTGACTTTTGAAGGTATTTTTGAGCAGTTTGTATTTTATGACTGTGACAGTTTAGCCATGAAGCCAGTCACTGATGTTATAGAAAAACTAGAAACTTACGATTTTGTTTTTGATGATTGGGAACATATTAAACCTAAGGCTGTAGCTGCATTAGATATTTCAGTTATAGAAAAATCCGGGCTATATACAGAAGTAGATATCCGGTCTAAACTACATTGTTCTAGTTTTTTCGCTTCTAAAATCCGATTATTTACTGCTAAACAAATTGCAGAAATGAAGCAGTTATTAATTAATCAAAGGGAAGTGGAATGGATTAACGGATATGGTTGGTGGGATGATGCTTTTTTGTTTAATTATATGACTTTGCGATGCGATCGCCCATTATTTAACTTTACACTCAGTCCCGAATATCAAGATAGAACTGGTAACTGTGCCAATGCCGATACATTCATTAATCTTAATAATATTCTTTACGATCGAGGAGGATTAAAGCCAATCCACCGCATTCACTACATGAGCTATTCTTCTAGAGATTTTGCACATCTCTGTCAAGGAGAAGATGTCAATATTCGTTATCAAGAAGAATTTTTACACTATCGCTTTCTCAAACAGCCAGAACTCAAACCTAAACAACTCAAACCACCAAGTCTCTGCTCAATAACTAATAAAAATATTCAGAAGTTTTTAGGTAAAATTACAGTTTATATATAAGCTGAAAACAAGTCTATTTTAATTGAAATTATCAAGATTTTTCCGAATATGCCAAAAGTTAGTGTTTGCATTCCAACATACAACCGCTCTAATTTGCTACCTTACGCAGTTAAGAGCGTGCTAGCTCAAACTTACACAGATTTTGAACTAATAATTTGTGATGATGGTTCTACTGATAATACTGCTCTAATAGTAAATCAATGGGATGACCCACGGGTTCGCTATATTAGACATCCCGTTAATGGTGGGCGCAGTCGCAATATGCGTTCGGGTTTTGAGGCGGCTTGTGGAATATACTTCATCAAATTTGATGATGATGATGCTTTGACTCCAGAATTTTTAGAAAAAACTGTAGCTGTATTAGAAGCAGATCCAAATGTAGATTTTGTTTGTACTAATCATTGGATTATTAATCAAAACAACGAAAAAGTTGAATCAGCAACAAAGGAAAATTCTACTAAATGGGGAAAAGATAAACTCCAGCAAGGAGTGATTCCTGACTTGATAAGACAAACTTTTGAATATCAAAGCTTACAAGTAGGTTCAACACTATTTCGTCGGGCTTGTTTGGCAGAAGTTGATTATATGCGTCCGCAAGCCGATGGATGTGAGGATTTTGACTTACTAGTAAGATTAGCGATCGCTGGTAAGCAAGGATATTTTCTGCCAGAATTTTTGATGGAATATCGTTTTCATGGCGGTCAGACAAGTTTAAAGCAAAACTTGCATTTTCTGTCTGCCAAGGTTTTCTGTATTAGTGGTTATAAATTTCCTGACGAACAACTAGAAAAATTGCGCTCGCATAAACTAGCCATTACGCAGCAAGCTTTGGGTTTAAGGCTGATTGAAAAGGGAGATACCCTAGAAGGACGGCAACTTTTGCAAGAATCTAGTCGGGTATTAGGAAGCGATCGCAAAATTATGCTTGGTCTGATGCTATCTTACCTACCAGCAAGTTTGCGGCAATTTGCCTTGCAAAGTTTTCGTCAAGTGCGTCCCAAGGATTATACAGAGAAAGTGCGAGAAGTTGCTGTTTAAAAAATAAGCGAAACTACAAAGAGTTAATTGCAAACGATTGAGCTTTAGCTGACGAAATTCAATAATTTATCACTTTAAAAAGCACTCATGACACAAGAAGCTCCGCAAATTTATATCCTAATTCTCAACTGGAATGGTAAGGAAGATACAATTGAGTGTCTAGAATCAGTTCAAAAAATTGATTATCCTAATTATAAAATCTTGCTATTAGATAATGGTTCCATAGATGATTCCGTCGCAATTATTAGAGAAAGGTTTTCTCAAGTCATCATCATCGAAAATGGCGCTAATCTTGGTTTTGCTGCTGGTAATAATACTGGGATTGAATATGCCATATCCCAAAGAGCCGATTATATATTCTTATTGAATAATGATACTATAGTCGATTCACAAATTCTTTGGGCGTTTATTCATGCCAATGAAAAATGTCCTGATGTTGGAATATTTGGCTCAAAAATATATTACTATAAAGAACCTGAAAAAATTTGGTTTGCTGGAGTGCAGTGGATACCCAGTCAAGCAAGATTTATACATACAGAATGTGGGAATATAGATAACGAGGATAGTAGAGAAATTCAGTTTGCTGAATATATCTGTGGTTGTGCATTAATGGTAAAAGCTGAAGTAGTCAAAAAAATCGGAATGCTTGAACCAAATTACTTTTTGATGTGGGAAGAAGTTGACTGGTGTTATCGGGCTAGACGAGCAGGATACAAATGTCTTATAGTACCAGATTCAAAAGTATGGCACAAAATTTCTTCTAGTTTTAGCGGTGGAGATAAAGCTCCTCATTATCAATATTTTTGGTGGCGAAATCGATTGTTATGGGTTGAGCGTAATTTCTCTTTCTTGGAAGCACTAAGTATTTATAAAGCAATTTTGAGAGATATTTTGCGCCAGCTTCGCAAGTATTTTAATTCACGCTCAGGTAGCCCAGAGCGATTGAAATCTCAGGCGGCTTTACAGGGAGTTAAAGATTACTTCTTTCGTCAATTTGGTAATTGTCCTGCATGGGTTCGTTCTCCAGTTAAGCAGTAATTATCAGATAGGACTTACGCACTGATACGATAAATCAAAGGTTTAAACCCGCGCAGGCGGGTTTTGTCTGTTTAGCCGCGACTTCCAGTCGCTTAGTGCTTATGTATTTTTCTGAAATTCATCGAACTTGGAACGTACTGCCTGTATATCCTGCCACATCAACCATTTAGGCCCACCTTTTTCTTTAGAAGGGTTACGCAGCAAATAAGAGGGATGAAATATCGGCATACACAAACGCCCTTCCCACTCTATCCACTGACCGCGAATTTTAGTAATTGCGCGTTTATCGCCAGTTAGACCTTTAAGCGCAGTCGCACCCGTTAACAGAATGATTTTTGGGTCAACTAAGCGAATTTGTTCTAATAAGTAAGGTTTGCAAGCCGCCATTTCATCACTAGTAGGAACGCGGTTATTAGGTGGACGGCATTTGTTAATATTAGCAATGTATACATCTGTTTCTGTACTCAAGTTCACAGATGCCAAAATTTTCTCTAGCAGCTGCCCAGATTTACCTACAAATGGCAAACCTGTTTCGTCTTCGTTTTGGCCTGGTGCTTCCCCAACAATCATAATTAGTGCTTTGAGATTCCCCCGACCGACAACTGCATGAGTACGGGTGTCTCCCAATTCGCAGCGATGGCATTTATTACAATGCTGCGCCAACTCGGTGATGTTGGCGTAAGTTCCAGAAGGTATGGGAATTTTAGCGTCTGTAGGAATCAGCTCTTTTTGGTTAGGGTTAGAGTCATCGAAGAGACTGAGTTGGATTTCACTGCTCATGAAAATTGTAATGTTGGAATCAGCACCAGCTATTAAAGGCTATATCTCTTGGTTGCTGAATACTGAATATGGATATGAGTTTTATTCTATCAGTGAATTTGAGCGACAATTTAATTATTGTTAAAGCAATTTTATTAAAACTATTGTGTATTTACTCTTATTTTCCTCAAGTATTTCTAACTATTTGTAGATGTTCCCTGCTGATATTGCATTGCTCTAGCGTAATCGCCCAAAGCGTAGCAAGCTACTTTCAGACTAGCAAGAGCTTGTTCTTCAATGCGGCGGTCTTTAATTGTTCTGGCTAACAGTAAACGTTCTTCATAGTATTGAATCGCTTTGGTATAATCACCTAAAGCTTCACAAGCAACGCCTAAACTGCCGAGAGATTGTTCTTCGCTACGCTTGTCTTTCAGTTCTCTAGCTAGTTGCAGACGTTCCTCATAATAAATAATGGCTTTGGCATAATCGCCGATCGCATAACAAGCATTGCCCAAATTCTTCAGCACTTGCGAAGCACTGCGAGGATTATTGAGGGTGCGTGCTACTTTGACACACTCTTCGTAATAAGCGATCGCTTTTGGGTAATTGTCCAAAGCATACCAAGCATTGCCTAGATTCTTAAGTACTTGTTCTATACCCCACTTATCTTGCAGTTCTTGGACAATTTGTAAGCTTTGCTCTTGATAAGCAATTGCCCGCACAAAGTTACCAGAAGCTTTATACACCAATCCCAGATTATTCAATGCAGCCACTTGACTGCGTTTGTCTTGCAACTTTTGCGTTATTATAAAGCACTCTTCTAGATACTCTATTGCTTTGTTATGGTCGTTCAGGTGGCGGTAAGCATTACCCAGGTGAGAGAGTGCTTGCATCTGCACAAGTAAATCTGGAGTAGTCTTTTCCAAGGCTAGACATTGCTGAGAGTAATAAATCACACTCTTGTAATCCCCAGAGGCGTAAGCAACTAGTGCTAAAAAAGAAAGTGCTTGCTCTTGTTGTTGTACATCCCCAATCGCTCGGAACATTTCTAGGGATTGTTGTAACGACTTCAACGCAGCAATTAATTCCCCAGCTTGTTGCTGTTGAATTCCCAGTCGCAGTAGCTTGGATGCTTCCGATAATTGGTCATCACTTTCGTGTGGAAGCTGCTCATCTTCTGGCAAACCTTGGTCAAATTCATGGGTAATTGTGTTGCGCCTGATTTGCTTGAGGTAATTTGTAGGTAGTTGTACGGGAAATGTATTTTTAATTCTGTGGTTCGATTCACTGTTTGACATCGACCAATTCCTGCTGCGTCTGCTGATAATTGATAGATTTAGTGTTCCCAAAACTAAAGTCTATCTTTCATCAAGAATTATTCCCCTGCTAGTGTTGATTCATGAGTTTGATAGCTGGACTGAAGTAAATACTAGACTTCTTGCAGAAGTCAGGAAAAAGGTTTGTTATTTTCCCTCGCCCCTTATCCCCAGAGGGGGCCCCACCTTCCCCAATAAAGATGAGTCCCTTTGACCACAAGAGTGTAAAAAGAACTTTTGCTCATAGGTCTACTGCTTTCGATCGAGAAGCGATCGCCCTCCGGCCGCCAGCTTCCCCGGCTTCAAAAGCGACGGGATGTTTTTTATTTGTCATATCATGACCGGTAAATCACTTACAATTAAAAATTCACCGCGTCACTCTTATCGTAACTATTTAGGTGGACATGATATCAGTCCCCTGTGCCAATTACGAGTGCGAAATGTGGAATAAAAAAATGCAAAATTCAAAACAATAAATTTGAATTTTGCATTTTTAATTTTTAATTACCCGCAGATACTACTATCCACTTCCTGAATGTACCGTCTTCACCCATTTCAAACGTTTTGGTCTGACGGACATCCGGGCGGTAGTACTGCTCATGACTATTAACCAGTGGAACATATATAAAGTGCCACGTAGCGTCTGAAGCATTACTAGAAAAGTTGTTGCAAGATTGAATTTTTGCTCTTGACGTATGCGCTTGAGTCCGGCAAACATACCGACAACCGACATAGTTAAAGACAAACTGGTTACTGGACTTAAAATTGGTAGACGATGCCGCACTATCGACATTAATAAATCTGGGATTGCTGCTGTCGGGATGATATACATAATCAACATAAACATTAGTAAATCCCAAGTTTTCCGCCTACCCATGCGGTTTTTGATAATCAGATTCCAGTAATCTAAATAGCGCTGATAGCCGCCTTCTGCCCAACGGTTGCGCTGATGCCAAAGAGCGATCGCATTTGTTACGCCTTCTTCCTGCACGGCTGGGTGGAATGTACACTCAATATCCCAGTTATCGAGATGTAACCGGAAAGTCATATCCAAATCATCGGTGATGGTTTCTTCATTCCACCCCCCGCAACTCTCCAAGGCTGTACGTCGGACAAATTGACCGTTACCTCGCAGTTCGCCAATTCCCGCGATCGCAATACGCTGTTTCTGTAACCACGTATCCAGCGCCATTTCTGCCATCTGTCCCTTAGTCCAGAAATTTTCTTTGGCGTTAGCGATCGCTTTTCGTACTTGTACTGCTCCGACATTTTCTCGTTGAAATAAAGGTACTACTTGTAGCAGTAAATCTGATGGCACTTGGGCATCAGCATCAAAAACTGCTATCACTTCCCCCTTGGTAAGTGGTAAAACCTCATTCAACGCTCCTGACTTTCCACCAGTAGCTTGGGCGGAACGCCTGAAAACCTTCAATTGGTTGTATTCCTGCGCTAGTTCTGCTAACAACTGCGGTGTTTTATCGGTACTGTTATCGTCAATTATCCATACTTCGTATTGCCCATTTGGATATTCTAAACTACAAAGACTCTTGACTAATCTACTAATTACTGCATCCTCATTTTTGGCTGCCACTAATACAGATACAGAGGGTAAATCTCCCTGTACTTCTTTGGAATAGTGGCGGGGTCTGGCAAATATAACCTCTAAGGCATGAAGTCCTAGTACAACAGTGAGTCCGAGTACAAATATAAAACCCCAAGAAGCTAAATGCAGCGCGATCGTGCCACTCCAAACCATAGTTAACACTAGAGCGGCTTTGCGTCTACGTCCTTGAAACCGGGATGGTAGAGAAATATCCTGTGTCTCTACAACTGACTCCTCATCTGCCGATAGGTCGGACAATAAGGAGTTAAGTGGGTCAAGCTCGTCGTAATAATCGTTTTCCGGCCAGGAATTCGCTGGCATAGTTTATTTGATTTAAAAACCAGTATTTTTATACATCATCAAGAAGCTGAGAATCGGGTAACACTGAACCGAGCTGCTTTCACACACTTTTATCAACCCCAGAAATTGCTGGTGTTCCACTCCTTAAGAATTTTGGATTGGTCAAAGTAGTAGCAAGCTAGCAATAGCTAAGTGTTGGGATAAATTACAATCACAACGCGAATCGCCTGATAACAGAGATTTTCGATGTTATTGTCCCAGCTTCAATAAAAGCCAATGCAGCCTTATTGTAACCGACATTTTAATATTTCTTAGCAGTAACTTCAGTAATTGGTCATTTGTCGTAGAGACGCGACACCAGTCGCTACAACGGGGGGAACCCCCGCAACGCGCTGGCTCATTAATCGCGTCTGTACAATAGTTAGTTGTTATTCCCCCTGCTCCCCTGTTCCCCTGCTCCCCCGCTTACCCTGTGCTTTGGACATATTTTCTGGGAATACTATTGACATCCACTAATATCCCCAGTTGTCAACTAACTTGAGGAATATTCAAAGATGTCTATTGAGCAACTACAGCCTGCTACTCAACAACAAGCAAACGTTTACCTACCTTACATTCAAGGTGCGAAGCGCAATTTCTTGCCTTTTGCCATCAGTCTCTATCAAAAAGGCGTTTTGGAGGGACACCGCAAAATAGAAGCAAGTGAAAATATTCCCTTTGTCGCCTCTTGGAATGTTGCTACCTTACCTTCAGACTTAACGCGTTGCCGAATGCAGTTTGATGGCAATGCTGACCTCAGCTATGAAGTGATGATGGCAAGTTTTGAATTTATAAGTTTTTTAATTGAACTTATGGAAAACTATAAACGGTATCGCGTGACAGATTTTTCCCAATCTTTCTACCGCAAGCTGCTGCGTATAGACGAATAAGCAGTTAATTAGAAGTGTAAGGGTAAATTCTACCCTTATACGACTTGTGAAACCCTTGTTTGAGGCTTATAGAATATTTAATAGCTCTATAGATAGCTTGAGTCTAAAAATATAAAAACGATATTTTAAATACCAAGTGATAATTAGCAAAATAGTATAAATATTTATGACTTTAGATAATAATGTAACTTGAAAAAGTTCTTTCTTAGGAAAACGCCACCTTTTGAGAGTGCGAGGCTTCTGTCGGAACAAACTAAAATGAGGAAACACCTAGCTGGGTTCTACTTCCTTTTGAAATTAGGAGTGCATGTGTGCCAAAGTCTGCTAAATATTTGCTGATTGGCTCAACCGAGGCTTACAGTGGTAAATCTGCAACTGTCCTGGGTTTGTCTCATCAGCTACAGCAAAAAGGACTGGATATTGGCTATGGCAAACCGCTAGGCACTTCTTTTAGTGCATCTGGCAAAACCGTAGTTGAGGATGATGTCCAGTTTGTTACTCATAGTCTCAACCTTTCGGCAAACCGCGTTGCTCCCACTTTGCTTGCTTTGAATGAAGTCAGCGTGCAAAAACGCCTCAGCGGTGAAGATAAAACTGATTATCGGCAGTCCCTAATACAGCAATATTTGCAAATTTCTCAAGGAGATTTAGTGTTGCTAGAGGGGTCTGGCGATCTAGCAGAAGGTAATCTGTTCGATTTGTCTTTACTGCAAGTAACTGAAGTGTTAGATGCTGCTGTGTTGTTGGTAGCGCGATACAAATCGTTACAGTCTGTTGAGTCGCTATTGTCTGCTAAACAGCGTGTAGGCGATCGCTTGATTGGAGTTGCAATCAATGATATCCCTACTGCCCAAATAGAAACGGTTAACAAACTCATACGTCCGTTTTTGGAACAGCAAGGTATTCCTGTGCTAGCAACGCTGCCAAAAAGTGACTTGCTGCGTAGTGTCAGCGTTGGCGAACTAGTAAAGCAGTTAAACGCCGACGTTCTTTGTCGTGGCGATCGCTTAGATTTGCTGGTAGAAAGTTTGGCAATTGGGGCGATGAATGTGAATGCGGCTGTCAAGTATTTTCGCAAACGCCGGAATATGGCAGTGGTGACAGGAGGCGATCGCGTAGAAATCCAGCAAGCTGCTTTGGAAACTTCTACCCAATGCCTGATCCTCACCGGACAACTGCCACCTCCTCCATTCATTCTCAGTCGCGCTGAAGAACTAGAAATCCCCATTTTGTCTGTTGACTTGGATACCCTAACCACTGTAGAAATTGTTGACCGCACTTTTGGTCAAGTACGCCTTCACGAACCGATTAAAGTTCAGTGCATTCGCCAGTTAATGACAGAGCATTTTGACATTGACCGCCTGTTATCTAAACTAGGCTTAACTCCCGCAGCCGCTTTACCTTAGCCTCATTGACTCCAACGAGCCATAAATGAAGGCGATGTTGCTAGTAAAAGCAAAGATAGTTCGCTGTCACCTCCTAGGCGACAGCGTGCTGTTCCCCACGTTTTTGAGAAACTAATAAATTGAAATTCGTAAAACAGAATAAGTACTGGAAACCACCTGTACCTAGTCTAATTCTGGTGCTTTAATTACGAATTACGAATTACGCATTACGAATTACTGAGGCAATTGCTCTAAAAATTGTAACAATGTCTAACTCAGGTTCGCTTCTTATCTACACTCTGTTTGGTAAAATATCTGGGTTGTTTAATCTGATTATGTCCATCTTTGAGCCAGTCAATAGACCTCATCAACCTCGACACATTAGCGCAAGAACTGGCGACAATCCAGCAAACAGGTTCTAAGCGAATAGCCTTGCTGGGTTCCCGTCATGTGCCAATTACGCATCAGAATCTGATTGAAATGATGACCTATGCTCTAGTTTTATCAGGCAATCGGATCATCACCTCTGGTGCTACAGGTACTAATTCAGCTGCTATCAAGGGAGCAATGCGAGCTGACCCCAATTTGTTGACGGTGATTCTACCCCAAAGCTTAGAACGCCAACCCAATGAATCGCGCCAGCAACTAGAACAGGTAATGCATCTAGTAGAAAATCCCGGCAATGATAGTTTATCCCTCGCTGAAGCTAGTTACCTTTGTAATAAGGAGATTGTCTCTCGCTGTCAACAACTGATTTGCTTTGCATTTCATGACAGTCGCACTCTACTACAAACTTGTGGAGATGCAGAAGAACAAAGAAAAGTGGTAACGCTTTTTTACTTTGACTAGTCAAGAGTCGTATAGTCAAAAATTTACTGACTACAGACTATGAACTAGGATAAGGTAGCGGCGAGTCCTGAGACATCGCTTTTGTTGTGGATCGTTTTCTATACTCTATTTTCTATATTGTGAATATACTGTGCGTTAGCAAAGCTCCTCCAAAGGAGGTTCGCGTTTGGCATTAGCCCCCTTGGTTATGCCACTCTGATTTTCGTAATTGGGGATTAAGAACTGGGGAGTCAGTTGCTTGCGATAAAGCAGTTCCTCATGAAAAACTGCTGTTAGCAAGAGCGCTCTTCGACGCAGGAGCGTCACCTAAAGGGGGGTATTCTCCGCCCTGACAAACTGGCGTGATTAGGAATTAAAAATTGGGACTATTCCCAATAGACTTTTTGCAAAAGTACTTTTGGTAATAAGTAGGGAAAGAACTAAGGTTAAGAACAGGGGTAAAAAGGGAAAGATAAGGAATTTTTCCCTTTGACTCTTGCCCAAAACGAAGCTTTTCTTGCCTCCTTACCTTTTCTCAACTTCTGCAACAAGTCTCATACCTAGTTTTTATCCCTATTCAAAATCCAACCTCTCAAACCCAACATTTTTATGGCCTCTACTTATTCCTTTGACATTGTTAGTGACTTCGACCGACAAGAATTAGTTAATGCCGTCGATCAAGTTGTGCGAGACATCAAAAGTCGTTACGATCTCAAAGACACTCAGACGAATGTCGAATTAGGTGAAAACAGCATTACTGTCAGCACAGATAGCGAGTTTACCTTAGAGTCTGTTCACACCATTCTGCGGGAAAAAGCCGCCAAGCGTAACCTCTCCCAGAAAATTTTTGATTTTGGCAAAGTAGAATCAGCTAGCGGTAATCGCGTGCGCCAAGAAATCACACTCAAAAAAGGCATCAGCCAGGAAATTGCTAAACAAATTTCCAAGTTAATTCGTGACGAATTCAAAAAGATCCAAGCTTCTATTCAAGGTGATGCCGTCAGAGTTACAGCCAAATCTAAAGATGACTTGCAAACTGTCATCCAAAGGCTGAAGCAAGAAGATTACCCTGTTGCTTTGCAGTTTACAAACTATCGTTAAAAAATTTATCGGGTGGGCATTGCCCACCCTACACCTAACTGACTGACAGTCATCAGTCATCAACTTCAAGCGTTTGTTTGTATTTCTTGGAGTTACTTAAGCATGTTTACCAATGCTTTTTTGAAAAGCAGGTCTTTCAGACATTCGCTGAATGTAATTCAGCACGGCTGGATAGGAACTGAGGTCTAGCTTCAGCATTACGGGAATGTAACTCAAAATCGAACCGACTGCTACATCAGCAACACTGAATTCATCTCCTAATAAAAAAGGTTGCTGCTCGAAAATTTCATTCAGAGGAGTTAACAAGCGGGGTGTCTCCTGCTGTCGAGTTGCTTCTACAAAAATTCCTGGGCCGAGGGTGGCATTGGCAAATAGCACCCATTGGGAAAGTTCGCCACGTTCCTCTGGCGACAAGGCGATTTTGCCATATTTATCGGCAAGATATAACAAAATTGCTCCTGATTCCCAAAGTTGGAAATCACCATCCACAATAGCTGGGACTTTACCTACTGGGTTGATTTTCAGGTAATCGGACTGGCGATGTTCCCCCGCCTGCATATCTAGGAGTACAAATTCGTAGGGCACTGCCAGTTCTTCTAGATACCATTGAACGATTGATGCACGACTGCGGGCCCCGCCATAAAGTTTCAGCATAATTATTGAGGATTAAAGTACTTTGTGAGTGTGAGAATGCTGTTTTACGTTGTCTTCTTTAGTAACAACTCTGCTAGCATTTAACACCCTCTTACGCTCAATAGAATACTTCAAATCAGTGTAAGTCGTCCCTAGAGGAATTAGAGATTTTGAAGTTTCACGACGTTTGTAGGTACGAGTAGCTGCAAATACACGTGGCACAAATTCATCCCCAAACTGCGCTGATTCTGGAAAACCTTCTGGTAACAGCGGTGTATCACCATCCAGCACAGATGCCAAAGTTGTCGCACGAGCTAGTTTATAGGAGGTAGGAATACCTTTTAACAGTGCTTCCAAAGCAGCAGAGGGAATTGGTTCTACAACTTCCACTTGATGAACTTCTCCATCTTCTTTGATGAAGCAGGTTGCCAAACCTATAACTATATAATCATCAGGTGCTAAATCTGAGGCATTTGGATATGAAATTACTGTTGACATAAAAAAATCTCAAAATATACAAATCAGAGTTAAGGACTAGAGACAGAGGCACGTTATAAGCGCATGTAGGGAGAGACACCGCGACCTCAAGGAGTTGCTAAAGCATTCCTATGTCACTGTGTCTCTGTGTCCCTTTCTCCATCTTTAACGAACGGCTTGTTGGCATTCTACCAAGTTGTCTTTGTAATTCATAATTCACGCCTAATGTGAATTAGGAAAAAGGCAGGAGAAGTAAGAAGATGAAAGTTACCACACTTTTCAAATCAGACTTCCCCCATGACTAGCATAGACCTTGGAGAGCTAATTACAACCATCTTTGTGATAGTAGATGATTGGTATGAAAAGCAAGTAAAAAATCCAACAGTGTTAAAACCGGGGGTGAAAGCCAGAATGAGTGATAGTGAAATCATGACACTAGCACTAGTAATGGATTATTTGCCTATCCCTTGAGAAACGCAATTTCTTGGTTTTATCAGGGGAAATTACAAGGAATGGTTTCCGAATTTACTTGACCAAAGTCAATTTAATCGGCGGTACTTTATGGATGGGATGTTAGAGAAATTACGCCGCAGTTGGGTAGAGCAATTGGTTGAGGAAGGTGAAAAATATTTCCTTCTCGACACTAAACCATTGCCAGTCTTGGGACTCAAACGCGACAAGCGAAGAAGTGATAATGCTTGTAGTGCTGCCCCTGGTCGGTGTGCTGCCAGAGAGATGCATTATTTTGGCTACAAGCTAGTGATGCTGTCAACTTGGAATGGAATCCCTATTGCTTATGACTTAGTGCCTGCTAACACTGATGAAAGAGTTGCTGC
>NZ_JAECZA010000281.1 GCF_016056275.1 Dendronalium phyllosphericum CENA369 | reverse complement strand
ATTCATAATTTCTTACTTCTTTAAACAGGTCTTTGTACTCTGCACAATATGCATCTACGAGCGCAACTGTTGGCTGGGCATCCCTTGGCAGATGTTTCAGGATTTGTAATTCTACATCCATTGCTCTACTTACCTTGTAGAGTTCTATTTTTCCTTTATTCTATTCATTCTATCCGGAAAGTGACAGAAGAGGGGTAAACATCACACCTTATCGATTAAGCAAAGATATAGGTGTAACCCAAACACGCATTAGCGAAATTTTACAAAGAAAGCGCAGTATTACAGCAGATACAGCCTTACGTCTATCCCGCTATTTTGGCAACAGCGCTCAGTTTTGGTTGAATTTACAAACGCAATACGATTTACGTCAAGCTCTTGAAGAAAATCCAGAAGTTTATAATCAAATTCCTCAACTTCCGTTTAATGATGTAGCTTGAATAGCACTGAAGTGCTGACTACAAACTAGCAAAACTTAAAGATTTTGGATAAAGTTGAGGTTAGTGTCCCAGCATCTTATCTCGCAGATGCTTAATGCGATCGCGGAATTTTGCAGCCTCTTCAAATTCTAATTTCTTCGCTGCATCTCTCATCTGTTCTTCAAGTTTACCAATCAATCCGGGAATCTCTTCTAACGGCAATTCATCTATATGTTCGTCTACAGTTTTCAAATCAGTTGCATTCAACCGCCGCGATACTTCTAAGAAAGACAAAATCGCATTACTCGATTTTTTAATAATCGGTTGCGGTGTAATTCCATGCATTTTATTGTATGCCGTCTGAATCCCACGCCGTCTATCTGTTTCATCAATGGCTTTAATCATGCTGTCCGTCAGATTATCAGCATACATAATTGCCTGTCCATTGACGTGACGTGCTGCTCTACCAATAGTTTGAATTAAAGAACGCTCGGCTCGCAAGAAACCTTCTTTATCTGCATCCATAATTGCTACTAAAGAAACTTCCGGTAAATCCAAACCTTCCCGCAACAAGTTTACTCCCACCAACACATCAAAATTACCTTCGCGCAATTCTTGCAAAATTTCAATGCGTTGAATGGAATTAATTTCTGAATGCAAATATCGCACCCGAATACTATTGTCTTGCAAATACTCGGTCAAATCTTCCGCCATCCGTTTAGTTAATGTGGTAATCAAAACTCGTTCGTGGCGGTCAACTCTATCTTTGATTTCTCCTAACAAATCATCAATTTGTCCTTCTGTAGGACGCACAGAAATTTCTGGGTCAATTACGCCTGTTGGTCGAATCACTTGCTCAACTACACGATCTTCAGAAACTTCTAATTCCCAATTTCCTGGTGTAGCGGAAACAAAAATACACTGATTCACCTTTTGCCAGAATTCTTCTGCTTTTAAAGGACGGTTATCAGCAGCACTGGGAAGGCGAAATCCATGCTCAATTAAAACTTTTTTCCTGGCTTGGTCGCCGTTATACATCCCGCGAATTTGAGGTACAGTAACGTGAGATTCATCTATGACTAAAAGCCAATCTTTAGGGAAATAATCAATTAAACATTCTGGTGGTTCTCCGGCTTGTCTACCTGCTAAATGACGAGAATAGTTTTCTACGCCATTGCAATAACCTACTTCGCGTAACATTTCTAAATCGTAGCGCGTGCGCTGATCTATGCGTTGTGCTTCTAATAATTTTCCATCTGCTTCTAATTCTGCCTTTCGCTGTTTTAATTCAGCTGCAATATCATTACAAGCTTCTTCTAACCGTTCTTCAGGAGTGACAAAGTGACGCGCCGGATAGATATGTACTGCTTCCAAACTGTTGAGAATTTCACCAGTCACCGGATCGATATAGCGAATCGCGTCAATTTCATCACCAAAAAATTCAACCCGAATAATTCTATCTTCGTATGCCGGGCCTATTTCTAAAACATCACCTCGGACGCGAAAACGTCCTCGACCCATTTCTATATCGTTGCGGCTATACTGCACAGATGTCAAATCTCGCAAAACTTGGCGTTGATTAACTTCCATACCTATTTGTAGGGGAATCGCAGCTTTAAGATATTCTGCGGGAGTTCCCAAACCGTAAATACAGCTAATGGAAGCAACGACTATAACATCGCGGCGTTCAAAAAGCGATCGCGTCGCTGAATGCCGCAACATATCTATTTCATCATTAATCGAAGCTGTTTTTTCAATATAAGTATCGCTAACTGGAATGTACGCTTCTGGCTGATAATAGTCGTAGTAACTAACGAAATACTCAACTGCGTTCTTGGGGAAGAACTCTCGCAACTCGTTACAAAGCTGTGCGGCGAGGGTTTTATTATGCGCCAATACCAATGTCGGCTTACCAACTTTCTCAATTACTGCTGCTACTGAAAATGTCTTACCCGTTCCTGTAGCTCCCAGTAAAGTTTGGTAACGATTCCCTGCTTGGATACTTGCAGTTAGTTGGGCGATCGCTTGTGGTTGATCGCCTGTAGGCTGAAAGGGAGCTTGAAGACCAAATTCTGTCATACAGTTTTGCTGGAAATACCCTATCCCATGTTAACGAACCAATCTGCACTCAGTAAGTGCAAATGTTAAAACCAATAAATAGCAATATTTATTTATAAAATTTTACAATTAAGGTTTACTTATGTGTAAAATTTGAAGATTTTTATACCTATGCAAGGTTATTTAAGGTTAAACTTTCATATATTGGAAAAATAAAATCTTTCCTTAATTATTGTAAAATTCAGTTAATAAATCCAGAGGTGTTTGGTTATGAGCGTTAGCGGTACTGGTAAAGCAATCAGTCCTCGGCAAAGGCGAGCCAAGCTTAAAGGAGAAACAACAGTGGAAGTTGAAAAAAATAATCAGGGTTCTAATTTGAATACAAATAAAATTGAGCAAGATACCGATGGATCGGTGCAAGAGAATAGTGGTAAACTCGTTATTTCTGGGGTGCGTCCTATTGCCAACAGTGACTTAGAAATTGCTGAGACAATCAATGAAGCTGGTCTTCGTCCAATCAGTACTAGTCATTTGCAAGTAGTTGAGACAATTAACGAAGCTGGTCTTCGTCCTATTGGTGCTAATACATTCCAAATTGTTGACAGTATTAGCTCATCTGGTGTTCGTCCAATTTCCTCAAGTTCGCTCGTAGTCTCTGAAAGCTATTCAGTGTTCGGTAACCGTCCAGTAGCATCAAATAATATAGATGATTCTACCAATCTAATGGGTTTTCTAGATTAGATCGAGAAATAATTAAGATAAATAAAAACCCAGGTTCTAAATGAACCTGGGTTTTTTATTTAAGTAGTTATAAATAGACCTTCATTTCTTAGATACAAACGAATTCTAATTTATCAACTATGAGAGAAAAATTAATAAAATAACGCACTCTAACAAGATAAATATTTTTTGGCTAGATTGAGTTTGTGATAAACAGGATAAATCTTAGTGTTGAAGTTTCCTCTTTGTGGAAAACAACTTTTTTTGATGACACAACCTTATTTATTTAGCTTGAGTACGCTAATCTCTTCATGACAACATTATTTTATCGACAGAGATAACTAAACTAGCTTTTTCCTCTTTCTTTTTATATAGGTTAATAATGTATCTTCAGGTGGAAGGCTTTAGCAATAATCTTAAGTTACCTTATAAATGTAATAACAAACTGTTTCAAAGTTAATTAATAATCAACAGCTTTGAAATTTAGTTTTTAGAAAATTTAGGAGTATAAAATGAGTACAGAAGATCGCGCTAAAGCTGCTGCTAAAAATATAGAAGGTAAGGCTCAAGAAGCTTTAGGAAATATTACCGGAGATCCCGAAGACAAAGCTGAAGGTAAAGCAAAACAAGCTGAAAGCGAAGTACGTCACGGCATCGAAGATGTCAAAGATAGCGTCAAGAAAAAACTCGATTAATTAGAATGTACCCTATTTGCAAATTATTGACATAACTGGGGATGTCTGATTTTGCAAAAACAAGAAGTGATTCGGCTTAACCCCTTTCATTCCCATTTAATAAGGGAAGATAGGGGTTCTTTTTAGAATTTCCGAAGTATACAATTTATTAAGTGTGACGCACTTATATTATTAAACTTAATAATTCTGACAGGGAATTAATAATCTTTTAGACTTTTTTCTAGATGTAAGTTTCGAGCAATTCATCTCACTTCAATTGAATTGCTTATCTAGCAAATGTTTTATTATGTAGGAGGCGAACAATGATTCTGCTTGAGCAGAGTCGCAAAATAGCGACGACTTTTGTATTAATTTTGGTGCTAATGATTAGTACCGCTTGTGGTAGTAACACTTTAACACAAGCTGACCGTACAACTGCTCCACCAGCGATCGGTCGGGATGTAACTTATTCACAACTAGAACGAGGTAATACCCCATCAGGGCAAAGTTTTGGAACCTGGGTTGTGCAAACATCTCAAGGATTAGTTAAGGATGCATATGTACGTGACAACAATAAGCTAGGAATAGTTATTTCTCCTCAAGTGCGTCCTAATGAGGTAAAACCTTTAGCAAAATCTTTGGCACAAGGTTTTCGCAAAAACTTTCCCAATCAAGACTTAACCGTTTTGGTTTACGGGCCTGATAAAAAATTGATTTTGACTGCTAAATATGACGTTCAAACTAACCAAGTTCAGTACACTTAATGACTGAATTCGCATATAAGTTTGATGATAGCAAGTCTGGAATAAGAGCATAGTGATTGTCAGGTTGTTAAAAAATCTGACGTGAGTAAGGAGAGAAGTAAAGTGACAAGCAGCGAAGAGTACAAACGCCAAATAATGAAAGATTTGGCTGAAGGAAATGTTGAATCTCTAGATGATACGAGATCGGATTCAACTACCGAATATGAAAACTTTGACGACTTTGCCCAACGCACAACAACCGATCAACGGCGACAACTGTTCGGTCGGTCTGTACATCCAGAAAAAATTCCGACCAGCCAAATGGAGCCGGAATTACAAAAAGCGATCGCTCAAATTAAACCAAACGAACGAGACGATGTCGCACGTTCTTTCTTCAAACACTTAAAATCCAGAGGATTGGACGAGCGACATCTAGAGCAACAGCTTGGTCTGTCTACCCATCACGCCAGCCGTATGAGTGCTGATGATGTTAGCAAACTTGCCTCCTTTGCTTATCACAACCACCCTGACATTTTCCGTGAAGTGTTAGCAGAGCAACCAGGCATTATTAAATTCCTCAGCAATCCTGTAGTGGCAGGTATTATCGGGATTGCAGCGGCTAAATGGTTGGGTAGCCGTAAGTAAATTTTTAATCCAGAGCGTTAAGGCATCAGGTGGGCATTGCCCACCTATTTTTTATGCAAAAATATTTCATTTCGATACAAAAATAGAATAGGATTTACGTATCAATTACTATAAGTATTTTTGTTATCCAAAAGCAAATTTACATAATTTTCATATAAGTACATATCCATTCTTTGGTTGTAAAGCTGGTAAAATCTAGCTTTGAATGATATTAAAAATAAATTTACCAAGATAATGATATTAAAGATTCTATTAAAATTTACTTAAACTAGTTGATTATAATTACTTAACCAGTAACACTGATTACTGTTGTTTTACAGAAAAATTACTGATAACCTTGCCAGTAGCAACAAGTTGAAAGCGAAGTATAAAACTGTAGGTAACTTGGTTATACGCAGGTTGAGTGTAGCTACAAGGTGGCTTATCGTTAGACATCATTCCAATCGCCTTAAAATTTCGTTACTCGAAAAAATTTGCACTAAAGTCCATTTTTCGTTAGGATTTCAGTCCGAGTAAATCTACATGAAAGCTACTAATGCAACTAAACCATTGAATAATCCGCAATTCTGGCTATTAGGAATAATAGGAGGCTTGATTGCAATTCTCCTAACTCTAGTATGGAGAACTGGAGATGATTCCTATTTGGGTATATATGTTTTATGCTTATTTGCTGTAGCCTCTACACTGGGAGAAAAACGCCATAAACTGACTTTAGAAAGTGGACTTTTTCCCAGTCTTTTAGGGATTGCGTTGATTATTTTTATACTTTGGCAAAGTGCTAATTTAACCCACGGAAAATGGCTGAAAACATTTCTTCACATAGCACCGTTTATTTCAGCTATTGGTGTTAGCCTGCTTGCTTCTGGACTAAAAGGATTCAAGCAATTTTGGCAAGAACTAACAATTTTGTTTTTCCTTGGCGTTCCGAAGGCGGCGATTTTATCTTTTATTGATATTACACCTTTGGCCCTTCTAACTGCCAAATACTCAACCCTACTGCTTTGGTATACGGGGTTTGAAGTGTCTCTGCAAAATAACTATATTAATCTGCCAACAGGTGGTATCCAAGTTGCTGGTGAATGTGCGGGTTTAGAATGGATGTGCCATCTTCTGACACTAGCTGTAATTGGTTTATTCATGTTTCCTCCTAAACCGAAAAGAAGAATATTAGTACCTATTGTGGCTGTTCTAATCGCATTTATTGTAAATGGAGTACGCATCGCCATTTTAGCTGCGATCGCAGCACAACAACACCAACCAACATTTCATTACTGGCATGTGGGAGGTGGTTCTTCTGTATTCGGGATTATTACAGTACTCATATTTGGATTATTCTACTGGTTTCTCCTCCACGAGCAGGAAGTTGAAAAACAGAAGATTACGGAGTCTACAAGTCGATGACTCTGTGGAAAAAACTGCGGATTTTATTATTGGCTGTGACTCTCGGTAGTGTTGTATTAGTTTTTGTGAAGGTTTCGTTGACAAAGAATACAAACAAGCCAAAAGCACTCAAGTTTGGGCGTGAAGCTAATATTGTTGAGCTATTTGAAGATGATGTTTGCATAGTTTCTCGTTATGAGGGAAACTATGATGTTGTCTTTGCTTCTAAGAGTAAATCGAGACAAACTGAGATTACAGAGGAGTCACATGTCTAGTTGGATTTCGCTAGTTTGTATAACTGCAAATTTTCATAAATTGCTTGGTTTTATTTTTTTGGATTAGCAAGCTCGCTTTCTCCAAAGCTTAATACTCTTCAATTCCATTTTTAATAATTTGTTAATAATCATGACTAAATCAAGTAGTGATAAATTTATTCCCTTAGTGCAGGAGCTACAAGAATTTGTCTTCAGCCAAACAGGCTCGATGACTCTGTTACGAGTGCTTGGTTACGGTCTATTACTTTTAGCACTCTTTGACATCGTAGAAATGTTTGTTCCGCCGAACTTTATGAACCCCGCTTGGGAATTTCAAACATTTGGCTCTCTAGTTGAACGAGTACCAGTACCTTTAATTGGGTTAGTATTGGTATTTTATGGAGAGCTACATGCAAGATCGAGATGGGAATTTGTGACTTTAAAATTTTTATCTTGGTTGACTTTATTACTATCTATATTATTTTTATTGCTAATTCCTTTAGCAATCGGTAACACAGTTAGACTCAGCAAGCAAAGCTATACTCAAATTAATACTCTATCTCAGCAACAAATATCTCAGGCCGAACAAGTCGAACAACGAGTGAGCCAAGCTACACCACAACAGATAGATAATTTTTTAAAGAGCCAGGGTCGCTCCTCAAATACTAAAAATCCTCAAGAATTGAAAAGTCAAATACTGTCACAAGTTTCTAAGGCAAAAACACAGATTAAAAATCAAGCACAAGCTACTCAATCTACTCAAAAACTGAATTTGCTCAAGAGTTCTGTAAAATGGAATCTCGGTTCTTTGGTTTCTGCTGCTCTCTTTTTTAGTATTTGGAAAATAACAACTTGGGCAAGAATAGGTAGATGACAAAATTTAGATCCGAATTCAAATCTACAAAAAATATTTAGGATCGCACTCCCTTTTATAGCAAAGTGCTGAGTAAAAACCCAAAAGTAAAACCAAAAAAATAGGATGGTATTGCCCATCCTATTTTTATTTATATTGTCTTAGTAATGCAAATTTTCGCAGTGATTAAACCTTTGCTAATTCTGGTGCGGAACGCTTACTGTTGCGAATAGCTGTAATTGCTTCAGCATAATCTTTGGCGTTAAACACAGCTGAACCAGCAACAATTGCATTAGCTCCTGCTTCCAAAACCTGCCAAGTATTATTTGCTTTAAGTCCGCCATCCACTTCAATCCAAGGATCGAGACCCCGTTCGTCGCACATTTGACGCAACTTGCGGATTTTGGGTATTACAGCAGGAATAAAGCTTTGACCGCCAAAGCCGGGGTTAACGCTCATAATCAGCACTAAATCGCAAAGCTCTAGCACGTACTCAATAAAATCTAAAGGTGTTGAAGGATTGAGTACTACTCCTGCTTTTTTGCCAAGTTCTTTGATTTGACCCAGAGTACGGTGTAGGTGGGGCGAAGCATTATGCTCGGCATGTACGGAGATAATATCAGCGCCTGCTTTAGCAAAGCCTTCTACATACTTTTCTGGTTCCACAATCATCAAGTGGACATCTAGTGGTTTTGTCGTAACAGGACGAATTGCCTCCACTACCAGAGGACCTATCGTAATATTAGGTACAAAACGGCCGTCCATTACATCAACATGAATCCAATCTGCTCCGGCTGTATCTATAGCGCGAACTTCGTCACCTAGACGACTAAAATCGGCTGATAGGATAGATGGAGCAATCACAATGGGCTTTTGAGATAGGTTTTGGGTCATGGCTAGTGGTTTTTTTTAGCGTCCTCGTCTGTAAGCATTGTAACAAAATAATGTAACAAAATATTGAGCGATCGCGATCTATTTAATCCTGGCTGGATGACGAAAATCAGGGAGAACAGACAGACAAATACTTCAAAATAAAGAATTCATTCTGCTGCTTTCTAACTCCTAACTCCTAACAAGTGACAACTGACTATTAACTATTAAATATGACCAAAAAACTAACTTGGATAATTTGGGGATTGAGTGTTTCTTGCCTGAGTGCGCCGGCACTTGCTTCAGCTTTACAAAGTTCTTTGGGAACCAATGGGATTGATGCTTTAAAACTACACCAACCTCCCTATAATTTAATCGGTCGCAAGATTGCTATTGGTCAGGTAGAAATTGGTCGTCCGGGAATGTTTGGTTGGGATAAAGCAGTGTCTAAAAATCGTGCTATATCCCTAGCTGCGGTTTTTTTACGTAATGGGCCAGCCAAGTCCAATAGCGGTGTTGACCCTCACGCTTACAATGTTGCTGGTGTCATGGTCAGCACAGACAAAGGATTACCGGGAATTGCTCCAGGAGCAAGACTGTATTCATCTGCTGTGGGTTCTACAAAAAACATGGGTCAGCCAGAAGAGTGTTTATCAGCGCAACACATCGCGTTGCAAAACAGTGGCGATGTCCGTGCCATTAACTTTAGTTTTGGCGAACCTCTCAACCGCGATCCTCGCCCAGATGCAGTTTTAGATGGCAGAGCCTTACTAACTCTGTGTATTGATTGGTCTAGTCGCTTTCATGATGTTTTGTATGCGATCGCAGGCAACCAAGGTAAAGGAGGTATTCCCATCCCTACAGATAATTTTAATGGACTTAATGTGGCTTTTTCATCGCGCCGAGGAGGGATTTTTAATAAAGTTGATGTTTCCAATTTGGCAGGTACTAATTACGGAGTCAGCGGTCGTTTAACCGGAAAAGAATTTAATTTGGATGGACGGCGCTCTATTAGTTTAGTCGCCCCAGGTAGCAACATTCCTTTGCTCAATCCAGATGGCAAATTAAACAAAGTTACAGGTACAAGTTTTGCAGCGCCACACGTTACTGCTACTGTTGCCTTATTGCAGGAATTTGGCGACAGAGAGATACGGAAAAAACAACTTCATTGGAGCATTGATGCACGACGACATCAAGTCATGAAAGCTGTATTAATGAATTCGGCAGATAAAATTCGAGATATCGGTAATGGCTTGAATTTAGGAATGGCTAGGACGTTAATTGACAAACAAAATGAAGATTGGCTGGCTTCTGATGCTTATAAAGATCCAACAATTCCCTTGGATGCCGAAATGGGAACAGGTCATTTAAATGCATTTCGTGCTTACGAACAATTTAGTGCTGGTCAATGGCAACCATCAGTTGCTGTGCCTGCCATTGGTTGGGATTACCGGATATTAAATGCTGGTGCATCCACGGAATATGTGTTAGCTAAACCGTTAAAGCAGAAAAGTTTTGTAGCTATTACTTTAACTTGGGATCGATTAGTGCAGTTAAATGATAAGAATCAAAACCAACAATATGATGTAGGTGAAACTTTTAGCGATCGCGGTCTCAACAACCTCGACCTCTACTTAGTAAAAGCTGATGCTATAAATTCTGATACTGGTACTGTTTGTTCCTCTATCAGTAAAATTGATAGTGTAGAACATATTTTTTGCCCTGTTCCTGCTACAGGCAATTACAAAATCCGCGTTCAATTTCGCCAACAGGTAAACGAAGCAACTCAACCTTATAGTTTAGCTTGGTGGACTGTGCCAGTTAATTAACAACTTGCAAATAATCCAATTGTTGACTTTTGATTGTTAACAGTCAATAGTCAACAAGTTCCAGGAAGATAGTTTTTTCTAAAATTTACTTGCATTGTGCAATCAGTTCCTATTATATAAAAATAACTCAGTACAAAATGATAGCGAAAAACTCAATTGATTTTTACTAAAAATTATCAACGCCAATACTAAGTTATTAAGTAGTTTGATATACAATTATCTGAAAACTTTAGACATCTTCATAGATCAAAGCGCTTCATAACTAATCTGGATTGCCGCTTTAATCGGTAACAGGTACAAGTGACATTAAATTACTCTCAATTATCTATCGTTACCAAAACTGTAACCATGACATATTTCTGTTGTTGCCAATGCAATAGTTAATCATTAACACACTTCATTAGCGTCAATGTTCGCAAAGAACTAAAAAGTATTTGGCAAGCGAGGTGGCAGAATGAATCGGCAGAAGTTGAGTGGTGTGAAAGAAACTTTTCTCCAAAGACGGTATGGTGTAAGTTTGGGAAGACGTTACGTTTTGGCGGCAGCTAGTGTTGTTCTATTAGGTGTATTAGGCTGTTCTCAGGTCAATAATAGTTCGAGCGCACTTGCCCAATCAGATATACCTCAATCGGAGTATCCCTTGCCAAAAAAAATAGCGAACAATGATACAAAACTTGTTAATGCTAATAATAAATTTGGCTTCAAATTGTTTTCAGAAATTCTCAAAAATAACAGTAGTGAAAACAACATTTTTATTTCTCCTTCAAGTGTAGCGATCGCTCTAGCTATGACCTACAACGGTGCTAGTGGCACTACTCAACAAGCAATGGCTAAAACCCTAGAATTACAGGGTATGAGCCTGCCAGAAATTAACTCTGCTTACGCTTCATTAAAGGAATTATTAGAAAAGCCCAGCGAGAAAGTGCAACTAACTATTGCTAACTCACTATGGGCAAGGAAAGATGTTAGTTTCCAGCCAGATTTTTTGAAGACAACCCAGAATTTCTACAAAGCCCAGGTGACAAATTTAGACTTTCAAGATGTCACAGCCCCCAATACTATCAATAACTGGGTCAAGGAAAAAACAAACGGCAAAATCAATAAAATAGTTGCAACAATTAAACCCGATGAGGTGCTATTTCTAATTAACGCCATATATTTTAAAGGTAAATGGAGTGACGAATTTGATAAAACCCAAACAGCCGAACATCCTTTTCATCTCATATCTGGCAAACAAAAGCAGCACCCTATGATGTCGCAAACAGGCGACTACAGATACTATGAAAACGAGCAATTTCAGGCAGTGAGTTTACCTTACGGGCTAGATAGGAAAATCAGCTTTTATATCTTTTTGCCTAAACAGAACTCGAATCTCAATGTCTTATATCAAAACTTAAGTCTTGAGAACTGGGAAAAATGGATGACTCAGTTCCGCAAACAGGAAGGGTTTATTCGTTTGCCGCGTTTTAAAACAGACTACGATGTTACACTCAACGATGCCTTGAAAGCTTTAGGCATGGAAGAAGCATTTAGCGATAAAGCTAACTTTTCTAACATGGGTCAAAATCTTACCATTAGCCAAGTTAAGCATAAAACTTTTGTTGAGGTAAATGAAGAAGGCACGGAAGCAGCAGCAGCTACCTCAGTGGGGATACAGGCAACATCTTTGAGACAGCAACCAGAACCATTCCGCATGATTGTTGACCGTCCCTTCTTCTGTGCTATTCGAGATAATCAAACAGGAAGCATTTTGTTTATGGGTTCAATTCTGGAACCGAAGTAAGAGTGCTGAGTACAGACGCGATTAATCGCGTCTGTACAAAAGTTAAGAGTTATTTCTCCCTCATCTTCCTCATCTTCCCCTGCTCCCCCTGCTTTCTTACTAGGGTAATGTCGGTTCGGAAACGCTCAAGGGATTTTTTTTCTCTGCTTTTGGAGATTCTTCTGGTGGAACGGGTGCAGTTACCTCTTTTGGCGGAGTGGTTTCTTCTTCGATGCTAAGAACAGTCGGACGCAAGGCAGTTAAAGCAGTTTTAATGATTACAGCAGTGGGAACCGCTACAATCACACCTAAAAGCCCACCGATTCTTGCGCCTGTTAAGACCGAAATTAGTATCCAAACTGGATTTAAACCAGTAAAATTACCCAAAATCCGAGGTGCAATTAAATTTTCTAGAATTTGTTGGACAATAACCGCTGCAATTAAAACTCTTACTCCCATCCAGAAGTCTTGCAGCGCGACTAAGGAGGTGGTGAGGGCAATGCCTACAGAACCGCCAAAGGGCACAAGAGCCATGATGCCAATGGTTAAGCCAAATAACAAACCAAACGGCACTTTCAGCCATAAAAAGGCAGGAATTAAGGCTGAGGCCATACAAGTAGATAAAATTAGCTGGGTGAGAAAGAAATTTTGAAAACTCAGGCGCACTGTTTCAGAGAAAGGTGCGCGAAATTTTGGTGGCAGCCATTCCACTAAACTTTGCCAAAGTTCGCCCCCATGCTGCAAAAGGTAGAAAGTCAAAACCATTGTCAATAGAAAATCCAGCAGGCTGGTGAATGTGACGACGGCCAAATTTAAAACTTGTCCGGCGATCGCCTGCAATTGTCCCTTGACGCGATCGTTGATTTGTACTACCAGAGCATCAAGATTAATCGGTAAACCAGCAACTTCTGCTTTCTCGTTTAACATCATTAACTGAGAGCGTCCAGAATCAATTAACTCTGGTAAACGGGCCACCAGTTGTTGAGCTTGGGTAAGGGCCAGGGGAAATAAGGTGACACCCAGTGCCAAGAGTATCGATAAAGCTAATAAGAAGACTAAAATGGCAACTTGCTCTCGTTTAGCACCGCGACTCTCCATCCAACTGACAGGATAGTTGAGCAGAAATGCTAGAACTGAGGCTCCGACTAAAATGACTATTAGGGAATGGAAATAATGAAAAATTGCCGAAATAGCCCAACCATTGAGAACTAGCAGCGGGGCGAATAATGCGATCGCCCCGATTCGCGCTATTGGTGTGAGTGTCTGCCACCAGTTGACTAGCTTGCGTGTCTGCATCTTTAGCCGATTGCGGGATATAACTACATAAAATCCTTCTTTACAGCTTATTATCTCCGACTACATCACTGAATTTCATCTCTCTTGTTTAGGATTAGACTCATCCCAATGGAAAATTTTGAACCAATCGATAATTTGCCTACTGTCGGGACTGGGGACAAGGCGCAGGGGAGCAGGGGAGCAGAGGGGCAGAGGAGCAATTCCTTCTCCCAATCCCCAAGCCCTAATCCCCAATCCCTAATCCCCAGAGAAGAGGCAGCTGCTTCTAGAAGATTATTACTCATACATTTGATTCCAGTTCTCGGCTTTTTTCCATCTCTATGGACTCTCTACCGCCGCCAGGGAAGTCGGGAACAACTGGTTGTGAGTCGTCTGTCTATTACTCTGGGGTTAACTTGGCTATTGGGTTACTTATTGTTAGCAGCTGGAGCAGAAACTTCAAATTTTTTTACACTGCGTTTATTAATCCTTAATAGTTTTTTTACATCTAGTTATTTTTTGGTGAGTGTCTGGCTGATGTTTCGGCTCATCAAAGGTAAGTCTAATCGTTTACCAGGGTTTAGCAATTTTGCTGAACAAGTACTGAATAAATACTTACATTAAATTATTGCAAGCGATCGCTCGGCTGGTACTTTTACTGAAAATGTTCGCAAATAACAGATTATCTACTATCGGATCTGGTCAAACCGACTTATTGTTGTCATACTTCAATAAAACATCTCCGGATTTGCAACAAAGCAGGAGAAATGCTGCTATAAGTGTTGTGATGTTGTGGTAGAGGCAACGGTTAAATAGTCAGCAAGATTCATCAAAAGTTAACTATTATGAGTTAATTTGTCTGCATATTATTTAGTCTGCAAATTTACCTAATTAGATCAGTTAAATGTGAGGAAGTCTGTGACCATTCAAAGAACTTCGGCGGAAGGAAACCAATCGGCAAACGCTCCCAATCCAAAGGACAAAAACTCCCAGAACTCGAAATCAGGACGCTGGCTGTGGTTTTGGGTAGGTATGAGCGGGATCGCAATGGTATCAGCAACAGCAGGGGCACTGTTGGCGGTTTCTCTAACTAGTACACCGTTGCAGCAAGCCGATTTAAGTCCCCAAGAAGAAGCTGTCTTTGATGGCGATCGCATTTCTGGTGAGGGATTACGCTTTTCCCAATTAACTCGTCCCGTCAATCTCTTAGTCATGGGGATGAGCGTACTGCCACCAGATATTCAAAATCCTCCCACTGAATCCAAAAATCTCAAATACCTGCCACAGGTAAACTCCTTTGATGGTCTTTCTGATGTCATGCTCTTGATCAAATTCGATCCAGAGACAAAAAAAGTGGTCATGCTTTCTATTCCCAGAGATACCCGTACAGAAATTGAGGGACATGGGATGAAAAAAATTAATGCCGCCAATGTTGAAGGCGGGCCAGCTTTGACTGCTAAAACTGTTAGTAACGTTTTGGGTGGGGTGGGAATTGACCGCTATATCCGCATTAATGTTCTGGGAGTAGGTAAATTAATTGATGCCTTGGGTGGGGTGACAGTTTATGTTCCCAAGGATATGAAATACCAAGATGATTCTCAACACCTCTATATCAATTTAAAAGCAGGCAAACAGCACCTCAACGGCGATCAAGCACTGCAATTACTGCGTTTTCGTCACGATGAACTCGGAGACATTGGTCGGATTCAACGGCAGCAAATGGTGATTCGTGCCTTAATAGACCAGACTGTAAACCCCGTAACGGTAGCGCAATTACCTAAAATTCTCAACGTAGTCAAAGAAAATATCGACACTAACTTAACGGTTGAAGAGTTAGTGGCGCTTGTGGGTTTTGGAGTGCGAACCAATCGCTCTAATATGGAGATGTTATTGCTGCCAGGTCGCTTCAGTGAGAAGAACGAGTACGATGCCAGCTATTGGTTGCCAAGTAAAAATAGTATTGCCAAGTTAATGGCGCAACACTTTGGCTTGGAAGCACCAAATGAGGAGCAGGTGAGTAACCCAAATTCTTTGCGAGTGGCAATTCAAGATAGCACGGGTGGCGATCGCTCTAATCTCAGACCATTAATCAGAGCTTTAGAAAAAGCTGGTTATCGCAATATTTATGTTTCTAAACCTTGGAGCGAACCTTTAGAAGTAACTAATATTATTGCTCAACAAGGAGATAGTGCAAGTGCTGAATCAATTCGCAACTCTTTAGGATTCGGAGATGTGCGGGTAGAAAGCACTGGTAATTTAGATTCAGATATCAGTATCCAAGTCGGTAAGGATTGGTTACAGCAAAAAGCTATCTTTGAGGAATCTACCAAAAATTAGTATAGCCACCAAAGAAGGTAGAGAGAGCAAAGGATTTTTCAATTTTAGGCAATTATAACTACAGAAACTGTGATTTTTGTTTATTAGAATCTGCATTTACCTCTCTCCCAAAATTTCTCCATAACTTTTGCTATCTTCATCTATTGCTACATTTGCGATCGCTTCTACCTTAAGCTTATTAAAAAAGCGATCGCAACTGCTGGCTAATTCACCCGACTAAGGTGATATCTCATATAAATTGCTTTTGACAAAAAATTTTAGGTTCGTTGACCGTCTTATAGTAAAAGTATGTAAAGTGCTGATGTAAACAGAGAGCAGTGTAATCTGGCGAGGGGATCGTAAATTCCGTATTTTCAATATAAAGCGAGTAATAGGCTGAATTGATATTGATGATATAGCAGTTATAGCTAGCTCGTGAGATAGTGTATAAAATCTGAATCTAAAAAACAAAAAGGTGTGAGGAAAAGTTTCACACCTTTGTATTTTCATATCTTAATATGATATATATAGCTCTATCCCTATTTACCAATTGTCAGCAGTACCTTTTTTATAAGGGTCACCTGTAAAGGGTTGTACGCCAATAGTAGGATAAGCATCATCATTAGGGCCAAAAATCCGCATTGCTGCTTCCGAAATATATTGAGTTATGCTAGCAAGCATTTTGGAAATAGACATAATATAGACTCCTTTTTTGAGTCACTATTAATTGTGATGTTTCTACTCTAGTTCTGTTCTTATGTCCTGGCTCTACTTCTCAATATATTGACAACCTATGCAATGCTTATTTAGATATGTTTGCAATACTTTAGCTTATTCGCAAGCCATTCAGTCTTAATTATAAGGGAGCGATCGCAGGCAGGGGAAGCAGGGCGAGATGAGGGAACAAAGGAGCAAAAGGGTGGGGGGAAAAAGACTGTACAGAAATTACTCTTAATCCCCATATCCTCTTCTTGACTCTTAACTCCTGTACAGACAAGGGTTAATCGTGACTCTACTCAGCACTTTTTGTCTTACCCTATTAATAGAAATAACTATTAATAAATATTAAATAATAAAATATTTTTGTGTTTTCTTTCTGTAAAGATACCTTTTAGTGGCAGTAGTATAAACTGCCTTATCCAAGAGTTGACATTATTTATGGTAAAAACTACCATAATAGAAGAAGCATTCTTGAAAGGACGCTCTTGCATGACTACTTTGCCAGACTTGGATAGGCATCACCAAGAACTGAACTTATCTGCTGCTGATTACAGCCTGCTTACTGACCTTTACCAGTTGACAATGGCAGCTTGTTACACGGGTGAAGGTTTAGAACAACGATGGAGTAGCTTTGAGTTATTTGTGAGGCGATTGCCAGAGGGTTTCGGTTATTTAATTGCCATGGGGTTAGCCCAGGCATTGGAATATTTAGAAAAATTTCGCTTTAGTTCCTCACAAATAGCAGCTTTACAGGCGACGGGAATTTTTGCTGGGGCAGGCGATCGCTTTTGGTCGCTATTAGCCCAAGGACAATTTACTGGGGACGTTTGGGCAGTAGCGGAAGGCACAGCCGTATTTGCCAATCAACCACTGTTGCGAGTAGAAGCACCCCTTTGGCAAGCACAGCTAGTAGAAACTTATTTGTTAAATGCGCTGAATTACCAAACTTTGGTAGCCACAAGGGCAGCACGTATCCGCGATGTAGCAGGGCAGCAAGCAACACTTTTAGAATTTGGCACAAGACGAGCATTTAGTCCCCAAGCCTCATTGTGGGCAGCGCGAGCAGCCTTAGCAGGCGGATTGGATGCCACTTCTAACGTGTTAGCGGCACTACAACTAGGGCAGCAGCCAAGTGGTACGATGGCTCACGCTTTGGTGATGGCCCTGTCAGCAGTGGCAGGAAGTGAAGATGAGGCTTTTAGCGCCTTTCATCGATATTTTCCGGGCGCACCATTGCTAATTGATACTTACGATACCATCGCTGCTGCGGAGCGGTTGGCTGAAAAAGTCAATTCTGGAGAAATGGAATTAACTGGCGTGAGGTTGGATTCTGGGGATTTAATAACTTTGTCCAAACAGGTGCGATCGCTACTTCCCGGTGTATCGATTTTCGCTAGTGGCGATTTGGATGAATGGGAAATTGCCAGACTCAAAGCGGCTGGGGCTGAAATTGATGGCTATGGATTAGGAACGCGATTAGTTACAGGTTCGCCAGTAAATGGAGTCTACAAACTTGTAGAAATCGATAACATCCCAGTGATGAAAAAATCGAGTGGCAAATTAACTTATCCAGGACGCAAGCAGATTTTTCGCTCCTTTGCAGAAGGTAAGGTAACTGATAGGTTGGGGTTAGTGACAGAAAGCCCTTTGGTGGGCGAACAACCTTTATTGCAAGTAGCGATGAAACAGGGCAAACGAGTGCAACCACCAGAAACTTTAGCAGCAATTCGCCAACGTACCGCCGCCTCAATTGCCAGTTTGCCAAAAGAAACACGGCGTTTGGATAATCCTGTTGCTATGCAGGTGGAGATTTCGGCGGCGCTGCAAGATTTGACAGCAAAGACGGAGAAACGAACCGCAAAGAACGCAAAGGACGCAAAGTAAGATGATGAGAATTGCTTTGTTTGGTACTAGTGCCGATCCACCAACTGCTGGACACCAAGAGATTCTTAGATGGTTATCTGAGCGTTATGATTGGGTGGCAGTTTGGGCAGCAGATAACCCATTTAAATCCCATCAAACATCTTTAGAACATCGGGCGGCAATGCTGCGGCTATTGATTGCAAATATGGATGCACCACTGCACAACATTGCTGTGGAACAGGAATTGAGTAGCTGGAAAACACTGGAAACAGTGGCAAAAGCGAAAGTCCAGTGGAGAGAAGATGCTGAGTACACTTTGGTTGTTGGTTCAGATTTACTCAATCAACTACCGCGTTGGTATCGAGTTGAAGATTTGTTACAGCAAGTGCAACTGTTGGTTGTACCGCGTCCGGGATATGCAATAGATGAGTCTAGTTTGGAGGCTGTGCAAAAGTTGGGAGGGAAAATTGCGATCGCCAGCTTGACTGGTTTGGATGTTTCCTCAACAGCGTACCGCGAACGCGGAGATACCGAAGCCCTCACACCCTCTATTATTGCCTATATTCATCGAGAGCATTTGTACAAATGCCAGGACGCAACCACAAAAAGATTCCAATTCCACTAAATCAACAACCTTTGGCTGATTTCAAGGTTGGTGTTGATAATGTAATTTTTTCTGTAGATACCACACAGAATCGGCTGCTAGTTCTGTTAGTCATGCGACAGCAAGAACCATTTTTAAATTACTGGAGTCTTCCCGGTACTTTGGTACGTCAAGGAGAGTCTTTAGAAGATGCTGCTTATCGCATCATGGCTGAGAAAATAAAAGTAAATAATCTTTATTTAGAGCAATTGTATACCTTTGGGGGGCCGAGCCGCGATCCGCGAGAAGCAAGTGATAGTTATGGTGTGCGTTATCTTTCTGTTAGTTATTTTGCCTTGGTACGGTTTGAGGAAGCAGAATTAATTGCTGATGGGGTTAGTGGCATAGCTTGGTATCCAGTTAAACAAGTACCGCAATTAGCTTTCGACCATAATGAAATTTTGGCGTATGGACACAGGCGTTTACGCAATAAGTTGGAATATAGCCCGATAGCATTTGAAGTCTTGCCGGAAACATTTACTTTGAATGATTTATATCAGTTATACACCACCGTTTTAGGCGAAAACTTTGCCGATTATTCTAATTTTCGGGCGCGTCTACTCAAATTAGGTTTTTTATGCGATACCGGAATCAAGGTCTCACGGGGCGCTGGTCGTCCAGCTAGTTTATATAAATTTGATGCTGAAGCTTTTGCCCCTCTAAAGGATAAACCTTTGGTGTTTATTTAAATTAAAAAACAAAAGTCTAGATGACTAATGACTGATAAGTGTTGACTGGGGACAAGGCAGACAAGGGAGAAAGAGGACGCGGGGATAAGGAAGATGAGGGAGATGAGGGAGACAAGAAATAATTACTTCTGCAACTGACAACTGACAACTGACAATTAACTAAATACCATGAAAATTGCGATCGCTCAAATTAATCCGACAATTGGTGATTTGCCAGGAAACGCTCAAAAAATTCTGGAAACAGCACAACAGGCAGCGGCAAAAGGTGCGCGTTTATTATTAACACCAGAACTTTCTTTATGTGGCTATCCTCCAAGAGATTTATTGCTAAATCCTTCTTTTGTAGAAGCCCTGGATATCACTTTACAAAAGTTGGCAAAAGATTTACCACCAAAATTAGCTGTATTGGTCGGAACTGTTGAAGAAAATACACAAGCCCATATTACTGGTGGAAAAACGTTATTTAATAGTATTGCTTTGCTAGAAGAAGGTAAGGTAAAGCAAATTTTTCACAAGCGGCTTTTGCCTACTTATGATGTATTTGACGAACACCGTTATTTTGAAGCTGGGCTACAAGCTAATCATTTCACTCTCGACAATCTCGATATTGGCGTAACTATTTGCGAAGATTTATGGAACGATGAGGAATTTTGGGGCAAACGTAGTTATGCAGTAAATCCGATTGCTGATTTGGCAATTTTGGGTGTGGATTTTGTTGTGAATTTGTCTGCCTCACCCTACAGCGTCGGCAAGCAGCATTTTCGAGAGGCAATGTTGAGGCATAGTGCAGTGCGTTTTCAACAACCTGTAATTTATGCTAATCAAGTGGGCGGAAATGACGATTTAATTTTTGATGGTCGGAGTTTTGCCTTGAATCGTCAAGGTGAAGTTATGTGTCGCGCCCGTGGTTTTGAAACCGATTTGCTGTTAGTTGAATTTGACGAGATGCAACGCGATTTACAATTAAGTTCTGTAGCGCCTGAGTATGAATCGGAAGATGAAGAAATCTGGCAGGCTTTGGTTTTAGGAATAAAAGATTATGCCCGCAAGTGTCGCTTTTCTAAAGTAGTGTTGGGTTTAAGTGGAGGGGTTGATTCGGCGTTAGTCGCTGCGATCGCTACTGCTGCACTAGGTAAAGAAAATGTCCTCGGTGTGCTCATGCCTTCGCCCTACAGTTCGGAACATTCTGTAAGTGATGCTTTAGCATTAGGCGAAAACTTGGGGATTAAGACTGATATCTTACGCATAGGGGAATTAATGCAAGGCTTTGACCATACCTTAGCCGAGTTGTTTGCAGGTACTGAGTTTGGCATTGCCGAGGAGAATATTCAGTCCCGGATTCGGGGTAATTTATTAATGGCGATCGCTAACAAATTTGGTTATCTTCTCTTATCCACCGGTAACAAATCAGAAATGGCAGTCGGTTACTGTACCCTTTACGGTGATATGAACGGTGGTTTAGCAGTAATTGCAGATGTACCTAAAACCCGCGTTTATTCACTTTGTAATTGGTTAAATCGCAATGGTGAAATCATCCCGCAAAATATCCTCACCAAAGCACCCAGTGCTGAATTGAAACCCGGTCAAGTTGACCAAGATTCTTTACCACCCTACGAGATTTTAGACGATATCTTGCAACGCTTGATTCACAACCACCAATCAGCAGCCGAAATTGTTGCCGCAGGTCACGAGCCAACCATCGTAGACCGAGTAATCCAAATGGTAGCGCGTGCTGAATTTAAGCGGCGACAAGCACCTCCTGGATTAAAAATCACAGATCGCGCCTTTGGTACTGGTTGGCGAATGCCAATCGCTAACAACTGGGTTGGTGTCAAAAAAGCCTACCAGATTGTCAATGTGCCTGCGCCTAGTTTAGTTCCTTAAATAGTCAGTTGTCGTAGAGACGCGATTAACCCAAGTCTTTCCAAGAGTCAGAAGGTAGAAGTCAACAAGAGGATGGGGAGCCGAGAAGATAGGGGATAAGAGTCATTTCTGCAACCGTCTTTTTCCCCTCCGCTCCCTCATCTCCATTCCCTAAACCAATGTGATAGTGAGATTTTGTCCTTCGATCAAAATTTTCAGCAAAGCTGCAACACCAATTTGTTCGGAAACTGCATTAGCGTCCCATTTTCCATCGGCTGTGTACTTACCTTTGCTATAAAGATTAGTTCCCGACCATAGGTAAGGAGTGAGAACATCTGCATGGTATTGTCTATAACCAAAACCATTGTATTTCTCTATCTGCCAAAGCTGTGCTGCCAGACTCCAATCTTTAACTCGGTCAAATTCTTTGCTTTTCAAAGCATCGATCGCACTTTCTTCCCAAGTGTAGCCAACCTGCCAACCTTTGATGGGGTCAGTTATTGGTTTGCCTGCGGGTACGTTAACAGTACGTTTTTTCAGTGAATCCCCATTGTGCAGATGTTTGGTGAAGTCGAGGGAAGCTTCCATATTGTGGATGACTGCAACGAAATACCAAGGTACATTAATTTTTTGCTGCACAGCTTCGTAACGAGGTCGGTTTGAAATTATTTTCTTTACTATCTCTTGAGCAACATTCAATTTCTCAAATTTGATTTCACACTTATTCCAAAGAGTCTGATAGTGCGGTTTGAGTTCGTAAAGGCGCAGAGGTATTTCTGCTGTCATTTTTATCTGCCCTCGAAGAATAACACGGTTTTAAGTGTTACAAATTTAACTAACTATTTTATACAATAATTTTATTGTTACAAAAAATTAACTTTTGTTTTCCAAAAATTAGGTTTTAAGCTCATTCCCTCCCATATGCAATTATTGGGAAAAAAATTTATTTTTTGAGTTCGCTAAATCTTCGATTTAGCGGCAGACTTAAACCTGTTTATTCATCTGCCACTAGTACAGAATTCATGCGCCCATTCTGACTCCTGATTCCTGAATTCTTTTTTATTAAATATAAATTAACAGTAAAAAATTTTACGTTTTGGGATTGTTAAAGTAGCATTGAATACAAAACTACTCTTCAAAAAAAACATTTTTACTTAGGAGTAGATAATTCCAAGCAGGTGCATTATGAAACTACAAGATTTTCTCGGCACAGGAGAGAAGTGGGGATTTGAGGCGATCGCTCAAGATTCAGAACTCACTCGTCAGGTTCAGATATTGTTAATTGGTTTGGGTTTATTGGAACCACCAGCCGATGGTAACTTTGGGCCAGTATCTACGGCAGCTCTCAAAAAATTTCAAGAATTAACAAAAACTGGAGAAGCTGAATTTTTAGGAGCAGTCACAGCCAAGAAACTAATTGAAACCAAATCGGAGGATCTTCCTAAACCTCCGTTAAAACTGGGTAATGATATTGCCAGTCGAATTCTTAAATATATGCTGGCACAAGATTATCAGGTATTTACAGGTTCTAAAGAATACAACATTGTTTATATAGAAGGAATCGATGGGGACTGGACTCTTAATAGCGATACACCCAATGGATTTAACGATCGCCGAATTGTTATTGAAGTTGTAAATGGCATTCCCAAAATTGTAGATCACTGGCAAGCTACCACCGAACCAGGTAGATATTATACCTTCAACCCGATGAATCCCGAAGGCGCTGCCAGAATTAAGTTTGGCCAGTACAAAGCTTGGGCTGTAGGTATGCATGGCAATGCCGAACGTCATGAAGCATTAGTACAAGTAGCACCGATTACTGTTTACCGCGATTTCAACAAAGACTTTCAACGGACTGGCGACAAACAAGATACGGGTCTTTTCCTGGTTAATCAACACTGGGGCTATGATGCCCCTAGTAATGATATTAAAAATGCCAGTGCAGGTTGTTTAGTGGGACGTATGCGACAAGGACATCGAGAATTTATGGCGATCGTCAAACAAGACCGCCGCTATGTATCTAATAACAATTATGTCTTTTACACTACGGTAATTGCTGGGGATGATTTGTTGAAGAAGTTCCCTGGATAAAGTTTTCTACTTTTATAGTGATTGTTGAAAGCCAGTTGGCAAAGGCGGGGAAACCCTCCAAGGGAACTTTAGAGGGTTTCCCCCAAGAGCGATTTCTCCTTGCACGCGACTGGCTGCTGTTGATTGCAAACAGTTTAACTGGTTCATCAGTAACCTCTATCTATTTACGTAAAGCGTCTGCAAGTATGTCTGCGGTTCTACCAGTACCAGCGATCGCAACCTAGGACATGAGCCTTTTTTAGGTAAAACCTGCAAACCTTCTCCTTTGCCCCTCCGCCCCTCCGCTACCTCAAAGTGCAAATTAAAAACACAACAGCCGATCATCCTCCCAACTCTCGCAACATGGCATCTACCCTAGCTACTCCATCCAAGTCATTCTGCTTCTGATATAGATTACGAGCTTTTTGCAGTACACTACTTGCTTGTTTAGCTTGCCGTCGCTGTTTATACATCGAACCCATAAACTCATAGGTTTGAGCATTATTTTTATTCAAACTGATTGCTTGCTCGTATGCCCACACAGCGGCTTCGTAATCTCCTAAGCGCGCTTGTGTCACACCTAATCCCAGATAGGCATTAACGTTGTTGCGGTTTAGCTGGATTGCACGACGGTAGGCTTCTTTAGCCCCAGCAGTATCACCTAAATTCCCTTTAATATAACCCACGGCATAGTAAAAATCACTGTTGTTGGGGTCAATACCAATAGCACGACGATATGAGGCCAACGCCGATTGGAAATTTCCTTGTTGGGCGTACAAATAGCCAATTCCCGAATGAATTTTGGCATTCTTGGGGTCTAAGCTAGCAGCTTTTTGGTAAACTGCGATCGCTCCATTATAATCACCAGTATTTACAAGCCTCCGCCCTTCCTCTAAAATTTCTTTTAACTCAGGGTTTCTGGCTTGCGCCACTAGTACTTGAGCCTGAGCGGTTAAGGGGATGGTAACAGTACAACATCCTAATAACAGTACGCTAACTATAACTGAAATGCGCTTGTACACAGTAAATTTCCTGAAATTTTAGAACAATTTTTTCTTGTACATTAAAACAAAAATATTGATTTTTGAAAACTGTATTTATTCGTTTTTCCAATATATTAATAAATCATAAAATTTGATACCCAATAACAGTATAAAAACGCTAAACTTTCTACTGAAAGATAGATAGCTCAGTATAAATAGTTAAGTGCAATCCGCAGATAAATCTGGAGTCGGAAAAAATTTCTTTGGTTCTCAGTAGTTTTAGCATCTTGTTGTCAATCCAGATAAGGTATATACCTTTGCTACTTGGTGTCGAACCTTAATTAATTATGATGCCATCTAAAAATTGGTAGATTATGTATCTAATTTTTTCCTTTTGTTCGTTTAAAATTCTTCATTATTCCTTGAGCGTCACCAAGATTAGATTAATTCTAAATGTCAAATGTTCCTCCACACGTTGAGCTTTGTCCAAGAAACGCTTCAAGCAAAAGTATGTTTGCGTAAGAGGTTATTTATAAAGTAAAAATAAATCCCTGTAGGGTGTGTCAAACCCCCATATCTGATTTGTCACGAAAAACATGATTAAAGCGCTTAACGCACCTTAAAGAGCAAAGACGATGAATAGACTCTTTCTCCCCCAGCCTCCCCTGCTCAAAGAGCTCACCAAAGCGATTGATTATTTTTTTATTTGGAAGTCCCTTAGCTTTGACACCCAACACCAACGCAAAGGCTTCTGCTTGCGCCTTCTGTTCCTACTTCCCTTGCTATTTTGATAAAAGATGTCAGGCGATGTACTAATTGCGAGGCTAAATTTATGATTTTAACAACAACTGATGTGATTCAAGGTGCAGTTATTGAGTCATATTTAGGTATTGTGACGGCAGAAGTTGTCTATGGCAGCAATTTCCTCAGGGATTTTTTAGCTAGCATTCGGGATGTTATTGGTGGACGCACTGGCAGCTACGAGCGTCTATTTGAGCAAGGTCAGCGCAAAGCAATAGCAGAATTGGAACAACGAGCGCAACGTTTAGGAGCCAACGCTGTAATTGGAATTGAAATTGATACTGGCACAATCAATGTTGACCAGTCAGGAGTTTTATTGCTAATTACCGCTACAGGTACTGCTGTAAAAACGCGTTAGCGTTTTCATTTTCAAAACTTGGTTTCTGACTTTGCGATCGAGAAGAATGGGTAATACTTTAGTTCAAATTATTTATTACCCATTAAAACAAAATTTTCAATTCTCACTCTCAAGTTAATAAGTAGGAGGCAGGAGGTAGGAGGTGAAGCAGTGCGGTCTTGGGGAGCCAGTGCGGTCTTGGGGTCTCCCCAAGTGGAGCATCTGGCGTGGTTTCCACGTCACTTCCTTTAAGTCGGCAGAGCCGCCCAACGGAGTGGCTCCCCATGAGCAACTGCACCAAGTCGAAGGGCAGCTATGCTGGAGGGAAAAGGCAATTTATGAGAGGATTTCACAGGTTGACATTCTATATTTAATTATGTCGACCTACTTAACTTTATAGATATACTTAAAATTAAGTGTAGGTTTTTTGAGAAATTCAAATTTTAGCGATAAGTTACATTAAATTAATATTTGTAAGCTGAAGAATTCGTTACTACTAAAGATAGAGCAAATATTTATTTCTATTGATAGATATAAAAAAATTAGATTAGCAATTTAATTTATAAGAATGAGCAAAAAAATAGCCTATTAAGAACTTTGCTTAAATAGCAAAGTAAGCGAGGAGAAAGTAAACTATGTCATACGTAAACCGTGTAGGTGATGATGTTATTGGTGAACCAGCGGTAGCAGCTAGAGTAGGTGAATACCATGACCGCGTTCGTTGGGGCCCGATAATAGCTGGTGTTTTGGTTGCCTTAGCTACTCAATTGATTTTAAGTTCCTTGTTTGCGGCAATCGGAGCGGGTAACGTTGCAAATTCAGGAGCGCCGAGAACAATTGCACCCAATGTTGCAGGTAATGTGGGGCTTTGGTCAACTATCGCTTTGTTACTTTCTCTTTTCACTGGTGGTTGGATGACATCTCACGCTGCTGGCCCAATGAACCGCAACACAGCCTTACTTAATGGGGCAATCTTTTGGGCTACTACCTTGGCACTCAGTTCTTGGTTATTAGCAAGTGGGGTTTCGGGTGCTTTTGGTATTGCTGCTTCTAATGCTGGGGAAGCGATAAATCAAGTACAACAATCAGGCACCGCATTACCGCGAAACGTACCCAATGTCACTGCCGAACAAACCCGCGATATTGCTGCTGCAACTTCTAAAGGTTTGTGGTGGTTTGTAATTGGTTCTTTGTTGGGTTTAGCTGTGGCATTGATGGGATCTATTGCTGGTGTACGCAGTCCTCGAACCAACTACCATACTTAAGAAGTATTGTCTAAAACTAAATGTTATGAATTTCAAAAGCACCTTAAAAAAGGTGCTTTTTTAATTTAATTTTGGCGTTTATAAAGTCCAATTAAGTCTGCTTTTGCCAAAACATGACTTTCCATTGCTGCCAAAATTTGATTTTTGTTAGCACCTGCTGCCAAAGCTAATTTTCGATCTAGGGCATAAAGTTTGAAAAAGTAGCGATGAGTGCCACTAGGTGGACATGGCCCCCCATAACCCAACTTACCAAAATCATTTGTTCCCTGTACGCCACCATTAGGTAAAGTTTTGACAGATGGAATTTGTTCTGGTAGCTGATGAACTGTAGCTGGAATATCATAAACAACCCAATGAACGAATGTCTGTCTGGGTGCATCAGGGTCATCAACAATCAATACTATGCTTTGTGTTTCCGTTGGTACTTCATCCCAAATAAGAGGTGGGGAGATATCTACCCCATCACAAGTATATTTTGCTGGAATTAAACCATTATTATCAAAAACATTACTCTCTAATTTCATAGTTTTCACCTCTTTTTTAGATTCACTGCCAAAGGATTTTGCAAATCCTTTGGCAGTGATGGATCAAACACGCAAGTTTCTTGATCTGCGTGAAATTTAATTTTGATTGAAGTTTAAATACCCATAGAAATCATCGGTAAAAGGATGAATCTTTTTACGATTGCCAAATATTCCTACACTTGATAAATGCATCCTCTCAACGCAAAAACTGCCAGTGATTCCTGATTATTAATTGAGGCGATCGCATTTATTCAAGTAATGGTGTAATATCTCACCAAAAATTCCTTTGTGTTTATACGGATGATGAAAATGCCGTCAGTATCTTTACGCTATACTATTAATAGATTTGATATCTTTTAGACAACTAGATATCATGTGTTCGTTGATATAGTTCTGCTATAGCGGCGAATATTAATTTTAATCTGTAAAAATTTAAGAGAAAACTACATGAATTATTCATTGAAAATGAAATCTGGACTATCGCTGATAGTCTTGATAGTAGCTTCATTGATTCAGTTTCCTGTATCGGCAGAAATCAACGAGACAATTCTTCAAAAACAAATACAGGCAAAGTTAAAAAGACAGTGGGAGGAATCGAGTAAATCGAAAGATAACTTAAAACAGCAACCTCAACTGTGGCAACAATTTAGACAGCAACAAGATGAATTCAGCCTCCGACAACAACAGCAATTAGAACAATTGAGACTACAACAGGATATCAGACAACAACAACAACAATTGCAACTGCAACAATTTAGATTACAAGATCAATTTAGACAACAACAACAACAACAGCAACTGCAACAATTTCAGCTACAAAATCGAGTCAGACAGCAACAACAACAACAGCAACTAGAACAATTTAGGCTACAAGATCGAGTCAGACAACAGCAACAATTGAGACAACAACAAAACATCAGACGATAGCAGCAAATGTTTGCTATAACTTTGTCGAGCGATCGCGCAAATGTATTGTTAGCGTGATGAGCGAAATATTACACGTCCTAGAGACTCTTCTTGATTAATTCGGGCGTAAACCCGCAGACAAGTCAAAACTTCCCCAGGAACGCCGCCGCAGTCTAGTTGTAGGTCATCTTTTGAGAAAGTGCAGATGTCGGCATACAGTCCCGATAATTGGCGGATTCGCACGTCATAGCCTGCATTAATTGCCCTGTCGGCAATTTTTTTGAGAATGCGTCTCGATTCTTGTTGTAGCTTCCCCCACCAAGAATAACGTTCCGCAGGTGGAACGAATAACAGAGAGTGTATGGCTTCATCCATGTCAATCCAAGCACGTAGAGTTGACAGCGGATCGCCATTTTCCTCGGCTTTTTGAGTGCGAAGGCAGCGATCGCTTAAAGCCTCAAGGTATTGCGATCGCTGTTCTGGTTTGCTATGTAGAGAGATAACATCGAAACCAAAAATACTCTTTAAAGCATGATATAAATCGGGTTCAATGTCGATAAATTTCATATAAAAATTTAAAAAGCCAGCTAGTAAATATAAATCTCCAGATTCATTACTTTGGGCAATTTCAGAATTTAATAATGCTTGTTTAGATAAGCGTAACCCTTTAGCTTTGACAGTACCCTTAAGTCCCGGATAAATAACTTCATCTCGAATAAAGGGAAGTTCGTACAAATCCGAATTATCTTTGATTGCACCGACTTTCTGTGCTAAATCCAAAGCACGTTGTTGCCAAGACTCAGCCAGATTCTCTGGGACTCGTAATAGCTTGCGTTGAATTTCATTCCACAAATCTGAGTCGCTCTGGCTTTGCAGTGGGGAATTTCCGAGATAATGAGTTAGTTCTGGATCGAAATCAAAAGCATCCCGGAGGTGACTTAGTTTTAATTGATCTGGAGGGGGTAAGATTTCTACCAAACTACAGCCTTCTTGAGGTTGTAATAGGCTTTGGAGTTCTTGCAGCACCTCATCGCATAACTTAGCTCCTGGATCTAGTGGCAACTCTGTGCGAGCCTTATCTAAAGTAGCTTCTAGCCCGTATAGACTAAACCGTAGTAGTTTAGCCAACTCTGAATTTTCTATCTCTAATAGTTGACGTAGATGCTGCATGAATATCACCTTTTCTTTATCTCACCGAACAAGTAAAAAGTTAAAAGATAAAAGGCAAAAGAAAGAAAATATCGCATTTCTTAGGCGATGAAGTACAAAGAATAATCTGTACTTCACCGAGGTAGAATCTGCTATGAAAAATGCTTGTTAACCCCTAAATTTATTTAGGCTGATTATCTTTTTACTTTTTAATGTATGCCACAAAACGGATCGCGTTCTTTATCGACTTCGTTGGGTTGCAAGTCTAATTCAGCGCGGTAAACGCATCCTTCTTGCTTGAGACATTCTTGATTTGTCGATGTCCAGTAAGGGACTTCACCAGCGTGCATCCGTAAAATACCTTTTTCGTCGAGAGTGACACGATATTGGCAAGGGTAATCTGTTGTCACATCTGGTTTGCTGAGTGCGCCAATACGTATCCATTTTTTGGTGTTGCTTTCATTATCTGTTTGATACACATAAAAGGTGTGCTGATTGCTTTGCGGGAAGGGAGGTAAGGAGTTACTGATTAAACCGTTTGCTGGTTGTGGTGCGCCATCACGCAGATAGTGAAATTCTTGCAAGGACTTATGATTCTCGTTGTCTACTTCAAAAACTAGATGATAGGCATCGGGGCGATCGACAGTTGCCGATTCAATCACGTTGACGGCAATATCACCATTACTCAAGTCTTTATTCGGGCGTTCCACAGCAATATTCCACTTCAATTTCCCATCAGCAAACAGTTCTGATTCGGAAGCTGCTGATATTGCCGAACCCACATCAATCCCAGGAACGTCAATCAAATAATGCGGATTTCCTTGACAAAGCAACACGTTAAATTGGAGTGTTTGATCGATTTCAAACTGAACTTTGATTTTTTTGAGAAACTCAGCTTCTTCCATCCCTAGTTTCTCCATCAGGGTTTGACCGTCGAAGCTACCCCAAAGTCGTAAATCTCCATCTTCGTAGTCTTGACGATAAATAATGTTTGTTAATTGTATGCCTTGCCACACAGTACGAACCTTCGCTACACTTTCCCAATGAGCGAGTTGATAGAGTTCTTGTCCGGCTTTAAAGATTGTTAGTAAGTCGTTGCTTTGGGTTTTGCGTTTGAAGTTGCAGGGTAGGTAATAAAATAAGTTTTTCACATCAATTTCTAATTGATTGGCTCCCTTACGCAGCAATCCTTTAGATTCTTCGGGGTCGAATCTCAGTCGTCGTAGTTTCTCGGCATAGCAAGCACCAGCAGATGTAGCTAGTTTGGTAAATTCCAATACAAAGGTAATTCGCTCTGGATTCCAAACAAAATATGGAGATTTGCTAAATTCCTCGTAGATGTGGCGTTGTACGATGTCGAGATTGCAAGTTTTACCTGATAAGATTAGCCAATCTACTTTATGCGTATTCCAAGGATCTACAGTGTTATCTTGAGGACGCAGACGACTCTCCATTAGTCCTTTGGCAATCCCGATCGCTTCTCGAATTGCAGAAGCAGCAGTTCGTTCAAATTGCTTACTATCTAAAGTAACGCAAATACTCTCAGGGTCTTTCACCTGAAATTTAATCGCACTTTGGTTAAGTAGTTCAGAAATTTGCTGCTCAGAGATCGTAAAGGTTAAGGGATAATCATCTGTTGCTGCTGGTTGTCCGAGTTTGAGTTTGGCCGCTTCTGCACGATCCCAAAGAGTATAAAAGGCTTGCAGGCGTTGGGGTGCTTGTTGCCAGCGGGTAGGCAATACTTTTTCTGCGGTATCTAAGGCATCTTTGTATGCCGCGTCGCCTTCAGGATTTTCTTTATCCAGACATTTCAACAAACTGCCACTTCTAAATTTACCCTGTTCCAAGAAACGCTCGTTTAACTCCGAACTAATTAAATCTTCTAGTTTTTCACTTTCGATGTCACCTGTGGTGACAGCTGATAGTAAAAAGTCAGCGATCGCCACTTTTAATAATCTAAAAATTCGCAGTGTAATTAGCTCACCGCCTAACTGTAAATGTCCAGAAGAACCTAATAGTTTTGGTGTCAGTTTATAATATCTTCCCCCCAAACCTCTATCTTCATTGTCGGCAAAAAATGGGGTTTTATCTTCTAAAGTTAGTTCAATTAAAGCCAAATCTGTGGTTCCACCACCGATATCTAAAACCAGGACATTTTGCGACCATTTGTTCTTTTCTTGGCGACAGCGGGTTTTGAAAGATTCGATGCCGATGTTAAGATTACCGCCAAATTCTCGCCAGAGAAAGAATATTGCTACAGAAACCGCTTCATCGTAAGCAGTTTGCACGTCGTCCATCCCCAACTCTTCAACTAGTTCTTTAACTTCCTTGCGAACAACTGGTGGGGCGACAGTTGGGTAGGTGACAACTGCTGTGAGGAAATCTCCTTCCGAAAATCTGCGGCGGGCGCGTTGGCGATAATCTTCAGTTAAATCGATTAAATGTCCCCAAGCTGCTTGGATCAGTTGGTTAACATTAATTGTTTCTTCCTTGCCATCTAAAATAACCGGAAAAGACCGCTCCTGACCAAAATAGCGTTTGGGTGAGTGGTGAAACCTGCTGATGATTTCTTTTAAAGAAGTTGTTGTACCTTGGGCGATCGCTTTTTTTCTGTTGTCCCTGGCTTCCCTACCCATCCGCAGTTCGAGATTTGCCAAGCGATAAACTTCCAACTCGCTAGGTATTTCTGTGCCCCGGCGATCGATATCCAGCACAACCGGAATCAAATTTTGCGATTCTAAAGTGGGGACGCGGAAGACCTCATGGTATATCTGATAAAGTTTTTTGCTAGCAGCCCGACGAAAGCGATCGCTATTACCCAAACATAGTTCGATTTGTCGAATCGCTTCTAAAAATCGCTCTTTATTATCGGTTTCAAAAATTTCATGCAAGCGACTGGGTTCTGTTTCCAGGTTTTTGCTAATGTCAGCGAGAAATTTTTCCCACTCAGCAACACTGACATCTGGTAAAGCCACCGAGGCGGGAGAACTCAGCCATTCACCCAAGCGATCGCGCAATCGCAGTTCTTGTTCTTTGGGTAACACTTCCGCGATCGGCACTTCAATGGGGTCGAAGAGTGTGACTGTAGAGTTAGAAGTGCCAAAATCCAGAGCAAACCATCCCGGAAACCTTTTTTTATCACTTCGTTGCTTATCGATGTTGTTGAGTTGGAAAGGGTTCATTGCAGTATCCATTTTTCTTATTTGCTTAGTGGGTGGCTGCTCCAAACCTGGCGCTGACCATAGATGACACGCAGATCCAATGTGCTTTCGCACAGACAGCAATGGATTTCCAGCAGCGTCGGAATCAAAATACTCTACCATCACCCGCAGTTTACAGTTGATTGGTTGTGTTAAAGGTTGCTTCAGTTTACAAGGATATTGTTCTAATTGACCGATTTGAGAAATTTTCGGGATGTCTGAGTCGAATTTCCCATAGGCTTTTTGAATTTGTGCTGCCAATTCACTTGGTGTTCCTCTGACAGCACAAGTAATGCGGGAAATGTGAGGAACGTTGTTCCCAGCAGCAATAAGTTGGATTGTTGGCAGCTGCAAATATTCGTTTTCGTGAATACGCACTTCAAATTGAGGAGAAAGCCGAATTTCTACAGGCATTTCATATTTTCCTTAAATTGCTGATATTTGGTCAGTTGTCAGTTGTCGTAGAGACGCGATTAACCTTTGTCTGTACAAAAGTCAGTTGTCAGTGGTCAGTAGTTTTATCTCCTCTGCTCCGCTGCTTACCTAACTCCCCTCCTATTCCCTATTCCGAACTCCCGACTCCCTATCAAGCAACTTCACGAGAAATATTTGAATAAAAATGGTGGCGATTTTTAAGAGAATCTACTACAAGCGTGGGGATTGCGATTTGCGATCGCAATTTTCCCGCAGCGATATATTTGAGTAACTTTTATTTCGCTCTCAAAAACGCGGCAGTTACTAAATTTATATTTAAGATTCTTGCTCGGTAGCAAGTGTTACTTGTTCGATAGTTAAACTCAGTAACTGAGCAACTTCTTCCATCGACATTCCACGAGCTAAGAACCGAGGTACAAGTTCAAGTTTTACTTCTTGTCGTCCTTCTTGTCTCCCTTCTTGTCGTCCTTCTTCTTTAGCTTCTTGATAAACCCTAGTTTCTTCTAACTTGACTCCTAACATCGCCTCTACCTCTTCACGGCTTAAGTTTGCAAATTTATAAACAGCGATTGTTGTGATTACATCTATTTGGAATTGCACCTCAGCAAAAAAGATCGTCTGAGGTTTTGTATTAGGTGGCGGTAAAAATACCCCATCAATCCGAAATGTTGGTTCTTTAACTTCAACTGATTCAAAGCGATAGCTACTAGCTTCAGGGGGTGGCTGTTCTACTAACTCAAAAAACAACCTAGGAGTACGTTTGAAAATTGTATAAAAAATGGCATCGCGTCTCACAAATACATCCTTATTTTGCTGCCCATAAAATAGGCGATTAGTTAGCAACATCTAAGTAAGAAACGGTAGCGATTTCCGAAAGTATCTGCAACCAAGTGGGAACTGCGATCGCAGATTGCGAGTCTCCAGCCGCAATATATATAAGCAACTGTTCTTTTTTGGAGAGATTTTGCAAAGTGGGAATAATTAGATCCAAAATGCCCTCTAATTCCGCATTCACTTGCTGATTGACTTCGCTGACATACTGGACGAGATGCAAACTGGCGCTGGCGATGATTTCATCTCGCAGTCGCAAAACCAAAAGCTGATGATTCGTGGATCTAGATGTGCTTTGGTTTCTTTCTGGGGCCCAATCAAAGATTTGCCCAATATGATGTTTTTCGTCTTGACGCGCTAAGGGAAACATCATTTCAGGTGCGATCGCTTTGTCTCTACCACTAATTTCGGAGATAATTGCTTCTTGCCATTGGTTGGGGTCGCATCCTAACAGCAATTGATAAAATAAATCGGCTTCTTCTCCACCGAACTTTACTTCAATCTCTTGTTCTATTTCGGGGCGGAGGATAGTCTTGAGATAGTCGCGTTCTGGGGCTATGAGATCGGATAATTTGCTCAACGAGTCTACCACTGCTTGCCGAATGCGATCGCGGGCAAATTCTTCTAGTTCTTTGACAGTTTTGGCAAAAGCTGGATAAAAATCGTCGCTTTTAGTAGGAATCGCACTATTAACTCTATTACCCCGATCGAATAGCTTACCAGCTGCCCCTTTTGATTCGGCCAAGGCGATCGCGCCATTATGAGCTTTATTAAATAATAAAGTCCATTGGTTCCAATTGAGTATTCTATACGTGAGTTCGTCTTTAACCACATCGCTGACGACTTCTTTGCGTCGGTCTTTGAGTGGTTCTTTACCTAAATCTTTTTGAAAGTTTCTGTAAGTTTTATCTAAAGTCTCAATGGTTGCCCGCAACTCGATCGAGGCTGGACTATCGCCTGTGGGGATGCCTTGCTCGTGAATTTGAGCAATGATATTTTCTAAATTTTTTTGTTGTTGGCGTAAACGCTCGGCTGCTCTTTTAGTATCTTCATACAGTTGCTTAAGTCCGTGAGTAGCAACATGGTTTTGCATCAATTCTCGTAGCTTGGCAATACCCCCATCTTGAGCAAAGTAACCTAGTTGTCTGCCTAAATGGCTGCGTGCATCTGATTCTAGTAGGCGTTCGCTTAAACGCTGCCACTTTTGTTGCAACCGCTTTGACCTCTCTAGGTAGTTAGGATAGTCTAAGTTAGCCAAAAACTCTGGCGAACCTGCTTTGACAGTACTCGAACGTTTGGCTAATTCTGCCAGTCCCAACAGTGGCGACAGCAAAACGATGCGGTCTTTTTGGGTGGTAAAGGCGCTTGCGCCATCGATTGTTGTTTGCAGAACTTTCAGTTTTTGGAAAACGGTATCTTCATACAAAGGACTGTTGGCTGCGGTATCGTCGATTAATTGGTCGAGTACTCTTTCACCGCCTTCACTTTCTAAGGGTAGTTGGTCAAAGCGACCGACACCTACGAGAATTAAATCTTTGAGGTTTTGTCCCGGTCGCTGCTGTTGCATCATGGTGAAGATTTTATTGGCGCGATCGCTTCCGGGAGATTTGCCATTCAACAGTACTAAAATTGTCTGTACTTCTGCCAATTCCCGCAGTGACAAAAATGTATCTCTAGCACCGGAATTAGCAGCACCCAAGCCTGGAAAGTCTAAAAGAACAAATTCAGAAGCACCCGTAACATCCCAAATTTCCCGCGATATTTTTACCTCGATATCGACACGGCGGATCAATGGGAAACTGTTCTGTATAAGCTTTGCTGCTAGCTTTTGGGGTGGACTCGGCAATCGGACATGCGCTGGAGGTAGATCATCAAAACCAAGACTTTGGATTGCCATCGGCTGTTCGGCTAGCTGTAGTCCCTCGCGGGCGGTGGTAGCATCAATTTGGTAGCGTCCGCCACAAAGAGCTTCCCCATAGGAATGATAAGCCCGAACAAACACTACCAACTCTCGCAGCAAATAACGTAGTTCTAAATTGTTACTGCTGTGCCATAAATCTTCGCACCAGTTAATAATATCTTTACCAGTTTCTAACTTCGAGACAGGCAAGGTTACAAGTCCTGCGGCTGTAGCCCGTTGCATTGCTTGCCCCAACATGAAGTGCAGACACTCATTCACTCCTTCATGAGCTAGATACTCCACAGTAAAATTGCCTAATTGAGTTGTGGCAAATCCTGCTTGTGGTACGAGATGAATTGCTGTAATGTTGCCTGTAGTGGGGTTTTCACTGACTGGTAAAGCATCAGCATATCCAATCAAACTGCCCAAAAGTAAAGTTTTTCCACTACTAAATTCTCCCATCACGCCAATTTTAACTGGCGATGTTGCAAGTTCTACAGTTTTCTCAGCAGCTTCTCGGAGGCGTAGAAGACACTCATCAAGGCTAGCTGGAACCCAATCTTCTTGTTGAGAAAGAGAATGAGGTACTGAATCTATTTTTTGCAGAATAAATTCGCCGTACTCTTTAAAACATTCCAGTTTTCCTGGTTCCATAAAGTCTTTTTCCGTCCAAGCTAAATTTATGTGAGTTTTATAACACAAAAAATGAGATTAGCAGCCCTGCTAACAATGCGTTGATATTATGCTTTTTAGTTTTATCAGATCGTTATCTATTTTGAGGAGATTGATTTTGATTAAATTGCATTTTTGGCGAACGAGTCCCCAGTTATGCTGCACGAAATTAAAAACTTAATATCTAAAATTTGCTATTTGTAAGCTTGGCGAACATTTTACTATAGTGTTTTGGTTTCGCCGTCTTAAGTATTAGTGTTAAGTAAACTTGAAAACATATCTCTTTGATTTTTATACTAATTTTATCTATTGTATAAGGATATTACTGATTATTTTCTTGACAATTAGCATACAGCAATCTTCTGTAGTAAGAAATAAAAAATAGCGAATATGAGTAATCAATAATATTATTTAATCGTCGCCAAACTGCTGAAATTTATCTAATTGCAAACAACTTTGTGACTAAAATGACAATTGCATAATTTATTATGGCTTTTTTACAAAAGTCAGAAGTAATAAATTTTACCGCTAAACACTGTCGAAGAGCTTGGTTGTCTTTAACGTAAATTCATGTATTTTTATGTTATTTTTATGAAAATTTAAAAATTAAAAAATAGAAACATCCAACAAGTTAACTTTTTCTTTACTAAAATCGTATTAAACTCCAGTTATAACAAAAAGCTACTTTGAAAAATTCTTTTATAGTTTTACATCCTCATACTTTTCTTCCCTAATTGCAGCAGATTTCTCCAAACTGTGAAAAATCGGCATGATTGTTCTGTTAAGTTAGTTATGAAAATTGCTTAATAAAGTATTTATGAATTATCAGTAAATCTCTATAAAATCTAGCGATCGCTTTAATTAATATGTTGTAAATTAAAAACTTATATAACAAAATTTTTCATCATTAATAAATTTAAAAAGCAGGTAGATAAAAGTGTTTACTGAAAAGCTGCAAGATGCCATAGCAGAGACTTTGGTTTTAAAAGAAGAAATACCACCAAATACCAAATTCAACTATCAAGCACGTAAAGGACATCACAAATCGGGAATCATCAAGCCACGCACTGCGAAATTAACAAATACACTTAAACAACTGCAAGCCGAAATTGCAGAACACCAAAAAACTAAACAACAGTTAAGTCACAAAACATCAGAACTCGAAGCAGTTTTACAGATATTGCCTCATTTATATTTTCGCATTGAAGCTGATGGAATTATCTTAGATTACAAGCCAGGAGAAATTCAAAATTTACACAATTTACAAACAGTCATTCCAGGGAAGCAAATCCTAGAATTATTACCGCCTACTTTAGGATTTCAATTTCAACAAGCAATAACTCAAGTATTGCAAACTCAAGCGATAGTCAGTTTTCAATATACTTTATCCTTGCCAGCAGGAAATGGTAATTTTGAAGCCAGACTATCACCATTACAAGAGCAGGAAATTATAGTTATTGTCCGGGAAATTAGCCACTCAGAAGCTAAATTTAGAGCGATCGCCCAACGGGAAGCATTGCTAAATCGCCTGTCCAGCCAAATTCGAGCTTCTTTAGAACTCAATTGCATTTTAGAAACCGCAGTTCAGGAAATCTGTAACTTATTCCAAATAGATCGCTGCGCCTTCTTTTGGTATCGTCAAAACACTAACTCACCTTACTGGGAGTGTATATACGAAGCGAAAAGTCCCATCTTGCCTTGTCTTTTGACAGATCGAGTAATTTCTACAGAAATTGAACTGATAGCAGCTAAAACCTTGAACAAAGAAATCATCCGCATAGATGATATTAATACTGTGGACGATCCCATAGCACAGCAGGTTTTGAGTGATTTTGGCTTTACCGCTTTTATGTCGCTGCCGATACACACTCAATCTGGAGAAATTGGTGTATTTAGCTGTGGTTACTGTCATGGCTTTCGACCTTGGTTGGACGATGAAGTAGAATTACTACAAGCAGTGACCGATCAAATTGCGATCGCCATTGACCAAGCCAAACTTTACGCCCAGACTCGCATCACTGCCCAAACTGCCCAAGACAAAGCACAGCAGCTAGAAGCGGCTTTACTCGAACTTCAACAAACCCAAGCGCAACTGATTCAAACTGAGAAAATGTCCAGTTTGGGACAGTTAGTAGCAGGTATTGCTCACGAAATCAACAATCCCGTTAATTTCATCTACGGTAATATCAGCCACGCCAGCCAATATGTACGGGATTTGCTGCACTTAGTAGAACTTTATCAACAGCATTACTGCCCGCCAATACCAGAGATTCACCAACAAATCTATGCAATTGATTTAGATTTTCTGCGCCAAGATTTGCCTAAAATCCTAGATTCTATGAATATAGGAGCTAAACGCATTCGGCAGATTGTTTTATCTCTACGCAACTTTTCTCGTCTTGATGAAGACGGCATGAAACGAGTGGATATTCACGAAGGTCTCGATAGCACCTTGCTACTGTTGCAAAGTCGCCTGAAAGCTAAATCAGGACAGCCAGAAATTCAAGTAATTCAAGAGTACGGTCAACTGCCACGGGTAATGTGTCATGCTGGCCAGATGAATCAAGTGTTTATGAATTTATTGACAAATGCGATCGATGCTTTAGAAGAGTCAGTTGTCAGTAGTCAGTGGTCAGTAGCAAGTAGAAAAACAACTGACAACGGACAACTGACAACTGACAATCCCCAAATTCGCATTCGTACTGAACTCACTGCCGACCAACAGGTAACTATCCGCATAGCTGATAATGGACCAGGAATGACTGAAAAAGTACGTAACAGTTTATTCGACCCCTTTTTCACCACGAAACCTGTGGGTAGAGGTACTGGTATGGGTTTATCGATTAGTTATCAAATAGTTGTCAAAAAACACAGCGGTCAATTACAGTGTTTTTCAGCCCCAGGAGCAGGAGCAGAATTTGTGATTACAATTCCCCTACAGCAACCCTTAGAGGATGTTTGAAAAGTCCCTAATGATGTATCAAATAGTTTTAGATCCCCCTAAATCCACGCCACTTGCTTCAAGTCGGGGAACCCGCCCAACGCAGTGGCTCCCCTTAAAAAGGGGGACTTTGATTCTACTTTCCCCCTTTTTAAGGGGGGCTAGGGGGGATCAATAAGTGCCTAAAATCACAGCCAAACACTTTTAAAACAACCTCTTAGAAGAATAGGGACATAATTTAATTAAAAATTAAAAATTAAAAATACAAAAATTAAATTATTCATTTTTAATTGGAGTGAAGTGACTAATAACTGATATGCCGAAGGTTCAGGTGAATGGGGTTGATTTGTTCTACGACATCAAAGGAACGGGTGAGCCTCTAATATTAATTGCTGGTTTCTTGTGCGATCTTTCCTATTGGTCGCTAATAATGCCATCACTCGTTCCTCGATATCAAGTCATTCGCTTCGATAATCGAGGAATGGGGCGAAGTTCTGCTCCCGATAGTCCTTATAGTATGCAGCAGATGGCAAATGATGTTGCAGCATTGCTCGATCGCATCGGCATTGATAAGGTACATGTAGTCGGTCATTCAATGGGCGGTCAAATTGCTCAAGAATTAGCACTAGCACACCCGCAAAAAGTCAACAGTATGATACTTGTATCATCTTTGGCAAAAGGAGATGAGCGATTCAATAGCCTCATCGAAACTTGGGGCGACCTCCCCGTTCGTGTAGACCTGAAGCTTTATGAAAAAATTATATTGCCCTGGATATTTACGGATGAGTTTTACTCGATTCCTGGAATGATAGAAGGTCTGATCGAATTTGCGATTAACTACCCATTTGCTCCAAAAGCTTATACTCTCTATCACCACAGCCGAGCTATCCTTGCTAGTGACACAACAGAACGCCTCAAACAAATTAATTGTCCTACTCTTGTTTTGGTTGGCAAACAAGACATTCTCACTCCTGTTAAGTTTTCCCAACAACTTACTCAAGGCATTGCTAAGGCTGAACTTGTAGTGCTTGATGGCGGTCATGGCTTCTTGATTGAGTCGCCGGATGCTGTGGCTTCAGTGATGCTCAAATTCTTAACAAAGTGGACACCAAAAGATCCCACGACATAAAAGAACTGCCATCACCCGAAGGGTCGATGAATAAATGGGTTTAAAACCCCTACCAAATCTATAATTTACGTGTAATGTGAATTGAGTGATGAAATCCTTGTAATTTCGTCGATGGTTCCAAAACCAAGATTTTTAATAAGTCTTGAAACCCTTATGAAACAGCAGGCTTTTTTAATTCACATTAGGCGTAATTTGTAATCTTCAATTACTGGGGTTTGAATCTCCCATTGATTGCATTCTGATACCATTTCACTTTATAAATGATGCAAATAGGGATGTAAGGGCGAACGTAACAGTGCCCCTACAAGTTCTTGCATGTGTATCAAGATTTTGGTGAATTGGTATGACTCTTGAATTCTGACTTCTGATACCGATTCTCTATGAAGTTGCACTTAATAACGAGGTGATGATATAATCCCATCCACAAATAGAAGCGATCGCTTCTGCTCTGGTTGGAACCCTTGAACCTGTTTTAACTTCCGTCTTAATTCATCTTTAGACCCTCGCTTGTTCGCCATCAAATTTTCTTAGCACCTTGGTATCAAGAAATGGAAAAGTATTTAGTCACCAAAGAAGAGATAGAGTCTTATGAAGGACTAGAAAAAACACATTTTCTTAACTCCAATGCTCGCAGACTGAATAAGTCTTTAGGAGATTTGACAGGTTTAAAAAATATCGGTTTCCACATCATTGAAGTAGAGCCTGGACGCGAATCAACGGAGCTTCATATGCACTATCACGAAGAAGAGTGCGTATACATTCTTGAGGGAGAAGCTGAGGCAACAATTGGAGAAAGCGTTTATCCAGTTAAAGCAGGAGATTTTATTGGATATCGCGCTGGTGGGAAACCGCACAAGCTGAAAAACACGGGCAATTCTATATTTAAATGTATAGTAGTTGGTCAAAGGCTAGACTATGACATCGGTGACTATCCCTCTTTGGGCAAGCGTATATATAGGAGTAAAGGTTTAAAGTGGAATCTCGTCGATATGGAAAATATAACTGAACCAGTAGCAGGTAAGAAAGTATAACAGCGGTGAAGCAGTGTGTTGGGCGGGTTCCCCGACTTGAAGCAACTGCTGAACCCGAAGGGCTTCCCGCAGGGTAGAACGCAAAGCACACAAAGAAATAAGAATTTAAAAAGATTTGGCGCATCTTCCCAAAGAGATGGTATAAATCTTGTTAACTTCAAGCAATGCATTTATACTTCCTTGCTTATACCGTTGCAACCAACGATACACTGTTAGAATTTAGTGCATTTTCATGGAGAGTTTGGTCTAAATTCTTCTTCAACGATTTAAAATGCTCGTCTAAAAAAATTAAACCTATGGCGACAAATCATCGCATTAATGTCTTTTTTAAATATTGATATTTCCTATATTTTCTACCTTTTGAATGATGAGAGTAATAGGCAATTGCACGAAAATTCTGGCTGTAACTTGAAAAAAATTATTGAGAAAAATATGTCTAGCATCAAAATTATTGACTTGCAGCCCGATCGCCAAGTTGAAAAACTAAAACTATCTGAGGCAGATTTGAAGGCAGTAAGTGGAGGAATTCAATTTCAGCGTCTCAGCAGTAACCTCGTAGATATGACATTTGGAGGTTTTAAATTGAAAATTTAAATAGTTTCACGCTCGATTTTACTCTACCCAAAAGCGAGAATTTGCGCCATTGTCAAAAAACTGCGTGATTTTGAAGTTGCTGCAACTTTTCAAATATCCTCTAACCACCACTAATTTAACGGTAAAATCGATTGAGACCGTTACTAGTGAAGGATTAGGAACAATGGAAGCGTTATTACCACAAACTTGCGCCCCCTGTAGTGGTGATTCGCCCCCAGCAACTGAGGCAGAAATTGCTGAACTTCAGCTTCAGATACCCGATTGGAAGATAATTGAGGAAAATGGAGAGTTACACTTACAACGCGTTTACAAGTTTCCCGATTTTCAGACAGCATTGACTTTCACTCAACGAGTCGGTGAAGAAGCTGAAAAGCAAGGGCATCATCCCGCTTTACTGACTGAATGGGGCAAGGTTACAGTTAGTTGGTGGACGCACGCCATTAAAGGACTGCATCGCAACGATTTCATTATGGCAGCTAAAACTGATGCGATCGCAACTCAGTTAGCTAAATAGCAGTAGCTGTAGAAAACACAACTAAATTATTTAATCTCCAAAGTCCTACTAATTATTAGGGGACTTTTGCTCTTTTTATTTATATGTAGTTTTTTGACTATTAATAAATAATAAGATTTTTTCAAACAATCAATGAGCAATCGGTAAAAACTAGATGAAGAGGTTTGCTACACTTAAATGGGCTTACTAGTTTAATAAGTAGTAGGTATTGCTGCCTTTCTAAGTGCTGAGTTGAAAGTGCTGAGTGCTGAGTTTAAGACAGCGCCGACGGCGCTACTAACTCTGATTCTCTTAACTACTCAGCACTCAGCACTATCAAAGGAGAATTTGGCTTGATGTTGCTTTGCCTACGAATTGAAAACTTTGCCCTGATCGACCAACTAGAGTTGGAATTTGGCGCTGGGCTGAATGTATTAACAGGTGAAACCGGGGCGGGGAAATCAATTATCCTAGATGCCATTGATGCTGTGTTGGGCGGTAAAGTCTCAAGTCGAGTAATTCGCACGGGAACAAGCAGGGCACTAGTGGAAGGTACTTTTACATATAGCCCCGCCTTGGCTGCTTGGTTGAGCGAACAAGAAATTGATTTAATAGATGATAACTCCATAGTCATTAGCCGCGAAATTACAGCTACTGCTAGTAATATCCGCAGTCGATCGCGGGTGAATGGAGTGTTGGTAAATCGGCAGATTATGGGAGAACTGCGCGATCGCTTGGTAGAAATCACCGCCCAAGGTCAAACTGTACAGGTGGGACAGTCTGCCCAAGTCCGCGAATGGTTAGATTTGTATGGTGGTGATTCCCCAATACAGCAGCGTCAGAAGGTTGCTACTGGCTTTATTGCTTACCAAAACGCCCATCTCACACTAGAAAAACGCCGCACATCAGAACGCGAACGCCTGCAACAACTCGACTTGCTTACCTATCAAGTCCAAGAGTTGGGAACAGCCAACCTCGAAGAACCCCAGGAATTGGAACAATTAGCACAAGAACGCGAACGCCTCAACCATGTCGTTGATTTGCAACAGATGAGTTACAAAGTCTATCAAGCTTTGTATCAAAATGACAATGAAACTCCAGCCGCCGCCGACTTATTAGGAGACAGCGAAGCGACATTAAATGACATGGTGGAATACGATGACCAGCTGCGATCGCTGCTAGATTTGGTGAGGGACGCGCAAGCCGCAGTGGTAGAAGTGGGACGGCAGATCAACGCCTATGGCGACAGTTTGGAAGCCGATCCCCAACGTTTAGAAGAAGTAGAAGAACGCATTCAAGAATTAAAGCAAATTTGCCGCAAGTACGGGCCGACACTTACAGAAGCGATCGCCTATTATCAACGCATCCAAACAGAATTAGCGACCCTTAACGACAGCGAACAATCAATCGAAAATCTCGAACAGCAAGAAAAAGCATGTTTTGAAAAGCTGACTCAAGCTTGTCAAAAGTTAACTCAATTGCGCCGTCAAACCGCTGCGAATTTAGAATCCCGATTGATAGCCGAACTCAAACCTTTAGCGATGGAAAAGGTGCAGTTTCAAGTCGAGATAGCGCCGACATTCCCAACCGCCGTAGGTGCAGACAAAATTACTTTTATGTTTAGTCCCAACCCCGGAGAACCACTGCAACCTTTGACAGAAATTGCCTCTGGCGGCGAAATGAGTCGTTTTCTGCTGGCTTTGAAAGCTTGTTTTTCTCGTTCGGATGCCGCTGAGACATTGGTTTTCGATGAAATTGATGTTGGAGTTTCTGGAAGAGTAGCCCAAGCGATCGCGGAAAAATTACACCAATTAAGTCAAACTAATCAAGTATTGTGTGTTACTCACCAGCCTTTAGTAGCTGCGATGGCTGACCGCCATTTCCGCGTCGATAAGCAAATTATTACTCAAGGCAAGGGTAAAAAAGCCAACAACGGTAGCAGCGAACAGCGTACCGTTGTGCGAGTTACTAATTTAGAGGATTTAACTACTCGCCGAGAAGAACTAGCGCAGTTAGCTGGGGGTAAATCTGCAAGTGATGCGATCGCTTTTGCTGAATCTTTGTTATTGCAAGCTGCGAATCATCGTCGCGGAAATCGCTAACCATATAGTAGCATCACTTAGTCAAAAAATTGCTATGTTGAGGTAATTATAGTTAAATATTTTTACGGTCACAATTACGGTGAATGCTACGTGCTATACTTAGGGTTGTTTTAACTACTGACAAATGCTAAATGGCAGATAAGCAAATCAGTGAGGAACTAAAAGAACAAATCAGCAAACTCGAACGCCCTAATATTGCGGTTATTGGTGGTACAGGAGTAGGAAAAAGCTCACTGATTAATGCAGTTTTTGGTAAGGAGTTAGCCAAAACAGGTGCTGGTTTACCAGTTACTCAAGAGTTTTGTCGCTATCCAGGAGATGAATACTCTGAAAATGTGCCTATTTTTATATATGATTCAGCCGGATATGAAGCAGAAAAAGAGAAAGAATTCGTCGAAGGAGTATTAAATTTTTTATCTAACAAGAAAAAGGAGGGTGTTGATAAACAGATTCATCTTGTTTGGTATGTTATCAATGCCTCATCAGGTAGGGTGCAAGAATTCGAGAAAAAAATTGTTGATAATATTAACCAGAAAGGCATACCAGCAATTATTATTCTCTCTCAGTGCGATCGCGCAAAAGAAGAAGAAATTGATGGAATTAAAGCAGCACTAGAAAAATTTAATCTTAGTAAAGTCTATGATGTGCTGAAAGTAGCAGCTTCTCCATTAGAAGTTAAAGGTAAACGGATTTGCGATCCTTTTGGCTTGGAAGAGCTAGTTAACAAAACCGTTGAACTGTTACCGGACATGTACACTGATGCATTGATTGCAGCTCAGATTGTTGACCTGCGAGCGAAAAGACCAGTAGTTTGGAAATATATATCTATAGCTGCTGGTACTTGTTTTGCTGCACAAGCATCCCCAGTACCTGTTGGAACACCAGCTCTAATTGCTGCTCAAACAGGGCTATGTATGTCCATTGCATCCGTATACGGTTATCGCGAGGTTGGCGAGTTTTTAGTTACTATTGGCTCCATAACAGCATTCAATGCATTTTTAACCGCAGCTATAGGAGATTTAATTGGTGTCTTGTTGCCAGGAGCTGGTCTAGCTACCGCAGGAGGATCGGCATCCTATGTTGTCGTATTTGGACTTACCTGTAATGCTGTTTTTGAAAAGTTAGCACATAATAACCTCCAAGGTAGCAATAAAGAGGAAATTAAACAATATCTAAGGGATAGCTTCAGGAAAGAATTTGAAAAGTATAGTCTCTTGCGTATTAGTTCTCCTGAAGCATTAGAAATTATGAAAAAAACCTTTCTCGATTCTTGATAAACAAGTATTATAAAGTTAGGAGTTTAACCACAGTAAGTAAAAAAAAACTTGGAATTTATCTAAAAAATTCCTGATAGCTTATGTTTAGTTCGTTAATATTATGTTTGCCCATCACCAACAGTGCCAAAACATCCATTTAGTAGTGCTTAAAGCATTAGTGTAAATTTCTAGACAGAAATTACAGTTCAGAAGATATATCTTGGAGTAAGAATTCTGATTTTGCCCCTACGAAAGGTAAAAAAGAGGGCTACATAATATAAGGTTCTCATTCCCCCACCAAGTAGGCAGCTTATGGAAGAATTATCTGTTACGGAAGCAGTAGCGAACGTAATCAAAAAAATTAAGGCTCCTAATATCCTTGTCATTGGCGCAACTGGGACAGGAAAGAGTAGTCTAATTAATGCTGTATTCGGTGAAGACTTAGCTCAGGTAGGTACAGGTTTACCCGTAACCCAAGGTTTTCATTTTTATAGTAATGGTCTTGTCAATATCTATGATTCTGCGGGCTATGAATTAGGTGAAGGCAGTGCTTTTGTTAACACTATTTTTGAGTTTTTGTATTCTAAGCAAAAAGTAGAACCTGAAAAGCAGATTCATATAGTTTGGTATGTTATTAGCGCTCCCTCAGCTAGAATTGAACAATTTGATATTGATATTATCAGCCTACTTCATAAGTATGGCATACCACTTCTCATCGTTCTTTCACAGGTAGATCGAGCAAGCGAACAAGAAGTTGATAGTCTGAAAACTGTACTATCACATTTTGACATCACACAATCAGATGATGTTATTGAAATAGCTGCCTCGCCGTTAATAATTAGAGGCAAACCTATCTGCGAACCCTTTGGTTTGGAAGAAGTGGTTGCTAGAACCCTTGAGCATTTGCCTGAAATCTATGCAGATGCTGTGAGAATAGCACAGGTTGTTGATTTAAAATCCAAAAGAGAACTAGCTTGGAAGTTAATTGCAGCAGCAGCAGTAACAACTTTTGGTAGTGCTTTTATTCCAATACCGGGTGTATCAACGGGAACAAATTTAGCAATACAAGCATCTCTTCCTGTTTCTATTGCATCTGTGTATGGATTTAGGGATGCAAGAAAATTCCTACAACTGACTTACGAAGGAGTACCAACAAAAACTTTGGTTGGTTTTGCTGGAGCAACATTAGGCTTGGATGTTTTCAGGAGTGTAATTCCTATTTTAGGTAATGCGATTGCAGGAGGAACAGCAGCAACTGGAATTGCGATTGTGGGTCTAGCCTATGCATCAACATTTGAAGCAATGGCTAAAGCTCATATAGATCCAAAAAATTCAGAAGAAACTGATAAGTTTTTAATTGATAATTTCCAGAAAGAATTAAAAAAATATTCTGATATAGTCATCAGAACAACTAAAGATTTAACTAAGGTGAAAGACAGATTTCTAGATCAATAAGCTAGAGGTCTACACTATACATAAAATGTACAGTTTAGAAATATTTCACAGTTCTTTATAGATACAAAACCAAAGTTGTTTTTTGTTTTGGTTAAGATTAACTCTCGTATACAGGAATTTATAGAACAAAAACTATATACAAGACATAATCTCTGTTCTGGACTTCACTCAGTGAAAACTCTTATCAGCCTGCAACAAAGGTGATTGCTACTATTTATAATGGCTAATCATCGTCAAAAAATTCAAAATTAAATCTAGACACTTGCTTCCAGTAATGACTGACCGAGATAACCTCCTTCAGCCTTGACACCAGGTAAGGCAAAGAAAAACCCACCACCTATGGGGCGAATGTACTCTTCCAGAGGTTCTCCTTGTAAGCGATTTTGCACTGTCACAAACCCCTTCTCTAGGTCAGCCTGAAAACAGACAAACAATAAACCCATATCTAAATGTCCAGCTTTATCAAACCCGCGTGAATAGTTAAAACCACGCCGTAGAATCAAACTCGACTCTGATGTGCGAGGATTAGCAAGACGGATATGAGCATTTAGAGGAATTTGTTTACCTTGAGGGTCTTGGGCATAATTGGGAATATCTTTCTCGTGCTTCATTCCCAAGGGTGCGCCAGAGTCCTTGTTCCTACCAATAATAGTCTCTTGCTCCTGTAATGGCGTGCGATCCCAGCGTTCCACTAAGTTGCGGATTACCCTCACCACTTGATAACTTCCCCCTACTGTCCAAGCGGGTTCGCCATTGTTTGGCTGTACCCAGACAATTCGATTCATTAATTTGTCATTGCCAGCATCTAAATTTGCCGTCCCATCTTTGAAACCCAAGAGGTTACGCACCGTAGATTTGCCTTGTTTTTTATGGGTATTCGGCGGCAGAAACCCCGCTATTTGCCAACGCAAAGTTATCAAGTCGGGCAAGTTTTTGACGATGTCGCGTAAAGCATGGAGATTTGATTCCTCAGTATTCGCACAGAATTGCAAGAGTATATCTCCATGACATAAATCTGGGTCAAGCTCGTCATTAGGAAAATTGGGCATCGTCTCTAACCGCTTGGGTTTCAAGTTGCCGAGTCCAAAGCGGTTATCAAACAGTGAGTTACCTACAGCTAAGGTGATTGTCAAGTTATTGGGAGCGATGTTCGGCCCCATAATCCCGGAATCACTAGGGGGAAATTTGGGGTCGCGCGGCTTGGGTGTTCCCCCTGCCATGAGAAACTGGATGCGCTCAGTTAAAGTTTTGAACAACCGCACTAAATCTGCTTTATTAGTAGCAGTCGTATCAAATGCAACCATCAACCCAGCAGCCGGAGTCGGGGTAAGAATACCTGCTTGGTGAAGCCCAAAAAACGGCACGACCTCTTCAGATGGGTCAAGAGATGTTCCCAGAAGAGTGCGATAGCCCAAAGTCGTCAAGGCTGCTACTCCACCTGCTGCGGCCATGCCGATTAACAAGTCACGACGGCCCAGCTTGGGAGTAATGCGTAAACTTGCTTGCTTTGTGATAGACATAATTTACTCCTCTAGGAATTCTCCGATTAGTTAACGCCCAGAGTGCCGCGCAACTGAGACAAATCTTCAGAAAGAGCAGCGATCGCAGTTTTCATGTCTTTTTTATCTGCTTCACTCACCTTGTCATAGGTAGCAAAACCACCATCTGGGGTTTTATATTTAGCAAGTTTTTGGTCAACTTTGGTGAAATTGCTATCAACACGCTTCAGCAAATCTGGGTTAGCTTTTTGGATAACGGGGCGCAACAACTCTACAATCTTTTGCGAACCATCCACGTTAGCGCTGAAATCCCACAAATCTGTATGGCTGTAGCGGTCTTCTTCTCCTGAAATTTTGGTAGCAGCTACTTCTTCAATCAAGTCAGCAGCACCGCCAACCATGTTTTTTGGTTCAATGGTCAAGGTGGCAATGCGCTTTTGCAGTTCCAGTCCATCTTTTTGAAGCTTTTCGGCAAAAGGTTTCATGCCTTTTGTAGTTTTGTCTTGGAATAAAGCTTTCTCTATGCGATGGTATCCAGTAAATTGAGAATCGGCCTCTTTTTTGGCAAAGTCATCAGCACGGGAATCCATCGTTTTATCGAGGTCGGAGAAAAGTTCAGCTATCGGTTCTGCACGTTCCCAGTGGACATGAGTAGAAGGATAGAGTTTCTGAGCTTTAGCAAGGTCGCCAGCAATCACGGCATCTGTAAAAGTCTTGTTGTCTGCCACTAGTTGGTCGGTTTCTTTGGTGACATAGACTTTATATTCTGCGATCGCACCTACTAACTTACCTTGGTCTGGGGTTGTCTGAGCTTGAGAATCTCCTTGTCCAGCTTTCACTGTCAGCTTACCTTTGGGATTGCTGCGTAAACCGCAAGCCATATCATATTCGCCTGCTTCTAGGTTAGTTTTCAACTTTTGAACGAAGCCAGGTGCAATATTCTCCCGTTCTTCTATGACTTTGACACCAGATAAAATTTCCCACTCTAGAGGTTGGCTACTTTTATTAGTAACCACAAAAGTGTTTTGACCAGATGTCACCGTCAACTGACTAGGTTCGCAACCTTTATCTGTCACAGTCAAAGCAGTTTCAGCAGAATTACCGCTAGAAGTATCGCTTGCGGGTTTAACTTGCGATGAATTATTTTCAGAATTACTTGAATTGGCATCTGGTGATTTATTGGATTCACATGCAGCTACTGTTAATAAAATTAGACTGGTAGTTGCCGACAAATAAATCCATTTTGTCAAGTGTTTGAAAACATTTTTCATTGTTTAGTATTGCTCTAGAAATTATTTAAGTAGTTAGGAATGCCTTGCTGTAGTCTTCTGTCCAGCGTTACCGCCTAAGAACAGCAACATGGTAGGAATTAAATAGCCAAAATAGACGATCGCCTCACTTACTGTCGGGGCATCGTTATAGCCAAAAAATCCTGCCAAAAGCGAACCGATAAACCCGTTATTGGGAAGCACTCGACTAGCATCAAATACCACTGTTTGCAGCGCATTCCACACTCCCGCTTCGTGAAAGGCTCTGATCCCACTGGCTAAGAGTCCGGCGGCAACTAGGATAATAAAGGCTCCCGTCCATTTAAAAAATCGCCTCAAATTGATACGGATACCACCCTGATAGATGCCTACACCAACCGCTACTGCGGCTGCATATCCAAACAATGCCCCCACAGGAGCTTGAATTCCTAAATTTTGCTGAAAGGTGGCCAGCAGAAACACTACTGTTTCCAAACCTTCCCGCAGCACTGCAAAGAATGCCATCCCCACTAGTGCTATGCCCCATTTATCCCCCGATTGAATAGCGGCTTCAATTTGGGACTGTAATTCCCCTTTAATCGAACGAGCAGCACGGCGCATCCAGAAAACCATCCAGGTAAGAACCCCAACCGCCACGAAGGAAATTACACCTGCAAATAATTCCTGTTCTTGTTGCGGAAAATCTTGACTAGATATTTGCAAAAAAATAGCAACTGCTAGACAGACTAAAGTTGCTAGGACAATTCCGAGCCAGACTGACTTCATTAAGTGGGTACGTCCTGTCTGCTTGAGATAACTGGCGATGATACCCACGACAAGCGCAGCCTCAACACCCTCTCGGAACATAATCAAGAAGGGAAAAAGCATTGGCAAGCTTATTAATTTAAATTACTATTAAATACTCATGAGAATAATATCTCACTTGAGAATATTTGTATATAAATTCGAGTTAAAAAGTCTGAGGGCTTAGTGTACGAAGTTCATAGAGACTGGCTTATATAGCTATAGCAAAGTGCGCTCGTGCTGAGTCACCGAAGTTGCAAGGGAGGGAAACCACGCCACTTGCAAAGGCTGCCAGGGAACCCGAAGGGCGCAGTGGCTCTTCCTCGGAACTTATCGCTGAGTAAAAACCCAGTTGCTATAAGGCTTTGAGCAATCGCAACTGTCCTAAAGGGTGTGACTACGGCTGTAGTTCTAGAAAAAGATCGACCTTATTTAATATTGTGGCGAGATAATTTCGATGGCGACGTGGCAATTAAGTTGTACGATGGGGAGAAACTCGTCCAAAATATCTCTGATAGTACCGCTAGCGATGGGATTTTTGAATGGACACCCTATATACCTCTGAAAAAGGGCTATTCTGTGCGTATCTCGCAAAAAGACAGGAAAATTTTTGGACAGTTGTAATTGCAATAAGGTAAGAGACAGAAGGTAAGAAGCAGGGGTGCAGAGGTGTAGGGGGCGGAGGGGCAGGG